>NZ_JBVJPY010000003.1:0-677924 GCF_055609145.1 Streptomyces sp. NPDC036822
TTTCCCTTTCCGGCGGTTCCGACTCTATCAGATCCTTTCGGGCCTGATTCCCAGTCAGAGGGGGTTGTCCTCGCGGCTGTTGGGCCGTTCCGACGCTCAAACTCTAGCGGATTTCCCGGGCGGCTCATAATCGAGTCGGTCGAAATGAATTTCGGCATGCCGAAATTCGTCCCGGTCGGGAGATCGTGCTGGGTTGAGTTGCCGCATCAGCGGCGGGAGTGGTTGTCGCAGAACCGTTCCGGCCCCGTGACAACTCGGAGAACACTACGGATACGGGCGGGGCGTGTCAACCCTCGCCCGGCGGGGCTCGGACAGCCCGTGCCAGGGGCCCCGTCAGTCCAGGTCGGTGAGCCGGCCGCCCGCGTCGGGCTGGGTGTGTTCCACGCGCCTGAGCAGGCGGATCAGCATCTCGCCGAGGAGGCCGCGCTCCTCGGTCGACAGGTCCTGGAGGAGCTCCTCCTCGAAGTCCGTCGCCATGCGCATCGCCTCGAGCCACTTCGAGCGGCCCTCGTCGGTGAGCTCCACGATCACCCGGACGCGGTTGTTCTCGTCGCGGTCGCGGGTGACCAGACCTTCTCCCGCCATGCGGTCGATGCGATGGGTCATCGCGGCCGGGGTGAGACCGAGGCGCTTGGCCAGCTCGCCGGGCCCGAGGCGGTACGGAGCGCCGGAGAGGACCAGGGTCTTCAGGACCTCCCATTCGGCGTTGCTGATGCCGAGGTCGGCGACCTGGCGGCCGTACGCGACGTTCATCCGGCGGTTCAGCCGGCCCAGGGCGGAGACGACCTTCTCGACCTGGGGGTCGAGGTCGCGGAACTCGCGCTGGTAGGCGGCGATCTGCTCGTCGAGGCTCGGCTCCTGGAGGGACCGCGCGCCGGACTGCTCGGGGGTGTCGGACATGCGGGGAGTATCCCACGGTCGACGTTGGCGTTGAAGTCCTTCGATGTGTACAGTTAAGCATCGAACTTTAGGGTTGAAGTCTTCAGGGTTCAGGCGTACATGCCTGAACCCTCTATCGAAGTGGGTGAGTGTGACCAAGGCGATGGGTGCAGCGATGCGCCGGATCCAGGCGGGGAGCGCGCTGAGCGCGTTCGGGCTCGGCTTCACCGTTCCGTACCTCTATGTGTATGTCGCTCAGGTGCGGGACCTGGGCGCGACCACGGCGGGCATCGTGCTCGCCGTCTTCGCCATGGCCGCACTCGTCGTCCTTCCGTTCAGCGGGCGCGCCATCGACCGGCGCGGGCCCGTCCCCGTCCTTCTGGTCGCCGCCGTGCTGGCCTCGCTCGGTGCGCTGGGCATGGGCCTGGCCGGCAGCGTTTCGGCGGTCGTGGGGGCGGCGGCGCTGCTCGGTGCCGGTACGGCCGTGATGCAGCCGGCGCTCGCGACGATGATCGTCTGGTGCTCGGACCCGGCCGGCCGGACCCGTTCCTTCGCCATGCAGTTCTTCCTGCAGAACCTCGGACTCGGTGTCGGTGGTCTGATCGGCGGCCAGCTCGTCGACGAGAGCAGGCCCGGCAGCTTCCTTCTTCTCTTCTCGATCGAAGCGGCGATGTTCCTGGTGCTCGCCGGGATCGTGCTGACCGTGCGCGTGCCGGGTTCGCCCGCCCTTCAGGGCAGCCGGCCGGCCGCGTCCAAGGGGGGCGGTGTCCGCGCGCTCCTGGGTCACAAGGCCATGGTCCGGCTGTGCGTCCTGGGCTTCGTGCTGTTCTTCGCCTGCTACGGGCAGTTCGAGTCGGGTCTGGCGGCGTACGGGACGGAGGCGGCCGGCATCGAGCCGTCGACGCTGGGGATCGCGCTGGCCGCCAACACGGCGGTCATCGTCGTCGCCCAGTTCGTGGTGCTGCGGTTCGTCGAGCGCCGCAGGCGCAGCCGGGTGATCGCGGCCGTCGGTCTGATCTGGACCGTGGCGTGGGTGATCGCCGGGTACGCGGGCCTCGGGCACGGCAGCCAGGCCATGGCGACCGCGGCGTTCGTCTCCACGTACGCCCTGTTCGGTCTCGGTGAGGCGATGCTGTCGCCGACGGTGGCGCCGCTGGTGGCGGACCTGGCGCCGGAGGCGATGGTCGGGCAGTACAACTCGGCCTTCGCCCTGGTCAAGCAGCTGGCGCTGGCCGTCGGTCCGGCCGTCGGCGGGCCCATGGGGGCCGCGCTGCACGGGCCGTACATCGTGACCTTCGTGCTCTTCTCGCTCGGGATCACCGTCCTGGCGCTGCGTCTGGGCCGGCGGCTCACGCCCGAGCAGGACCAGCCGTCGCTCGCCGCCAAGCCCTCGCGGGTGGTGGCGCGCCACCGGCCCGAGAAGGAGACGCTCGCCGCCTGACGGCTGTGCCGGCCCCCGGTGCGGTCGCGCTCCGCGGGCGGCTCAGTCCGGCAGAGCGAACTCGCACCAGACGGCCTTGCCGCCTCCCGGCGTGCGGCGGCTTCCCCAGGACGAGGCGATCGTCGCGATGATCGAGATTCCGCGGCCCGCCTCGTCCTCCGACTCCGCTCTGCGGCGGCGCGGCAGATGGTCGTCGCCGTCGGTGACCTCGATGATCAGCCGGCGGTCGGTGCGGCGCAGGCGCAGGCGCATCGGCGGGGTGCCGTGCTTCAGGGAGTTCGCCACCAGCTCGCTGGTGGCGAGGACGCCCAGGTCGCGCAGCTCGACGGGGAAGCGCCAGCTGGCGAGGACACCCGAGGCGAAGGCACGCGCGCGGGGAGCGGCCTCGACGCCGCCGAGGAGTTCCAGGCCGGCGTTGTGGAACAGCTCGGCGTCGGGCCCCTTGCGGGCGGGGTGCTGGACGACGAGGACAGCGACGTCGTCGTCGTGCTCGGCGGTGACGCCGAGCGAGCGCAGCAGCCGGTCGCAGACGACCTGCGGGGTGCCGGTGGCGCCGGAGAGGGCGCGCTCCAGGGCGGCGACGCCTTCGTCGATGTCCTCGCGCCGGCGCTCGACCAGACCGTCGGTGTAGAGGACGGCGCTGGAGCCGGGGGGCAGGGCGATGCTGCCGGAGGTGTGCAGCCAGCCGCCGGTGCCGAGCGGGGGCCCCGTGGGGTCCTCGGCGCGCCGGACGGAACCGTCCTCGTCGCGGACGAGGATCGGGAGGTGGCCGGCGGAGGCGTAGACGAGCTTGCCTTCGTTGGGGTCGTGCACGGCGTAGACGCAGGTGGCGATCTGGCTGGCGTCGATCTCGGCGGCGAGGCCGTCGAGGAGCTGGAGCACCTCGTGCGGGGGCAGGTCGAGCCGGGCGTAGGCGCGCACGGCGGTCCTGAGCTGGCCCATGACGGCGGCGGCGCGCACACCGCGCCCCATCACGTCGCCGATGACGAGGGCGGTGCGGCCCGCCCCGAGGGTGATGACGTCGTACCAGTCCCCGCCGACGGCCGCGTCCGTGCCGCCGGGCTGGTACGTGGCGGCGATGCGCAGGTCGTCGGGCTGCTCCAGCTCCTGGGGGAGCAGGGAGCGCTGGAGGGTGACGGCGGTCTCCCGGTGGCGGCGCTCGCTGGCGCGCAGCCGCTCGGCGGCTTCGGCGTGGTCGGTGACGTCGGCGGCGTGCACGAGGACGCCGCCGCCGGTGAAGCGCGGGGACTCGACGGGCAGGCAGGTGACCGTGTACGAGCCGCCGTCCTGGGTCTTGCGGGACTTGACGGTCCGGGGCTTGCCGCTGCGCAGGACCTGGTCCATCAGCGGGAGCAGGCCGAGTTCGTGGGCCTCGGGGCAGGCGTCGGCGACGGTCGCCCCGGCGGGCCGGGGGCCGAAGGCGGCGGCGTAGGCGTCGTTGACGTACGCGATGCGGTGCTCGGGGCCGTGCGCGAGTGCGACCAGGCCGGGGAGCCGGCCGATGACCTCGCGTACGGAGAAGTCCTCGAGCGCGGGCACGTCGGCGGCGTCGGCGGCGAGGTGCTCCAGCTGCGGCCCGTACTCACCGCGGGCCGCGGGCACGGAGCCTTCGGTCCCCCGAGCCGCCGTGCGGCGCTGCGTGCCGGGGAGCCGGGCGCTCCAACGGGTGAAGTTCACGGATCTGTATGCCTCGTGGTGTCGTTGGCCGTGCTGAGTCACTCTGTGCAGGTGTGAGCCCACCTATGGTCACACGTCCAGTGTGACCGACCGCACTGACATCGGTGTCAGCCGGGCTTCGGGCCGTTCTTCGGGGGCGGGGGTGCGGCGGCGAGTTCGAATTCGGCACGCGGGTGTTCGAGCGAGCCGAGCGAGACGATCTCGCGTTTGAACAGGCCGGAGAGGGTCCACTCGGCCAGGACGCGGGCCTTGCGGTTGAAGGTCGGGACGCGGCTCAGGTGGTAGGCGCGGTGCATGAACCATGCGGGGTAGCCCTTGAGCTTACGGCCGTAGATGTGGGCGACGCCTTTGTGGAGGCCGAGGGAGGCGACCGAGCCCGCGTAGGAGTGGGCGTACTCCTTGAGCGGCTGCCCGCGTAGGGAGGCGGCGATGTTCTCGGCCAGGACCTTGGTCTGGCGGACCGCGTGCTGGGCGTTGGGCGCGCATTGCCTGCCGGGTTCGCCGGCCGTGATGTCGGGGACGGCGGCCGCGTCGCCCGCCGCCCAGGCGTGTTCGACGCCCTCGACGGTGAGTTCGGCGGTGCACCTGAGCCGGCCCCGTTCGTCGAGGGGCAGGTCGGTGGCGGAGAGGACGGGGGCGGGTTTGACGCCTGCCGTCCACACGACGGTACGGGTGGGGATCCGGGCGCCGTCGCTGAGTACGGCCACGCGGTCCTCGCAGGATTCGAGCCGGGTGTCGAGGCGTACGTCGATGTTGCGGGCGCGCAGCTCGCGGATCGCGTACGTGCCCATCTCCTCGCCCACTTCGGGCAGGATCCGGTGCGTGGCCTCCACGAGCACCCAGCGAAGGTCCTCGGGCTTGATGTTGTGGTAGTACCGCGCGGTGTAGCGGGCCATGTCCTCCAGCTCGGCGAGGGCCTCGACCCCCGCGTAGCCGCCGCCGACGAAGACGAAGGTGAGGGCGGCGTCGCGCAGGCCCGGGTCCCGGGTGGAGGAGGCGATGTCCATCTGTTCGATGACGTGGTTGCGCAGCCCGATGGCCTCCTCGACGGTCTTGAAGCCGATGGCGTAGTCGGCGAGGCCGGGGACGGGGAGGGTGCGGGAGATCGAGCCGGGCGCGATGACCAGTTCGTCGTAGGAGAGCCGGTCGTGGCCGGTGCCCTCCTCCTCGGTGGCGAGGGTGGAGAGCGTCGCCGTCCGGTTGGCGTGGTCGACGGCGTGGACCTCGCCGATGACGATCCGGCACTTGTCGAGGACGCGCCGCAGCGGGACGACGACGTGGCGCGGCGAGATCGAACCGGCGGCCGCCTCGGGGAGGAACGGCTGGTACGTCATGTACGGGTCGGGAGTGACCACCACGATCTCGACGGCGCCGCTTCTCAGCTCGGCCTTGAGCTGCCGCTGCAGGCGCAGCGCGGTGTACATCCCGACGTAGCCACCGCCGACAACGAGAATGCGCGCAGGTTCGGTCACTGTCCCATGACGCACCGCCGTCCGGGGTTTGTCCACAGGCCCGGCAAATTGTGTGACCGCGGAAGTGCGGGGGCGTGGGGTGGCGCGTGAGGGGGGTACGGCGGGAAGTGTGCAGGTCAGGGCCGACGAGGGGGGTGCGGTGGGGGGTGGGAATCGGGAGAGTTCCGGTCCTTGCTCCGATCGGGGGGCGCACCGTACGGAACTCCCCCTTCTGAATTGACCCCGACTCAACTATGTTCGTACCTCGTCGGGGTATCGGACGGCCGCGCGCGGACCAGAGCGCGGACAGGGTCCGGGACCCCGTGTCAGGGCGGGGAGTCTCCGGGGGGAGACATCATGAGCGGGGGAACGCTTATGCACATGCAGGATGCGTACGGCCAGACCGTCGTCGCGGCGACGGACGGCCATGTCAACGGACGTCCGGGCACGTCGACGGGTATGTCGGGTGTCTCGGCGGCCATGTCGGCCGCCCCCACGGGGGTCGGCCGGGCGGCGCCGCTGCGCGTGGACGCGCAGCGGAACCTGGAGCACGTCCTGCGCGCGGCGCGCGAGGTGTTCGGCGAGCTGGGATACGGCGCGCCGATGGAGGACGTGGCGCGGCGCGCCCGGGTCGGCGTGGGCACGGTCTACCGCCGCTTCCCCAGCAAGGACGTGCTGGTGCGCCGGATAGCCGAGGAGGAGACGGCCCGGCTGACCGATCAGGCACGGACGGCGCTGGGGCAGGAGGACGAGCCGTGGTCCGCGCTCTCCCGGTTCCTGCGGACCTCGGTGGCCTCGGGCGCGGGGCGGCTGCTGCCTCCTCAGGTGCTGAGGGTCGGCGTGGACGAGGGGACCTCCGCCGAGGAGGAGCTCTCGGCGTCCGGCGCGCGGTCCTCGGAGGACGGCGCGCGGGTGCCTCACCAGCGGATCGTCGGGGACCTGCCGTCCCGGGTGATCGCGTCGCGCGCGGTGCCGGCCGCGGAGCAGGACGACGACGCCGGTGCGGCGGAGCTCCTGGAGGTCGTCGGGCGGCTGGTCGACCGGGCGCGCGAGGCGGGTGAGCTGCGGGCCGACGTGACCGTGGCGGACGTCCTCCTGGTGATAGCCACGGCGGCGCCCGCCCTGCCGGACGCGGCGCAGCAGGCGGCGGCCTCGACCCGCCTCCTGGACATCCTGCTGGAGGGTCTGCGGTCGCGGTAGCCGGAGGGGGGTGCGGTCGCGGGAGCGCGGCCCTTCACTCCCCCCTGCTCGCGGCCCGGTGCCGGCGCTCGCCTCGCCACGGACACGCGTGAACGGACGCGCACACGTGCGCGGTTACGCCTCGACGGGGGGAGTCACCCCGGACGAGTGGTAAGTGCGGTTGCGGCTCCGGGGCGCACGCGCTCTGTGTCACGCTTGGCCGGTGTTCGGGTCTGGGCGTGCGTACGGGGGCTTCCGCGATGAGCGGTGACGGACGGGACGAGCCGCTGGGCCAGGGCGGTGCCATGGGTACCGGCCACCCGTCCGTCCGGCAGGTGCCGGGCCAGGGCGGCCCGCAGGGCTCCTCCGGTCCGGCCAGGGGCCCGGCGGGTGCGGCGCCGGTGGACGCTCCGCCGAGCGTGCCGCAGCAGCGCGAACGCGGTGGGCCGGGCGGCGCCGTGGGCGGGCCGGGCGGTGTTCCCGGGGACGGGGGCCGCGAGGCCGAGGCCGCCTACGGCGACGATGCGGACGACGACGGTCTGCTGCCTCCGCCGGTCGAGCTGCCGCCCTCCGACGCCGAGTTGGTCCAGCTCGTGCGGAGCGGCGCCGACAGCGCGTACGAAGAGCTGTTCCGGCGGCACTCCGAGGCCGTGCGGCGCTACGCCCGGACGTGCTGCCGGGACGCGCACACCGCCGACGACCTGACGGCCGAGGTGTTCGCCAGGACGCTCCAGGCGGTACGGGGCGGGGCCGGCCCCGAGTACGCCGTGCGGGCCTATCTGCTGACGACCGTCCGGCGGGTCGCCGCCCACTGGACGAGGACGCAGCGGCGGGAGCACCTGGTCGAGGACTTCGCGGTGTTCGCGGCGCACGCCGCCCGCGGCTCCGAGGTCTCCGACCAGGACACGCTGGACCTGGGCGCGGACGTCCGGGCTATGCACGAGGCCGAGCAGTCCCTGGCCATGCAGGCGTTCAGGTCGCTGCCCGAGCGCTGGCAGGCCGTGCTGTGGCACACCACCGTCGAGGAGGAGTCACCGAGCGAGGTCGCACCGCTCTTCGGGCTGACCGCCAACGCCACGGCCGTCCTGGCCAGCCGGGCCCGGGAGGGCCTGAAGCAGGCCTACCTCCAGGCGCACGTCAGCGAGTCCCTCACCTCCGGCGGGGACTGCGCCCGCTACGCCGACCGGCTCGGCGCCCATGCCCGCGGGGGCTTGCGGACGCGGGCCGAGCGCGGGCTGCGCAAGCACCTGGACGAGTGCGCCAGGTGCCGGCTCGCGGCCGGTGAGCTGGAGCACGTCAACGCCGGGATCCCCGCGCTGCTCCCGGTCGCCGTCATCGGGTGGTTCGCCGCCGGGTACTCGCTCAAGGCCGCGGGCGTGGTGGCCGGCGGTGCGGCCGGTGCCGCCGGGGCCGGTGCGGCGGCCGCCGCCACGGGCGCCGGTTCGTCGGGTTCGGCCGGCACGTCGTCCGCCGCCGTGGCCGAAGGGCTCGGCGCACCCGCGAAGGCGGGGATCGCGGCCGCGGCGGCCGTCGCCGCGGCCGCCGGCCTGGTGTGGGCGCTGTCCGGCGACCCCCAGCCGGTCGCCGGACCCGTCCCCATCCCGCCGACGGTCGCCCCCGCCGTACCGCCGGAGCCCGCGCGCTCGCCGAGGCCGGCGCCCGAGCCACCGCCGCCGCCCGCCCCGGCCGAGACGACCCCGGAGCCGCGGCCGACCCCCGCCCCCACCCGGTCGGTAGCCCCGCCGCGCCCCCGGCCCGCGCCGGAACCCGCGCCGACCCCGACCCCGGCAGCGACCGTTTCGAAGACCGCGCCCCCGCCGCCCGCACCGCCGGTCCTCTACCCGGTCAGCCGACTGGAGTACGGCATCGCCGGCGACGGCACCAAGCCCGAGGTGCGGCTCGGGGACAGCAGCCCGATGTGGCAGCGCGACAGCCTGTGGATGGGCGGTACGCGGTACGCGCACGGGGTGAGCGTGCAAGCGCCCTCCTCGCTGACCATCGACCTCAACCGCCCGTGCGTCGGCTACGACGCGGTCGTCGGCATCGACGACCTGAGCGCCCCTCTCGGCGTCGGCGGTGTCCGCTTCTCCGTCTACGGGGACGGGGAACGGCTCTGGCGTTCCGCCGTGGTCCGGCCGGGCGATCCGGCGGTGCCGGTCCACGTCGGGATCGCCGGACGCGGCACGCTCCGCCTGGTGGTGGAGCCCCAGACGCCGTTCGGCCGGGTCGCGGTCGCGGACTGGGCCCGGTCGCAGATCACCTGCGCGTCATCGGGCGGCCCGGCCCCGTCGGGCGACGCCCCGCGCGACTGACGCCTCGCCCCGGCCTCCCCCACCCCGCCCTTCGTACGCGCCGCCCGCGCCTCACGCCAGGAGTGACCGCCGGGAGGACGGGACCAGGGGGCCCGGGACCGCGCGCTGGCGGGGGGCCGCCGTGCCCGTCCAGCAGGATCCGCGGCGAGCCAGGAGGCGGCGGAGCCAGAGTTCGGTGGAGACGAGGTCGGCGAGGCCGTCCAGCGGGACCGGCTCCCCGTCGGCGGCGGCGATCAGCGCCTCGCGGACCACGCGGGCCTCGATCAGGCCGGCGTCCGCGAGGAGGGGGGCGTCGAAGACGGCGAGGAGGCCGGGGAGCGCGGCCCGCAGGCCGGCGCGGGCGGCGGCGGCCGGGACCGCCGGATTCGGGGCGCCCCAGCCGGACGGCAGGTCGTGGACGCCCGCGCCGGCGAGGACCGTGCGCAGGACGTCCGCCCGGGCGCCGGGCTGGACCCGCAGCGATTCGGGGAGGGTACGGCAGGCCCGTACCACCTGGTTGTCGAGGAACGGCGCGTGCAGCCTCTGGCTGCGGATCTCGGCCGCCTGCTCCAAGACCCTGTGGTCGGCCGCGGCCCGTGCGAGCGCCGCACGCGCGCGTGCCTCCCCCGGGCGCTGCACCGAGGTCGGCAGGGTCGCCGCCCGTTGCAGGCGAACCGATACTTCGGCGAGGGCCTCCCCGGTCAGCCACCGGGCCGCCGGACCGGGCCGCGACCAGGTCAGGGCCGAGAGCGATGCCTCCAGGGGACCGAAGGCGCCCGGCGGGGTCCGGTTCGCCTCCAGGAGCCCGGTCGCCGCCGCCTCCAGGCCGGTGCGGTACGGCGTACGGGCCAGGCGGCGCGCCGCGCGGTAGACGGTCAGGGGGACGAGGAGCGAGCCCGCGGACGTGCCCGTCGCCTTCGCGAGCGCCGTCACCGGACGGACGAGGGATCTGCGCCGCCGGTCCATCAGCAGGTCGGCGAGGCGCGCCGGGTGGGCGTCGAGGACCTGCCGGGCGCCAAGGCCGGTGAAGTGGTCGGCGCTGCCGCCCGCGAGGCGCCGCCGGTGCCGGCCGGCCACCACCAGGGACGGGCCGGGCTCGTCCGTCAGCGGTCCGTCCAGCTCCGCGTACGGCAGCGCCTCCTCGCCCGCCGCGACGACCACGTGGTGCAGCCGCGGGTCGGCGGCGATGGCCCGGGCCCGCTCCAGCTCCTCCTCGCGATGCGCGCTGGTCCGGGTGGCCAGGTCGTTGAAGGTGACGGCGAGCAGCCGCTCCCCCGCGCCGGTGCCGTGGCCGAGGATCGTGCCGGGTACGCCCGGGAGGCCGGCGGCCAGCAGGGCGAGGGTGCCGGACGCGCTGCCTCCGGACAGGTCCGCGCCGATGCCGGGCGCCGGTCCGCCGCCTCGGGCGGCCCGTCGCTCGGCGGGACCCATGCCGGGGACGGGCCCGGGGTCCGGCAGCCGGGTCTCGGGCGCGTGCCGGGGTGCGGTGAGCCGGGCCCGTACCGCCTCGACCAGCGCGTCCCGTACCCCTTCCACCGCCTGCCGTGGCTCGGTCTCCGGCGCGGCGACGGCGAGCGAGGCCACCTGTTCGTAGCCGGTGACCTCGCGCGAGCCCTCGCGCAGGATCAGCGCGTGGCCGGGCGGGACCCGTTTCACGCCTTCGTACGGTGTGGAGTCGCGCAGCGCCTCCGGGGTCTCGGGGCAGGCGAGCAGCGCCGCGAGGTGCCCGATGTCGAGCTGTGCCTCGATGAGGTCGGCGAGCGGCAGGGCGGCGGTGGCGTACGCGGTGCCCTTGGCCCAGGGGGTGTGGAACACCGGCCGCGCGCCGGCCAGATCGCCGGTGACGGTGATCCGGCGGCCGACCTGGACGACGGCGGTGTAGCTGCCCGCCCAGGACGTGAGGTGGCGCAACGCCCCGCCGCGCGCGGCGAAGAGCCCGCTCCGCAGTTCCTCGTCGCTCGCCGCGCAGCACCCCAGGACGGCGAGGCGGCTGTGCGCGTCGACGCCGACGACCCGCACCTCGTCGGGGCGCCAGTCGCCGACCGCCCACAGCGGATCGGGGTCACCCCACAGGAGTTGTGCGCCCACCGGTTGCAGTGTGCGCCCCTCGGACGCCGTCCCGCCGTCCGCGGCGCCGGCCAGGCCGGGGGGACCCGCCGCTCCGGAGAGGCCGTCCGCTCCCGGGAAGCCCGCCGTTCCCGCCGTACCGAAGCTCGCGGCGACACTGCTCCAGCCCACCAGCCATCGCATCGGCGCCTCCACGTCCGTTCGGTGGAGGAACATGCTGCCACGACAACAGCGCACAGGACGGGCCGCGTGGCCGGGTGCGCGAAAGGCGAATGAGCCTCTGGCATTGGCCAGTTGCCCACCGTCGTCATTCGGCCATTCTCGGCGGCGTGTCGGGCCGTCGGCAGTCCGGGAGGCGCCCATCGCCTCCCGGAGCCGTCCGCCGCCCGCGGGGAGGGGGCGGCGGTATCCCCCAGCCCACCGGTTTCTGGCCGGGTGGGCCGACCCACGCAGCACTCATGGAAGCGCTCCCCCTCCGGCCGGGCGAGAGCGCACGGCCGGGCGCACGGCCACACACCCGGAGCACGCTCCCCGGCGGCGCCCCCGGCGCTCTCGGCACCGACCCCTCCGCGCCGTCCGCCCGTCCCGGGTCCGTCCACACAACAATCCCGCCATACGGCACTCCGCCCCTTAACGGTAGGGATGCGGCGAACTACGCTGTGTTTACGAATGCCGCACGCTTATGCCCGGTGTCGCGGCGGCCGTCTGGGTGGTCGAGGGGTGGCGTCATGTCCAGGGAGCAACGCGGGCCGAACGAAAAGCTCGGCACGGTTCTCGCCCTCGCGGGAATCAGCAACGCCGGGCTCGCCCGGCGCGTCAACGACCTCGGGGCGCAGCGGGGGCTGACGCTTCGTTACGACAAGACGTCGGTGGCGCGGTGGGTGTCGAAGGGGATGGTGCCCCAGGGCGCCGCCCCGCATCTGATCGCGGCCGCCATCGGCCAGAAGCTGGGCCGTCCGGTGCCGCTCCACGAGATCGGTCTCGCCGACGCCGACCCGGCGCCCGAAGTGGGCCTGGCCTTCCCCCGCGACGTGGGCGAGGCCGTCCGTTCGGCGACCGAGCTGTACCGGCTGGATCTGGCCGGTCGCCGGGCCGGCGGCGGCGGTATCTGGCAGTCGCTGGCCGGATCCTTCGCGGTGAGCGCGTACGCCACCCCCGCCTCCCGATGGCTGATAACCCCCGCCGACTCGTCCGTGGAGCGGCTGGTGCGCCGGTCGGGGGCCGGTGGGGCGGGCGGGCCCGGTGGGATCGAGGAGGCGCCCGACGCCCCCGAGAACGGGCTCCACGCGCGCGTGGGGCACAGCGATGTCGCCAAGCTCCGGGAGGCCGCGGAGGACGCGCGCCGCTGGGACTCCAAGTACGGCGGGGGCGACTGGCGTTCCTCCATGGTCCCGGAGTGCTTACGCGTCGACGCGGCTCCCCTGCTGCTCGGCTCGTACTCCGACGAGGTGGGCCGGGCCCTGTTCGGCGCCACAGCGGAGCTGACCCGGCTGGCCGGCTGGATGGCCTTCGACACCGGTCAGCAGGAGGCCGCCCAGCGCTACTACATCCAGGCCCTGCGCCTCGCCCGCGCCGCCGCCGACGTGCCCCTCGGGGGTTACGTCCTCGCCTCCATGTCGCTCCAGGCCACCTACCGCGGTTTCGCCGACGAGGGCGTGGACCTCGCCCAGGCCGCCCTCGAGCGCAACCGCGGGCTCGCCACGGCCCGCACCCTGTCCTTCTTCCGGCTCGTCGAGGCCCGGGCGCACGCGAAGGCGAACGACGGGGCGGCGGCCGCCGCGGCGCTCAAGGCGGCCGAGGGATGGCTGGAGCGCTCCCGGGAGGGCGACGCCGACCCGTCCTGGCTGGGCTTCTACTCGTACGACCGGTTCTGCGCCGACGCCGCCGAGTGCTACCGCGACCTCAAGGCCCCCCGTCAGGTCCGCCGCTTCACCGAGCAGGCGCTCTCGCGGCCGACGGAGGAGTACGTCCGTTCGCACGGGCTGCGGCTCGTGGTGTCGGCGGTCGCGGAGCTGGAGTCGGGCAATCTGGACGCCGCCTGCGCGGCGGGCACGCGCGCGGTGGAGGTGGCCGGGCGGATCTCGTCCGCCCGCACCACGGAGTACGTCCGCGATCTGCTGCACCGGCTCGAGCCGTACGGGGACGAGCCGAGGGTCATGGAGCTGCGCGAGCGGGCCCGGCCGCTGCTGATGACACCGGCGTGACGCGTGTCCCACCGGGTTTAGCCGCATTGTCAGTGGGCCAGTGCACTATCGGGGTGGGAGGTGGTGCAGGTGTCCGGGGCGCAGACGTCCGTACGGGACGCACGAGACCCGCGGGACGTCCGGTCCGAGCGGTCCGTGCGGGATGTACGGAATGTGCGGGACGTGGACTGCGACGTGCTCGTGATCGGCGGCGGAATCGTCGGCATGTCGACGGCGTACGCCCTGAGCCGCGCCGCCCCCGGCACCCGTGTCACCGTCCTGGAGAAGGAGCCCGGCCCGGCCCGCCACCAGACGGGACGCAACAGCGGCGTGATCCACAGCGGGATCTATTACCGCCCGGGTTCCCTGAAGGCACGGTTCGCGGTCGCGGGCGCGGCCGAGATGGTCAAGTTCTGCGCGGAGTACGACCTGCCGTACGAGGTCACGGGCAAGCTGATCGTCGCGACCGCGCGCGAGGAGCTGCCCCGCCTGCACGCGCTCGTGCAGCGCGGCCGGGAGAACGGCATCCCGGTGCGGGAGCTGGGCCCGGCGCAGATCTCCGCCTACGAGCCGAGGGTGCGGGGCCTCGCGGCGATCCACGTGGGCACGACGGGGATCTGCGACTACGGCGCGGTGACGGCGCAGCTCGCCGAGTCCTCGGGGGCCCGCGTCCTCTACGGCTCGGAGGTCACGGCGGTCGACCGGCGGCCCTGGGGGGTGGCCGTGCGCACGGCTGCCGGCACGGTGGTGCGCGGGCGGGTCCTGGTGAACTGCGCCGGGCTGCACTGTGACCGGGTGGCCCGGCTCGCGGGCGACGACCCCGAGATGCGGATCGTCCCCTTCCGGGGCGAGTACTACGAACTGGCCGACCCCTCGCTCGTCCGCGGCCTCGTGTATCCGGTTCCCGACCCCGCGTTCCCGTTCCTCGGCGTGCACCTGACCCGGGGGATCGGCGGAGGCGTCCATGTCGGCCCGAACGCCGTGCCGGCGCTCGCCCGGGAGGGGTACGGCTGGTCGGTCGTGCGCCCCGGGGACCTCGCGGGCACGCTCGCGTGGCCGGGCTCATGGGCGATCGCGCGGGAGCACTGGCGGTACGGAGCAGGGGAGCTGCGGCGCTCGCTGTCGAAGCGGGCGTTCACGGAGGCGGTGCGCAGACTGCTGCCGGTCGTGGAGGAGCGGGACCTGCGACGGACCGCCGCGGGCGTCCGCGCCCAGGCGGTGCTTCGGGACGGCACCCTGGTCGACGACTTCCTGATCCGGGAATCGGCGAGGACGGTGCACGTCCTGAACGCCCCCTCCCCGGCGGCGACGGCGTCCCTCCCGATCGGCAGGGAGGTCGCGCAGCGCGCTTTGGCGCTGCTGTAGCGGACGGATCTTCCGCAGCTGGGCGGAGGCGTGGCGCCTACGGGGGCGCCCTTACCGGGCCGCTGCCCTCCCCGGGACCGCTCACCCGGGCCGCTCTGCCGGGTCATCCCCCCGGCCGTTCCCCGCGCCGGGCCGTCGCCGCGGCCCGTCGCCGCGGGCCGCCGGCGAGCGCGGGCGGCCCCGTAGAATTGCCGCATTGTGTCTGAGACCCGTGAAACCGTTCCGCACCCCGCCGACGCGCCCGTCCTCGCCGAGCCGGCCGCCGTCGCGTCCGCCACCGAGCCCGTCGCCGAGGCCGTCGTCGCCCGCCGGGGCAGCCGGATGTTCGCCGCCGGGGAAGGGCCCCTGCCCGATCCCGCCGGGTCGCACCACGAGCGGCGCATCCGCAGCTTCCAGCCCCGGCGCAGCCGCGTCACCGCCGGTCAGGCCGAGGCCATGCTCAAGCGCTGGCCGGACTGGGGCCTGGACATCGACGGCAAGCGGGTCCTCGACCTGAGGGAGATGTTCGGCGGCCTTCCGGTGGTCCTGGAGATCGGCTTCGGCATGGGCGAGGCCACCGCGCGGATGGCCGCCGCCGACCCCGGCACCGGCATCCTCGCCGTGGACGTGCACACCCCCGGCCAGGGCAACCTCCTGGGACTGGCCGACCGGAACGGGCTCGAGAACGTCCGGGTGGCCAACGGCGACGCGATCATCCTCCTGCGCGAGATGCTCACCGCCGACGCCCTCGACGGCTGCCGCGTCTACTTCCCGGACCCATGGCCCAAGAAGCGCCACCACAAGCGGCGCCTCATCCAGCCCGAGTTCCTCACCCTGCTCGCGAGCCGGATGAAGCCCGGCGCCGTCCTGCACTGCGCCACGGACTGGGAGGAGTACGCCGAGCAGATGCTGGAGGTCCTCTCCGCCCACCCCGACTTCGCGAACACCCGGCCCGACGGCGGCTACGCCCCCCGCCCCGACTTCCGCCCCCTCACGCGCTTCGAGGGACAGGGCCTCGACAAGGGGCACGTGGTCCACGACCTGCTCTTCCGGCGCGTGTAGGACCGGGTTTTCCACAGGGCACGGAACTCCCGCGCACGTTGTCGGTGCGGCTCGTTAGGGTCGCTTACGTGTCGAACCCCGTTCCCTCCCCCGTACCCGCCAGGGACACCGAGGAGCCGGCCTTCGCCGGCGTCCCCGGCCGCGCCCAGTGGCGCTACCGGCCCCGGCGCGCCTTCTGGCGCAGCAAGGTCGTCCGGGCCGTCGCCGTGATCACGGTGCTCGCGCTGTGCGCCCTGGTGATCCTCGCGCTGGTGCGGGACGAGACCGGGACGGAGGGTTTCCTCGTCGGGCTCGGTCTGGCCGTGCTGCCCGTGCCGCTCCTGATGGCCGCGTTCCGCTGGCTCGACCGCGTGGAGCCGGGCCCGTGGAAGAACCAGCTGTTCGCCTTCGCCTGGGGCGCGTTCGCGGCCGCGCTCGTCGCGCTGACCGCCAACACCTTCGCGGTCCGCTGGATAGCGACCGCGACCGCCGACCCCACCTCTGCGGACACCCTCGGCGCGACCGTCGTCGCACCGGTCGTGGAGGAGAGCGCCAAGGCCGCCGCGGTCCTGCTGCTCTTCCTCTTCCGCCGGCGTGACTTCACCGGGCTGGTCGACGGGGTCGTCGTCGCGGGTTTCACCGCCACCGGTTTCGCCTTCACCGAGAACATCCTCTATCTCGGCAGGGCCTTCGGGGAGGACCAGGAGTTCGGCTCCTCGGGCCTCGGCTCGGTGACGGCCGGGACCTTCTTCGTGCGGATCGTGATGTCGCCGTTCGCGCATCCGCTGTTCACCGTGCTCACCGGCCTCGGCTTCGGCTTCGCGGCTCTCGCCGCGCGCCGGAGGCGGATCCGCCGGACGCTGCTCCCCCTGGCCGGCCTGCTCCTCGCCATGGGCATGCACGCCCTGTGGAACGGCTCGGCCGTCTTCGGCGGCTGGGGGTTCATCCTCGTGTACGGCATGTTCATGGTGCCGGCGTTCGCGTTGCTGACCTGGCTGGCGATATGGAGCCGGCAGCGGGAGCTGCGCACCATATCCGGGCAGCTCCCGGCCTACGCGGCGGCCGGCTGGCTCTCGCCCGCCGAGCCGCTCGCGCTCTCCTCCATGCGGGCCCGCTCGATGGCCCGCGCCTTCGCCGCACGGACGTACGGCAAGCCGGCGGCGCAGGCGGTCGGGGAGTACGAAGCCTTCGCGACGACTTTGGCGTTTCTACGCCACCAGGCCGAGAGGGGCGCGGCGGAACCGGACTTCGCCGCCCGCGAGCAGGAACTGCTGCACCACCTCTGGCAGCGCAAGGCGGTGGCCTCTCCCGCGCTCACGTACGCGGCGCGGGCCACGGGGCAGGTGTGGGCGCCGCCGCAGTACCTCGACTACAGCGGCTACAACCCCTACCGCAGCTGACGGACACCGGGCCCGCATCCGGCACGGCGGCGTCCGCCGCGCCGGCGAGGACCGACCTGCCGGGTCAGACGTTCAGGCCCTTGTCCCGGAGCCAGGCCGCCGGGTCCACGCCGGATCCGCCCGGGGTGTGGACCTCCAGGTGGAGGTGGGCTCCCGTGACGTTGCCGGTCGCGCCCACGCGGCCGATCGTCTCGCCGGTGCCCACCGACTGGCCGGCGGAGGCGGTCATGGAGGAGAGGTGGCAGTACCAGATCTCCGTACCGTCCTCCAGCTCCAGGACGATGCGGTAGCCGTACGCGCCGGACCAGCCGGCCGAGGTGATGGTGCCGCCGTGGACCGCCTTGACCGGCGTGCCCGTGGGGGCGGCGAGGTCGAGACCCGTGTGGTAGCCCGAGGACCACATCGAGCCGGACTCGCCGAAGGTGGAGGTGATGACGTACGAGGAGGTGGGCAGGGCGTAGCTCGCGGCGAGCTTCGCCAGGCGCTCCGCCTCGGCCTTGGCCGCCGCTTCGGCCTCGGCCTGCTTCTTCGCCTCGGCCGCCGCCTTCTCCGCGGCGCTCGCCTTGGCGGCCGCCTCGGCAGCGGCCTTCTCGGCCGCCGCCTTCTCCGCCGCGGCCTTCTCGGCGGCGTCGGCGGAGGCCTGCTGCTGCTCGGCCTGCTGGAGGATGCGGGCGCGCAGCGCCTCGCCCGCGTCGGCGGTGGACGCGGAGGCGGTCGTGACCTCGGCCGTCCCGGTGCCCTCGGCGGGCAGGGCGAGGGTGGCGGTGAGCGGCTGGAGGTTGCCCGTGCCGGAGCCGTCGGCCGTGTCGCCGGCTCCGTCGGTCCCGTCCGCCAGGAGTTCGCCGACGCCGGGCAGCCCGGAGGCGTCCGGGAGGTCGAGGTCGGGAAGGGATATGGAGACGGCGGGCTTCTCCTGCGCGGTGGCCAGGCCGCCCGCGCCGACGGCGGCGATGACGCCGACGCCGAGGACGGTGGAGGAGCGGGCGAAGCCGGAGCGCTGCTTGACGACGCGGTGACGGCCTCCGGAGCGGGCCTGCTGGCGGAGGGAGTCCTCGGTCGGGTTCCACTCCTCCCAGGTGCCCGCGTCGTGGTCCGTCCCGGCGGCACCCGAGGCACCGAACGCATCGAAGGGGGCTTCGGGGGCAGGGGTGTTGGACGCCACGGAGGCGTGCTCCTTTCCTTCCTTCTCGCCTACCGGGTTAGCTGACGGGTTCGGAGCAGGAAGGTCTCCTACGGGCACGGTCGCACAGGTGCGAAAGCGCCCGATTCACCCCAAGTAGTGGTTCCCCGGTTCCCTTTCAGGATTCGGCGCACGCGCACGGTGCCGTCTCTTGCGACGACTGGGACGACCGCGCTGCGTTATCGAACGTTAATAGACAGGGGGTCCTGATTCCAAGCTGTTCCTATTGATCGTTCACAGGATTGCGGCGTATTGGCCCGACTTGACCCCCCTTCCGTGAAAAGGCGGTGCGCAACTCGAAACTGATGTTAAGTCAACTGTTATCGGAGCGGGACCTTTCGATCACGGATGGTCACGACCGCCCACGTCACGGCACCACGGGCATCGTCCGCCGCCGCACCGGCTGCCCCGACGCCGGACGGCTCACCGCCAGCAGCGCCATGTCGTCCGTCGTCCCGCCGCCGGTGTACCGGCGCACATCGTCGACGAGCGCGTCGAGCAGCTCCTCCGGCCCCGGGAAGATCCTCCCGGCGAGACGCTCCGCGGGGTCGTAGAAGGCTCCTTGGGCGTCGCGCGCCTCCGAGAGGCCGTCCGTGAAGAGGAGCAGCGTGGCGCCCGGCGGGTACGGCGTCGCGTCGGCCCGGTCCGGCCACGCGGCCAGATCGCCCATTCCGAGGGGCAGCGCGGGCTCGGTCGGCGCCAGCATGGTCAGGCCGCCGTCGGCGTACAGCAGCAGCGGCTCCGGGTGCCCGCGGTTGACCACCCGGACGAGCCCGGCACCGCGCGGGATCTCGGCCAGGACGGCGGTGGTGAACCCCTCGGCGGCGTCCAGGCCGGCCCGCCGGGTGCCCTCACGGGCCAGCGCCCGCTCCAGACGCTGGGCGACGCCCTCCAGCGTCGACTCCTGCTCGGCGGCCTCCCGGAAGGCGCCGATGACGACGGCGACGGCCTCGACCGCGTCCAGGCCCTTGCCCCGTACGTCACCGACCACGAGCCGTACGCCGTAGGGGGTGTCCTGGACGGCGAACAGGTCGCCGCCGATGAAGGCGTCCGCCTGCGCGGCCTCGTAGCGGGCGGCGATCTGCAGCCCGCCGATCCGCTCGGCGGGCGTCGGCAGCACGGCCTTCTGCGCCGCCTCTGCGATCACCCGCGCCGACGCCAGTCGCTCGCCACTGCGCCGCACGACCCGGTTGATGAGCAAGGCGAGGGCGGAGACCGTGATGACCGTGAAGGTCTCGGTGAGCGCCGGGACGTCGGTGAGGGTGTCGTTGTAGACGTGCAGCCCGATGGAGGCCAGCACGGCGGCGATGCCGGTGAGCAGGGTCGTCAGCATCGAGAAGAGCGGGGCCGCGATGAGCGGGGCGGCGGAGAACAGCGGGGCGGCGGTGTAGGCGGGCGGTGTCGAGAGGTCGAAGACGATCCCGCCCGCGATGACCAGCGGAGGCAGGGCCCGGATGAACCGGCGGGCGCGCTCGCCACGCGGACGCGGATGCCCGGAGGTCCCGTTCCCCGCCGCTGGCTGCCCCACCTGTGCTCTCCTGCCGGGTCCGTACACGGCGACGGACGGTACCGTGCCCTCCCCAGCCTGCCGGGAGCCGCGCCGGGCGGCGACCTCCACTGCGCCGAGTGGGGGACGGGCGACCGGGAGGCGGGCCCGGGAGGCACGGGCCCGCAGGCGGTGGCCGGGAGCGCCGCCGCTCGACGGCCCCTCGCGGCACGGACCGGGACCGCCGGGCCGGGCGCTCAACCGCCCACCGGGCCGGTGCTTGGCCACCCGCCTGGCCGGTGCTCAGCCGGTCGCCGCCAGACGTCCGCCCCGGGACAGAGCCCTGACCGCCGCCGCGCAGGCGAGTCCGACCCCGCACAGGACCAGCCACAAGCCGGCCGACCGGCCCGTCACGGGGAGCTGGGCGGAGAGTTCGGCGGCGAGCCCGGCGTACGCCTCCGGGTTGTCGGGGTTGCCGTACTGGTTCGGCCACCAGGCCGGAGCGCCGTCGTCGCCGCGCAGTCGGAGGGCGGCGCGGTCCTTGATGCCGCCGAAGTTGAAGCCTTCGAGCTTGGCCCAGTAGCCGTCGTCCATCCACAGGACGGGGGTGTTGCCGACGGTCTGCTGGGCGACGGTGGGTGAGGTGCCGGGCAGGGCTTTGGTGGGCAGGGCTGTGCCGGGCAGAAGCTTGCTCATCAGGAATGCGTCCTTGGAGTGGTACGTGGTACGCCGGAGGGAACCTGGTCACGCGAAGGCGGGACCCGGCTCAGTTCCGGTCCACTCCGAGGGCGAGCAGCAGACTTCCCGGCGCTGGGCCGGGCCCCGCCCTGCCGCGGACACAGCGGGCATGCGGATCCGGCGGGAAGACCTCGTCGGACGCCAGGGGTACGGCTCCCCCCGCGTCCGGCGCCGCGAGCTGCGGGCCGGCGCTCTGCGCGGGCAGGTGGACGTCGATGGGTAACGGGGCAGGCGGGGATTCGGCCACCGTTGACACCCCTAGAGGTTCCGCTCGGCGTAGATCTCCATGGCGTCCCGGACGAGGACCGCCGTGCCCTCGCCGTGCTTGTCGTAGTGGACGGTGAAACGCGGGTCGTCGACGTACATCCGGCCGAGGCCGATCACGTACTCCTTCCCGGGCGTCGTCGTGTGTGACAGCCACTCCACCTGCCGCCGGGCCAGTTCCTGCACCTCGGCGCTGTCGGCGGCGAGGCCGTCCCTGGCCGCCTGCCCGAAGTCGCGGGCGATGCCGGCCTGCTCGTCCATGAACGCCTGCTTCCGCTCGGCGCTGAGCGAGCGCCACCAGCGGTCGCCCTTCTCGTACGCGTCGCGGCCCCAGCGTTCGCTGACCTCCGCCTCGTACCGCGTGTGATCGAATCCGTCGAACACTTCCTCGGCCATGAGTTCTTCTCCGTTCTCGGTCTTGTGGAGAGTGGTCCGCACCGAGGCGATCTGCCGCCCGATGCGTTCGCGCTCCTGCTCCAGCAGGGCGAGGTGGGTCCGCAGGGCGGCGGACGTGTCGCGCTGCCCCGCGAGGACCTCGGCGATGGCGGGGAGCGAGAGCCCCAGCTCGCGCAGCAGCAGAATGCGCTGCAGCCGCACGAGTGCCGCCTGGTCGTAGTACCGGTAACCGTTGGCGCCGATCCGGCTGGGCTCCAGCAGTCCGCGCTCTCCGTAGTGCCTGAGCGTGCGGCTGGTGGTGCCGGCCTTCCTGGCGATCTCTTGGATCGACCACTCCATGCCGAGAACGCTAGATCTTGACGTTGCGTAAAGGTCAAGGCACCACGGAGCGGGAGCCGGGGGACGCCAGCCGAAAAACGGGAAAGCCGGGAAGCAAGGAGCGGGGAAGCCGGAACAGGGAGGAAGCCGGAAAGCGGGGAAACACGACGAAGGCCCGGATCCATTGACTGGATCCGGGCCTTCGTTGCTACTGAGTAGCGGGGACAGGATTTGAACCTGCGACCTCTGGGTTATGAGCCCAGCGAGCTACCGAGCTGCTCCACCCCGCGTCGGTGAATATGACCTTACGGCATGGGTGGCCGATCCGGAAATCCGTTTCCTCAGCAGCCGCAGTCCTCGGCGTCCACGGGTGCCGTCAGCGGGTCCGCGTCCTTCTTCTCCGCGCCTTCCCACGTCTCGTACGCGAAGCCCTCGCGCACCCAGTACTCGAAGCCGCCGAGCATCTCCTTGACCTGGTAGCCGAGCTCGGCGAGGGCGAGGGCCGCGCGGGTGCCGCCGTTGCAGCCGGGGCCCCAGCAGTACGTGACCACGGGCACGGACCTGTCCAGGAGCCGCTCGGCCTGCTCGGGGATGAGGGCGGTCGGCAGGTGGACCGCGCCGGGGACATGGCCCTGGTCCCAGGAGGCGGTGGAGCGCGAGTCGACGACCACGAAGCCGGGGTCCGTGTCGGCGGTGAGGGCGGAGGCGACATCGGAGACGTCGGCGTGGAAGGCGAGACTGGCGGCGAAGTAGGCCGCCGCCACGGCGGGAGAGGCCGGCGGCGTGCGAAGAACCGAATTGACCTGCGTCGTTGTCGTCATGTGTGCAAACGTACGATCGAAGATCAACCGGCTGAAGTGGCGATTCCCGGGACCGACGGCGTTCCGCCGGGGAAAGACGGGCGTTCGCCGGGAGGCGGCGGGGATCTCACGCATCGGGACGGCGGCCACCGTCGCCGAGCGAACGCGGGGCACGCTCCAGGCAGGCTTCGCATGCCGCCGCGAACCGCCGCCGTCCTCCCGGGACGCCCTCCTCTCGGCACGCCGTCGGGAGACGCCGGGAGACGCCGGGAGACGCGGAGAAACGGCGGCGGGAAACGGCGGGAAACGACAAGGGAGACACGGGTGGACGAGACGGACCTCCTCGCACGGCGCTTCGACGCCGACCGCCCGCACCTGCGGGCGGTCGCGTACCGGATGCTCGGCTCGCTGAGCGAGGCGGAGGACGCGGTCCAGGAGGCGTGGTTCAAGCTCCACCGCTCCGACGTCACCGGTGTGCAGAACCTCAGCGGCTGGCTGACCACCGTCGTCGGCCGGGTCTGCCTCGACATGCTGCGCTCGCGCGCCGCCCGCCGCGAGGACCCGCTGGAGCACCACGTCCCCGACCCGGTCGTCGGCCGGGCCGAAGGCGGCGCCGCCGACCCCGAGCAGGCGGCGCTGCTCACCGACTCGGTCGGGCTCGCCCTCCTGGTGGTGCTGGAGACCCTGGCGCCGGCCGAACGGCTGGCGTTCGTCCTGCACGACATGTTCGCCGTCTCCTTCGACGAGATCGCCCCCATCGTGGGCCGCACCCCCGCCGCGACCCGGCAGCTCGCCAGCCGCGCCCGCCGCAGGGTGCGGTCCGCGGCCCCGGCGCCCGGCCCGGACGTGGCACGGCAGCGCGAGGTCGTCGACGCGTTCCTCGCGGCGTCGCGGAGCGGCGACTTCGACGGGCTGCTCGCTGTCCTCGACCCCGACGTGGTCCTGCGCGCGGACGGCGGCACCCTGCGCGCGGCGGCCTCGAAGCTCGTCCACGGCGCCGAGGCGGTCATCGGCCAGGCCCTCGCCTTCTCCCGCTTCCGCCACACCGCCCGGCCCGTCCTCGTCAACGGCGCTCCCGGCGTCGTCTCGATGGCCGACGGCCGCCCCGCCGCGCTCATGGCGTTCGCGATCGTCGGCGACCGGATCGTCGAGATCCACATCCTGGCGGACCCGGAGCGGCTGGAGCGGCTGGTCCTCGGGGACGCCGAGGACGCCTGAGGCCCCTCGGAGCCCCTCCCATGCCCCCGGGAGCCCCGCGAGCCGCCCCTCAGCGCGGGCCCGGCCCCCACCGCCTCCGCTGCCCGCCCGCGCCCAGGTCGCCCGGCGGCCTAGGCCACCTTCTCCAGGAATGCGAGCACCCGCTCGACGAGCAGCGCCGTCGCCGCCTCGTCGTACCCGGACAGGCTGCTGTCCGCGAACAGATGCCGGTCGCCCGGGTAGAGGAACAGCTCCGCGTCGACGACGCTCTCCACCAGGGCGCGGGCGGCGTCGAGGTCCCCCTCGGCGACGAAGAACCGGTCCGCGTCCATCCCGTGCACCTGGACGGGCACCCCCTCCGGCCAGGATTCCCCGAACTCGCCGACGGGGACGCACGCGTCGAACAACAGGGCTCCGGCCGCACCCGGCCGCGTCTGCGCCAGCTGCTGGGCGGGCAGCACGCCGAGCGAGAACCCGGCGTACACCACTCCCTCGGGCGTCCCCTCTGCTGCGCGCACTCCCCGCGCCACGATCTCCCCGAACCCGACCTCCTGGGCGTACCCGACACCGGCTTCGAGCGTGTCGAACGTCCTCCCGTCGTACATGTCGGGGACCCGCACGCCGTGTCCGGCCCGCCGCAGCTCCTCGGCGAAGGCGCGGACGCCCTCGGTCAGCCCCTGCGCGTGGTGGAACAACAGCACCTCGGCCATGGCCGTCCTCCTCCCGTCCGGCCCCCACGGCCCGGACACACCCCGATCATCGCGCGAGCCACTGACAACGGGCCGCCGGCGCCCCGGGGACGCGCTCCGGGCCGAAATCCCCGCGCAGGGAGCGGTGTTGCCCCTCCGGGACCCGTCCGCCCGTGCGAGGTGGCGCGGGCCGCACACGGGTTCCGTGCGTCGACCTCGCAGAGGTGACGCGCTCACGCCGGCCCGCGAACGCCGAAGCGCCCCGCCCGGTCGGAACCGGTCGGGGCGCTTCACAGCAGGTCAGGGGCCGAAGCCCTACCCGCCGTCGGTAGGCCGTGTGGGACTCGAACCCACAACCAACGGATTAAAAGTCCGCTGCTCTGCCAATTGAGCTAACGGCCCTCACCACAAGGGCACCCCCGCAGCATAGCCGGATCACGCCCCGCAGCCGATCGGGTATCGGTACGGGCGGGTCCCGGCCCACCGAAGTGGGCCGGGACACAGGAGGTCAGCCCGTGCGGTGACCGGCGAGTCGGCGATCAGGTCCAGCGAACCGGCGTGGTCGTAGAAAGTCACCTTGCCGTCCACGACCGGCACCACGAACAGGTTCGGCACCGTCCGACCGGCCGTGAAGTTCGGGTTCGCGGTGAACAGAGAGGCCCCCTTCCCACCCGTCACGCGGGTGGGAAGGGGGCCTTCACTCGGCGTCAGCCCGGCTCAGCGCCGGCCCGGCCTGCGGCCGGAGGCCGTGTCAGCCGTTGCGCTTCCAGCGCGGCTTGTCGTCACGGCGGCCGAAGGAGCCGCTGCTCGAACCGGTGCCGCGGTGGTCGCCGCCCCGGTGGTCGTCACGACGGCCCTGCGGACGGTCGCCGCCCGAACGGAAGCCGCCGGAGGGGCGGTCGTCGCGACGGTCGCGGTTGAAGGGACGGTCGCTGCCACGGTGGCCGCCCGCGGGGCGGTCGTCACGGCGGTCGAAGGAACGGCCGCCACGGTCGTCACGGTTGAAGCCGCCCGACGGACGGTCGTCACGGTTGAAGCCGCCCGACGGACGGTCGTCACGACGGAAGCCACCGGACGGACGGTCGTTGTCCCGACGGAAGCCGCCACGGTCGCCACCGCGGTCGTCACGGCGGTCGAAGGAACGGCCGCCACGGTCGTCACGGTTGAAGCCGCCCGACGGACGGTCGTCACGACGGAAGCCACCGGACGGACGGTCGTTGTCCCGACGGAAGCCACCGGACGGACGGTCGTTGTCCCGACGGAAACCGCCGGACGGACGGTCGTTGTCCCGACGGAAGCCACCGGAGGGGCGGTCGTTGTCCCGACGGAAGCCACCACGGTCACCGCCGCGGTCGTCACGGCGGTCGTCACGGCGGAACCCGCCACGGTCACCACCGCGGTCGCCACCACGGTCACGGCGCTCGTAGTTGCCCCGCTCGTCGCGGAAGGCCGGGCGCTCCTCGCGACGCTCCTCGGCGACCTGAGCGGCCGCCACTGCGGCGACCTCGGCCTCGGCGGCCTCCGTCACCTCGGCGACCGCGGCCTCCGGGTCCTCGCCCCGCTCGCGCGCGGAACGGGCGACCAGACGGTCGGCCTCCTCGCGGAGCTCGACGGCCCGGCGGGTCAGGCGCTCCAGCTGCTTGGTCAGCTCGGCGACCTCGCGCTCGGCCTGCTTGGCGGCGTTGTTCGCCGAGTCGGCCTGGACCTCGGTCAGCGAACGGGCGCCGGTGATCTCGGCGACCTCCGGGTCGAAGGCGCCGGCGCTCTGGATGATGTGGCGCGAGGCGTCGACGCCCGCGTCCTCCATCAGGCGGAAGATCTGGCGACGCTGGTGCGGCAGGGACAGCGACACGACGACGCCGGACTTGCCGGCGCGGGCGGTACGGCCCGAGCGGTGCAGGTAGTCCTTGTGGTCGCCGGCCGGGTCCACGTTCAGGACCAGGTCGATGCCGTCGACGTGGATGCCGCGGGCGGCCACGTCCGTGGCGACGAGCGCGTTGACGTAGCCCTTCTTGAAGTCCTCGAGGACTCGGGTACGCGCGCCCTGGGTCATGCCGCCGTGCAGCGCGTCGGCCTTGACGCCCGACTCGCACAGCTGCTCGGCGATGCGGTCGGCGCCCAGCTGGGTGCGGACGAAGATGATCGTGCGGCCCTTGCGGGCGGCGATGGCGGCCGTGACCGGCGCCTTGTCCTTCGGCTTCACGACGAGGACGTGGTGGGTCATGGTGGTGACGTTGCCCTGGGCGCTGTCGACCTCGTGCGTGACCGGGTTGTTCAGGTAGCGCTTGACCAGCGTGCCGATCTCGTTCTCCATGGTGGCGGAGAAGAGCATGCGCTGACCGCCGACCGGGATCTGGTCGAACAGCTCGGTGACCTCGGGCAGGAAGCCCAGGTCGGACATCTGGTCGGCCTCGTCGAGGACCGCGACCTGGACGTTCTCCAGGGAGCAGGCGCCACGGTTGATGATGTCGCGCAGCCGGCCCGGGGTGGCGACGAGGACGTCGACACCGCGCTCCAGGGCGTAGATCTGGTTGCCCATGGACGTACCGCCGCAGACGACCTTGATCTTCAGGCCGAGCACGTCGCCGTAGGGCTGGAGGGCGTCCGCGACCTGCATCGCGAGCTCACGGGTCGGGGTGAGGATGACCGCGCGGGGCTTCTTCTTCTCGGTGTGGCCGCCGGCCAGCTGCGCCAGGGTCGGCAGACCGAAGGAGAGGGTCTTGCCGGAGCCGGTGCGGCCGCGGCCGAGGATGTCCTTGCCGGCCAGGGCGTCCGGGATGGTCGCCGCCTGGATCGGGAAGGGGGTGGTCACGCCGTTCTGCGCGAGCTTGCGCACGACGCCCTCGGGGAGGCCGAGGTCGGCGAACGTGATGGTGGGCTCGGAGGACTCGGCCTCGGGGGACTCGAGCTCGGCAGCCTCGGTCACGACGGTCTCGGTGGTCTCGACGACCTCGAGGACCTCGACGATCTCGTCGTTCTCGGGCATGACGGCGTGGTCAGAACTGAAAATGGACATGCGAAATGCGAAACCTTCCGGAGTCTCGGCACGCGCCCGTCAACTCCGTGAATTCGCAAATCGACCGCCTCAATGCGGTCAGCCACGGCTAGGGAGAGTACGCGCCACGCGGCGCTCTTCTGTTTCGGCGCCGGGCAATGGGATCAAACGATCTATAACCATACGCACCCTCCCCGCCTTGACGCAAACCGGGTTCCGTCACACCGGTCCGACCTGCGGTGATGCCTCCGGCTCCACCGGTCCGCCGGGCCTGTCGGCGGCCCTCATGGCGCCCATGTGCGTGTCCGCGCCGGGCGTGGAGGTCGGCGGATCCGTCGGCTCCGGAGTCGGCTCCACGGTGGGCTCGGAGGTCGGCGGCGGCTCCTGCGTCTCCGACGGCGGCGGATCGACCGGAGGCGTGCTCTCCTCGCCCGGCGCGCTCGGCCCGCCGGCACCACCGGCCTCGCCGGCGCCACCCGCCCCACCCGGCTCCTGGGACGGCTTCGGCTTCCCTCCCGGCCCCGCGACCCCGCCCGCCGGGGGCTTGCCCGACGCCGAGGGCGATCCGCTCGGCACGGGGGACTCCTCGCCCGCCCCGTCGGCGTCCGCCCCGCCCCCGCCCGTCTCGGCGTACCCCTCCCCGGCGTAACCGCCCGGCCCCCCGGCGACGGCGTCCGACTCGGTCGCCACGCCCTGCTTTCCCGCGGACTTGCCGGGCGCCGGTTTCGCGCCCTCGTCACTCACACTCATACAGCCGCTCAGACCGGCACAGGCGGCGACCGCCAACGCGGTGGCGGCCCATCTCACACGGGTGGGCACATGGCGCACGGACGGCACCTCCAGGACACAAGGGACACACGACACAAGCCGGTCGATGACGACAGGACGGGAAAGCGTTTCGCTGCCCAACTCCTCTTGCGCCGCGAGGGACACGCCCCCGCACGACAAACCCCCGGCCCCGGAGTCGCCTCCGGGACCGGGGGCCGCCCGGCCGAGCGGGGACAGCTCAGCCCGTGAGGCCCAGGAGGGAGCCGACACGCCCGAGGCCCGCGGCCGCACCGGTGGTGGTGCCGGTGCCGGTGGCGGTGGACTGGGTGCTCGTGGTGGTGGTGTCGGCGCTGTCGGCGGTGCTCTCGCCGTTGAGGAGCGGGACGGTGCGCAGGACGTCGTCCAGAGTCAGGACCTCGCTGATGTCGATCAGGTCCCCGACGCCGTGGACGGTGTCGGTGTCGGCGTGGGCGGTGCCCGACATGCCGAGGACGGCCACGACGGCGATGGTGGCGCCCGCGAGGGTGCGCTTGAAGGTGTTGTTCATGCCTCGCAGAACACGCGGGCCCGGCCGGTGGTCACCGCCCGGCGGCGAGCGCCACTCCAATGCCACTCGTTTTCGCCCGGGAAGCAGTTCCGCGGGCGGTTCCGG
Source organism: Streptomyces sp. NPDC036822 (assembly GCF_055609145.1). Classification (NCBI taxonomy): domain Bacteria; kingdom Bacillati; phylum Actinomycetota; class Actinomycetes; order Kitasatosporales; family Streptomycetaceae; genus Streptomyces; species Streptomyces sp. NPDC036822. The sequence continues at coordinate 28,437 of NZ_JBVJPY010000003.1, forward strand.
GAGCAGTTCCGCCCGGCAGCCCGCAAAAGAGCGCCCGTCACCGACAATGGCGGTGTGCTGGAGATGACACGCGACACGTTCGAAGAGCTGGTGGCCCAGGCCCTGGACACGATCCCGCCGGAGCTCACGCGGGTCATGGACAACGTGGCCGTGTTCGTGGAGGACGAACCCGACCCGTCGGACCCGGAGCTCCTCGGCCTGTACGAGGGCACGCCCCTCACGGAGCGCGGCGAGTGGTACGCCGGCGTCCTGCCGGACCGCATCTCCATCTACATGGGCCCCACCCTGCGCTACTGCCGGACCGCGGAGGACGTGGTCCACGAGGTCGCCGTGACCGTGGTCCACGAGATCGCCCACCACTTCGGGATCGACGACGAGCGGCTCCACGCCCTCGGCTGGGGCTGACCCGAGCGGGCCCGCCGACGGCGCCGGGAAACCGTTTTGGCGATAGCCGCCGCCATCCCATATGCTTCTCACGTCCCCGACGCGCTGCGAAGCGCCCAGGTGGGCCCTTAGCCCTCATCGTCTAGTGGCCCAGGACGCCGCCCTTTCAAGGCGGTAGCACGGGTTCGAATCCCGTTGGGGGCACGCAACAACGTGTGCGAGACTTGTTCTCGCACATTGCAAGGTCCTGTGGAGCAGTTGGTTAGCTCGCCACCCTGTCAAGGTGGAGGTCGCGGGTTCAAGTCCCGTCAGGATCGCTGAGGTCGGAAACGACCTCGTGGCTGGGTAGCTCAGTTGGTACGAGCGATCGCCTGAAAAGCGATAGGTCGCCGGTTCGACCCCGGCCCCAGCCACAGAGAGAAGGCCCCGTTCGAAAGAACGGGGCCTTCTGCGTGTGCGGACGAAGGCCCGTACGGAGCGGGGCGCCGGCCCCCGTGGGGGCCCGGCCCGGGCCCCCGGCGCCCTCACGCCTCCGCGCCCCTCACGCCTTCTCCCGCTCGCCGCCGCGCGCCCCGCGCCGGCCCCGGACCGCGAGCACCACCGCCACCGCCGCGACCACCACCGCCAGCAGCGCCCAGTCCGGCACCGACCGGCCCACCGACGCCACCCGCTCCTCCACCGCGAACGAGTCGTCCACCGACAGCAGACCCGGGAGGGCCGTCGTCCCGTCGAAGACGAGGAAGAGCGCCCCGAGCAGCACGAAGAAGAGGCCCGACGCCAGGGACGTCGAGTGCGTCCGGAACCGGCCGACGCGGACCGGGCGGCCGCGCAGCCAGCGCCTGCGGCCCAGCTCGTACCGCTCCCAGCACAGCGCGAGCACGAACAGCGGCACCGCCATGCCCAGCGCGTACACCGCGAGCAGCAGGCCGCCGTACGCCGGGCTGCCGCTCAGCGCCGCCACCGTCAGGACGCTCCCGAGGATCGGGCCGGCGCAGAACCCGGCGAGCCCGTAGACCAGGCCCAGGGCGTAGACGGAGACCGCCGTCAGCGGCCGGATCCGGCCGCCGATCTCGGCGATGCGGCGGGAGGCGAACCCCATGCCGAGGAGCTGGACCACGCCGAGGCCGATGATCAGCCAGCCGCCGAGGGCCACGAGCAGGTCCCGGTGGCCGTAGAACAGCCGCCCGGCGAAGGACCCCGCCGCGCCCAGCGGGACGAGGGTGGTGGCCAGACCGGCGTAGAAGACGCCCGTACGGGCGAGCAGTCGCCTCGGCGAGTCGATCGAGTACGCGAAGAAGGCCGGGAGGAGCAGGGCGCTGCACGGGCTGAGGAGGGCCAGCAGTCCGCCGAGGAAGGCCGCCAGATAGCCGATGTCGCCGGTCACCGGGTCGCGCCGGGGTGCGGCCCGCCCGAAGGCGCCGGGGGCGCGGCCGGGGTGGTCGGCCTCGCCGTCCTCTCCGCCGTCGCCGTTCCCTCCGCCGTGACCCTCTTCGCCGACCGGGCGGCCGCGTCGATGGCGTCGGTGAAGGTCTCCATCGGCTGGGCGCCCGCGATCGGCCGCCCGTTGATCAGGAACGACGGCGTCGAGGTCGCGCCCAGGGAGTACCCCTGCTCCTGGTCCTCGGCCACCGCCGCACGGGCCGCCGCGCTGTCCGTGTCCCGGGCGAAGCGGGCCTGGTCCGGGACGCCGGCCTCCTTCGCCAGGGCAGCCAGCCGGTCCGGACCGAAGCCCTTCTCCTTGGCGCCCTCGGCGTAGGCCGCCCGGTGGAACTCCCAGAACCTGCCCTGCCGCCCCGCCGCCCACGAGGCGCGGGCCGCCGCCTCCGACTCCTCGCCGAAGATCGGGAAGTTGCGCCACTCGATGCGCAGGGTGCCGTTCGCGACGTACTTCCGCATCAGCTCTGGTTCGGTGTCCCGGGCGAACTTCCCGCAGTAGCCGCACTTGAAGTCGGCGTACTCGATCAGCACCACGCGCGCGTCGGCCCGCCCGAGGGCCAGCCGGTCGGCCGGGTCGCGGCGGGCGTACGCCTCCAGCTCGGGGTAGACGCCCGCGGTCGGGTCGGCGGAGACCTCGGCGACCGACGAGGAGCCGCCCGATCCCGGCGAGGAGGGCTTGGTCGCGGTGTACGAGACGAGTCCGAGCAGCGCGGCGGCGAGCGCGACCCCGGAGACGATCATGACCGGCCTGGCCGGGGAGGAGACCGCCTCGGACGACGGCCCGGACGGCCTGGAGGAGGCCCGGGACGGGGACTTCGGGGTGGACTTGGGCATGCGGAAACGCTCCTGGACGGAAGAGGGACGGGCGGCGGAGATGACCGGCCCGTCTAGACCCGCAGGATCGACAGCTCCATGGGAGACGGCGGTACGAGCTCCGGCGGCGCCGGGCCCGACGGCAGGTCCCGTGCGTCCTGGTCCGCGCACCAGCCGCCGTCGGCCGGCCGCGCCCGGGTCAGGGCGGGCAGCAGGTCACCGAACCCGGTCGGACGCGGCGGGGTGACGGGACGGGCGCTGCCGTCGGCCGAGGGCCCCTGGTCGCAGCCCGGCACTGAGGTCCCGGCGCCCACGGCCACGACGGCGGCCGCCCTGACCGCGTCCCCCGGCTCCGTACGCGCGCCGCCCCCGGACATCAGCATCCCCAGCACCACGCCCAGCAGCGCGGCGAACGCCGCCGACGCGCGGGCGGTGCGGAGCATCGGGGAACCTCTCGGATGCGGATGGGGGCGACGTGCCCGAAATATTACGCACCGGCCCGCGCCGCTCTGCCCGCCCGGCCCGGCCCGGTAAATCGGTTCGCCGGTTCTCGGCCACAGGTGCGATCCTGGAGTCCGTATGTCTACTTCCTTCGCCGCCCTCCAGTCCCTGCTGGCCGAGGTCTCGCTGCGGGACGCCCACCGGCTCGGCCGCCGCCTCGAGGGCGCCCGCCGCATCCGCAAGCCCGAGGCCCGTCAGGCCGTCCTGGACGAGATCGCCGCCGAGGCCGGCAAGGCCAAGGAGCGCGTCGACGGGCGGGCCGCCCGCGTGCCCGCGGTCACCTACCCCGAGCAGCTGCCCGTCTCGCAGAGGAAGGACGTGATCCTCGAGGCGATACGCGACCACCAGGTCGTGATCGTCGCCGGTGAGACGGGCTCCGGGAAGACCACGCAGATCCCGAAGATCTGTCTGGAACTCGGCCGCGGCGTCCGCGGGATGATCGGCCACACGCAGCCGCGCCGGATCGCCGCCCGCACGGTCGCCGAGCGGGTCGCCGAGGAGCTGCGGACCCCGCTGGGCGAGGCGGTCGGCTGGAAGGTCCGTTTCACCGATCAGGTGAACCCGGACGCGACCTTCGTGAAGCTGATGACCGACGGCATCCTGCTCGCCGAGATCCAGACGGACCGCGAGCTGCGCGCCTACGACACGATCATCATCGACGAGGCCCACGAGCGGTCCCTCAACATCGACTTCCTGCTCGGCTATCTGGCCCAGCTGCTGCCCAAGCGCCCCGACCTCAAGGTCGTCATCACCTCCGCCACCATCGACCCCGAGCGCTTCTCCCGCCACTTCGGCGACGCGCCGATCGTCGAGGTCAGCGGGCGGACGTATCCCGTCGAGGTCCGCTACCGGCCCCTGCTCGAAGAGGACTCCGAGGAGTCGGACCGGGACCAGATCACCGCCATCTGCGACGCCGTCGACGAGCTGCAGGCGGAGGGGCCGGGCGACGTGCTCGTCTTCCTCTCCGGCGAACGCGAGATCCGGGACACCGCGGACGCGCTGCTGAAGAAGCAGCTGCGCAACACCGAGGTCCTCCCCCTCTACGCCCGCCTGAGCCATGCCGAGCAGCACCGGGTCTTCCAGGCCCACTCCGGCCGCCGGATCGTCCTCGCCACCAACGTGGCCGAGACGTCCCTGACGGTCCCCGGCATCAAGTACGTGATCGACCCGGGCACCGCCCGCATCTCCCGCTACAGCCACCGCACCAAGGTCCAGCGGCTGCCCATCGAGCCGGTCAGCCAGGCCAGCGCCAACCAGCGCAAGGGCCGCTGCGGCCGTACGTCCGACGGCATCTGCATCCGGCTCTACTCCGAGGACGACTTCCTCTCCCGCCCGGAGTTCACGGACGCCGAGATCCTCCGGACGAACCTGGCCTCCGTCATCCTCCAGATGACCGCCGCCGGCCTCGGCGAGATCGAGAAGTTCCCCTTCATCGATCCCCCGGACCACCGCAACATCCGCGACGGCGTGCAGCTGCTCCAGGAGCTGGGCGCGCTGAACCCCGCGGAGAAGGACCCGAAGAAGCGCCTGACCCAGCAGGGCCGCAAGCTCTCCCAGCTCCCCGTCGACCCCCGCCTGGCGCGGATGGTCCTGGAGGCCGACAAGAACGGCTGCGTACGGGAGGTCATGGTGATCGCGGCCGCGCTCTCCATCCAGGACCCGCGCGAGCGCCCCGCCGAGAAGCAGGCGCAGGCCGACCAGCAGCACGCCCGCTTCAAGGACGAGACCAGCGACTTCCTCTCCTACCTCAACCTCTGGCGGTACATCCGCGAGCAGCAGAAGGAGCGCGGTTCGTCGTCGTTCCGCCGGATGTGCAAGCAGGAGTACCTCAACTTCCTGCGCATCCGCGAGTGGCAGGACATCTACGCACAGCTGCGTACGGTCGCCAAGCAGATGGGCCTGCACGTCGAGGAGCCCGCGGCGGACGCCGGCGTGCCCGAGCAGGCCGTCCACACCTCGCTGCTGGCCGGTCTGCTGTCCCACATCGGGCTGAAGGACGTGAAGGAGGGCGCGAAGAACGAGTACCTGGGCGCCCGCAGCGCCAAGTTCGCGATCTTCCCCGGCTCGGCACTCTTCAAGAAGCCCCCGCGCTTCGTGATGTCCGCCGAGCTGGTGGAGACCTCACGCCTGTGGGCCCGGGTCAACGCGAGGATCGAGCCCGAGTGGATCGAGCCGCTCGCCCAGCACCTGGTCAAGAGGACGTACAGCGAGCCGCACTGGGAGAAGGACCAGGCGGCGGTCATGGCGATCGAGAAGGTCACGCTCTACGGCGTGCCGATCGTGACGGACCGCAAGGTGAACTACGGGCGGATCGACCCCGAGGCCTCCCGCGACCTGTTCATCCGCAACGCGCTCGTCGAGGGCGACTGGCGCACCCACCACAAGTTCTTCGCCGACAACCGCCGTCTCCTCACCGAGGTGGAGGAGCTGGAGCACCGCGCCCGGCGCCGGGACATCCTCGTCGACGACGAGACGCTGTTCGACTTCTACGACCAGCGGGTGCCCGAACACGTGGTGTCCGGGGCGCACTTCGACTCCTGGTGGAAGCACAAGCGCCACGAGGAACCGGAGTTCCTCGACTTCGAGCGCGAGATGCTTATCAACGAGAAGGCCGCCGGGGTCACCAAGGACGACTACCCCGACTCCTGGCGGCAGGGTCCGCTGAAGTTCCGGGTGACGTACCAGTTCGAGCCGGGCGCGGACGCGGACGGTGTCACCGTGCACATTCCGCTCCACGTGCTCAACCAGGTGACGGACGAGGGCTTCGACTGGCAGATCCCGGGCCTGCGGGCCGAGGTGGTCACGGAGCTGATCCGGTCCCTCCCCAAGCCGATCCGCCGCAACTACGTCCCCGCGCCGAACTTCGCGACCCGTTTCCTGGACACCGCCGTCCCGCTCCAGGAGCCGCTGCCGGTCACCCTCGCCAGGGAGCTGCAGCGGATGGTCGGCGTCCCCGTCACGGCGGATGACTTCGACCTGTCGCGGATCCCCGACCACCTGAAGATCACCTTCCGGATCGTCGACGAGCGGCGGCGCAAGCTGGCCGAGAGCAAGGACCTGGAGTCCCTGAAGCTCCAGCTGCGCCCGAAGGCCCGCCAGGCGCTCTCCAAGGCCGCCGCGGCCGCAACGAGCGGCCCGGACGGCTCCGGGCAGTCCCTGGAGCGCACGGGGCTCACGGACTGGACGATCGGCACGCTTGCCAAGGTCTTCGAGACCCGGCGGGCCGGCCAGCCGGTCAAGGCGTACCCGGCGCTCGTGGACGAGGGCGACACCGTCGCCGTGCGCCTCTTCGACACAGAGGCGGAGCAGGCGCCGGCGATGTGGCGGGGGACGCGCAGGCTGATCCTGCTGAACATTCCGGTGAACCCGGCGAAGTTCGCCTCGGAGAGGCTGACCAACCAGCAGAAGCTGGCCCTGTCCCGGAACCCGCACGGCTCGATCCAGACGCTCTTCGACGACTGCGCGACCGCCGCCGCGGACCGGCTGATCGCGGACCACGGCGGGCCGGTCTGGGACGAGGAGTCCTTCCGGAAGCTGTACGACAAGGTCCGCGCGGACCTCGTCGACATGACGGTCCGGACGGTGGACCAGGTCCAGCAGATCCTGGCGGCCTGGCAGGCCTGCGAGCGGCGCCTGAAGGCCACGAACAGCCTGGCCCTGATGCGGAACCTGGCCGACGTGCGCGAGCAGCTGGCCTGGCTGGTGCCGGCGGGATTCGTCACGAAGACGGGCCTGCGGCGGCTGCCGGACCTGATGCGCTATCTGGTGGCGGTGGACCGCCGGCTCCAGCAGATGCCGACCGGCGTGCAGCGGGACACCACCCGCATGGAGAAGGTCCACGAGATGCAGGACGAGTACGCCTGGCTGCTCGAACAGCTCCCGCGGGGGCGGCCGGTGCCGCAGGAGGTCACGGACATCCGCTGGATGATCGAGGAGCTCCGGGTCAGCTACTTCGCGCACGCGCTGGGCACGGCCCACCCGGTCTCCGACAAGCGGATCGTGAAGGCGATCGACGCGGCGGCGCCGTGACGGGACGCTCGCCCGGCGTGAGTTCGACCTGACCCTCTGACCTGCTGTACAGTCTCTCTCGCAGCCCAAGCAGTACGGAGCTGCGAGCAAGGTCCTGTGGAGCAGTTTGGAGTGCTCGCCACCCTGTCAAGGTGGAGGCCGCGGGTTCAAATCCCGTCAGGACCGCCGTATTCGAGGCCCGAGTCGTCAGACTCGGGCCTCAGTCGTGCGTCCGGCGTATTGACGGCGTCACGTGTGCACGGGTACCCCAGACATCAGGGAATCGGGGGCCCACACCGGAGGTGGTCGCGCATGGCCGCGGCGTCCGCAGCACGTGAGTCGAGACACGAGACACGCGCGCTGCTGCGCGCCCATCTGGCGGCCGCGTCCCGCTACGGCCACATCACGCGCCACTGCCCCGTCTGCCATCGCCTCCTGCGGCTCGCCATGGACGCCCAGGAGCCCCTGGAGGGCCTGGAGGCCGAGCCGGCCACCGAGGACGAAAGTCCCACCACCCCGTGACGAACGGCGGGTTGAGCGTCCCTCAGGGAGTGGCAGGCTGTTCCTTGGCAAGAGTCGCCCCGTGTGACGGGTGTCACTGCATGAGTTTTCGAAACCCCTGCACTTACACCCTCCCTACACCCACCCGATTTTATATGTGCAATTGCACCACCTCTCGCCCACCCGGGCGCGGACACAAAAAAGATCGCGCTGGACCCGGCGGAGTCCAGCGCGATCGATGACGAAGAGCCTGTTGGGGCAGGCGCCAGTCGGCAGAGCTAGGGGTGGGCGGTCCAGGTTGGGGGACCCGGAAGTGCCCGGTGAAGCGGGGTGTTGCGGGTACCTCAGGCCTCGCTGCGCTGCTGCGGAATACCCGCCAGCAGTGCGCGGACCTCAGCCTCGCGGTACCGGCGGTGTCCACCCAGCGTGCGGATGGACGTGAGCTTGCCGGCCTTCGCCCAACGGGTAACCGTCTTCGGGTCCACACGGAACATCGTGGCAACCTCGGCGGGGGTCAGCAGCGGCTCGGCATCAGGGGTGCGAGCGGTCATGAGCGGCCTCCTCGGGAGAACCGAACCTTCTCGGTTCTTTCCTCTAAATTCTGCACCTTGACCCGCGTTGCCCGAAATGGCGGACGCGAGCCGAGTCGGTTATAGGACGAACGGCTTGTCCTCGGCACTACAACTACACCATCCGTCCAGCCACGTCGGCCAAACCGATGGAATTGCCCTCGCAGGTGTTCATCAGCGGCGGAAGTCGATGGACCATGCCATAACGGACAGTCACGCCACTGTGACGATCAGTCACAGAGCGATCAGGAGTCCTCAGACCCCCCATAGAGTGCAATGCTGAGCGTTCCGCCCATAGATGGACGGAAGGAACCCTCCCCGGACTCCTTGTCCTATTTTGGCACGAGGGTGGGCGATGGGCGCAAGGGCGCGGTAAGTGCTGTCCGTCACGCTTGAGCCAAAGGCCCGGATCGGGACCTACGTCCCGATGCCCGGCGAACCGGCACCCCGAGCCGCTTGAAGATCATTTACCAGGCGGGTGCCTCCTGTCGACGATCAGTTCGCGAACCGCAGGTTCCGGATCTCCCGCCACCGCTCCGCCAGCCGCCCGTACGCCTCGCTCGCACCCGCGCCGTCGCCGTCCCGCAGCGCCGCGATCCCCTCGGCGACGTCCGCCACCGACCGGTCGTCCGCCAGGCGCTCCGCCGGCACGGCGTGCACCAGGCCGCCGTAGTCCAGCTCGACCAGGGAGCGCGGGTGGAACTCCTCCAGCCAGCGGCCCACCTCGACCAGACCCTCGGCCAGCGGTCCCTCCTCGGCCGACTCCCGCAGCGCCCGCAGCGTCCGCGCGAGCCGGCGCCGCGCCTGCACCATCGGCGTGCGGTAGCGCAGGACGGGCGGCTCGGCCCCCGCCCCGTCCACCGCGCCCGGCCTCCCCGGCGCGTACTCCCGCTCCTCGTCGGCGAAGAGGGTGAACCAGCGCACCGGCACCTGCCACACCGCCGATCGGATCCACGGCCGCGCGTCCGGGTTCCGCTCCCGCCACCGCTCGTGGTCCGCCGCCACCTGCCCGCGCACCACCGGCGGCACCATCGCGTCCAGCACCGGCCCGGGCAGCTCCCAGCCCGCCGCCAGCGCCTCCAGGGCCAGCCAGCCCCGCAGCCGGGTGCGCCACGGGCAGATCACGACCACACCGTCCAGGAGCGCCACGAACGCGTCCCGGCTCTCGTGGACCGGCACGGGCACCGGCGGCACCGGCACCAGGTCCGCCAGCGAACGCCGCAGTTCGTCCTGTGCCGTCGGGACGTCCACCCGGCGCGCGTACCGCGCCCACTCCCCTCTCTCCGGCTCGGCGAAGGCCGCCAGCGGCTCGTACACGCGCAGATAGGAGGCGTACGGGACGAGGACCGAAGAAGCGACCGACATGTCGCAAATCCTTCCACGGAGGTACTCCGGGAGTGGGTGATCCTGAGCACTGCGCCCGATCTACGCATGCGTAGGACTTACTCTCTTGCCGAACCGGTCCTCCCCACCCACAGGAGGACCTCCCCATCGCCGCTTCTTACTTGGGAGTCACCACCGTGACCGATGTGACCGGCGTTCCTGACGTTCCCGCTGACGTGCTGCACACCCTGTTCCAGTCGGAGCAGGGCGGCCACGAGCAAGTCGTGCTGTGCCAGGACCGCGCCTCCGGCCTCAAGGCTGTCATCGCCATCCACTCCACCGCCCTGGGCCCGGCCCTCGGCGGCACCCGGTTCTACCCGTACGCCACCGAGGCGGAGGCCGTCGCCGACGCGCTCAACCTCTCCCGGGGGATGTCGTACAAGAACGCCATGGCCGGCCTCGACCACGGCGGCGGCAAGGCCGTGATCATCGGCGACCCGGAGAGGATCAAGACGGAGGAGCTGCTGCTCGCCTACGGGCGGATGGTGGCCTCCCTCGGCGGCCGGTACGTCACGGCCTGCGACGTCGGCACCTACGTCGCGGACATGGACGTCGTGGCCCGCGCCAACCGGTGGACCACCGGCCGCTCCCCCGAGAACGGCGGCGCCGGGGACTCCTCGGTCCTCACGGCCTTCGGCGTCTTCCAGGGCATGCGCGCCTCCGCGCAGACCCTGTGGGGCGACCCCACCCTGCGCGGCCGCAAGGTCGGCGTCGCGGGCGTCGGCAAGGTCGGCCACTACCTCGTCGAGCACCTCCTGCAGGACGGCGCCGAGGTCGTCGTCACGGACGTCCGCGAGGAGTCCGTGCGCCGCATCACCGACAAGTACCCGCAGGTCTCGGTCGTCGCCGACACCGACGCGCTGATCCGTCTCGAGGGCCTGGACATCTACGCCCCCTGCGCGCTCGGCGGCGCCCTGAACGACGACACCGTGCCGGTCCTGACCGCGAAGATCGTCTGCGGCGCGGCCAACAACCAGCTCGCGCACCCCGGTGTCGAGAAGGACGTCTCGGACCGCGGGATCCTCTACGCGCCCGACTACGTCGTGAACGCCGGCGGCGTGATCCAGGTCGCCGACGAGCTGCACGGCTTCGACTTCGACCGGTGCAAGGCGAAGGCCTCGAAGATCTTCGACACCACGCTGGCCATATTCGCACGTGCGAAGGCGGACGGCATCCCGCCGGCCGCGGCCGCCGACCGCATCGCCGAGCAGCGCATGGCCGAGGCTCGCCGCGGCTGATTCTTGACAGGGCCGGCCCGCCGACCGCTCTTTGGACGTTCGTCCAGAGCGAGACATGACTCACCCCGGTCGGCGGGTCGGCTCGCCAGAAGAGGTTAAAATCGCGATTGACCAGCGAGGACAGGGCACCTCGATGGTTCTGTACCGAGGCATGTGATGCGTGCGGCGTACCGTATGGCCACGGAAGCAGGTACCGTTGAAGCCCTACGGACCGGTCTCTCTTACGAGAGTCCGATCCGAACCATGAACGCGTGTCAAGACTCTGGGGCCGTCGAGCCCCGTCACCGAGGGGGTCGAGCCATGGGGCGCGGCCGGGCAAAGGCCAAGCAGACGAAGGTCGCCCGCCAGCTGAAGTACAGCAGCGGCGGGACTGACTTGTCGCGTCTGGCCAGCGAGCTGGGCGCTTCGACTTCGAGCCAGCCGCCGAATGGCGAGCCGTTCGAGGACGACGACGAAGAAGACGACCCGTACGCACAGTACGCGGATCTCTACAACACGGACGACGAGGACGAGGACGACCAGTCCGGTCCCGGCGCATCGTCCCAGCGTCGCGCTTGACCTCTTTAACGAGAGAAACCCGGTCCGGGATCACCCGGACCGGGTTTCTGTGCTGCGTGGACACATGAGCCGTACGGGGCCTCCCGTACGGGACACGCCCGGCCGGACAGCGGTACGGGCGGCCCGGAGACGACTCCGGACCGCCCGTGGCCGTTCTACTTGGCGTAGTCCCCGACCAGCTCGGCGCCCGCCGTGCGGTCGCCGCGCTCGGTGATCTCGCCCGCGACCCAGGCCTCGACGCCGCGGTCCTGGAGCGCGGTCAGGGCCACGTCCACGGACTCGGCCGGGACGACGGCCATCATGCCGACGCCCATGTTCAGCGTCTTCTCCAGCTCCAGGCGCTCCACCCCGCCGGCCTTGCCGACCAGGTCGAAGACGGCGCCCGGCGTCCAAGTCGAGCGGTCGACCGTGGCGTGCAGGCCGTCCGGGATCACCCGCGCCAGGTTGGCGGCCAGGCCGCCTCCGGTGATGTGGCTGAAGGCGTGCACCTCGGCGGTCCGGGTGAGCGCCAGGCAGTCCAGGGAGTAGATCTTCGTCGGCTCCAGGAGCTCCTCGCCCAGGGTCCGGCCGAGCTCGTCGACCCGCTGGTCCAGGGTCATCCCGGCGCGGTCGAAGACCACGTGGCGGACGAGCGAGTACCCGTTGGAGTGAAGGCCGGACGACGCCATGGCGATCACGGCGTCACCCGTACGGATGCGATCGGGGCCGAGCAGCCGGTCCGCCTCCACCACGCCCGTACCCGCGCCGGCGACGTCGAAGTCGTCCGGGCCGAGCAGGCCGGGGTGTTCGGCGGTCTCCCCGCCGACCAGGGCGCAGCCGGCCAGGACGCAGCCCTCGGCGATGCCCTTGACGATGGCGGCGACCCGCTCGGGGTGGACCTTGCCGACGCAGATGTAGTCGGTCATGAAGAGCGGCTCGGCGCCGCAGACGACGATGTCGTCCATGACCATCGCGACCAGGTCGTGCCCGATCGTGTCGTACACGCCGAGCTGGCGGGCGATGTCGACCTTCGTCCCGACGCCGTCGGTGGCGGAGGCGAGCAGCGGACGCTCGTAGCGCTTGAGGGCGGAGGCGTCGAAGAGGCCGGCGAAGCCGCCCAGGCCGCCGAGGACCTCGGGGCGCTGCGTCTTCTTCACCCACTCCTTCATGAGTTCGACGGCGCGGTCGCCCGCTTCGATGTCGACGCCCGCGCTCGCGTAGCTGGCACCGGTGGTCTGAGACATGGGTTCAGAGCTTTCGTGTCGTACTGCGGGGGTGTGCAGCGGGCCCTACGGGCGACGCAGCGCGTCGGCGGCCGCGGTGGCGGCGGGGCCGGCGGCCAGTTCGGTCTCCAGGAGCTGCTTGCCGAGCAGCTCCGGGTCCGGAAGCTCCATCGGGTACTCGCCGTCGAAGCAGGCACGGCAGAGATTCGGCTTCTGGATGGTGGTCGCCTCGATCATCCCGTCGAGGGAGATGTACGAGAGGGAGTCCGCGCCGAGCGACGTGCCGATCTCCTCGACCGACATGCCGTTGGCGATCAGCTCCGCACGGGTCGCGAAGTCGATGCCGAAGAAGCACGGCCACTTCACGGGCGGGGAGGAGATCCGGATGTGGACCTCGGCGGCGCCCGCCTCGCGGAGCATCCGGACCAGGGCGCGCTGGGTGTTGCCGCGGACGATCGAGTCGTCGACGACCACGAGCTTCTTCCCCTTGATGACTTCCTTGAGGGGGTTCAGCTTCAGCCGGATGCCCAGCTGGCGGATGGTCTGGGAGGGCTGGATGAAGGTGCGGCCGACGTAGGCGTTCTTCACCAGGCCCGCGCCGAAGGGGATGCCGCTGGCCTCGGCGTAGCCGATCGCGGCGGGAGTGCCGGATTCCGGCGTCGCTATGACGAGATCCGCCTCGACCGGGGCCTCCTTGGCGAGGCGCCGTCCCATCTCCACACGGGAGAGGTAGACGTTCCGTCCGGCGATGTCGGTGTCCGGGCGGGCGAGATAGACGTACTCGAAGACACAGCCCTTGGGCTTCGCTTCCGCGAATCGCGAGGTGCGGATGCCGTTCTCGTCGATCGCGATCATCTCGCCGGGCTCGACCTCGCGGACGTAGCTGGCGCCGCAGATGTCGAGGGCGGCGGACTCGGAGGCGACGACCCAGCCGCGCTCGAGACGGCCGAGGACCAGCGGGCGGATGCCCTGCGGGTCACGGGCCGCGTAGAGCGTGTGCTCGTCCATGTAGACGAGGGAGAAGGCGCCCCGGACCTCGGGAAGGATCTTCGCGGAGGCCTGCTCGATGGTGAGCGGCTTGCCGTCCTCGTCGACCTGGGCGGCGAGGAGCGCCGTGAGCAGGTCGGTGTCGTTGGTCGCCGCCACACGGGTGGTGCGGCCCTCCTGCTTCGGAAGGTCGGCGACCATCTCGGCGAGCTGCGCCGTGTTCACCAGGTTGCCGTTGTGGCCGAGCGCGATGGAGCCCCGGGCGGTCGCCCGGAACGTCGGCTGCGCGTTCTCCCACACGGAGGCACCGGTGGTCGAGTAGCGGGCGTGACCGACCGCGATGTGACCTTGGAGGGAACCGAGAGAGGTCTCGTCGAAGACCTGGGACACCAGGCCCATGTCCTTGAAGACGAGGATCTGGGAGCCGTTGCTTACCGCGATACCCGCGGATTCCTGGCCCCGATGCTGGAGGGCGTAGAGCCCGAAGTACGTGAGCTTTGCGACCTCTTCACCCGGAGCCCAGACACCGAAGACGCCGCAAGCGTCCTGGGGGCCCTTCTCGCCGGGAAGCAGATCGTGATTGAGTCGACCGTCACCACGTGGCACGTCTCCGAGTGTAGGCGAGATCGACCACTGGTCCGAATTGGCGAAATCCGCGGGGTGCGGTATTGGTGCGATCGCACGAGCTGATCCACAGGCTGGTGCGGTACGGGCGCGGACGGGGCCGGGGGCCAAGGGGCAGACGGGTTCGGCCCCCGTGGCGCGTACCGGCCAGCAGGGCCCTACCCGCCGGTAATGCGGATGCCGGAGCGGCCGGGATGTGACGCAGTTCGCAGTGGAGCTGCACCTTCGATGCGTCCCAGGGACCGGGACATCGTTGACAGGTGCACGAGCTCTGGGCCAGGCTCCTGCCCCATGCAGCCCCTGCGTGACCGCTCGGTCACCCTCGTCGCGCGCCGACACGTGGACCTCGTCCGTGTCGCCAGCGCGATCTGTCGCTGCCTCTGAACGACCTCCGCGCCTGAATCCCGCCTTCCGCCCGGTGTACCGACGTACCCCGTGACGCCCGCACGCCGCTCCTGAGTCGGCGCCGGGCCCTGCCCCGGTGTCCGCCGGGCCGGACGGGACGACTCGGCGCCCGCACCCGGCACAGGGCCGCCGGTCCTGGTCCCGCCCGCGCCCCCGCGGCGGGCCGTCTCCGCGCACCGGCACCCCCGCCGCGCCGGCTCCCCACCGTGCCCGCTTATCCGTACCCGCCGGGCTTCACGCAGCCGCCCCCTGCCCCCGGGCCCAGCGCTCCACCCAACCCCACCACCCTGCACACCCGCACCGCGCGCCCGCGCGCCTCCGAGGAGTCTCCATGCCCACTCCCCAGACCCCCTTCTCCCGCCGCGCCTTCGGCGGGGCCGCCGTCGGGGCCGCCACCGCCACCGCGATCGGAGCGGGGGCACCCGTCGCGGCCGCCGCCGGCGGCGAGGAGCGCCCCTTCAGGGCAGCGACCGGGCGGAAGCCCTCCAGACGGCCGAACATCCTCTTCATCCTGGGCGACGACCTCGGCTGGGCCGACCTCTCCTCGTACGGATCACCCCACATCCGCACCCCCCACCTCGACCGCCTCGCCCGCCAGGGCGTCCGCTTCACCGACTCCTACTCCGGATCCGCGACCTGCTCGCCGACCCGCTTCAGCCTCTACACCGGCCGCTACCCCGGCCGTACACGAGGCGGCCTCGCCGAGCCCATCGCCGACCGGTCCGTCGGCCTCGAACCCACCCACCCCACCCTCGCCTCCCGGCTGCGCGAGGCCGGCTACGCCACCGCCCTCATCGGCAAGTGGCACTGCGGCTACCTCCCCGACTACTCCCCCACCCGCTCCGGCTGGGACGAGTTCTTCGGCAACTTCGGCGGTGCCCTGGAGTACTACTCCAAGCTCGGCCTCGGCGGCGAGTACGACCTCTACGAAGGCGACGCCCCGTACAAGGACCTGCGCTACTACACCCGCGTCCTGACCGAGCGCGCCGCCGAGTACGTGACCCGCGACCACGGCGAGCGGCCCTGGCTGCTCAACCTGAACTACACCACCCCCCACTGGCCCTGGATCGCCGACGGCGACGAGGAGGCGAGCGCCGAGATCGTCCGGCGCATCAAGGCGGGCGACCGCAGCGCCCTGTGGCACCAGGACGGCGGCTCGATCGAGAAGTACAGGGAGATGGTCGAGGACCTCGACCGGTCGGTCGGGGAGGTCCTCAAGGCCCTGAAGCGGTCGGGGCAGGAGCGCGACACCCTCGTCTTCTTCGCCAGCGACAACGGCGGCGAGCGCTTCTCCTACAACTGGCCGCTCGCGGGGAACAAGGGCTCCCTCCAGGAGGGCGGCATCCGTGTGCCCTCGGTCCTCCGCTGGCCGGCCCGGATCGATGGCGGCCAGGTCAGCGACCTGCCCGTCTTCACCCCCGACTGGACCGCGACCCTCCTGGAGCTGGGCGGGGCCCGGCCCCACCCTGCCTACCCCCTGGACGGCACGAGCCTCGCCGGGCACCTGCTGAGGGGCGAGGAGATCGGCGAGCGCGACCTCTTCTGGCGGGTGCGGGGCGAGCGGGCCCTGCGCCGCGGCGAGTGGAAGTACTACCGCGGCAAGAACGGCCGCGACCAGCTCTTCCACCTCACCGAGGACGCCCGCGAACAGGCCGACCGGGCGCCGTACGAGAAGGAACTCCTCGCCGACCTCCGTGCCGCCTGGGAACGGACGGACGCCGGCCTGCTCCCGTACCAGGAGTAGAAGCCTCGGCCCGGGGCTCGGCGGACCTACGGCCGAGCGGGCGGCGCGGCGGGACTAGGACTTCGCGGGGGCGGCGGGCTTCGCCGTCGCCGCGAAGCCCTTGCCGTCGGCGGTGGTGAGGGTGAGCCCGCGGTGGCGCAGCTCGTACGTCGCCGAGCCGCCGAACACCTCGTACAGCTCGGTCTCCAGCTTCATCTGCGGGCCCGTGCACATCATGCGGGTGGTCGTGACGTCCCCGAACGTGACCGTCTTGCCGGAGATCTTCGCGGTCGTGGTGAACCGGTTGCAGCCCAGGCTGCCCCGGACCTTGCCGTCCTTGTCGATCACGAAGTGCGCCTTGCCCTCGGAGCCCTTGGGAACGGAGGACGCGGTGTCGCCGGCGAGGAGGGAGTCGACGGTCCAGGTCGTGCCGTTGAGGGCGGCGGGCGGCTCGGAGGTCAGCGTGAGGACGGTCCCGCCGTCCGACGAGCTGAGGGTGAGCCGGTCGCCGTCGAGCTTGGCCTTCAGCGGGCCGGCGAACGCCTTCTGGAGTCCTGCCTCGAAGGCTCCCCGCTCACCGGGACAGGCCATCTCGGTGCCCACGCCCTGCTTGACGGTGACCTTGTCGCCCTCGACCGCCACCTCGGCTCCGAAGCCGTTGCACCCGCTGTTCCCCTTGGCCTGGCCGTCCTTGGCGATCTCGACGTGGGCGCCGGCGGGGGCGCGGGTCTCCTTGCCCGCCACCGTCATGGAGTCGAAGGCCCAGTGGACGCCGGTGACCGGGACGTCGGGGGCGACCGTGCCGGCGCCGGGGTCCGAACCGGACTTCTCGGTGCCGCACGCCGAGAGCACGACGAGCGAGGCCAGAACGGCAGTGGCTGCGGTGGTACGTGTCTTCAGCATGGAGATGTGACGGACGGGCGGTAGGAACGGTTCCGCCCAGCGCGCCGCGCTGGGCCGTCCGGGTCTCCCCGGCGAGGAAGCGGGCGGGCCGGGCAGGCCGGCTCCCGGCAGCCACAGCCCCGGGCCGGCCGGTCCCCCACCTCCGCCGTCCGGCCGGCCCCGGCCCGTTCAGCCCAGGATCGGCAGCAGACCGGACAGGTCCGCCCGTTCGCCGCTCGCGGCGACCTTCCCCTCGTCCCGGGCCCGCGCCCAGGTCGTACGGCCGGTGGCCAGACGGATCCAGGTGAGCGGGTCCGTCTCCACCACGTTGGGCGGGGTGCCCCGGGTGTGCCGGGGGCCCTCCACGCACTGGACGACCGCGTGGGGCGGGACGCGCACCTCGACCGCGCCGCCCGGCGCCTTCACCGCCAGCGCGTCGGCGAGCAGACGCACGCAGGCGGCGAGCGCCTGCCGGTCGAACGGGACGGCGAGCCCGGTCGCCGCGTTCAGGTCGTCGGTGTGCACGACGAGTTCGAGGGCCCGGGTGACCAGGAAGTCCGCCAGCCGCATCGCCCCGAACCGCGTCGGGACGAGCCGCTCGTCGTCGGCCCCGGCGATCCGCTCCTCGTACAGCGCCTGTGTCCGCTCGTACAGCCCGGAAAGGTCGGCGGTGTCGACCGCCCGGGTGTCCTCGTCGATCCGCGCGGCGGCCGTCACCGTGACCGACGGCCAGTCGAGCAGGGCGAGTTCCCGCTTGGCCGGCTCAGGCTCGCCGAGGTACCGGGAGACGGAGCCGAGCACCATCGTGAGGTGGGCGGCCAGGTCGCGTACGGTCCACTCCCCCAGCCGGGTCGGCCCGTCGAGCCGCTCGGGCGGCAGCGCCGTCACCGCCTCGCGTACGTTCCGGAACTGCGCGAGCACGGCGGCCCGGGTCCTGGCGGAGTCGTAGCTGCGGGTGCGCTTTCTGGCCGGTGGCATGGGAGCGAGCCTAGTCGGAGACTTGGGAGGGAGGGCTTCCAGCACACCTACGCGTACGAGAGGGGTCGAACAGCCATGGCTGAACACCCTGACAGCGCCCTGGTCCGCCGGGGTTTCGAGGCGTGGTCCCGAGGAGACATGGAGACCGTCGGTTCGCTGATGACGTCGGACTGTACGCACCACTCGCCGGGCGAGAGCCAGATCTCCGGGCACTTCAAGGGCCGGGACAACGTCCTCGACATGTACCGGAAGATGTTCGAACTCACCGGCGGCAAGATGCGGGTGGAGGTGGACTGCGTCTCCGTCGACGGCCGCGGCCACGCCGTCGCGGCGAACAAGTTCTACGCCGAGCGCGGCGACCGGGGCATCGAGCTGAAGGGCGCGCTGATCTTCACCATCGTCGGCGGGAAGATCAGCGACATCGACGAGTGCGTCGAGGACATCGACGAGTCCGACGCCTTCTGGGGCCAGGCCGGATAGGTCGGTACGTCGGTACGTCGGTACGTCCGCCGGTACGCGACGGGAAAGCCCCCGCCCGGGACCCGAGGGTCCGGACGGGGGCTCCCGTGTCACGGGACTCGGGCGCCGCTAGGCGAGCAGGCCCGGGATCGTCGCCTCGTGCGCCGTGCGCAGCGCGCCCAGCGCGATGCTGAACTCGCCCTGCACGTCGATCTCGTCACCGTCCACGACACCGATCCGGGTGGCGGGCAGGCCCCGCGCGCCGCACATGTCGGTGAAGCGGAGCTCCTCGCTGCGCGGGACGGCGACGACCGCACGGCCCGCCGACTCGCTGAAGAGGAAGGTGAAGGCGTCCAGGCCGTCCGGGACGACCAGGCGCGCGCCGGTGCCGCCGCGCAGGCAGGACTCGACGACCGCCTGGACCAGTCCGCCGTCGGACAGGTCGTGCGCCGCGTCGATCATGCCGTCGCGGGAGGCGGAGATCAGGATCTCGCCGAGCAGCTTCTCCCGGTCGAGGTCCACGGCCGGGGGCAGACCGCCGAGGTGCTGGTGGACGACCTCGGACCAGGCCGAGCCGCCGAACTCCTCGCGCGTGTCGCCGAGCAGGTAGAGGAGCTGGCCCTCTTCCGCGAAGGCGATCGGCGTGCGGCGGTTGACGTCGTCGATCACACCGAGCACGGCCACGACCGGCGTCGGGTGGATGGCGATGTCACCGGTCTGGTTGTACAGCGAGACGTTGCCGCCGGTCACCGGGGTGCCCAGCTGCAGACAGCCGTCCGCGAGACCGCGGGTGGCCTCGGCGAACTGCCACATCACGGCCGGGTCCTCGGGCGAACCGAAGTTCAGGCAGTCCGAGATCGCCAGCGGCTTGGCGCCGGAGGCGGCGACGTTGCGGTACGCCTCCGCCAGCGCGAGCTGCGCGCCCGTGTACGGGTCGAGCTTGGCGTAGCGGCCGTTGCCGTCGGTCGCCATGGCGACACCGAGGTTGGTCTCGGCGTCGATCCGGACCATGCCCGCGTCCTCGGGCTGCGCCAGGACGGTGTTGCCCTGCACGAACCGGTCGTACTGGTCCGTGATCCACGACTTCGACGCCTGGTTCGGGGAGGAGACCAGCTTCAGGACCTGGTCCTTCAGCTCCTCACCGGTCTGCGGCCGGGGCAGCTTGCCCGCGTCGTCGGCCTGGAGCTCGTCCTGCCACTCCGGGCGCGCGTACGGCCGGTGGTAGGTCGGGCCCTCGTGGGCGACGGAGCGCGGCGGCACGTCGACGATCTGCTCGCCGTGCCAGAAGATCTCCAGGCGCTCGCCCTCGGTCACCTCACCGATGACGGTGGCGATGACGTCCCACTTCTCGCAGATCTCCAGGAAGCGGTCGACGTGCTCGGGCTCGACGATCGCGCACATGCGCTCCTGCGACTCGCTCATGAGGATCTCCTCGGGCGAGAGGGTCGCGTCGCGCAGGTGGACCCGGTCCAGCTCGACCCGCATGCCGCCGGAGCCGGCGCTCGCGAGTTCGCTGGTCGCGCAGGAGAGTCCGGCGCCACCCAGGTCCTGGATGCCGGCGACCAGCTTCTCCTTGAAGATCTCCAGGGTGCACTCGATGAGGAGCTTCTCCTGGAAGGGGTCGCCGACCTGGACGGCGGGGCGCTTCGTCGGCTTGGTGTCGTCGAAGGTCTCCGACGCGAGGACCGAGACACCGCCGATGCCGTCGCCGCCGGTACGGGCGCCGTAGAGGATCACCTTGTTGCCGGGGCCGGAAGCCTTGGCGAGGTGGATGTCCTCGTGCTTCATCACACCGATGCAGCCGGCGTTGACCAGTGGGTTGCCCTGGTAGCACGCGTCGAAGACGACCTCGCCGCCGATGTTCGGCAGTCCCAGGCAGTTGCCGTAGCCGCCGATGCCCGCGACGACCCCGGGGAGCACGCGCTTGGTGTCGGGGTGGTCGGCCGCACCGAAGCGCAGCGGGTCGACGACCGCGACCGGGCGGGCGCCCATGGCCAGGATGTCGCGGACGATGCCGCCGACGCCGGTGGCCGCGCCCTGGTAGGGCTCGATGTACGACGGGTGGTTGTGCGACTCGACCTTGAAGGTGACCGCATACCCCTGGCCGACGTCGACGACGCCCGCGTTCTCGCCGATGCCGACGAGCATGGCGTCGTTCTCGGGGGTCTTCTCGCCGAACTGCTTCAGGTGGACCTTGCTGCTCTTGTACGAGCAGTGCTCGGACCACATGACGGAGTACATGGCGAGCTCGGCACCGGTGGGACGGCGGCCGAGGATCTCGCGGATGCGCGCGTACTCGTCCTCCTTGAGGCCGAGCTCCTTCCACGGCTGCTCGCTGTCGGGCGTCTCGCCCGCGTGCTTGACGGTGTCGAGAGTCATGCGTTGACCAGCTTCTTCAAGATCGAGGTGAAGAATCCGAGGCCGTCGGTACGACCCGTACCCATCAGCGGCTCGACGGCGTGCTCGGGGTGCGGCATGAGGCCGACCACGTTGCCGGCGGCGTTCGTGACGCCCGCGATGTCACGGAGCGAGCCGTTGGGGTTCACGTCCAGGTAGCGGAAGGCGACCCGCCCCTCGGCCTCCAGCTCGTCGAGCACCCGTTCGTCGGCGACGTACCGGCCGTCCATGTTCTTGAGCGGGACCTGGATCTCCTGGCCCTGCTCGTAGTCCGCGGTCCAGGCGGTGTCCGCGTTCTCCACCCGCAGCCTCTGGTCGCGGCAGATGAAGTGCAGGTGGTTGTTGCGCAGCATCGCGCCCGGCAGCAGATGGGCCTCGGTGAGGATCTGGAAGCCGTTGCAGATACCGAGGACGGGCATGCCCGCCTTCGCCTGCTCGATGATCGTCTCCATGACCGGCGAGAAGCGGGAGATGGCTCCGGCCCGCAGGTAGTCGCCGTAGGAGAAGCCGCCGGCCAGGACCACGGCGTCGACCTGCTTGAGGTCCTTGTCGCGGTGCCAGAGCGAGACGGGCTCGGCGCCCGCCAGACGGGCGGCCCGCAGCGCGTCCTGGTCGTCGAGCGTTCCGGGGAACGTGACGACGCCGATGCGTGTGGTCACGACGTGACCTCGGCGGAGACCTCGGACTCGACCTTGACGACGAAGTCCTCGATCACGGTGTTGGCAAGGAAGGTTTCGGCCATCTCATGGATGCGGGCGAGGGCGGCGTCATCGACCGGCCCCTCCACCTCCAGCTCGAAGCGCTTCCCCTGGCGGACGTCGGCGATCCCGGCGAACCCGAGGCGGGGCAGTGCACGCTGCACCGCCTGTCCCTGCGGGTCGAGGATCTCCGGCTTGAGCATGACGTCGACTACGACGCGTGCCACTGGCACTCCCGGTGGTGTGTTGCGTGGGCGGTTCCCTCAGCGTACCTGCCTCCAAATTCTACGCGGGTAGAAAACTGGAGGACCCTACAAACGCCACAAAGACCTGCACCAAAAATTCAAGAGAAATATCGCCCCGCCCATTGCGCCGGGACACGCTGATGCAATTGCCTGGGCTTCACAATACGAGGCCCGGCGCTGTACAAAGGAATACAGAGGAAAGCAGCATTGCACCGGGGTAGCCGTTAAGTCGGTATCACCGCACGTCAGAGACGCCTCAGAGCCCTCTGACACCGCGGCGGACCGCAGGAAAGGACCGATATCCGTGGCTCAGCGAGTAGTGGTCACTCTCTCCGACGACATCGACGGCGGAGAAGCGGCGGAAACGGTTGCGTTCGGCCTGGACGGGAAGACGTACGAGATCGACCTGAATCCCGCCAATGCAAAGAAACTGCGCAAGGCGCTGGCTCCCTACCTCGCCGCGGGCCGGAAGCGGCCGGGGCGGGCGGCCGGCACGGGCACGGCGACCGTCACTTCGTACAAGCACACCGCGCTCGAGCCCGACCCGGCGGCGGTCCGCGCCTGGGCCCAGTCCAACAAGATGGACGTGCCCGCCCGCGGCCGGATTCCGAAGCGGGTCTACGAAGCCTTCCGCGAGGCCAGTTGAGCCGCCCCACTGACGCGCCGTCGGCCACCGAGTTGCACGGCACCCCCGCTGATCGGCTAGAGTCTGGAGCACGCCGAGGGGCGAGGCCGCAGGGCCGGACCTCACGCAGCGTGCGGGTGTAGTTCAGTAGTAGAACATCCCCCTTCCAGGGGGAAGGCGCAGTGTGCAATTCCTGTCACCCGCTCTGCATCGCTTGACCGATCACCTCGTTGGTCGTCGACCTGAAACGGGTCGAGAGCCGCGAGATGGATCAGGTAGAGTAGTGCTCGCACCGCCCGGTGAAAGCCGAGCGGCAGCAATGCGGACGTGGCTCAGTTGGTAGAGCATCACCTTGCCAAGGTGAGGGTCGCGAGTTCGAATCTCGTCGTCCGCTCCATACGAAGAAGCCCCCGGTCGAACCGACCGGGGGCTTCTTCGTGTTCCGGTGCCGGAGAGGCCGAGGGGCCGATCGGATGCGGAGGCCCGGTCAAGGGCGGGGGCCGACGGGGCCGGGAGCCGATCGAAGGCGGAGACCCGGTCAGGGGCAGGGCGGCGATCGGGTCCGGCGGCCCGGTCGGTGGCAGGGGTTACCCCGGTGCGGCGTCCCTGACATTTGTCATGGACGCCGGTGACACCCCGCACTGCCGACCGCCCCCGTCCGGCGGAAGGCTGGAGCCATGACCCACGTGATCGAGGCCGAGGACCTCCGCCGGACCTACTCCGGCGGCTTCGACGCCGTCAACGGCATCTCCTTCGCCGTCCACCAGGGCGAGGTCTTCGCCCTGCTCGGGACCAACGGAGCCGGCAAGACCTCCACCGTCGAGCTGCTGGAAGGACTCGCCGCACCCAGCGGCGGCACCGTCCGCGTCCTCGGCCACGACCCGTACCGCGAACGGACCGCCGTCCGCCCCCGGATCGGCGTCATGCTCCAGGAAGGCGGCTTCCCGTCCGACCTGACCGTGGCCGAAACCGTACGCATGTGGGCGGGCTGCACCACCGGCGCCCGGCCCACCGGCGAAGCCCTCGACATGGTCGGCCTCGGCGCCCGGGACCGGGTGCGGATCAAACAGCTCTCCGGCGGTGAACGGCGCCGCCTCGACCTGGCGCTCGCCCTCCTCGGCCGGCCCGAGGTCCTCTTCCTCGACGAGCCGACCACCGGCCTCGACGCCGAAGGCCGGCGCGACACCTGGCAGCTGGTGCGGGAGCTGCGGGACGGCGGTACGACCGTGGTCCTGACCACGCACTACCTCGAAGAGGCCGAGACCCTGGCCGACCGGCTCGCGATCATGCACCAGGGCCGGATCGTCCTCTCCGGCACCCCCGCCGAGGTCACCGCCGCCCGCCCCTCCCGCATCCGGTTCACCCTCCCCGAAGGCGTCCCGGCCGCGCGGCTGCCCCTCGGACTGCGGGCAGCCGCCGACGGCCGCCGGGTGGAGATCCGTACGCACGAACTCCAGGACGCGCTCACCGAGCTGCTGGCCTGGGCCCACGACGCCGACGTACGCCTGGAGGCGCTCGACGCCCGTTCCGCCTCGCTGGAGGAGGCGTTCCTGGAGATCGCCTCCGGCCACGCCGCCCCCGACACGACGACCGCCACGCACGCGACCGACCTGGAAGGTGCCCGATGACCGCCTCCGTCACCCGGCTCACCGCCCTCGGGCGCGCCGAACTCACCCTCCTCGGGCGGAACAAGAACAACCTCTTCATCGCCCTGCTGATGCCGCTGCTGATGATCTTCGTGCTGCGGTCGTCGGTCACGCAGCTGGGCGACGACCTGCCCATGGGCGTCGCCGGAGCCACCCTCGTCGGCGGTACCGGCCTCGTCCTGATGCTCGTCGTCTACATGGGCCTGGTCTCCGCCTACGTCGCCCGGCGCGAGGAACTGGTCCTCAAGCGGCTGCGCACCGGCGAGGCGAGCGACCGGGAGATCCTCGCCGGCGCCGCGCTCCCCTCCACCGCCATCGCGCTGGCCCAGTGCGCCGTGCTGACGGTCGGCGGGGTCGCCGTCCTCGACGTGGCGGCGCCCGAGCGGCCCGACCTGCTGCTCGTCGGGCTCCTCGCAGGCGTCGGGCTGCTCGCCGGACTGGCCGCCGCCACCACGGCCATCACCCGCAACGTCGAGAGCGCAGGCCTCACCACCCTGCCCTTCTTCCTCGTCTCGGCGATGGGCTCGGGGCTGATGGTCCCGCGCGAGGTCCTGCCCGACACGGTCGCCGACGTCTGCGCGCTGCTGCCGCTGAGCGGCGTCATGGAGTTCGTCCGCGCCGGCTGGTTCGGCGGCGTCGGCGCCGGGGACCTGTTGACCGCCGCCCTCACCACGCTGGCCTGGGGCGCCGTCACCGTGTTTGCTGTCCAGCGGTGGTTCCGCTGGGAACCGCGACGCTAGGAACGATCGCGAACGACGCGAGGAACGGGGGTCGGCCGGGTGTCCAGGCTGACGGGGTGGTGGGTCGGCCGCAGCAGCGCGGCCAAGGTCGAGCTCTACACACGGTGGACCTTCCACTTCTTCGCGCTGCTGGAGATCGCCGCCATCGGCGGCGTGCCGCTCGCGCAGAAGGAACGCAGCCCCCTCGGTCTGCCCCTGGCACTCGCCCTCGGGCTGCTGGTCTGCGTGCACGCCGTCCTGACCGCCGTGCTCAGCTCCCGGGCGCTCGACTGGATCGCGGGCCGGCGCGAGCGGCCCGTCCGGCTGGCGACGGCGGTCGTGGCCCTCACCGCGGCCGGTGCGCTGACGGCGATCGTGCTGCGCGCCACGGGTGTCCTCGCGGACGGATCGGTCGCCGCGAGCATCGTCACCGGGACGATCACCTTCAGCCTGGGCGCCCTGGTCCTGTGCATGGACCGGGTCCGGCACATGCTGTACGTGGCACCGCTCGCCGCGCTCACCACCGGCGCCGTGGTCGCCGTGACGGGCATCGGGCCGGCGGAGGCCGCCGGCTACGCGGTCGGCATCCTGTTCAGCGGCGGGGGGCTCGTGGCCGCCTGCGGATTCTCCGGCTGGCTGATGAAGGTGGTCTGGGAACTGGAGCGGTCCAGGGAGCTGAAGGCCCGGCTCGCCGTCGCCGAGGAGCGGCTCCGCTTCGGCCGCGACCTCCACGACGTCATGGGCCGCAACCTCTCGGTGATCGCGCTGAAGAGCGAACTCGCCGTCCAGCTCGCCCGCCGCGAACGCCCCGAGGCCGTCGACCAGATGATCGAGGTGCAGCGCATCGCCCGGGAGTCCCAGCGCGAGGTCCGCGATGTCGTGCGCGGCTACCGGGAGGCCGATCTGCGGGTCGAGCTGGAGGGCGCGCGCGGAGTGCTGAACGCCGCCGGGATCACCTGCGCGGTGGACTCGGTGGAGCTGGAGCTGCCGGCCGAGGTGCGGTCGGCACTCGGCTGGGTGGTCCGGGAGACCACGACGAACGTCCTGCGGCACGGCGACCCGTCGCGCTGCACGATCACCCTGCGGGGAGAGGAGGGTTCGGTGCTGCTCACCGTCGAGAACGACGGCGTGAAGGACGGTGTCGACGGTGGCGTGGACGGGGCGCGGGAGGTGCCGGGGCCACGGGTCGGCGGCTCCGGGCTCGCCGGGCTGCGGGAACGGCTCTCGGCGGTGGCCGGCTCCTTGGAGGCCGGTCCGGCGGGAGGCGGCACGTACCGCGTGCGGGCGCGGGTTCCGCTTCCCGGGGCCGGTCCGGTGTCCGGGACCCATGCTTCGGCGCCCGGGGACGGTTCGCTGTCCGGGGCCGGGGCCGGGGTCGATGGCGGGGCCGGTTCCGATGCCGGTCTCGTATCCGCACGCCCGCGGGCCGAGAGGGAGGCGTCGTGACCGTACGGGTCCTGCTCGCCGACGACGAGCATCTGATCCGGGGCGCGCTCGCCGCCCTGCTCGCCCTGGAGGACGACCTCGTCGTCGTCGCCCAGGCCGCCACCGGCCCCGAGGCCCTGGCGATGGTCCGCGCGCACCGGCCCGATGTCGCGGTCCTCGATCTGGAGATGCCGGGCGCCGACGGTGTGAAGGTCGCCACATCCGTACGGGACGAGGTCCCCGAGTGCCGGACCATGATCGTGACCGGTCACGGCCGCCCCGGGCACCTCAAGCGGGCCCTCGCCGCCGGGGTGCGGGGCTTCGTCCCGAAGACCGTCAGCGCCCAGCGGCTGGCGGAGATCATCCGTACCGTGCACGCCGGAAACCGTTACGTGGACCCGGAGTTGGCGGCCGACGCGATCTCCGCCGGGGACTCCCCGCTGACCGCGCGGGAGGCCGAGGTCCTGGAGCTCGCGGCGGACGGGGCGCCGGTCGCGGAGATCGCCGAGCGGGCCTCGCTCTCGCAGGGAACCGTCCGGAACTACCTCTCCTCGGCCGCCACGAAGCTGGGCGCCGAGAACCGTCATACGGCGGTGCGTCTCGCCCGGGAGAAAGGTTGGGTATAGTTGGCTCCGCGCTACGGCGCATGCGGACGTGGCTCAGTTGGTAGAGCATCACCTTGCCAAGGTGAGGGTCGCGAGTTCGAATCTCGTCGTCCGCTCCATACGAGGAAGCCCCCGGTCGATCCGACCGGGGGCTTCCTCGTGTTCCGGCACCGGCGTGCCGGTCAGTGCCAGGGGGTGCCGGTGAGCAGCTCGTACGCCTCCAGGTACTTCGCCCGGGTCGCGTCGACGATCTCCTGCGGGAGGGCGGGCGGCGGGCGCTCGCTCGTGCGGTCCCAGCCGGAGGCGGCCGAGGTCAGCCAGTCACGGACGAACTGCTTGTCGTACGACGGCTGGGCGCGGCCCGGCTCCCAGCTCGCGGCCGGCCAGAAGCGGGACGAGTCCGGGGTCAGCACCTCGTCGGCGATGACCAGCCGGTCGCCGTGCGGGGTGGACTCGAAGCCGAACTCGAACTTGGTGTCGGCGAGGATGATGCCGCGCTCGCGGGCGATGTCGCGGGCCCGGCTGTAGACGGCGAGGGTCAGCTGCCGCAGATGGGCCGCCGTCTCCGCGCCGACCTGGCGGGCGACCTCCTCGTAGCTCACGTTCTCGTCGTGCTCGCCGACGGCGGCCTTGGTGGCCGGCGTGAAGATGGGGGCGGGCAGCTCGGAGCCGTCGGTCAGCCCCTCGGGCAGGGCGAGGCCGCAGACCGTACGCGACTCCTTGTACTCGACGAGCCCCGACCCGGTCAGATAGCCGCGGGCCACGCACTCGACGGGCACCATCCGCAGCGACTTGCAGACGAGCGTGCGGCCCGCCCAGTCGGCGGGGGCGCCGGCCGGCAGGTCGGTGGACACGACGTGGTGGGCGGCCAGGTCGGACAGCTGATCGAACCACCAGAGCGAGAGCTGGGTCAGGACCCGGCCCTTGTCGGGGATCTCGGTGGGCAGGACCCAGTCGTACGCGGACATACGGTCACTGGCCACCATGACGAGGTCGCCGGCCTCGTTCTGGTAGAGGTCACGCACCTTGCCCGTGTGGAGGTGGGTCAGGCCCGGGACCTGAACAGGCTCGGGCTTTTCTACGAATCCGGACACGGTTCCTCCGCGTAGGTTGATCCAGGAGCGCTTCGATTCTCTCGCATCCTGGCGTGGGGGCGTCGCCCGGCCCCGCCCCCTGCCTGTCGTTCTTCGCTCAGTCCCGCTTGCAGATGCGGTCCAGGAGGTTCGCGGTGGCGCGCTGGATCCGTGGATCGACATGGCCCGGCCGGTCCAGGGCGGGCGACCAGGCGAACGTGCCGGAGGCGAAGACCCAGGCGCCGGACGGGGACCGGTAGAGGGAGGTCTCCTGGTGGCGCAGCGCCCCTTCGCTGTCCTGGTAGGGCGAGTGGGCGAGGAGGATCCGGCCGTCGTGCTCGGGCAGGGCGGTGCGCGGGAAGTAGCGGTCCGCCTCTCCGGCGACCAGGCCCTGGATCTCGTCGCCGTCGCCCGCGCCGGTGGACTCCCAGAGCCAGTGGTCCGCGTTCCGTACGACCAGGGGGTGCGGCTCGGGCACCCTGCCCGCGTACTGGAGGCCGAGCAGCTGCTGCTCCGAGCGGTCGACCTCGCGCCAGAGAGCCGGGCGGCCGGGACCGCGGCGCTTGCGGCAGGTCAGCAGCCGGTCGGGGACGCCCGACGGGGAGGGGCCCAGCTCGACCTGCCAGTACATGGTGTTGGCCGAGAGGAAGACGAGCGACGTGCCCTGGTCGCGGGCGAGTTCGACCGTCTTGCGCATCGGCACGGACCAGTACTCGTCGTGTCCGGGGAAGACCAGGCCGCGGTAGCGGGTGGGGTCGACGCGCCCTGCGTGCAGGTCACGGGTCTCGGCGTACGCGAGGTCGTAGCCGTACCGCTCGGCCCAGCGGATGAAGTCGTAGGCGTGCCCCACGTGCAAAGGCAGGCCGGCCCCCGCGTAGGGGCGGTCGAAGGAGACGGTGACCGCCGCGTCCTCCTCGCCGAGGAGTCGGCCGTGCTCGTCCCACGCGTGGTAGAGGCTGGCGCCCGTCCGGCCGTCCTCGGGGTAGAGGTTGTACGCCTGCCAGGTCACGTCCGGAAGGACGAGGAGAAGGTCGGCGGGGTGGTCGTCGCGGACGGTGAAGGGGATGTGGGAGCGGTAGCCGTCGGCGGTGGTGAGGACGGCGACGTACGCGCCGATCGACCAGAAGGACGGGATCTGGAGGCGCCAGGACTGCCACCAGTGGTGGCAGGAGACGGTCCGGTCGGCGGTGAGCGGGGCCGGCTGGACGATGCCGGCGAGCCGCGGACTGGTGGTGATCTTGGTGGCGCCCTCGCCGGCGTAGTGACCGATGCGGTAGATGTCGACCGAGAACTGCTGCGGCGGGTCCACGGTGATGTGGAAATCGATCGCCTCGCCGGGCGCGACGGCTCCGCTGGACGTGAAGCCCTTGATCTGGCGGTGCACGTCGTCGGCCGTACGCGGGCCGCCGCTGCCGCCGCGGGCGAGGGTCGTGTCGGCGTACCAGGGGACGACATGGCCGGTGTCGTCGAAGTAGTTCTCCGACCCGCGCAGCCAGGGCAGGGGGCCCTGCCCGAACGGGTCCGTGACGGCATGGGCGAGTGCGCCCGATTCCCACCGCCTGATCTGCTCCGCCCCCATGACGCGCCCCTCCCTTGACTCCCCCGTGTCGTGTGCTGTGCCGTGTGCTCGTTCTGTGCCGGCCGCCGCCCAGGCTCTGCCGCGGCGGCTCTGTCATGTGCTGCTGTCAGTGCCGGTCCCCAGCACATCACATAACGCACGCACTCCGTCACCGTTCGTCGCGAATTGACGTGAACGGAAGGCAGGCTTCCGGGTTTGACGGCTCCGGGCTCGCCGTTTCCCGTCCCTGGAGCGGCGGTCGGGGCCCAGGTCCGGTCCCCGCTGTGGTGGCCTACCGCCGAGCGGCCGCCGGGGCCGACCGCCGGGCACGGCGTCACACGAGGCGCACCGGCTTCTCGGGTCGGACACCGGTCTCCATGAGCCACGCGCGCAGGGGCTCCGCGTCACCGTCCTCCACCAGGGAGAGGACCCGGGCGGCCAGGTCCGTGCTGCGGGCCCCGCCCACCAGCAGCGCGGGGCCGTCGAGCCAGTCGAGGCCGGGGGCGGCGCCGGCGGTGTCCACGGCGGCGCAGCAGACCATCGCCGTCACGTGGTCGGCGAGCAGGTCCCGCCCGGTCCGGGGCGGCTGGAGCGGGAAGAGCGGCAGCTGGTCGTCGGCCTCGCTCCCGCCCAGCGCCGCGGCGTGGGGACCGGGGACGGGCACGGCGGGCTTGGCGGCCTCCTCACGGGCCACATGGGCGCTCAGAGCGGCGGCGAGGGAGTCGGCGGCGGCGTTGACCGGGGAGAGGGCCTCGGGGAGAGGCTCGGGGAAGGCTTCGGGGAGAGCTTCCGGCAGGGCCTCGGGGCGGGCCTCGGCGGGGGCCGCGTCCGGGAGGGCGGGCTCGGGGGCCGCGTCCGCGAGGGCGGGCTCGGCGGGAGCGCCCGTAGGGGCGTCGGGGGCGTCGGGGGCGACCGGGTCGGCCTTTCGCGCCGGCACCGACAGGTGGGACATCACACGGGTCAGAGTCGGCCCGTCGGCGGCCGAGCGGCCGGCGGTCCCCGAGGGCCGTACGCCCAGCTCGTCGAGCACCTGGTGGAGGCGGGCCGCGTCCGCGCGCCACTTACGGTCCACGACCTCCTCCGGATACTGGCTCCACTCCACCGGTGACCAGTCGGGGCCGGGCTCGGCCGGGCCGCCGTGGAAGAGCCGGGCGGCGAGCAGCGAGGCCGCCTCGTCCACCGCGCCGGGCTCCTCCAGCAGGTCGCAGGCGGGGCGCTCACCGAGCCGGGTGGTGAAGCCCTCCGCGAGCCGGTCACGGCGGGAGAGCTCGGTCAGGGCCGCGACCACACCGACGTCGAGGCTCGTCGGCCAGCGGCCCATCCGCCAGGCGGGCAGCGCCACCCGGGTCAGCAGCCGGTCCCAGCCGGCGTAGGCGAGACCGACCTGCTCCTGGGCGACGATCCGGACGCCGTAGTCGACCTCCTGGGCGCGCTCGGAGCCCGCCGCGGCGACGCCCCGTTCCATCTCTGCGGCGTGCCCGCGGCAGCTGCGCAACAGCACCCGGGCGACGCGCCCGACCCCATGGGCGCCGA
The DNA here is from genome assembly GCF_055609145.1 of Streptomyces sp. NPDC036822. Lineage (NCBI taxonomy): Bacteria > Bacillati > Actinomycetota > Actinomycetes > Kitasatosporales > Streptomycetaceae > Streptomyces > Streptomyces sp. NPDC036822. The sequence goes on from NZ_JBVJPY010000003.1 coordinate 59,613, forward strand.
GCCGTCGGAACGGGTCGAGCCCCGGGGTACGGGGCGAGGCGACGGCGGCGTCCAGTCCCTGCACGAAGCGGCGGGCGGCGGCTATGTCCGGCTGCGCGGCCGGAGCCGTACCGGCGACGACGGGGGCGAGGACCGCGCGCAGCTCGCCGACGCGCATCCACCACAGGAAGGGGGAGCCGATGACGAGGACGGGCGCGTCGGAGGAGCGCCGCAGCCCGGCCGTGCGGTCGTGCGCCGGATGCGTACGGTCCTCCAGCCAGCTGTCGCAGTCCGGCGTCAGGGCTATCGCGGAGGGGGCGGGGACCCCGAGCCGGTCGGCGAGGTCCCGGACCATCCGGTAGAGATCGGGGGCCGCGGTCTCCGCGAGCTCGACGGTCGGGGTGACGGCCGGCCGGGCTCGGGCGACGACCAGGGCGACGGCCGCCGCGGCGAGGAGGACGACGAGCGCGAGGACGGTCACCATCCAGCGGGCGGTGTCCCAGCCGGGGCCTATGAAGTGGCCGGTGATGCCTCCGGCGTACAGGACCACGGCCGCGGCGGCGGGGAGCAGCGCGACGGCGAGGGCCCTGCCGCGGACACGGAGCACGGCGAGGGCCCGGGAGCGCGCGGCGCGCGCACCCATCTCCTCGCCGACAACGGAACCGGTACCGGACACGCCGTACATCACCCCCTCCTGCCCACGTCGGGACTGCCTGTGGCGGTGTTGCTCACTCCCCCACTGTGGCACCCGGCACTGACATCGCAATGCCGGTGGGCCAAGTGCCGGAACGCCTTCGCCGCACCCTAGTTGGGGCTGTGGCGGGCGTCATCCGGATGGCCCAGTCGTCACTCGATGGAATGGCTTTGGGTAAAGGTGATGACGGTTCGGCGTGCTGAGGGGTTCACTTCCCCCCAGCACGCGCGGGGGTCACTCCCCGGCGGCCTTGCGCGCGATGTCCGTCCGGTGCTGGGAACCGTCCAGACGGATCCGGCCGACCGCCGCGTACGCCCGTTCGCGCGCCTGCGCGAGGTCCTTGCCGGTCGCGGTGACCGACAGGACGCGGCCGCCGGCGCTCACGATCGCGTCGCCGTCCCGCTTCGTGCCGGCGTGCAGCACGTACGCGTGCGGCGCGTCCTGCGCCGCGATCTCGTCGAGGCCCTCGATCGGGTCGCCCGTCCGCGGGGTGCCGGGGTAGTTGTGCGAGGCGACGACCACGGTCACGGCGGCGTCGTCGCGCCAGGTGAGCGGCGGCTGGCTGTCGAGGGTGCCGTTGGCGGCGTTCAGCAGGACGCCCGCCAGCGGGGTCTTGAGCCGGGCGAGGACGACCTGGGTCTCCGGGTCGCCGAAGCGGGCGTTGAACTCGATGACCCGTACGCCACGGCCGGTGATCGCCAGCCCCGCGTACAGCAGGCCCTGGAACGGCGTCCCCCGGCGGCGCAGTTCGTCCACCGTGGGCTGCAGGACGGTGGCCATGACCTCGTCCACCAGCTTGCGGTCGGCCCACGGCAGCGGGGAGTACGCACCCATGCCGCCGGTGTTCGGGCCCTCGTCGCCGTCGAGCGCGCGCTTGAAGTCCTGCGCGGGGGTGAGCGGGAGGACGGTGAAGCCGTCGGTGATCGCGAAGAGGGAGACCTCGGGGCCGTCCAGGAACTCCTCGATGACCACGCGGCCGCAGGCGAGCGCGTGCGCGCGGGCCTCCTCGAGGTCGTCGGTGACGACGACGCCCTTTCCGGCGGCGAGACCGTCGTCCTTGACGACGTACGGAGCTCCGAAGGCGTCCAGCGCCTCGTCGATCTCCTCGGGGGTGGTGCAGACGTAGCTGCGGGCGGTCGGGACGTTGGCCCCGGCCATCACGTCCTTGGCGAACGCCTTGGAGCCCTCCAGCTGAGCCGCTTCCTCGGACGGGCCGAAGCAGGGGATGCCGGCGGCGCGGACGGCGTCGGCGACACCGGCGACGAGCGGTGCCTCCGGGCCGACGACGACCAGCTCCGCCTGGAGGTCGGTGGCCAGCCGTGCGACGGCTGCGCCGTCCAGCTGGTCGACGGGGTGCAGCTCGGCGACCTCCGCGATTCCGGCGTTGCCGGGCGCGCAGTGCAGAGCGGTGACGACGGGATCGAGGGAGAGAGAGCGGCACAGGGCGTGTTCGCGGGCGCCGCCGCCGATGACGAGGACCTTCACACCGGTCAGGGTAGCCCGCGGGGCGGGATGCCCCTTGTGCGGGCCACCGAGCGAGACGCTCCTACTCGTTCGTGTATTCCTCCAGGACCGTGGCCCCGAGCTCGCGCACGATCAGGTCGTGGCCGGAGAGCGCGGAGTCGACGAGATCCGGATCGTCCTCCTCCGGGACGTCGTCCTCGGGTGCGACGGGCTGCGGCGCGGGCGGCGCCTGCCGTGCCGGCGGGGAAGCGGACGCGGCTCCCCCGGGGGCCGACCGGCCCTGCGGCGCGGGAGCCGAGGCGTGCTGCGGGGGCGCCGAGGGCGGCGCGTACTGCTGCTGCGGGGGCTGCTGCTGGTACGGCTGGGGTGCGGACGAGGGGGGTGCGGAGGCGGGGCGTCCGCCGCCGAAGTTGGTCGCGGCGGGCGGGGGCGCGACCCCGCCCGAGGGGTCGATGATCGCCTCGATCTTCCACTGGACGTTGAACTGCTCGGCCAGCGCCTGCTTGAGGACCTCCTCGCTGCCGCTGCTCGCGAAGTTGTCGCGGGCTCCGGCGTTGAGGAAGCCGAGCTGGAGGGTGGTGCCGTCGAAACCGGCGACCTGGGCGTTCTGGCTGAGCAGGATCCAGGTGAAGCGGCGGCGGTTCTTGACGCCCTCCAGGATCGACGGCCACATGTTCCGCACCTGGGCGGCGCCCTGGGCCATCTCCCCGGAGGGGGCGGCCGGCGCGGGCGCGGAGGCCTGGGGCGTGGAGCCGGGCGCCTGCGGTGCGGCGGCGGGCGAGGACGCGGAGGGCGCCGGGGAGGAGGCCCCGGGCCAGGCACCGGGAGCCCCGGCCCCGGGCCTGGCGGCCCCCGGCCAGGCACCCGGCCGGGGCGCCTCGGCGGCAGGCGCGGGAGCAGGTGCGGGCTGAACGGGGGCGGGAGCGGGCTGCACGGGGGCGGGGGCCTGGGGAGCCGGGGCCTGGTGAGGGGCCGGGGCGGGTGCTTCCGGAACCGGCGCGTGGAGGTCGGGAGCGGGGGCGTACCCCATGGCCGGAGCGGGCGAGCTGGTCGTGAAGACGGCCCCGGGCGCGGCGGCGGCACCCCGCTCCAGCCGGTCGAGCCGGGCCTGGAGCGACCGCTCGTCGTCGAAGGCGGCGGGCAGCAGCACGCGCGCGCAGATCAGTTCCAGCTGGAGCCGGGGCGAGGTCGCACCGCGCATCTCGGTCAACCCGGTGTTGACCAGGTCGGCGGCCCTGCTCAGCTCGGCGGCACCGAAGACGGACGCCTGGGCCTGCATGCGCTCGACGACGTCGACGGGGGCGTCGATGAGCCCCTTGTCGGCAGCGTCGGGCACGGCGGCCAGGATCACCAGATCGCGCAGCCGCTCCAGCAGGTCGGCCACGAAACGGCGGGGATCGTTCCCCCCCTCCACGACCCGGTCCACGACCTCGAACGCGGCGGCGCCGTCCCCGGCCGCGAACGCGTCGACCACGGAGTCGAGCAGCGACCCGTCCGTATAGCCGAGAAGCGAAGTCGCCATGGCGTATGTCACACCGTCGTCCGCGGCGCCGGCCAGCAGCTGGTCCATCACGGACATCGAGTCACGCACGGACCCGGCACCGGCCCGCACGACGAGCGGCAGGACCCCGTCCTCGACCGGGATGCCCTCGTGTCCGCAGACCTCGCCGAGATACTCCCGCAGGGTGCCGGGCGGCACGAGCCGGAAGGGGTAGTGGTGCGTCCGCGACCGGATGGTCCCGATGACCTTCTCCGGCTCGGTGGTCGCGAAGATGAACTTGAGGTGCTCCGGCGGCTCCTCGACCACCTTCAGCAGGGCGTTGAAGCCCGCCGAGGTGACCATGTGCGCCTCGTCGATGATGTAGATCTTGTACCGGCTCGACGCCGGCCCGAAGAACGCCTTTTCCCGCAGGTCACGGGCGTCGTCCACACCACCGTGGGAAGCCGCGTCGATCTCGATGACATCGATCGACCCGGGGCCGTTCCGCGCCAGGTCACGGCAGGACTGGCACTCCCCGCACGGGGTGGGCGTGGGCCCCTGCTCACAGTTCAGACAGCGCGCGAGGATCCGCGCGCTGGTCGTCTTTCCACAGCCGCGGGGCCCGCTGAACAGGTACGCGTGATTGACCCGGTTGTTCCGCAGGGCCTGCTGCAACGGGTCGGTGACATGCTCCTGCCCGATGACCTCGGCGAACGACTCGGGGCGATAACGGCGGTACAGCGCGAGAGACGACACGTATACGAGGTTATAGGCGCCCACCGACAACGCGGGCCGTCGGAACGCAAGCGCCCCTCACGCACCCGCCAGAGCCGACCTACCCTTGCTGCCTTCCGGCCCTGGGGGAGTTCAGTCAGATAGCGCCACGTGAGGGGCTGCGCCCAGGGTACCCGATCCCGAGCCCCCGCGGCCCCCCGGTCGCCGACGGCCATCCCGCGACACCCTCCGGCGAGAGCTCCTGTGGATCAGGTTCGCGAGCACTCCCCAACGTCTTGTATTGTTTGCCGCGGAGGATTCGCCTAGTGGCCTAGGGCGCACGCTTGGAAAGCGTGTTGGGGGCAACCCCTCACGAGTTCGAATCTCGTATCCTCCGCCAGTGCCTCACCGGGCACGATGTCGAAGGGCCCCACCGTTCGCGGTGGGGCCCTTCTTCGTTCCTCAGACCTCGTTGTCCTGGTCTTTGTCCACAAGCCTAGATTCCGGGGCACCCCAGATCGCTGCGCCGATCTTCCGGGCCACTTCCTTCAGGAGGTGGTCAGGTACGTGGAGGTACCGCGCCCGCATGCGCGCGGCGCCACCTGGCTCCCAGCCCATGATCTGATCGATGACTCGATCCGGGACGCTCAGCAGCATCAGCACCGTGCCGGCCGTGTGCCGGGCATCGTGCAGCCGCCCGTTCCGGACCGCCGCGTCCACCAGAAGCCGCTTCCAGTCGTGGTAGTCGGTGTTCGGGCTCAGGGGGCCGCCCAGGGCTTTGGTGAACACGTACTCCGACTCCGTCCACAGGTCCCCTGCGCGCTTGCGTTCGCGGGCCTGTGCCTCCCGGTGGGCGCGAAGCATCGTGACGAGCGGCCCGGGGAGGGGAACGGCCCGGCGGCCCGCCCTGGACTTCGTGTTCTTCGTCTCGCGGCGCGTCTGGAGCCGGTCAGGGCAGTAACCCGCCTTCCGGCCGCAGGGAGCCGACGCGGCGCACCCGTGGGCGTACTTCGGGCGGAGCCTGTTGCGGCGCAGCTTCAGGTACTCGTTGTCCAGGTCGACGTCCTCCCAGCGCAGCCCCAGCGTCTCGCCCTGTCGCAGGCCAAGGGCGAGGGCGAGCATCCAGCGGGCACTGTTGCGGCGCTTGTTGACCTCCAGCAACAGGCGCTGGACCTCCTCCACGGAATAAGGCTCCACCTCGGACTCGTCCTCCTCCATCCGGGGCGGCTTGGCGAGGGCGGCGGCGTTCTTCGCCGTGTGGCCGCGCCGCACGGCCTCCCCCAGGGCGGTGCGGGCCGTCCGATGCGCCTGGTGAGCGGTTCCCGCCTTACTGCCGGCGTTCTGCATCCGCCGGTACAGGCTCTCCAGATGCTCCGGCTCAAGCCGGTCGATCCGGTGCTTCCCGATGCCGGGGATCAGGTGCACGCGTACCGCGACCTCATAGCCGTCGTAGGTGTTCTCGCTCACGACTGGCTTGGCGATGTTCTCGATCCAGTGGGCGAGCCACTTCTCGACGGTCCACGGCTTGCCTGGCTGACGCGCCGAGCCCTCGTCGCGCTGCTTCTCCAGGCGGCGGACCTCGTCCACCAGCTCCTTGCGGGTGGGGCGGGTGAGGTGGCGGCGGTACGGAGCCCCATCGTCCTTGAAGCCCATGGGCACCCGGGCGTGCCAACGCTCGTCCTTGCCGAAGTAGATGGCGGATTCGCCGTTGGCGCGGCGCGTTCGCTTCTTCTGTTCTTCCACGGTGTTCCTCTTAGGCGGCCGGCCGGTGGGCCCGGCGGAGCTTGGCGGCGAACTCGGTGACGGCGTCTGCGGGGACCCGGCGGAGCCGGCCGACGGGCACGGTTTCCAGCTCGCCGGTGCGGATGAGGCGGTAGCAGAGGGTGCGGCCGATCTGGAGGCGGCGAGCGGCCTCCTCGACCCTCAGCAGGACGAGCGTGTTGTCCTCGGGCGTCTTGAGGTCTCGGTCGTTCATCCGGTTCAGTCCTCCGGGCGAGAGTGGGTGCTCGATGGGTTCGGGCGGGCGAATGTGTCCGAGGTGGGGATTTCTGCGTCATCGCGTCATCAGCGTCATCCGGGCCGCTGACCTGGGCTTTCAGGTGACGCAAGGGTTCGCGGCCTGTGTCATCGGTGACACAGGCGTCCGTCACGTGGTGACGCAGGTGACGAAGGGTGACGCAGAGATTCGGGCTCTGCGTCACCCCTTTTCGTGCAGGTCAGGTGCGGTTTTCGGGGTCGTAGTGACGCAGGTGACGCAGCGTCTTTCTACTTAGGAAAAAACGGGGGTTGTGTCTGTTGTTGTGCGCGCCTTCGAGCGTGAAGGGGAGCCGCGAAGCGGCACGCCCTTTGGGCGGCGGCGAGCCGCCGAAGAGCAAGAGGAGCACCCGAGCGCCAGGGGGCGGGGTGCTCCTCTTGCTTGTGCGCGAGGGTCTCGGTGGCGGGGGTTAGAACGCCGTCTGCTGCTCGTCGGTGGGGGGCTTGGGCCGGATCATCTCGATGAAGCGGGCGGCCTTGGTGCGGCCCCAGTCGACCAGGACGCCCCGCGCCGCCAGGACGGGCTGGAGCCGCTTGAGGCGGTCGGAGAGGACCTTGCCGGTGGTGGGCCAGCCCTTGGGCAGGGGCCGGAACTCCCCTTCGTCGGTGTAGAGCTGGGTCAGGGCGTGCAGCCACTCGGCGGACGTCATCCGTACCTCGGTGCCGGGCTCGGTACCGGCGGCGTGCTTGAGGACGGTCTGCGCGAGAAGGTCGCCCTCGATGACGTCGTCGTTGAGGTCGTCCAGGCTGGCCCGGTAGGCGTCCAGCGCGCCGAAGTTCCGGGCGGTGTCGAGCTGCGCGCACAGATGGGCGAAGTCGGCCATCCGCAGGTCGGTGGGGATGTCGGCCTGCGCGGCACGGACCTCAACCGCCAGGTCGAGGACGGAGCCGAGGATCACGGGCAGCGCTTCGGCGAACTCCGCCCACAACTCCGCCTCGGTCCGCCGCACCCTCGGACGCTCCAGGCGCAGGGGCAGGAGGCGTTCGGCGAGGTCGGGGCGGATGACGCCGACGTCGATCCCGGTGAGCAGCATCGGCCGGCGGTAGCGGGAGCGGACGACGTCGCCGTCGGTGAACAGGGCCCGTTTGATGTTCTCGGCGCCGGTGACGATGCAGCACATCAGGTCGGACAGGTCGGGGCCGAGGTGGGAGAGGTTGTCCAGGCCGGTGACCCACCCGGCGGCGACGGCGGTGATCAGGTTCTCCTCGTCCTTCGGGGCGCGCCGGAGGTCGCCGCTCATGCCCTCGATGATGCGGACGAGCATCTTCCCGGCGGTGGACTTGCCCGCGCCCTGCGGGCCGGTGAGGAAGGGGGCGGGGACGGGAGCGTTGGGGCTGAGGCAGCCGACCAGCCATGCGAGGGCCAGGGATTCGGCGCGGGCGTCGGTGAAGTTGCACAGCCGCATGAGCAGGTCGATGCCCTTGCCGTTGGTGTCCTTGACGGGGAGGGGGAGTTCGCCGGTGAGCTGGGTGCGGCGCCAACAGACTTCGCGGGGGTCGGGGATGGTGATGTCCCAGCCGGTGGGGTGGATGCGGACGGACTTGCCGTCGTCGCGGCCGAGGTCGAGCCAGGTGGCGCCGTCGAATCCGGGGGCGACGCGGATGTGGATGGGCTGGACGTCCTCGGTGAGCGCGAGTGCTTCGATCAAGTCGAGTGCCTCCTTCAAGGCGGTTCCGTTGAAGACGCCGAGCCCATCGCGGAACAGGCCGACCATGAGTTCCTGGCGGTGGCTGCCGGTGGTGCCCTGGGAGCGGATGGGGCGGGCGACGGGGTGTCCGTTGCGCTGGGCGTAGACGGTGCCGTCGACCGTGCGGAAGTAGCGGAAGTGCTCCCGCGCGTAGTCGCTGATGATCTGGCGCGCCGGGTTCTTCTCGTCCTCGGACATGTCACATCCCCAGAGCCGTGGCGGCGTTGGTCCAGGCGGTCTCGCAGTGCCGGGCGGATTCACCCTTGGCCTGCGCCGCGCAGAACAGGCGCATGATGTGCGCCTCGGTCAGGCAGCCGCACCGGCCATGGGCGGAAAGCACCGCCAGGAACGTCCGGTACACGGTCGCGTGGACCGCGCTACGCGCTTCGCTGATCCGCTGCTCCGCCATGGCAATGCCACGCTCCAGGAACACGGGCGACCGGTGCGGGCACTGCCCGCCCCTGGCCGGCGCGGGCACGCTGCACCGTGTCGGGTGGAGGGCGGCAGGCGCCTTCACGATCAGGGCGCGGACAGCCTCGGGCAGGGTGGCCATCGCGCCGGTGCCGGGGCCGAGCCACCGGGCGTAGGACATGGCCGACTTGATGTCGACGCCCGGCCGGACGCCGTTGGCGGACTGCATCGTGCCCCGGTAGATCCAGTGCTCGCCCCGCGTCGTCGGGACGGTGCGGGTCGGCGGCAGGCTCTTGCGGGCCCACGCGATCGCGTCGGCGTCGTCCAGGTCGACCACGGTGACGCCGGCGCCGCCGGGGTGGTAGGCGACGGTCTCGGCGTGCTGCCACGCGGGCTCCCAGGCCGGGGAGGTGAGGACGCGCGTGTGGGTGGTGGCGGCGGCCCACCCGTGGCAGGGCCGGGGGCAGGCGCAGGGGCCGGGGGTCTTCATGTTCGGCCGGCCGCCGCATGCGTTGTCGGTGCAGGCACGGCAGTTGCCGAACGGCACCTTCCCCGCCCGCAGCGGCAGGACCGGTACCCCGGCGGCGGCCAGGCGTAGAGCGAGTAACTGCCGCTGGCCGTCTCGCCGGATGAGGGTCGGATGGGTCATGCTGGTGTCTCCAGTTCTGTTGCTGGTGGACGAGAGCGGCCCCGGACTTTGGCGAGACGGGGGCCGCTCTCGGCGTTCGTGGGGACGGCAACCGGAACCACTGATTGCGGTCGCCCAGGGAGGCGGGTGCACCCCCTGCCGGGTGGCTTGTGGAGGGGGTTTCCGCAGGTGGTGGCGGAGCGCATCCCTGCCTCCCTGATCGACTGTTTGTGCAGGTCAGGGCCAGGGAGGCGGGTCAGGGAGGGGTTCAGGGAGTTCTCCCTGCCTCCCTGCCGCTTCGGGGGTCGGTTTCCTGTCATGCTTCGGCGGAAGTGGAACCATCGGTGCGGTTGGCGAGGGCGCGGGTGACGCGTTCACGGCCGACGACCATGCGGCCGTCGGACTTGTACGGCTCGGCGCCGGCGTCCTCCAGGACGCGCTTGAGGTCGCCGGGCGTCCAGCTGCCGTAGGTCTTCTCGCTGAGCGCGGACAGCCGCTTGAGCACGTCTGCCGTCAGGACCCGGGCGGTATCTCCCAGGACGGTGGCGATGTCGGCGAGCGCGTCGCGCTCCTCGCCCTGGTCGATGACGTGCACGGTGGTGACCCCGTCCCGCAGCGCCTTCGCCCGCTCCGCAACGAGTGCGGCCGTGTCGGTGTCGATGAAGTGCGTGCGCACCGTGATCGACGGCTGCCCGGCCGGGATCTTGATGCCGTCCGACGCGACCACGACGGTGCCCTTGTCCAGGCCCTGGCGCAGCATGTGGGGCGCGGCGCCGCCGTCAACGGCGCTGTCCCCGAGGGCCATCCGGGCCTGGGACTCGGTGCCGAGAACGAGGGAGACGCGGGTGTGGGCGCCCTCGCGGACCAGCTTGGGCAGGTTCTCGTTCGTCGGGTCCTGCGTGCCCTGCCACATCAGCACGTCCACGGCCCGGCCCTGGTTGTGAATCTTGCGGACGGCCTGGAAGTAGCGGGACGTGGCCTTCGTGCCGCCGTAGGGCCGCTTGTCGTCTCCGACGGCCGGGCACATGAACGCGATCTGGGCTTCGTCCACGAGGCAGATCAGCGGCGTGAACTTCGTGCCAGGCGGGGCCTGGATGCGCCGTTCCATCTCCGCCACCACCGCCTCGACCATCTCGGTCGCCTCGATGACGTGCTCGTCGGTCGGCCCCTGGCTCAGGACCGTGGCGATCCCGTCGAACATGCCCCAGTCGCCCACACCCTTGAGGTCGGCGATCCGGAACTCCACAGAGCGGTCCAGCGCGAGCCACAGGGCGAGGGAGCGCACGGCGGCCGTCTTGCCCTGGTTGGACTTTCCCGTGATCAGCAGGTGCCGCTGGTACACGCTCAGCTCGGCGGCGTCCCCCCGCAGGTCAAGGCCCCACGGGGCCTTGCCCTTGACGTAGTCGGCGCTGATCGTCTCATCCGTGGTGAGCGGCGAGGGGCCGATGGGCTCGTCCAGGGCGCCGGAGTCGGCGATCCACAGCCGCACGGTGCGGGCCGCTTCGGGGATCGTGATGAACACTTCGTGCTCGTGCCGGTTGAGGTTCTCGGCGAGCTTCTTGCGCCGTCCCCGCACCTCCGCCGTCGACACGCCCGACGGGAGGGTGACGTCGACCTCGACACCGCATCCGGCGATCCGGATCGGGCCGAGCATCGCCGCCCCGGCGTCGCCCATCTCCTTGATGGCGTTGCGCAACGGCGCGATGCCCAGGTCCCGCAGGGCGGTGACGACGATGGACGGGGTGATCGGCGCCCCGGCGTCGTCGCTGCGCGAGTGGGCGGGAAGTGCCCACTGCGGTGCAGCGCCCCGGTGCCGGCCGACCGCCCACACCCCCGCCAGCGCCAGCCACGGCCCGACGGCGACCAGCGGGCCCCACAGGATCGTGACCAGGGTGACGAGCAGCCGGATCAGCTCCACCAGCGCCATCAGCGGGGTGACGACGTCGGTGATGTCCTTGTTCGCTATGGCCAGCGCGACCCCGATCGCCAACAGCGCGCCGATGCCACCGCCGGCGCCGTAGGCGGCGCCCTTCACCAGCTTCTCCGGGGCCATCAGCAGATCCATGCGCCGCTTGTGCCGCTGCTCGCGGAAGCGGTGCAGCCGTTCCTCCCAGTCGCCCGCGGCTTCGTAGTTGCCTGCCGCCTCGGCCGCGCGGAGCAGCCGTTCGTAGCGGGCACCGGTCCGCCCGTCCCACGCCCGACGCGTGACGATCCGGGTGCCGCCCAGGACGTAGGAGCCGTGGCGGACGACGGCCCGACCGGCGCCCTTGGTGCGGTCATGCGTGACGACGTGGGCGACGACGCGGCCGGTGCGCTTCCACACCCGGACGGGCTTGACCGGCTCCACCACGGCCAGGGCGGGGGCGGTGGTGGGGTGTTCGGTCTGGGGGTCTTTGAACAAAGGGATGACGTTCTCGGTCATGCTGGGGTTCTCCTGCTGCTCGTGAGGGCGGAGGGATGGGCCCGGGGCGGTCGGGATGCTTGGCGGCTGTCGGCCGCCCCGGGGCACCGCTACTTCTTGCGCTTGGCGTCCTTCTCGGCGCGCCTACGGGCGCCCTCGATGACGCGCTCGACCTTGCGTTCAAGGTCGGCCTGGTGGACGTTCTCCCCGGCGATCGAGCGCTTGGCCATGCGGGCGACGTTCCACGCGATCCGGGCGTGCTCGCCGGCGGTCAGCTTGGGGTGATCGGCCATCACTTGCCCTCCGCGTTCTTCTGGTGGGCGGTCTCGGTGAGGGCGGCGGCGTGGGCAAGCTGTGCCCACACGGCGGCCTCGGCCACGATCCCGGGCCACTGGTCGCGGTAGACCTGCGCGGCCAGGAGCTTTTCGGCGCGTTCGCGGTACTCGTTGCTGGTCACAGCGGACGTTCCTTTCCGGGGCCGGGCTGTCCGGCTCCCCACCCGCCCCGGGGCATCCGGGGCGGACAGGCAGCCGTCAGCGGCGGTGGCCGGCCTTGTGCCGGCGGAGAGCCCGCTTGCAGTCCGGGCACTTGCGCTCCGGTCCGTGGCCGTCGACGGGCGGCGGGATGATCCGGCCGCAGATCGCGGGGGTGACGCCCCGCTGCATCTGCGGGTGGCACTCCGGACAGTGGAAATGTGAATCGAGGACGCCAGGCACGGCGATCACCGCTCCTTCCGGCGGACCCGCTTCAGCGTCTTGGCGGCGTTCCTGCCGTCCGTGCCGCCCACGGTCTTCACGACCGAGACGACGCCCCAGGCGAGGGCGACGGCGAGGAACGCGAGGATCGCGAGGTTCGCGGCGATCGCGGTCAGCGCGCCGACCAGGAGGGGGCCGAAGTAGACCCCGGCGGCGACCGCGCCGGCGCCGACCCCGGAGCCGAGCGCGAGCCGCTGGACCGTGCGGTCCGGGGCGGCCTGGTGGATGTGCTGGTGGACCACCTGCGGCCCGGCCGACTGATGGACGGCGGGCAGGTGGTCGGCGTAGACGTAGGTGCCGTCGGGGAGCCGCACCACAGGGGCGGGCTCGGGCAGATTGTTCACGGGTTCTCCCTGGTCAGCAGGAGGGCCGCTAGAGTCGCGGCCATGGGGGCAATCGAGATCGAACTGGACCCGCTGCCGTGCCGCTGGTGCCAGAAGTTGATCGAGCAGCCTCGGTGGTGGCGCCCGAAGCGGCACTGCAGCCGTTGGCACCGTGTGAAATCCCGAGTCGCCCAGTTCGTCGGCGCGGTGCTGGGGCTCCTGTAGCGACAACTCAGGCAGCGTTGTGCTGCCCGGGGTAGGCGCAGGGGGTGCACATGCCGAGCGAGGGCGGGATGCGGTATCCGGCATCCCGGCCGCACTCGGGGCAAACCCGCCGGGCGGCGTTCGCTTTGGCGAGCGCCGCCCGTCTCGCTGCGGTCATGGGTCGAACAGGTTTGGCCTGGTCGATCCGGTAGAGATAGGCGACCAGCGGCCCCCGCCGCCGGCGGGGGCGTTCGAGCTGCGCCACGACCGGCTGACCGGCCGGACGCAGCCCCATCGCACGAAGCTGCCGGAACGTCGCCAACCCATCGGGTGCCAGACGCCAGCGGTAGACGGGGACGCTGCCCATCACGCGACCGCGACCGGCTCAGCCGCCTGTCCGGTGGTCCGCTCGGCCCGCAGAGTCTCGCGGAGCATCCGGGCCTTGTCCGGAGAGGTGCGCAGCGCCTTCCTGATGCCTTCGGCAGTCAACTGCTCGACCGGCCACGACTCGGTCAACTGCCGTGCCTCGGCCAGCAGCTCGTCGGCCGTGCGTCGCGGTCGGGTCGATCGGGCCGCCTCGGGGACCCGACCGGTCGCCCGACGCGGGGCCGACTGCTCGGCCGCGACCGCCCGAACCATGACCCGATCAGTCGACACCTCATCGAGCGGGGAATCGACCCGCGCGGGCGGCTCGATCGCTACCGGCTCGACCAACGCGGAGACCAGCTCCGAGGCGGGTTCCGCCACGTCAGACGTAGACCGTTCTGTATCTGTCTGCGCCGATTCCTCCGCATCGGCGGGATCGGCCGGTCGATGGTGCAGGACCTTGGCAACCAGATCGGATCCGAAATAGATCGACCCGACCGGCAGGGAGGTGGCGAGCAGCACGAGCATCCAGTTGACCGGGTCCCAGTCGGCCAGTCGGGTCCAGTCGATCGATTCGCCGTGCAGCTCGGGGACGAGTCCGTGCACGAAGTTGAGGACGAGTGAGGCGGCGGTGTAGGCGGCCAGGACTCGCAGCGCGAACCGCTTGTCCGCCCGATCGGTCAGCACGAGCGTGGCGACCAGGGCGAGGGCCATCAGGCCGTCGACCACGAACGGGTAGAGCCTCGCGCCGGTCTCGTCCGCCCCCACGGCGGTCGCGACGTCTCGCAGCGCGTTCCAGGAGACGCGAAACGCCATGCCGACCACGGCGACCAGGGCGAGGACGAGCAGCGTCTTCCCTGCGCGGTTCATGCCCCACCGCCGATCCGCACCACCACGGCGATCACGGCGGCGAGGGCGAACACGACGCCGGCCGCGCGGGTCAGGTCCACGGCCCTCTGCAGCCGGGCGAACTTCGCCACCGCGATCCGGGCCAGGGCCGCGATGTCCTGCGGCCGGTGGTCACCGCGCAGCTCGGCCCGGATCTCCTCGGCCGTCAGCGTCGCCCACCTAGGGAAGCCGACCGGCGCCGGACCGCCGAGCCGCGGGCGGACCACCGCGAGCAGCACGCCGGCGGCGGCGACCAGCAGCGCGACACCGACCCCGGCCACAATCAGCGTCACGGACGGGAGGTGCAGGCCGGTGACGGCCGTCCAGCACGCGGCGAGCGCCGCGCCGTCGAACGCCAGGAGCAGCGACGCCTTGGTGTCCGTGCGGGCGATCTCCGCCTTCACCTCCGCGTGCGCGGCGGTCAGGTTCGCCTCCACCCGCACCTCGGGCGTGAGCGGAACGCTGGGGAGGGTGCTCATGCGGCACCGCCCGACTGGACGACGCCGGCGCGGTTGGTCAGGTCCCGGCGGGCTGCCATGACCCGGTTGCGGGCCCTGCGGATGCGGCGGGCGTCCAGCTCGGTGGCCGGCCGGTCGATGGTCATGATCTGCGCGTCGAGCAAGTCGACCTCCGCCAGGATCAGCGGCATCTCGTCCTCGATCGCGTCCAGCTCCGCGTCCGACGGCTCACCATCGAACGGGACGGCCGTAACAACGGCCTGAAGTGCAGCGATGAACTTCATTGGGTGTGTTCCTCTCATCCAGGAACGGCCCGAACAGAGCCCCCGGTGTTCCCGCACCGGGGGCTCACGCCGTTAGAACCAGCGATCCGGCTCCCTGCCACCCCGCCCGTACGACCCGAGGACCGGACGGGCGGGGGAGGCAACCGGCCGCAGTCGCGAAGACTGCGGAGATGTTGAGCGCGCGGACCTGTGCCGCGCCGGCCGCCTTATCGAGGAGGCGGCGGCCTCATCACTCATCACGCTGTTCAGTTCTCAAGTAACCGGCGCTTCCTTCGAGCCGACCCGCATGTACGGAGCTCTCAGGGCGCTACCAAATGGCAAGGGGGGATTACCACCCACGCCACCTGGGGCCTCTCCTGTTAAGGGGGGGTTGCCACACAGCTTGGCCGTGCCTAGCGGTTGATGTCAACCCCCCCTTACCATGGGTCTCGGAAGTACTTCTCTGAGCCGATACGCGAGGCGGGACATGATCGAGGAAGTCCGACGGGTCTCGGCGATGCAGGATCACGCCCTGCGCGTCAAAGCTGCCGTTGACCTCATGACTGAGCTGCAGTCCGCCGTCATCGAGACATCACGCATGCGCAAAGAGAGCATCGCGTGGCTTCGGAAAAACGGTCATTCCATGGCCGACGTAGCCAAGCTGATGGGTGTGAGCCGCGCTCGCGTCGCCCAGCTCAAGGACGCCGGCCCGCCGCCGGAGCGAGCGTTCCTCGGAACTCGGCTCGTTCAGGTGTATGTCCCCATGCGGCCTGGGGAGCGCGAGTACGTCGCCGTGGAGGACAGCTCCACAGGACAGAAGATGCTCGCCCTTGCCCAGAATCTCCAGCTGGAGGGGGAGCTGCAATACATCCCTGTCTCGGGTGAGCTAAACCTCAACTGCGACGACCTCGTCATCGTCTGTGGCCCGAAGACATCTCCTGAGGCCGCAGCGGCGCTGAGCGGGGACCCGCGCCTCTCGTTCGAGACTTTGCCTGATGGGCGCTGGGCACTCATTGAGCGCGAGACCGGAAAGGTCCACACGTCACCGAGCGATGACCCACACGAGGCGAAGCCGGCGGACGTGGCCTACCTGGGGAGGCTGCCTCGGCCGGATGGACAGGGGACGTTCCTCATGATCGCTGGGGTCCATGCTGTCGGATCGCTGGGCGTAGTCCACTACCTGACCGAGAACCTCGCCTCCCTCTACGAAGAGGTGGGAACTTCGCCGTTCTCCATGGTCGTGGGGTGTGACTACACCCCAGGAGACAAGTCGGTAAAGGTCAGCCGATCGGAGAGCGGCGTGCTGCTCCATGAGGCTGCCTGACATGCATGTAGCGGCCTTCAGTAGCGCCTGCCCGGGGCGGACCAATGAGGATTTCGCCGCCTGGAACGATCGCGTAGTCGTGGTCGTGGACGGCGCTGGCATGCCTTCGGAGCTGCAAGCGCCATGCGTCCATGGCGTTGCCTGGTTCGCCAGGGCCCTCGGGACAGCGCTGTGTGCGACTGCGAGGGGCAGTGAATCTCTTGTTGATTCTCTCGCTTCGGCGATCAGCCGGACAGCCGATCTGCACCGCGACACGTGCTCAGTCGAAGATCCGCTCTCCCCCTCGGCGACTTTGGCTGCGCTTCGCGTGCGCGAGAGTTCCGTGGACTGGCTCGTGTTGGGGGACTGCACACTCGTCCTGGACCACAAGGTGGCGCCGGAAGTGATTTCTGACGACCGTCTCGCGTCTGTGGCCCAGGAGGAGCGGACGGCCATGAGGGCCGCGCCACAAGGCTCTGAGGAGCGCCGCATCCTCCACAGTCGTCTCGTACAGGTGGAGCGGGCACTCCGGAATCGTCCGGGAGGCTATTGGGTGGCTGCGGGGGATCCCCAGGCTGCGGGGGCGGCGCTTCACGGCACATTTCCCCGAGAGGAAGTCAGGCGGGCCGCCCTACTGACCGATGGCGCGGCGCGGCTGATGAATCTCTTCGCTTTGGCCGACTGGCCAGACTGTCTGGACATCCTCGCAACTCAGGGGCCCCGGAGGCTAGTTGGACGCGTGCGTGACGCAGAGCTGAACGATAACTCTACGGCTCGTTATCCGCGCAGTAAACTCCACGACGATGCGACTGTGGCCTATGTATGCCTATAAACGGCACCGCACCGCCAAGTAGACCATCGCCACCGCACTCACCACCTAAGAAGTGTCTAGGGGGCGCCTTAAGGTGCGCCCTAACGCCCAGCCACTACGGCTATATGGCGGAGCCTGCAGCACCACCAAGCAGGGGGGGCACGCCTTGACGCAACCTTCGGTTATTTACTTGTCGACGAAAGGAAGCTTATTATGTACTGTGTTGGCAAATTCAGCCCCTCGCCCTGGCTGCAGAATGGCCTCTGCGGGAATCCACTTCACTCCTCGCGCAAGTTGTATAACCACACCATGCACCGCAGCAGTGATAGGTCGCCCTTCAGCATCGCCTGAATAAGTACCATCGGGGATGAACCCCATATGGTCCTTTACTTTTTTCTCCATATCGACAGCATTGGCCGGGGGCGTGCCAACCGCGATCAATCCCAAACTCGGTTCCCAGTGAAGCCACCGCGTACCTCCTCCAGGGTATATCGCAAGGATGGTAGCTCCGGACAGAGGCGGCAACTCAGGCCATAGATTTTTGTCAAGCCATTCACATGCCCTCTTGTACACTCCCCACCCTGCGATTAGTTCATTAAGGGAGCGAACCAGATTATCCGCATCGATTCCATGGATCGCATGGATGCGCATACAAAGGTCCCTGAAGAACGAAATCCCCTCCGGGAAGGCCAGAGCAGCCAGCTCCAACGATGGTCCGGTCCTATGAATTACCGAACCTTTCTCCGCCTGAAGCGTTCCTAGCGTTCCTCCTGCACTCCCGTGAGTCACCTGGGAGAACAGGCGGTAGGTGTCATAGTCATCCTCCAAACCATGCAACTTTGCACGAGAGTAGAGGTCTACCTGCGCCCAATCCCTGTTGAAAGAATTACCATGCCGACTTAGCATCGCTCGATGCATTTGTGCGCTTGAACGGCCCAGCTTCCCCCTTCGGTGGGCCTCTCTTTTACGCTGAGCGCCGCCCAAGAGAGGCAGTCTCTTCAGCATTCGGGACAGTATTTGGTGAGTGACCACCTTATGGTCCCCATATCGCTCAGCCGCCTGCGCATCCCCGGCGACGTAGCAATAATTCACGAGGTGCTCGTAAAGCGAACGGGTTGTTCGCGCGGAAGAACGACCGTCACCATCCCAAAGAGCGCTCAAGAGGATGATAAAGTCGTTCAGCGCATGGTTAAATATTGCCGCACAAGACTCCCCGCCAAGACCAGTTCGATACAACTGAGCAGTGAAAAAGTGAAGCTCTTGCGTTACGGAATCCACGACCCCCACGAGAGGGGATAGCTGGTTGTGAAGGGCCTCTTCGACCTCCTTCCCCACGGAGATGCCAAAACGACGTGACGGCGGGACTGAAAGGTCCACGCGACTGAATAGTTCCACGCAGTTCTCCCCACCTGAGGCGCTAATGGCTGTAAGGCATTCTGGCATGTAACGCCAGCCTGTGTCCCGCCAGTTCACCATGAACCCCGCCGGACGTCGCCGCCGCGGTCCGGGAGAACACCAAGGCTAAAAGGTGACCAACGACTACGCCCAGGATGGTCGTTGCGGCGCTGCCATCACCGCACGGGACATCAGCGGCTGATATCACCTCGGTGAACGGCCGTGGAAATCTGCGAACTGGTCACGGTGTCGCGCCGCGGGCTCGCCTGGCGTTTCACCGCTCTCTAGCCCGGTTCAGCTGCGTTGCACACGCCTACGGATCGGAGGCGTGCTGACGGCGCCCGGGGAGGTTGCTCGGGCTACCTCTCTCCGCCCGCACGTGACTGCCATTCCATATAACGCCAGCGGAGGGCCTCGGCGTGTGGGCGCCGAGGCAGCTCACGGAGATGCGGCGTGACGATCCCGAGCTCCTCGAGAGTGGGGCCGTGGGGGCGCGTCACGACGTCGAGGGTGTCCGGCTCGATAGCGAAGAGGTGCGCG
The DNA here is from genome assembly GCF_055609145.1 of Streptomyces sp. NPDC036822. Classification (NCBI taxonomy): domain Bacteria; kingdom Bacillati; phylum Actinomycetota; class Actinomycetes; order Kitasatosporales; family Streptomycetaceae; genus Streptomyces; species Streptomyces sp. NPDC036822. The sequence goes on from NZ_JBVJPY010000003.1 coordinate 78,412, forward strand.
TCGTACGCGCGGTGGAGTGCCGCGTTGAGCGGCAAGCCGTTGCGAGGGTCGTCTGTGCCGTCCGCGGCATCGGGCCGAAGGTGCGCCGCCTCGATCATCTCAGGCACGGCGATCCCCGAGAGAGGACAGCGCGGTCCATAGCGCTGAAAGACTCGCAGCTTGAAGCGTCGCTGCCCAGGGCGTTCGCGGACGTTTCGTTGGCTGGCCCGGCTGCGGTTGCCCGTCAAGGAGAAGGGCTGCTGGTCCGAGTCATCCTTGGTCAGCAGTTGTTCCGGCGGACTGTCGCCGAAGCTGATCAGGAAGATTCTGGAGCGCTCTTCCCATCCCTCCACCCACGCCAGACGCAGGATGCGGACGCTGGATTGAGGGGTCGGCTTGGCAATGACAAAGATGGGGAGCTCCAGGGCTGCCGCTGCTTTGGTCGCCGCGACCTCTGACGCATCACGGCCCGGGCCTCGGCCTGTCGTCGGGTAGTGGTAGATCACGTCCCTGTCGCTGATCTCGTCTGGGTAGTGGGCGCCGGTATGCAGGACTCCCATAGTGATGCCGCCCTGGTGGACGGTGTCCGTCCTGGCCTTGTCCATCCAGATGCCTTGCCCACCGCCATAGACGCCGAATGAACGCAGAACCCCTGGCGGAACCTCGCGAAGGTTTTCTGTGAGTCCTAGGTGCGACCAGACCGCGAGACGCCAGGCACGCTCCCCTTCGACGGTGGTAGGCCGTCCGTCGATCACTGTGAAGCCGAGGCGCTCCAGCAGGCGATTGCTGTGATCCCGACCACCGCTGATGACTCGTGCGTCAGGGCCTCCGTGCCCGTAGCGATGAGCCACGTTGGCGACCGCCTTGGCGTCGTACAGCCGGCCGTCGACCTGCAGGTAGTACTGATTGGCACGCTCGAGCTGGTGCCTGTTCAGGAAGGCGTCCCGCCCCTTGTCGTCATACTCGTGGAGAACGCGCCGAACGATGCTGGCATCCGTCAGCCCTGTGGTGGCCATGGGTCCCCTCCGTTGCCTGGTCCGGTGTTGATCGTAAGAAGGGCCTCTGACACTGCGTCGTTCGTTGTCCTGTTCTTTGTCCAGTGCACCGACGGACGTCACCGTTCACCGCCGTACACGAACTCCGTCTGATCAGCCGCAGAACTGCCGCGGACGCTCACGTACAGCCGCGCGGACAGTTGGAAAGCGTGTTGGGGGCAACCCCTCACGAGTTCGAATCTCGTATCCTCCGCCAGTGCCTCACCGGGCACGATGTCGAAGGGCCCCGCAGCTTGCTGCGGGGCCCTTCTTCGTGTGTGGGTGCAGTTCCCGGCTATCACCCGTTGAGGACCGTCTGGCACACGTCGCAGTACATGGCCGCGTTCTGCCCGTACCGCCGCATCATCTCGCTGCAGCCGGCGCACAGCCCGAGCTCCCATGGCGGACAGCCCAGCGCCGCGGCGACCGTCGCCCGCTCGACGGGAGTGATCCACGCCGGTTCGCTGGAACGTCGGGCCGGCAGGCGGGGCAGGGTGAAGCCGCCGGTCGGCTCATCGAGATCGCGAAGAGGCCGGGCATCACTGACGGCTCATTGACAGTCTCTTTCATCTCCGGCATTCACGACATGTCACACGGCATGCCGGGATCATCCGCGCTCCGGCCCATCAGCAGCTCACTCTCCGTGGGTGAACTCCCCACCGAGTGCCGACGGTGGACCCGTCGAATACGCCATCCTTGGCTCCGCTCGGGGCTGCTCTGGTCCCCAGCCGAGTTCCCGGTCTCGCGAGGTGTTCCGCATGACGTCCCGATCCACGCTGACGGCCTGGCTGGCCGGACTCGACGCCCCGCGGCTGGCACGCGTACTCGGGATACGGAAGGACGCCGTGGCGCCACCGGAGCTACGTTCCATGGAGGAGTTGGCGGAACGCCTTCTGCGGCCCGGCTCGGTCGCGCTCGTCCTGCCGCAGCTGGCCCTGCCGCACCTCCAAGTGGCCGAGGTCCTGGCCGCCTTGGGAACGCCCTTGTCGCGCGGTGACCTGGCGAGGGCGCTGGGAGCGACGGCGCCCACCGTCGCTCGGGTGCTGGACGGCGTGCTGGTGGCTCTGGCCGATCACGCTCTGGTCTGGCCGGACGGCGACGGGAAGCTCGCCATGGCCGCACCGCTGCGGCAGGCGTGGGACGCGCCACTGGGCCTGGACGCTCCATTGGAAGAGCTGCTGGAGGGTGTGACCTCCGAGGAGCTGCGCGGCATGCTCGTGGCCCTGGGTATCAAGCCGCCCGGCACGCGGCAGCAGCGTACGGCCGCCGTCCTGGAACACCATGGCGATCAGCAACGCGTCGCCGCAGTGATCGCCCGGGCTCCTTCGGCCACCCGCCGGCTGCTTGAGCGCCGGGCGCAGTCCGCACCGCGACACATGGAGTTCGTCGTGTTCGGAGCCCCCGGGGCCGACTCGCCGGGCGAGCGATGGGCCCTGGACCGAGGGCTCCTGGTCCGGAACCGCCATGGGTACGGGCAGGCCCGTATGCCCGCCGAGGTGACACTCGCACTGCGCGGGCCGGGCTGGTCGGCCCCGTTCGAGCCCTTCCCGCCCGTCGCGGAGCCGGTGTCCGTCACCGCCGTGGAGGTGGACCGGGAGGCGATGGCGGCGGCTGCGGCGTTCGCGGCACAGGCCGCCTCGGTCCTGTCCGCCTCCTCGTCCGCTCCGCCGGCCACGCTCAAGTCAGGTGGGATCGGCGCACGTGAACTGGCCAGAATCGCCAAGGCGGCGCAGGCCGACGGCGTTGTCGTACGCATCACCCTGGAGACGGCGTACTCGGCGGGGCTGCTGGCGGTCGACGGCGACCGCGTCGCACCCACCGAGGAGTACGACACCTGGACGGCGCAGGAACCCGCCGAACGGTTCGCGGAGCTGCTTCAGGCATGGTGGAGCTTGGGACGCACCCCTTCCCAGGCCCGCGACGAGGACGGCAAGACGCTGCCGGCGGTGGTCGGGGCGCCTCCTTGCGACGGCTGCCTGCAGGCGCGACACGGGCTGCTCGCCGCGGCGGCGATGCTCCCGGAAGGGCAGGGCGTGAAGGTCGCCACAGACCTGGGCCCGCTGGTGACATGGCACCGTCCGCTCGCCCACCCGTCCTCCCATGACGAGACACCGTTCGCCGCAGTGATCCGCGAGGCGGAGTTGCTCGGTGTCATCGCCCGAGGCGCCCTCTCCCCCCTCGGTGCCGCCCTGCTGGCCGATGACGCGGAAGGGCTGACCACCGCCTGCCGGCGGCTGCTGCCCGAGGCCACCGGAACGGCCCGGTTCGGCGGCGACCTCACGGCCGTCATCGCCGGCATGCCGTCCGTACGTGTCGCCGAACTCCTGGATTCGACCGCCGACCGGGAGATCAGCGGCACGGCGTCCGTGTGGCGGTTCAGCGCGGACAGCGTCCGCCTGGCCCTCGACGCCGGCCGTACAGCGGACGAGATCTCGGCCGAGCTGACCGCCATCGCCGGCGGGGTCCTGCCCCAGCCCCTGTCCTATCTCATCGCCGACACCGCTCGCCGGCACGGCCACGTGCGCATCGCCCCCGCCGCCTGCGTCGTCCACGGAGAGGAGCCGGCTCTCCTGGCCGAACTCGCCGCCCACCGGGGGCTTGCCGCGCTCGGGTTGCGGCAACTCGCCCCGACCGTGCTCGTCAGCGGCAGCCCGCCCGACCAGACCCTCGCCGCGCTACGGGCCCAGGGCTATGCCCCCGTCGCCGAGGCCGCTGACGGAACCGTACGCATCGAGAAGATCGCCCCCCAAAGGGCCGCCGCCATTCCGGCCCCACGGAAGGCCAGGGGGCAAAAGGGCCCCGAACGCACGGCGTACCGAGCGGCGGAGGCGTCGACGGCCGTCGACTCGTGCGCCATGGCCGCCCGGCTGCTGACCGCCCCGCTGACGGTGCCGGATCCCGACCCCTTCGGGACCGGGGGCCCCTTCCATACGGACACCGAAGAGATTGTCTCCGGGTACGCCAAGCAGTTGACGTACACCGATGTACGCCAACTCGCCTACGCCATCGATGCCGGTACGGCCATCCGGGTCGCCTACGTCGCCGCCTCGGGAAGCTCTACCGTCCGTACCCTCAGCCGCCTCGACCTCGACCCGCCCTACCTCGAAGCCTGGTGCCACCTTCGGGACGCCGAGCGTGTCTTCACCCTCTCGCGCATCCATGAGGTCATGCCGGTGGGGCATGGCTGAAGCCCCGGGGCGCGTAGCGCTCGGTGGGAGCGTCGCTGTCGGGCGTTCCCTTCCCGCCACCTTCATGCATCACCGTTGATGTACTAGGTGCACCTATAGATACACAACGAGGTGCACCGATGAGTCGCACAGTGATCGATCTCGACGACGAACTGCTGGCCGAGGTGGCCAGAGCCCTCGGCACGGGCACCAAGGAGGCGAAGGGCCCCGCAGCTTGCCGCGGGGCCCTTCTTCGTCGACGCGCTCCGGCGGCCCGGAGCCGCTCCGGGCTGAGCCCGGGGGGGCGGGGTCAGGCGCCGACGTAGGCCGCCAGGTGTTCGCCGGTGAGGGTGGAGCGGCCGTCCACGAGATCGGCCGGTGTGCCCTCGAAGACGACCAGGCCGCCGTCGTGACCCGCGCCCGGGCCGAGGTCGATGATCCAGTCCGCGTGGGCCATGACCGCCTGGTGGTGTTCGATGACGATGACCGACTTGCCGGCGTCGACCAGCCGGTCCAGCAGGCCGAGCAGCTGCTCGACGTCCGCGAGGTGGAGACCCGTGGTCGGCTCGTCGAGGACGTAGATGCCGCCCTTGTCGCCCATGTGCGTGGCCAGCTTCAGCCTCTGCCGCTCGCCGCCCGAGAGCGTGGTGAGCGGCTGGCCGAGGCTGAGGTAGCCGAGGCCGACGTCCGCGAGCCGGTCGAGGATGCGGTGCGCGGCCGGGGTGTGCGCCTCGCCCGAGCCGAAGAACGCCTCGGCCTCGGTCACCGACATCGCCAGCACCTCGCTGATGTCACGCCCGCCGAGCCGGTACTCCAGCACCGACGGCTGGTAGCGCTTGCCCTCGCAGTCCTCACACGTGGTCGCGACACCGGCCATCATCGCCAGATCCGTATAGATGACGCCCGCGCCGTTGCAGGTCGGGCAGGCGCCCTCGGAATTGGCGCTGAAGAGCGCCGGCTTCACGCCGTTGACCTTGGCGAACGCCTTGCGGATCGGCTCGAGCAGGCCGGTGTACGTCGCCGGGTTGCTCCGCCGCGAACCACGGATCGGGCTCTGGTCGATCGACACCACCCCCTCACCGGCCGCCTCCGCCTGCCGGGGCAGCGACCCGTGCAGCAGCGAGCTCTTGCCCGATCCCGCGACGCCCGTGACGACGGTCAGCACCCCGAGCGGGATGTCCACGTCGACGTCCCGCAGGTTGTTCGCCGACGCCCCGCGGATCTCCAGCGCGCCCGTGGGCTTGCGCACCGTCTCCTTGAGCACGGCCCGGTCGTCCAGATGGCGGCCGGTGATCGTACCGCTGGCCCGCAGACCCTCCAGCGTGCCCTCGAAGCAGACCGTGCCACCCGCCGTACCCGCGCCCGGCCCCAGGTCCACGACGTGGTCGGCGATCGCGATCGCCTCCGGCTTGTGCTCGACGACCAGGACCGTGTTGCCCTTGTCCCGCAGCCGCAGCAGCAGGTCGTTCATCCGCTGGATGTCGTGCGGGTGCAGACCGATCGTCGGCTCGTCGAAGACGTACGTCACGTCCGTGAGCGACGACCCGAGGTGCCGGATCATCTTCACCCGCTGCGCCTCGCCGCCCGACAGCGTGCCCGCCGGCCGGTCGAGCGCGAGGTAGCCGAGGCCGATCTCCACGAACGAGTCAAGGGTCTGCTGCAGCGCGGCGAGCAGCGGCGCCACCGACGGCTCCTTCAGCGCGCGGACCCACTCCGCCAGGTCCCGGATCTCCATCGCGCAGGCGTCGGCGATGCTGATCCGCTTGATCTTCGACGACCGCGCCCCCTCGCTGAGCCGGGTGCCGTCGCACTCCGGGCACGTCGTGAAGGTGACCGCCCGCTCCACGAACGCCCGGATGTGCGGCTGCATCGCCTCCTTGTCCTTGGACAGGAACGACTTCTGGATCTTGGGGATCAGCCCTTCATAGGTGAGGTTGACGCCGTTGACCTTCACCTTGGTCGGCTCGCGGTAGAGGAAGTCCTGCATCTCCTTCTTCGTGTACCGCCTGATCGGCTTGTTCGGGTCGAGGAAGCCCGACTCGGCGTAGATCCCCACCGTCCACACGTTGTCCGACTTCCAGCCGGGGATCGTGAACGCGCCCTCCGCGATCGACTTGGAGTCGTCGTACAGCTGGGTGAGGTCGATGTCGGAGACCGAGCCGCGCCCCTCACAGCGCGTACACATGCCGCCGGTCCGCTCGTACGTCGCCTTCTCGGCCTTGGTCTTGTTGCCCCGCTGCACGGTGATCGCGCCGCTGGCCCGCACCGAGGCGGTGTTGAAGGAGTACGCGCTCGGCGGCCCGATGTGCGGCTTGCCGAGCCGGCTGAAGAGGATGCGCAGCATCGCGTTGGCGTCGGTGGCGGTACCGACGGTCGAGCGGGGGTCGGCCCCCAGCCGCTGCTGGTCGACGATGATCGCCGTCGTCAGGCCGTCGAGCACGTCCACCTCGGGGCGCGCCTGGGTCGGCATGAAGCCCTGGACGAAGGTGCTGTACGTCTCGTTGATCAGCCGCTGCGACTCGGCGGCGATCGTGTTGAACACGAGCGAGCTCTTGCCCGAGCCGGAGACCCCGGTGAAGACCGTCAGCCGGCGCTTCGGGATCTCGATGCTGACGTCCTTGAGGTTGTTCTCGCGCGCCCCGTGCACGCGGATCAGATCGTGGCTGTCGGCGAAGTGCGGCGCAGGCGACTGCGTATCCGTCCTCTGGGCCTTGCTCATCGTGTTTCCCTCCGTTGGGCGGAAGCCGCGGGCGCGGTCTCCGTCGGCGTCGCCTGGCTCGATCCGACCAGCTGCGAGCAGTATGTGCGGTTTGCGTACGTTGTCGCGGGGCGCGGCACGGCTTGGGGGGCCGGGTCTCACGGTAGGCGGGGGGCGGGGGGCGGCGCTTCTCGAATACTGACCGGGTGGGGGGTGCGGGGCGGAGATGGGGGCGGGGCCCGGGGTGCGGCAGGGACGGTCACCGTCGCTCCCGAACGGACCGACGGACGTCACGCGACAGCCCACCGGCCACCCCCGTACCCGGCTCCCCTAGCTGCGGGCTGGCTGGACGTTACTGCGCAGCAGGCCCGGCGGGCCAGGCATGTCCGGAGGGCGGCGGCGGGCTTTTTCGGCGAGTTCACCGCTTCGAGCGACGTGCGGGGGCAGAGACGTTCCGCCCGCGCGTGCGCCCTGTGATCGTCGGAATACTTTCCGTCACGCCCAGGTGGGCGCTCTCATCTCTGGAGGAATCGTGCGGAAGTTGGCGACGGTGGCGGTGGCGGTGGGGTTGTTCGTCGGGGGGATGGGGGCCGCGGTGGCGGATGGGTGGCGGACGATGCCACATCTGTCGAGCGGCGGTGTGCAGTTCGCTCAGGGGAAGTCCAAGTGGGAACCCAAGGGGCAAAACCATGGAGGGCTTCACTTCACTGGACGGCTGGGCGACACCGACCCCGACGACGGGCACAACGTCTATTTGGACACGAGGGTCGAGGGCTACAGCTGGAAGCGCTTCAGGGGTGTACAGAAGCGAAGCATCTACCTGGACAAGGTGATCTACGACGGTGCCGTCCAGCAGACGGGACAAGCATGGCTTCGCGCCTGTCGCGATCGAGGGTCCCTGCGCCCTGACAACTGCTCGGACCATGTGTACTACGAGCGAAACACCCGCTAATTCGCCGGGCACGGAGGCCGCCGAGGCGGCCTCCGTGCGCAAAGGAGACCGCATCACCATGGACGCCATTCTCTGCGCCAAAGGCGTGGATCTCTTCTACGGAGCGCACCAGGCCGTCAGCGGTGTGGACTTCGCTCTTCAATCGGGCGAGGTGGCCGCCATCATGGGCAGCAGCGGGTCAGGGAAATCCTCGCTGCTGTACTGCCTGGCAGGGGTACTCGCCCCGACGTGCGGCAGCGTTTCCTTCGACGGTGTCGCCTTTTCGACGCTCGACGACGATGCGCTGAGCACCCTGCGGCGGGAACGCTTCGGTTTTGTCTTCCAGTACGGCGAACTACTTCCCGAGCTGACCGCCGAGGAGAACGCCGCCCTGCCACTGCGGCTTGCCGGCCAACGCAAGGCACCAGCGCATGCGGCGGCCGGAGAGGTCCTGGGGCGACTCGGCATGACCGAGCTGCTGCAGCGTCGTACCTCGCAGCTGTCCGGTGGGCAGAGCCAGCGTGTGGCGGTCGCGCGGGCGCTCGTCCACCGGCCGACGGTGGTCTTCGCCGATGAACCGACGGGCGCATTGGACAGCGGCAACGCAGCAGCCGTGTTGCAGGAGTTCCTGCGGCTTGCACGCGATCAGGGGACCGCCGTGGTGATCGTCACTCATGACGCGGCCGTCGCCTCGCACGCCGACACGCGTTACACGATGACCGACGGGCTTCTGGCACGCGAGGGAGCCTCATGAACCCGTTCCTCTTGGGGCTGCGCCTCTTGTGGGGCGGCGGTCGCAAGGGGCGTGCTCGCTTCGCTCTCATGGCATTCGGCTGCTCCCTGGGGGTGGCCTGCCTTGCCGCCGTCCTCACGATCCCCGCGATTCTCGCAGCGCACGACGCGCGAACCATCACTCGCGAGCCGCAGCCAGCTGAGATGGACGGCAGAAGCCCTGACACCGGCCTTGTCTACCTCAGCCACGAGGACGCCTATGGAGCACAGCGCCTGCGCCGCGTCTTCCTCGCCGGGCCGATCTCTACCTCGACCCCGGTTCCACCAGGTGTAAGCCGACTCCCGGCTGCCGGCGAGGTGGTGGTCTCCCCCCGTCTGCAGAAGGTCTTGACGGAACACCCCAATCTGGCGGGGCTGCTGCCCGGTCGGGTGACGGGAACCATCGGGCCGGAGGGACTCACCGGCCCCGACGAGCTTTACGCCTACATCGGCACCACCGCAGACCAGCTGAGGGGCGCCAGTCCACTGCATCACTTTGGTGGCCGGTACCCAAGATTCAACGCGGTAGAAGAGTCCACCCTCGACATCTTGCGGTTCACGCTCGCCTGCGTCGTACTGCTGCCCCTGGCCGTGTTTCTCTCTGTCTGTGCACGTCTCTCCGCCGAGTCACGGGCGCGCAGGCTGGCCTCGCTCCGCCTCGTCGGGTTGAGCATCAAGAACACCCTTCGAGTCAATGCCTCAGAGACCGTCGCAGCAGCCTTCCTCGGGGCGCTCATGGGGGTGGGCGGCTACTTCGCGGTCAACGAGATCATGGCTCGGATAGGGCTGCCCGGTCTCCACTGGTATCCGTCCGACGGACACCCGACTGTCTCAACGATCTCCGTTTGTTTGATGGGCTGCCCCACCCTCGCCTGGTTCGTCGGACGGCACCACGCCCGCCAGGCAGCTCTCACCCCACTCAACGTTCGCCGCAGCGCTGTGCACAGACCACCCAATAAGTACGGCACCTTGCTCCTTGTTCCAGGCCTCGGAGTCATCGGTGGGTACTGCGTCCTCAGCATCCTTGGCAAGGATCCCTCCGGAGGGTCAGCGAACTCGCTCCTCGTACCCGGTGCCGTTCTCCTGACGGGAGCTGGCCTGGTATTCGGACTCGCTCCTGTAACCTCCTGGCTGGCTCGCCGTCTGGCTCGCTCCGCCCGTTCGCTTCCGTTGGCTCTCGCAATGCGCCGGATGGAGGTTGAGCCGGGAAGCTCCCTGCGAGTCGTGACTGGCCTTGTCCTGCTGGTCTACGCGACGTCGCTCACGCAGGGCGTACTCGTCGAACTCAGTCAAGTGAGTCGTAACACCTCGCCCGTCCAAACCTATCGCCTTCCTCTGGCCGAACTCTCCCCTCAGCAGCGCGAAAGAATGGTGAGGGTGAAGGGGGTTCGGAGCCATGCCGTCGTTACGCGATCCTGGACGCCTGACAGCGACGCATTTGGGCCAACGATCTACGCAGCCGTCGGTAGCTGCGCCCAGTATGCAAGTTTCACGAGATCGGTATCCGACTGCGTCGACGGCAAAGTTCTCAGGCTGAGCCACGCGAACCTCTCGAAAGAACAGAATTCGCAGCCGCTCCTTTCCTATCCTTTCCTGCTGGACAATGGCAAGAATTTCACAGTCACGGTTCCGAAGCAGGCCGCAGTCGTCCATAATTACGAGCTGGCCGGTATCAGTCCAGACGTACTTGTTCCGCCCTCCCATCTCCCACCCGGAACCCTACTGGCGGACAGCGATCTCAACCTCCTCAGCAGCTCTGACCCCGAAACCGTCCGCAATGTCCTTGACGGCATCGGGGCCATCGCACCCACCGCCAAAGTCCAACCCGTCGGCATCCACATCGAAGCCCTCCAGCAACTCACCGTCATCCGCAGCCTCCTCGCCGCCGGTATGGTCCTCGGGCTCGTCATCAGCGTCGCCGCCTTCGTCGTGTCCGTCGCCGATCGGGCCATGGAGCGGCGGAGTCAGGTCACCGCTCTCGTGTTGCTCGGGGCTCGGGCCGGGACGTTGCGGGCGGCGCAGTGTGTGCAGGTTCTGGTGCCGTTGGGGGTCGGGTTGGGGGCCGCCGTGGTCACCGGGTGGCTGGCCGAGTCGAGTTATCTGATCACCGGGGGTGGGGCCGTGCACTGGGACTGGAGTGGGCTGCCGTTGCTCCTGGCCTGCACGCTGGGGGTGCTGGTCGCCGCCGGGGTCGCGTCGTTGCCGCTCGTGCGGCGGCATGTCGATCCGGAGCACATTCGGCGCGACTGAACCGATGAGTTCCGCCGGCGGGTCCGGTCAACTTCGTAGAAGAGCAAGCGCGACGCGAGACTCACGAGCCGAGAGGTGCCGACCATGACCCAGCCCGTCAAGGGACCCGCCAGCTACTTCCCCTCCATCGAGAAGAAGTACGGGCGCCCGGTCGAGGAGTGGAAGGAGCTCATCCGTGCCTCGCCCCTGACCAAGCACATGGAGCTCGTCTCCTGGCTCAAGACCGAGCACGGCCTCGGTCACGGCCACGCCAACGCCCTGGTCGCCCACACCCTCGCCGAGTGACGGGTCCTCACGCCGCCAGGGCGTGGGCCGTGCGGTGGGCGACGCGGCGCGTGAGGGTGAGCGTCGCGGCCGCCGAGAGGAGGCCGGCGGTCAGGGCCGTCCACCAGAGGGCGGCCGGGCCCACGGCGGTGTAGAGGGTGACTCCCAGGGTGAGGGCGGCGAAGCGGGCGACGCCCCAGGTCCAGCCGAAGGCGCCCTGGTAGCGGCCGCGGGCGTGGGCCGGGGCGAGGTTGGCGACGACGGCCGCCGCGATGCCCGCGACGCAGACCTCGCCGAGGGACCAGACGACCACCGAGACCGTGTAGGCCACGACCCCGTCCGCAGCGCCGGTCAGGGCCACGCCGACGGCGATCAGGGCGCTGCCCGCGCACTGCACCGGCAGCTGGGGCAGCCCGGCCAGCCGCGCGGTCGCGAACGGCTGCAGGACGACCACGAGCACCGCGTTGACCGCCGCCATCACCCCGTACACCGCAGGGGAGAGCCCGCTGTCGTGGATCGCCAGTGGCAGGGCGACCTCGGTGAGGGAGTACACGAACAGCTGGACACCGAAGAGGGGCAGGAGCAGCAGGGCCAGCCTGTCCCGGAGCACCACTCCGTAGCCGGTGCCCTCACGGCGGACATCCGCCCCGGTGCCCTTCCGCCTCGGCGGCTCGGGCAGGCGCGTCGCGACCACCGCCGCGTAGATCAGCATCGTCGTGATGTCGACCGCGAAGAGCAGCCAGTACCCCCGCGCCGCCAGGAAGCCGCCGAGGACGCCCGCCGCCGCCGTACCGATGTTCACGCCCCAGCCGAACAGGGCGTACGCGCGCTGCCGGCGCTCCGCGTCGACCGCGTCGGCCATGAGCGCGTACGCGGCCGGCCCCACCAGCGCACCCGCCGCGCTGACCAGGAGCGCGGCGGCCGCCATCGTCCAGACGCCGGGTGCCAGGAACAGCGCGCCCTGTGCCGCCGCCGCGCCGAGCAGGCCGATGAGCATCGTCGGGCGCCGGCCGATCCGGTCGGCGAGGACGCCGCCGAGCGCCGGGCCGAGGAGGTTGCCCGCGCCGAGCGCGCCGAGGACGTACGAGGTGTCGGTTCCCGTGACCCCTCGCGCGGCGAGGAGGAAGACGAGGAACGGGGTGACCAGATGGCCGAGCCGGTTGACGATCGTGCCGGCGAAGAGGGTCCAGACGGTGGACGGAAGACCGCGAAAGGGGGAGCGCATGCGAGGAGGGTGCGCCCCGCCGACCCCGCCGATCCATTGATTAAGCTCAGACCGAATCAATGCCCGGTTCCGAGGGCGATGTGGCGGACGGACGGACGGACGGGGAACGGGACATCACATGGAGTCGGGACTCAGCTTCTCGGCCGCGGACCTGGCGCAGACCCGGTTCGCCGTCTCCCCCATGTGGGAGGTCGTCACCGGTTTCCGGCTGCTCCGCGAGGAGGCCGTGCCGCCGCCGCACCGGCGCTGGGCGGCGCAGGTACGGCCCCGGCTCGCCAGGGCCGGGCTGGACCGGGGGTGGCTCGCCGAGCTGGTGCCCGCCCGCGGTTACCTCGCCGACTTCCTCAACCCCACGCCCACCGGCCCCTTCCCCGCCCTCGCCGACGAACTCGACGCGATCCGCCGGACCCCGCCCGCGCGCGTACGCGGCGACCTCGCCGCGCTCGGCACCGAGCGCCCCGCCGGCCACCGGCCCTCCCCCCGCCTCCGGCTGCTCCACGAAGCGCCCGAGACGGCCCTGGTGAAGGTCGCCGCCGAGATCGAGATTTACTGGGAACTGGCCCTCGCCCCCTACTGGGCCCGCATCCGCCGGCTCCTCGAAGCCGATGTCTTCCACCGCGCCCGGCAGGTCGCCGAGCACGGTTCCGCGCGCGTCCTGAGCGAACTCCACGAGACCGTGCGGTGGGACGACGGCACCCTGCGCCTGGTCCGGCGCCACTGCGCGCTCTCCCGCGACGAAACGGGCTCCGGGCTGCTGCTCATCCCCTCCGTGTTCGCCTGGCCGCGCGTCCTGACTCGTACGGTCGCTCCCGAACCGCCCCAACTCGCCTATCCCGCACGGGGCATCGGCACCCTCTGGGAACCGCGCCCCGCCGCCGCCACCGACGCCGTCGCCGCCGTCCTCGGCCGCTCTCGTACGCTCCTCCTCACCGAACTCGACACGCCCGCGTCGACCACCCAGCTCGCCGCCCACTCCGGCCTGTCGGCGGCCGGTGTCTCCCAGCACCTCACCGCCCTGCGCGACGCCGGGCTCGTCACCGCCCACCGCAGCGGCCGGTCCGTGCTGTACGCCCGTACCGCCGTGGCGGACGCCCTGCTCACTCCCACGGGAGAGTCCGTATGAGAGAGGCCGGGGATCAGGCCGGGGATCAGACCGGGAAGCAGGCCGGGGATCAGACCGGGATGCACGCCGGGGATCACGTCATGAATCCGGCCGGGGAACAGGCCCGGTCCGCGCGCACAAGTGCCATCGACCCGGCCCGGCCCGCGTCGCCGCACACGGGCGCCACGAACCCCGCCTGGTCCGCGCGGACGGTCGTCCGCGACGGTGTGCGGCTCTCCTGCCGCGACTGGGGCCTGCCCGCGGGCCACGGTGGCGGGGGCTCACGGGAAGCCGTCGTCCTGCTGCACGGGCTCGCCGGGCACGCCGGCGAGTGGGACACCCTCGCCCGCCTGCTGCACGCCGACGGGCACCGGGTCGTCGCCGTCGACCAGCGGGGACACGGCCTCAGCGAGCGGCTCCCGCAGGACACCTCGCGGGCCGCGTACGTCGCCGACACCGTCGCCGTGCTCGATCACCTCGGCCTCCACCGGCCCGTCCTCGTCGGCCAGTCCCTCGGCGGCCACACCGCCCTGCTCACCGCCGCCGCCCACCCCGGCCGGCTGAGCGGCCTCGTCCTGGTCGAAGCCGGCCCCGGCGGGCCGAATCCCGGCGTCGCCGACGAGATCGGCGGATGGCTCGACGCGTGGCCGGTCCCGTTCCCCTCCCGGGACGCGGCCGTACGGTTCCTCGGCGGCGGCCCGGTCGGCGAGGGATGGGCGGACGGGCTGGAGGAAAGGGACGACGGCGGCCTGTGGCCGAGATTCGATCCGGGCGTCATGGTGCGTTCCCTTGCCGAGAACACCACCCGCTCCTTCTGGGACGAGTGGCGGGCCGTCGACTGCCCCACCCTCGCGGTCCTCGCCCGGAGCGGCATCGTCCCGGCCGACGAGTTCGACACGATGACCCGGCTGCGGCCCGGCACCCGGACCGTGAGCGTCCCCGGCACCGGACACGACCTGCACCTGGAACGACCGGACGTCCTCCATCGTCTGCTGGCGGACTTCCTCGGCCCTTGCCTTGGAGCGCACTCCAATTCGTAGGGTGCGCGCATGCGTTATCGGATACTCGGCGGGACCGGGATCGACGTCAGCACGTACTGCCTCGGCACCATGATGTTCGGAGCCGTCGGCAATCCGGACCACGACGACTGCGTACGGATCATCCATGCCGCCCTCGACCAGGGCGTCAACTTCGTGGACACCGCCGACATGTACTCCGCCGGCGAGTCCGAGACGATCGTCGGCAAGGCGCTCCGCGACCCCGGGCGGCGGGACGACGTCGTCCTCGCGACGAAGGTGCACTTCCCGATGGGCGAGGCGCGCGGGCGGAGCGGCAACTCCCGCCGCTGGATCACCCGGGCCGTCGAGGAGAGCCTGCGGCGGCTCGGCACGGAGTGGATCGACCTCTACCAGGTGCACCGGCCCGACCACCGTACGGACATCGAGGAGACCCTCGGGGTCCTCGGCGACCTCGTCTCCCAGGGCAAGATCCGGGCGTTCGGCTGCTCCACGTTCCCCGCCGAGGAGATCGCCGAGGCGCACCACGTCGCCGAACGGCGCGGCCTGCGCCGCTTCCGCACCGAGCAGCCGCCGTACTCGCTGCTCGCGCGGGGTGTCGAGGCGTCGGTGCTGCCGGTGGCCCAGCGGTACGGGATGGGCGTGATGACCTGGAGTCCGCTGGCGTCCGGCTTCCTCAACGGCCGCTACCGCAAGGGGCGGCCGGTCGATCTGACCAGCGGGCGGGCCGCGCTCACGCCGCACCGCTTCGATCCGGCGATCCCCGGGAACGATGCCAAGCTGGACGCGGTGGAGCGGCTGGTCGCCCTCGCGGAGGAGACCGGCTGCTCACTGCCGGAGCTGGCGATCGCCTTCGCGGCCGCGCACCCGGCCGTCACCTCCGTGATCATCGGTCCCCGGACGATGGACCAGCTGGAGGGCCTGCTCAAGGGGGCCCCGCTCGTCCTCGACGACGACGTCCTCGACCGCGTCGACGCGATCGTCCCGCCGGGGACGAACCTCTACCAGCCGGACGGGGTCTGGCGGCCGCCCGCCCTGACGGACGCGTCGCTGCGGCGCCGGCCGGTGGGGGACCGCGCGGCGGGGTGAGACGGGCCGCCCGCTCCCCCACGGGCCCGCCCCTCGACCGGCCCGTCCCCTCGGCACTTCCGTCCCCTCACCGCCTGCCGCCTCGACCGGCCCCCGCCCCTCACCGGGCGGAACCGGTCGGCGGGACGCCGTCCGGTGTCGGTTGTCAGACCCTTCCTCCATGCTTACCGGCATGGGGAGCACGAAGCAGGGCGCGCGGCGGATCGACGCGGCCGAGCGGCGGGCGCGGCTCGCCGTGCGGCACCGGCTGGCGGGCGAGGCGAAGGCGGACACCGTCGAGGAGGTGGCCGGGTCGCTGGTGGCCCTGCACGCCACGGACCCGGCGACGGTGTTCCTCGCGGTGGGGGCCCGGCTGGCAGGCGGCGCCGACGGCGGGGAGGGTTCACGCGCCGGCGGCGGTCGGGAGGATGCCGTCGCCGGTCTTGAGCGGGCCCTGTACGAGGACCGGTCGCTGACGCGGATGCACGGCATGCGTCACACGATCTTCGTCTTCCCCACCGCGCTCGTCCCCGCCGTGCACGCCTCCACCACCCGCGACGTCGCCGCCCGTGAGCGCGCCTCGCTCCTCAGGCACCTGGCCGCGGGCAGCGCGTACGACGCGGAGTGGCTCGCGGAGACCGAACGCCTGCTGCTGGCCGAGCTGGAGGCGCGCGGCGAGGCGACGGGCACCGAGCTGGGTGCGGCCGTCCCCCGCTTGCGGGTGCAGTACGTGTACGGGGTCGGCACCCGGCAGGAGGGCCCGCAGCCGCTCTCCAGCCGGCTGCTGCGCGTGCTCGGCATGGAGGGCCGGATCGCCCGCGGGCGTCCGCAGGGCGCCTGGACCTCCAGCCGCTTCCGCTGGGCCCTCGCCCCCGAGCGCGCCGACCCGTCGGACGCCGACGCGCACGCCGTACTCGTACGGGAGTGGCTCGCGGCCTACGGTCCGGCGACCGAGGCCGATCTGAAGTGGTGGACCGGCTGGAGGGTCACCGACGTCCGCAAGGCCCTCGCGGCGGTCGGCGCGCGGGACGTGGAGCTGGCGGAGGGCACCGGCCACGTCCTGCCGGGCGACACCGCTCCCGTGCCGGCGCCGGAGCCCTGGGCCGCGCTGCTGCCCGCGCTCGACCCGACGGCCATGGGGTGGCAGTTGCGCGACTGGTTCCTGGATCCCGCGCACCGGCCCGCCCTCTACGACCGCAGCGGGAACATCGGCCCGACGGTCTGGTGGGACGGCCGGATCGTCGGCGGCTGGGCCCAGCGCCCGGACGGCGAGATCGTCTGGCGGCTGCTCGACGACGTGGGCGAGGAGGCCCGTTCGGCGATCGCGGCGGAGGCGGCCGGACTCGCGGCCCGGATCGGCGCCGTCCGGGTGACCCCCCGTTTCCGTACGCCGCTGGAAAGGGAGTTGTCGGCCGGAGCCTGAGCGCGCGGCCCCGCAGGCGAGCCTTCGGACACGACCTAGTGTCCTTCGCGGTCCAGGCCCTCCACTCCCAGCTCCGCGAGGCCGTCGAGGACCAGGTCCACGCCGACCGCCGCGAGCAGCAGGCCGAGGAGACGGCCGAGGAGTTCGATGGTGGCGTGGTGGGTGCGGCGCAGGAGGCGGGTCAGGAGCAGGACGCAGACGAGGTCGAGCACGATGACGCAGACGTAGGAGCCGACGACCGTCGAGCGCCAGGTCCAGGAGTCGCGGGCCGCCGCCTCGATCAGTACCGCCGTCATCGCCAGAGGGCTCACGACGTACGGCATGAGCAGCTCGCGGACCCCGCTGACCAGGTCGGGCGCGTCCTGGTGCGGGCCGTCCGAGCCGAAGTGGAGGCCGAGGACGAGGCCGACGGCGTAGAGGAAGAAGATGGCGCCGCCCGCGAGTTGGAGGGCGGGGGTGCTGATGTGGAAGAGGTCGAGCAGCCACGGCGCGGTGATGCCGGTCAGCAGTCCGACGAGGACGGCGGCACCTGACGCGACCAGGGCGATCATCCGGAGCTGGCGGGGCGAGTGGAGCTGGGCCAGGCCGGCGAAGGCCAGGAGCACCTTCGGCGGGCCGACGACCGAGAAGAAGGTGATGAAGGAGGCGGAGAAGCCGAAATCGTTCACCCCCGGAATCATGGTTCCTGCGGGTGGAATCCCGGCAGAATGCGGATCCGCTCCCGCGCGGTGTCGAGAAACGCGACCCGGCTCCGACGTCCCCTGTGAAAGGCAGACAGCCGAGGAAGACGATACGAGGAGCACGTCATGAAGTACCTCGTCATGGTGCAGGGCTCGCAGGCGGACTACGACGCCATGAACGGCAAGGGCTCGCCCGGCAGCCCGGCCTGGACCGAGCAGGACCTGCGGGCGATGTTCGCCTACATGAACTCGATCAGCGACGACCTCTCCGAGTCCGGTGAGATGGTCGACGCGCAGGGGCTCGTCGAGCCGGCGCAGACCCGGTTCGTCACCGCCGACCAGGACGGCCGGCCGGTGGTCACGGACGGGCCCTACCCGGAGACGAAGGAGCTGCTCGCCGGCTACTGGGTGCTCGACTGCGAGAGCCTGGAGCGCGTCACGGAGATCGCGGCGCGGGTGGCGCAGTGTCCGGTGCCCGCCGGTTCGAAGGAGTCTCCGGTGGTGATCCGGCCGATCGACGAGCGCGGCGGGGGCGACGTCTGACCGTGGAGGAGTCCCGAATCGAGGACCTGCTGCGCCGGCACGCGCCGCAGGTCCTCGGCGCGCTCGTGCGGCGGTACGGACACTTCGACGCCGCCGAGGACGCCGTCCAGGAGGCCCTGCTGGCCGCCGCCCGGCAGTGGCCGGAGACGGGGACGCCCGCCAACCCGCGGGGCTGGCTGATCCGGGTGGCGGCGCGGCGGCTGACCGACCAGCTGCGGGCGGACGAGGCACGCGCCCGGCGCGAGGAGACGGCGGTGCGCCTGGAGCCGCGCGAGGTCCGGGCGGCGCCGTCCGACGACGACACGCTGACGCTGCTCTTCCTCTGCTGCGATCCGGCGCTCAACCCCGCCGCCCGGGTGGCGCTGACGCTGCGCGCGGTGGGGGGCCTCACCACCGCCGAGATCGCCCGGGCCCATCTCGTACCGGAGGCGACGATCGCCCAGCGGATCAGCCGGGCGAAGCGGAAGCTGAAGGACCGCCCCTTCTCGCCGCCTCCGGAGCCCGGCCCCGGCGCGTCGCCGTCCGGCCCCGCCCGGTCGGCTGGACCCGACGCGTCGCCGTCCGGCCGCGACGCGTCGCCGTCCGGCCCCGCTCGGCCGGGCGACCGGGACGCCCGGCTGCCGGCCGTCCTCCACGTCCTGTACCTGATCTTCAACGAGGGGTACACCGCCACCTCGGGCCCGGCGCTCCACCGCGCCGACCTGGCGGGCGAGGCGATCCGGCTGACCCGGGAGGTGCGCCGCCTGCTGCCGCGCGAGGGCGCGGTGACCGGTCTGCTGGCGCTGATGCTGCTCACGGAGGCCCGCAGCGCGGCGCGGACGGGGCCGCACGGCGAGCTGGTCCCGCTCGACGAACAGGACCGGACGCTCTGGGACGCCGCCGCGATCGCCGAGGGCACGGCCCTGGTCGAGGAGGCCTTCGCCGAGGGCCCGCCGGGGCCGTACCAGCTCCAGGCGGCCATCGCGGCCCTCCACGACGAGGCGCCTCGCGCGCAGGACACGGACTGGCCGCAGATCCTGGCGCTGTACGACGTCCTCGTCGCCGGAGCGCCGGACCCGATGGCCGAACTCGGCCGCACGGTCGCCTTCGCCATGGTCCACGGCCCCCGGGCCGGCCTGTGCGAGCTCGCCGCCCTCGAGCCCCGGCTGCGGGGCCACCACCGTCTGGAGGCGGTCCGCGCCCACCTTCTGGAACGCGCGGGCGACACCGAGGCCGCCCGGGCCGCCTACCAGTCGGCGGCCCGTCACACCCTCAGCGGCCCGGAGCGCCACTACCTGCGAACGAAGGCGGCCCGCCTGGCCGAATGAGCCCGCGGACCGCCCGTCTCGTCCCCTGCGCGGCTGTCGCCGTCGGCCACCCGCCCGCCGTTCGGCCGGCGGGCCGCCGTAGGTCAGCCGGTCGCCCTCACTCAGTCGGTCGCCAGGCCCTTCAGGCGCTTGGCGATCGTCGTGAGCCGGGTGCCCTGGTAGCGGGCCGCCTGGAGGACGTTCTCCTCCGGGGCGCCGTTGGCGCCGGGGTGCGCGGTGCCGTAGGGGTTGCCACCGCCCGCGTAGACCGACGGGTCGGTGAAGCCGGGCGAGACGATGACCGAGCCCCAGTGGTGGAAGGTGTTGTAGAGCGCGAGCAGCGTCGACTCGTTGCCGCCGTGCACGTTGTGGGCGCTGGTGAAGGCGGTGGCCGCCTTGTCGGCCATGACGCCCCGCTGCCACAGACCGCCGCTGGTGTCGATGTACTGCTTCAGCTGCGCCGCGACGTTGCCGAACCGGGTCGGCGAACCGAGCGCGTACGCGTCCGCCCACTCCAGGTCGTCGAGCGTGGCGACCTCGACGTCACCGGTGGCGTCGACGTGGGCGCGCCAGGCCGGGTTGGCGTCGATGGCGGCGTCCGGGGCGAGCTCGGGCACGCGCCGCAGACGGACCTCCGCGCCGGCCTTCTCGGCGCCTTCGGCGACGGCCTGGGCGAGCGTGTGGACGTTCCCCGTGGCCGAGTAGTAGATGACAGCAACCTTGACGGACATGGCGAGCCCCTCGATCCCTCAACCGGATATCTCTCAACCGGATTCTTTTCCGATTCAACGCCCCGAGCCTAAACGGATAGCCATCCACTTCGCAAGCGGAGACCCGGGTCAACCGGATAGCGCTCCGTTATGCTCGTGTCACGGACGGAACGAGGGGGCACGACAGGACGAAGGGCAGGCGTACGGCGATGAGCGCGAAGACACCGCAGAAGAAACCGCGGGACGCACGGGCGGAAGCGGAGGCATCGCCCCCGGCCCCGTCCGAGGAGAGCGGCCCGGCGCCCATCGCGCTCACCCCCCGGCCCCCGGCGGCGCTCACCCTCCTCCGTACCGCCGACCAGCCCGCACCCGAGCGCGCCGACGCGGCCCGCAACCGGCGCAAGATCCTCGACGCCGCCGCCCGGATCGTCGCCGAGGTCGGTCCCGAGGCCGTCACCATGAACCAGGTCGCCCACGCCAGCGGGATCGGCGTCGGCACGGTCTACCGCCGCTTCGGCGACGTGGCCCAGCTGCTCTGGGCGCTCCTCGACGACCGGGAACGGCAGTTCCAGGAGGCGTACATGAGCGGCCCTGCGCCGCTCGGCCCCGGAGCGCCGGCCGCCGAACGGCTCACCGCGTTCCTCGACGCGCTCGTCGACCGGGTCATCGAGCAGCGCGAACTCCTCCTCGCCGCCCAGGCCGCCGCGCCCAGCGCCCGCTACACCAGCGGCGCGTACCTGGCGATGCACACCCACGTCGCCCTGCTGGTCTCCAGGGTCAGGCCGGAGGCGAACAGCTCGCTCCTCGCCCACCTGCTGCTCGCGCCGTTCTCGCCGAGCCTGATGCACCACCTGTCGGTGGAACGGGGGCTTACCGCCGACGAACTCAAGGCGGGGATAGCCGAGGTGCTCACCCTCACGGCGCCGGAGCCGCGCGCCGACTAGGGGTGTCCGGAAAGGTGGTGCTGTCCGCGGAGGGCAGGGGCACTCCGTACACCGACCGGGTCGGCGACGCCCGGCTCGGTTCCGTCCGTATCTGTGCGCACCGCTTCGCGCACGGCGCGTTGCCGGAGGAGGGCGTGCTGATCCGCGGCGCCCACCGGCTCGCGGGGATCCCGGGCGGGCTGATCCACGGCCGAGCTGATCCACGGCCGGCTGGACCAGGCCGGGCCCCTGACCACGGCCTGGGAGCTGGGCCGCTCCTGGCCGGACGCCGAACTGCCGGGCGTCGAGAGCGCGGGCCACCTGGGCGGCGACGGCGCCCGCGAGCGCGTCCCGGCCGCGCTGGAGCGCTTCGCGGACGGGTGAAGCGCCGTCCACAGGCCGCGCGCCCGGCAGTGCGTCGCGCGATCATCGAGGTATGAGTACCCAGATCCACCTCGCCCAGCAGACCGAGGCAGACGAGCTCCTCGGCCGCTCCCCGCTCGCCGCGCTCGTGGGCATGCTGCTCGACCAGCAGGTGCCCATGGAGTGGGCGTTCTCCGGTCCGTACACCATCGCGCGGCGCCTGGGCCGTGACGATCTCGACGCCGGGGAGATCGCGGCGTACGACCCCGAGGCGTTCGCCGCGCTCCTCTCCGACAAACCCGCCGTGCACCGCTATCCAGGGTCGATGGCAAAGCGGATCCAGCAGCTGTGCGCGTTCCTGGTGGACGAGTACGGCGGTGACGCCGAGGCCGTCTGGTCGGACGCGGGCACCGGGAAGGAGCTGCTGGACCGGCTGAAGGCGCTGCCGGGCTTCGGGGTGCAGAAGGCGCAGATCTTCCTCGCCCTGCTCGGCAAGCAGTACGGCGTGCGGCCGAGCGGCTGGCGGGAGGCCGCCGGGTCCTACGGCGACGAGGGTTCGTACCGGTCGGCCGCCGACATCACGGGGCCGGAGTCGCTCGCGAAGGTCCGCGCCTTCAAGCAGGAGGCGAAAGCCGCCGCTAAGACCGCAAAGGCCGCGAAGAGCACGGGGAATTGATGATTCCGGATGTCAATCCTGCGGAATGTGACATGAATTGCGCCCAAGCTGTTCACAGAGAGCACCAGAGATCGCTAACTTCCCCTCAACCTCGTTCGCACCGGGAAGGACCTCTGTGAACGCATCCCATCGCAGAGCCGCGGCCACTCTGGCCGCAGCCGCACTCGCGACCCCGCTCCTGCTGGCCGCCGCTTCCCCCGCCACCGCCACCGCCGACCCGGGGGCCGCACCCGCCAGGGACGCCGCGAAGCTGGCGAAGAAGCTCGTCCGTGAGACATCCGCCTCGGGCGCCTACAAGCACCTCCAGAAGTTCCAGGCCATAGCCGACTCGACCGGCGGCCACCGCGCGGCCGGCTCGCTCGGACACGACGCCTCCGCGGCGTACGTGTACCAGCAGCTCAAGAAGGCCGGCTACAACGTCTCGTACCAGAAGTTCGACTTCATCTACACCGAGACGCTGGCCGAGAAGGCCTCCGTCGTGTCGCCCGCCCCGCGCGCGTTCGACATCAAGGCGATGACCTACACCAAGTCGACGCCGGTCGGCGGCATCAAGGCCGAGCTGGCCGCCGTCCCGGTCGACGCCGACGGCACCACCGGATGCGAGCCGGGCGACTTCGCCTCCGGCACGTTCACCGGCAAGGTGGCGCTCATCCAGCGCGGCGGCTGCGCCTTCGCCGTCAAGCAGGAGAACGCGGCCGCGGCGGGAGCCGCGGGCGCGATCGTCTACAACAACGCCGAGGGCGTGCTCTCCGGCACCCTCGGCGACCCGGCGGCCGGCAAGATCCCGACCGGTGGCATCACCCAGGCGGAGGGCGCCAAACTCGTCGCCGACCTGGCCAAGGGCCCGGTCACCCTCTCCTTCGAGATCCGCCAGCTCCAGGAGAAGCGCACGACGAACAACGTCATCGCGGAGACGAAGCGCGGCAACGCCGCCAACACCGTGATGCTCGGCGCGCACCTCGACTCGGTGACGGCCGGCCCCGGCATCAACGACAACGGCTCCGGCTCCGCCGGGCTGCTCCAGGCGGCCCTGGAACTGGCCGAGTCGAAGGACAAGGTCCGCAACAAGGTCCGCTTCGCCTGGTGGTCGGCCGAGGAGAACGGTCTGCTCGGCTCCGAGCACTACGTCGCGAACATGAGCGAGCTGGACAAGAAGGAAGTCAAGCTCTACCTCAACTTCGACATGATCGCGTCGCCGAACTACGGCCTGTTCGTCTACGACGGCGACAACTCGGACGGCGTCGGCTCGGGCGCGGGCCCGCAGGGCTCCGCGCAGCTCGAGCGCGACATCAACGCCTTCCTCGACAAGCAGGGCAAGCCGCACGAGGGCACCGACTTCACCGGCCGCTCGGACTACGGCCCGTTCATCGAGGTCGGCATCCCGTCCGGCGGTACGTTCACCGGCGCCGAGGGCATCAAGACGGCGGCGCAGGCGGCGAAGTTCGGCGGGACGGCGGGTGTCGCGTACGACGTGAACTACCACGCCGCCGGCGACGACCTGTCGAACATCAACATGACGGCCTTCGACGTCAACATCGACGTGATCGCCAACGCCGTGGGCACCTACGCCCACGACATCAGCTCCCTGCGCAAGCCGGTCGTCTCCACCCCGACGGACGGCGACGCGGGCAGTGGTGGCGGCCTTCACGACGGTCACGACCACGAGGTCACCGAGTAGGACCGCCGGCGGCCCGGCCCGGGGCGACCCGGAACCGGGCCAGTGACCCGGCCGCGCTCCGGACCCAGCCGGTCACGGGGCCGGCCGAGCTCCGGCCGCAGCCGGGTCCCTGGCCCGGGGAGGCATCGCCTCTCCGGGCCCGCGGCCCCACCACCCGGCCCCCGGCCGTCAGGCCCTCAGGGGGCGGCAGTTCCTCAGGCGCGGCAGCGCAGCATCTCCAGCGGGGGATTGGCGCGGAGGTCCGCCCAGAAGTCCGCGCCGAACGCGCGCACGCCGGCCTCGGACACCTCCACGGGCGCCCAGGTCGGCTCGCCGAATCCGGCCGCCCGCAGACACCTCTCGTAGACCTCGCGGGGCGGATTGGTCCCCACGAAGGAGATCGGCGGATCGAGCAGCGCCGTGATCCTCACCCGCGGCCCGGTCTCGATCTCCTCGCCGGTCGGCTCGCAGAGGAAGCCGTACTTCGCCAGGGACGGCCCGTCGAAGCGGTAGTCGGGGTTCTGGGCGAGCACGAAGAACTCGCCACCGGGCTTCAGGCTCCGGCGCACGTTCCGGCACATCCGCTCCATGGCCGCCACGTCCGGCGCGTAGTGGAGCAGCTGGACTCCCGCGGCGAGGTCGAAGCGCCGCTCCAGGGGAGGCAGTTCGGCCACGTCACCGACTTCGTAGCGCACTCCCAGCGGCTCGCGTTCCTCGAACGCCCGCGCCACGGCGACCATTTCGGTCGAGATGTCGACGCCGAAGACCTCCGCAGCGCCACGCCTCTTGAACTCCCTGCTGTAGAAGCCCGTACCGGAGGCCAGGTCGAGGACCGACTTGCCCCGCACGTCACCGACCATGCCCAGGAAGGTGGGAACCTCTCCGTACCGCGCCAGCGGCAGGGCCTTGAAGCCCTCGAACGCCTCACCGATCTCGTCGTAAAGCTGCACGGCCATCGTGCCGTCCTCCCCTGTACGTCGTCGACTCCCGGCCCGGCCCCCTTGCCCCTGGGTACGCCGCGACCGCCTCCTGGCAGTCTCTCCGTGTCCTGACGAACCGTCGTATTGGCGGAAACCACAAAGATCCGGACCTCGCCACGGCCGCGCGTACGAGAGACCCGCCCCGCCTCTCGACGCTCACCGGTGCCGGTGGCCCCGGCGACCAGGCCGCGGCGGTCGAGCACGGCCGGCGGGACCCGGAGCGGCACGTCCGGGTGACACGCGCCGTCCCGGAGCAGGGCCCCCGGTTCGAGTGCCGCCCCGGCGAACCCGTACGCCGCCACGGCGTCCGCGACCTCCCCGGTCGGAGGCACTGCGCTCACGCTCATGAAGGACCCCATTCCGGGTTTATGACGGTACGCGGCGGTTCGCGCGGCATCCCACCGCGTCCTCGTGGCTGCGCCGGGAGCCGCTCGCCCGGTAGGCTTTCCGTGTGATCTTCAAGCGCATCGGTAACGGGCGGCCGTATCCCGACCACGGCCGGGAAAGCACCCGGCAGTGGGCGGACGTGGCGCCGCGCCCGGTCCGCCTCGATCAGCTGGTGACCACCAAGGGCCAGCTGGACCTGGAGACGCTGCTCGCCGAGGACTCCACCTTCTACGGCGACCTCTTCGCGCACGTCGTGAAGTGGCGGGGCGATCTCTACCTGGAGGACGGCCTGCACCGCGCGGTCCGCGCCGCGCTCCAGCAGCGGCAGGTGCTGCACGCCCGAGTGCTGGAAATGGACTAGGGCGTCCCGTTCGGATCAGCCCCTGACCCGTTCGGGGACTCTTCCACCCATCCGGACGCGATCACATGATCATCCAGTAGGCACCACCGACGAGCGGGATTACGCTGCGCTCATGAGCATGCTCACTCCCCCCGGCCTGGGCGGAAAGTACCGCATCACGGGGGACACCTACCCGCGCATGCGCCGCCCCAGCCGCCGGCGCAAGATCGTCATCGCGTCCGCCACCGCCGTGGTCGTGCTGGGCGCCGCCGGGTGGGGCACCCTGCAGCTCGTCCAGGTCTTCTCCGGCGACGGCACGAAGACGACGGCCGCCCGCGGCGCCGACTGCAAGCCCGCTCCCAAGGCGACCGGCGCCCCGGTCGCGGCCCTCCCCAAGCCCGCGCAGATCACGGTCAACGTCTACAACGCGACCCCGCGCGGCGGCCTCGCGAAGGCGACGGCCGACGAGCTGAGGAAACGCGGCTTCATCATCGGCAAGGTCGGCAACGCGCCCGTCGCGTACGACAAGAAGGTGCCGGGCGCCGCGATCCTGCTGGCCGCCCCCGGGGCCGCCAAGGGCGCCTTCTCCGTACTGGGCACCCAGCTGAAGGCCGCCACGACCAAGACCGACACCCGCGCCACGGCGGACGTGGACCTGATCCTGGGCACCGCCTTCAAGGCCCTGGACCCGAAAGCGGCGGCGGACGCGGCCCTGGTCGCTCTGAACAAACCCAAGCCCGCGCCCGCGCCTACTTGTTAGGGGCTCGGTTCGCCTCCGGGCGCTTGGTGCGGCTGCCGACGGTCGATCGTGCTCGCCCGCTCGTTCCTCGCGGCCTGCGCGCGTTCTTCCTTCCGGCAGCCGCGCGCCCTTCGGCTCACTCGCCGAAGGGGGCCCGGCGCCGGGCGAGGGCGGGTGTCGGAAGTAGCGTCGTCCGTCCGAAGGGCTGGGCTGGGGGCACCTCCCGTGCCCGAAGGGCTACGGGGAGTGCGTGCCAGACGCCCCCGGCCGACGGGATTTTCGACCCCGCCCTAGTCGGCCGTGCCGTACATGCGGTCGCCCGCGTCGCCCAGGCCCGGGACGATGTAGCCGTGCTCGTTGAGGCGCTCGTCGACCGAGGCCGTCACCACCGTCACCGGCGTGCCCGCCAGCTCGCGCTCCATGATCTCGACGCCCTCGGGGGCGGCGAGCAGCACGACGGCGGTCACGTCGTCCGCACCCCGCCGGATCAGCTCCCGGATGGCCGCCACCAGCGTGCCGCCGGTCGCCAGCATCGGGTCCAGGACGTACACCTGGCGGCCCGAGAGGTCCTCCGGCATCCGCGTCGCGTAGGTCGACGCCTCCAGCGTCTCCTCGTTGCGGATCATGCCGAGGAAGCCCACCTCGGCGGTCGGCAGCAGCCGCACCATTCCGTCCAGCATGCCGAGGCCGGCGCGCAGGATCGGCACCACCAGCGGACGCGGGTACGACAGCTTCACACCGGTCGTCGGCGTGACGGGGGTCTCGATGTCGACCTGCTCGGTGCGCACGTCCCGCGTGGCCTCGTAGGCGAGCAGGGTGACCAGCTCGTCCGCCAGACGGCGGAAGGTCGGGGAGTCCGTGCGCTTGTCGCGCAGAGTGGTGAGCTTGTGGGCGACCAGCGGGTGATCGACGACGTGGAGACGCATGCCCCAACAGTAGCCCGCACTGGCATCAACCCATGCCGTGGAGGGAAGGTGGGGATGCACGTATACCCAGTCCCGGGGTGGTGTGGCCCATGCCGAACACGAAGGACCCGGACGACGAGCCGCAGGAGACCGACGCGGAGCGCCGTCGACGCCGCGCCCAGTTCCTGCGCGAGCTGCACGAGGCCAAGGCGCTGCGGGACCGTGTCCAGCCCCGGCGCGCCCGGGCGGCCAGGATGCGTCAGCAGATGCGCATGCGGACCTTCCGCTGGTGAGGGCGAGGGTGGCCGCGCCCGCCGGGGGCGGCGGCCACGGCGGCGGCGCGCGGCCGTGCGCCGCCGATGCGCCGGGGCCGTGCGCCCACCCGTTCGCGGTGTCGATCAGACTGATGCACGACGCAAGAGCCGAAGACCTCTCCTGAAGCCGCCGTTTCTGCCACGATGCCGATTGGGCGGGGCTTCAGGAGCGCACCGCCGGATCGTCACACCTCTGATCAGTGGGAGAGTCACGGTGTACTTCGCCGCACTGCTCGCGCGCACCGAAGACGGGTGGGAAGCGAGCGACACAGAGATCGACGATGTGGAAACCCTGTCGGACCTGACCGAACTGGCCCGTGAGGCAGCGGTCGACGACGACACGGTCATCGTCTTCATCGAACAGGAGGACGCCTGGTTCGGCCTCCTCCGGATCGAGGGCGAGGAAGACCCTCGCATCTACGTGTCGGACGGGGCGGCCGCCGCCCGCTCCTCGTACGGGGAGATCCTCACCAGGGAACTCCTCGGCGACGACCTGGACGACGCCGCCGACCTGGACGCGCTGGACCTCGACGGCACGGAGGACGGAGAACCTCTCGACCTGGAGGACGAGGCGGAGGAGGAGCAGGCGCCGGACGTGGCCGCCGACGCCGTGCCGGCCGCGCCGGTCGGCGACCGGCTGATCCTCGCCGACCTCGGCCTGCCGGAGAAGCGGCTGCTGGCGCTCGACAGCGACGCGCTGGCCGAGATCGCGGACGCGCTGGGCGCCGCGGAGGTGCTGGAGACCGTTCGCTAGTGACCCACGCAGGATCCGGGCGCGCCCCGGAGCACGACCAGGAGAACGACCCGCAGCACGGCTCCGGGACCACCCCTCGACAGGCCCCGGAGCCCGATCCCCTGCGGGACCCCTGGCGGGATGCCATGCGGATGGCCCTCGCGGAGGCCGATCGGGCCGCGCCGGCCGGTGACGTACCGGTCGGCGCGGTCGTGCTGTCCGCCGACGGCACCGTCCTCGCCACCGGACACAACGAGCGGGAGGCGGCCGGGGACCCGACCGCCCACGCCGAGGTCCTGGCCCTGCGCCGGGCCGCGGCGCGGACCGGCGCGTGGCGGCTGACCGGCTGCACGCTCGTCGTGACCCTGGAGCCCTGCGTGATGTGCGCGGGGGCGCTCGTGCAGTCGCGGGTCGAGCGGGTCGTGTTCGGCGCGTACGACGAGAAGGCGGGCGCGGCGGGTTCGCTCTGGGACCTCGTGCGCGACCGCCGGCTCAACCACCGTCCCGAGGTGATCCCGGGCGTCCTGGGCGCGGAGTGCGGCGAGCAGCTCACGGCCTTCTTCCGCTCCCTCTGAACCACGCCCGCACTCCGTCCGAAGCCCGCACGCGCCCCCTCCGAACCACGGACGCGCTCCCTCGGAACCACGCACGCGCTCCCTCCGGGCTACACACGCGCTCCCCCCAACCACGCTCGCTCCCGCAACCACCCCTGGACCACCCCCGCGACGCCCATGAGGCGCCCCGGGGAAGCCCCTGGGACGCCCCCGGCACGCCTTCCGAACCCGGCTCCGACCTGCGGGGCGATACGGATTTCATCGCAGGGGCACCTTTGGGCTAAGCTCTCTCTCGGTAGCGTGTCCGAGCGGCCGAAGGAGCTCGCCTCGAAAGCGAGTGTGGCGCAAGTCACCGAGGGTTCAAATCCCTCCGCTACCGCTTCGATCGAAGGGCCCGGTGCATCGCACCGGGCCCTTCGTCGTGGAGCGGGCAGAACGGGAAGAAGGCCCCGGCCGCGTGGGTGTCACGCGGCCGGGGCCTTCCTTCGCCGGGCGGGGGGAGCGGCATCGGGGGGACAAACCGCTCCCCCCGACGAGAACCGGACCCGCCGGTCCTGCGCCGCGATCAGGGGGAAGCCCGCGGCGCGGACCCCGCAGTGGGGGCCGGCTCCTCGCCCCGCGGACCTCCTGCCGGATCCGCCGGGCTCGACATCCATACTGCTCTGCCGTCACCCTTCCGGGGGGCGGCAAAAGGCCTCGGTCACCGGGCCCTTGGTCCATAAAGGCCCGGTGAGGGGCTCGGTTAGACTCACGCGACCCGGCGGGGGCCCAGGCCGGACCGGGCAAGACAGGGCAGTCAGACGGAGTACCCCAGGGGAGGGCGCGGCAGATGGCGCAGGCGAAGAAGATCGCGCTGTACGCGGTCGTGGTGTTTGTGCTGTACACGATCATCAATTCCCCCAGCCGGGCCGCCGATCTCGTCCAGGTAGGGTTCGAGGGCATATCGAGCGCCGCGCAGGGCGTCGGCGAGTTCATGACCGCGCTCATCAACTAGGAGTCCCCCCGTGATCCGCCATCTGGTCCTCTTCAAGCTGAACGACGGCGTCAAGCGCGACGAGCCGCGCGTGGTGGCCGGCGTCGAGGCCTTCCGGGCGCTGGGCGACACGATCCCGGAGCTGACGTTCTGGGAGTGCGACTGGAACATCACCGACCGGCCCATCGCGTACGACTTCGCGATCAACTCGGCGGTCGAGGACACCGATGCGCTCCAGCGCTATCTGGACCACCCGGCCCACCAGGCGGGTGTCGCCCAGTGGCGTGAGTTCGCCACGTGGGTGATCGCGGACTACGAGTTCTGAGGCCTTCCTCCTTCCACTTCCGAGGCCCCCCGCCGTCATGGCGGGGGGCCTTCGGGCTTCTTGGCGACCCCTTTGCTCCCAACTTGCCGTCAACACGTGGATATACGGTGCTTGCACACAGTGGACATGTCTTGTGATGCTATGACCGCTTTTGACGGATGAGTTGACCGTAGTTGACCAGCAAGACCAGCCAAAGGGGTGGCGTGAACGTGCCGGCCAGTACAGCGCCTCAAGTCCCGCCCCAGCACGAGGCAGGCGTCCCGGACACCCCGCGCCCACGGCCCCAGAGCACCCGGGGAGCCGACACGCGGGCCCTCACCCAGGTGCTCTTCGGGCAGCTCAAGGGGCTGGAACCGGGCACACCGGAGCACCACCGGGTGCGCGGGGCGCTCATCGAGGCCAACCTGCCCCTCGTGCGGTACGCGGCCGCCCGCTTCCGCTCCCGCAACGAGCCGATGGAGGACGTGGTCCAGGTCGGCACGATCGGCCTCATCAACGCCATCGACCGCTTCGACCCCGACCGGGGCGTCCAGTTCCCCACCTTCGCGATGCCCACCGTCGTCGGTGAGATCAAGCGCTACTTCCGCGACAACGTACGGACCGTCCACGTCCCGCGCCGGCTCCACGAGCTCTGGGTCCAGGTCAACGGCGCCACGGAGGACCTCACGACTGCCCACGGCCGCTCGCCCACCACCGCCGAGATCGCCGAGCGGCTGAAGATCGGCGAGGACGAGGTCCTGGCCTGCATCGAGGCCGGACGCTCCTACCACGCCACCTCCCTGGAGGCGGCCCAGGAGGGCGACGGGCTGCCCGGACTGCTCGACCGGCTCGGCTACGAGGACCCGGCCCTCGCCGGGGTCGAGCACCGGGACCTCGTACGGCACCTGCTCGTCCAGCTCCCCGAGCGCGAGCAGCGGATCCTGATGCTCCGCTACTACAGCAATCTGACGCAGTCCCAGATCAGCCAGGAGCTCGGAGTCTCGCAGATGCACGTGTCAAGGCTCCTCGCCCGGAGCTTCGCCCGCCTGAGGTCCGCAAACAGGATCGAAGCGTAGCTGGAACGGGTAGACCGGTTCGGAGCAGTTCTGCGCGGAAGTTCGGCACCCCAAAAGCCGCACACCCCTTGTTTCCTGCGGAAATCCATCGCCACCGTGTCGACAAGTCACTACAGCGTGTTGCCGACATGTGACATTCTGCTGGAACCGCGTTTGCCGCAGCCCTGCCTCCGGTATTCAGGTGGAGGCTGCGTTCCTCCGATGGTCGTGGCCGCCGCGACCGTCCGCGACCTCAAGGGGGTGGCATGTCCGCAGAACAGGGCAGCTCGAAGGTGCTCACGCTCACGCCCGCGCAGACGCCGGTACAGATGCACGTACCGGAGCAGACGTCCGTGCCGAGCGAAGCGCCCCCCACGCCGCTTGTCGTCTCGTCGGAAGCCCTCGACACCCGCACGCTCTCCCGCTCGCTGTTCCTGCGCCTCCGCGCCCTGGACGACGAAGGAGTCGCGGCGGACAGCCCGGAGCGGACCTACGTCCGCGACACCCTCATCGAGCTCAACCTGCCGCTCGTGCGGTACGCCGCGGCCCGCTTCCGCTCCCGCAACGAACCGATGGAGGACATCGTCCAGGTCGGCACCATCGGCCTGATCAAGGCGATCGACCGCTTCGACTGCGAACGCGGTGTCGAGTTCCCGACGTTCGCCATGCCGACGGTCGTCGGTGAGATCAAGCGCTTCTTCCGCGACACCTCGTGGTCGGTCCGCGTCCCGCGCCGGCTCCAGGAGCTGCGGCTCGCGCTGACCAAGGCGAGCGACGAACTCGCGCAGAAGCTCGACCGCTCCCCGACCGTGCCCGAACTCGCCGCCGTGCTCGGGGTGTCGGAGGAGGACGTCGTCGACGGCCTCGCCGTCGGCAACGCCTACACCGCCTCATCGCTCGACTCCCCGTCGCCCGAGGACGACGGCGGCGAGGGCTCCCTCGCCGACCGCCTCGGCTACGAGGACACGGCCCTGGAGGGCGTGGAGTACCGCGAGTCGCTGAAGCCCCTGCTCGCCAAACTGCCGCCCCGGGAGCGGCAGATCATCATGCTGCGGTTCTTCGCCAACATGACCCAGTCGCAGATCGGCGAGGAGGTCGGCATCTCCCAGATGCACGTCTCCCGACTCCTCACCCGGACCCTCGCCCAGCTGCGCCAGGGCCTGATCGACGACTGAACCGGCTCCCGCATCTGGCCTACTGACGACTCGTCAGCCAGACTGCCGCCATGCGGCGACAGAAGTCACTTCTGGCAGTGGTCGCGCTCTGCCTCGGCGGAGCGCTGACCGCGTGCGGCGGAGGCGACGGCGAGGGGTACGCGGCGGTGGGCGCGGGCTCCACCCCGAAGGGCCCGACCGGGCCCTCGGGAAAGGTCACCCTCGTCCCCCTCGACGGCCCTTCGGTGAGCGGTACGACCTCCAGTACGTCCTCACCCTCCCCATCACCGTCCGACCCACCAGGCGGCCGTACGA
The DNA here is from genome assembly GCF_055609145.1 of Streptomyces sp. NPDC036822. Classification (NCBI taxonomy): domain Bacteria; kingdom Bacillati; phylum Actinomycetota; class Actinomycetes; order Kitasatosporales; family Streptomycetaceae; genus Streptomyces; species Streptomyces sp. NPDC036822. Next base: position 110,931 of record NZ_JBVJPY010000003.1, read on the forward strand.
CCACGGCGCCACCCCCGGGAAGCCCGCCCTCCGGTGACGGGAAGCCACCGACCGCCTCCCACGCCCCGGGACAGCCCGCCGGCCCCGGCACGACCGCACCCGGCACCCCGAGGCCCGGCACCCCCGCGCCCGGCACCACGACGCCGCCTCCGGCACCCCGGCCCACGCCGCCGCCGACCACCCCCGCGCCCGCCCCGTCCCCGGCCGCGCTCACCCTCTCCGCGCCGGCCCTCGCGGACACCGACAAGCGATGGTGCGAGCGCGTGACGGTCACCTTCCGCAACACCGGCGGCTCCCCCGCCCGCTCGGGCACGGTCACCTTCGCCACCCACGTCATCGGGGCGCTCGGGGTCGACTGGGCCACGATCGAATCGACGCAACCCCTCCCGGCCCCGATCGCCGGCGGGACGTCCCGGACGCAGACGTACACCGTCTGCGTGGACAGCTGGCGGGTGCCGCTCGGCATGCACGTCGACACCCGGAAGGTCACGGCCACCTGGACGTGACCATGCCGCACACCCGCGTCGACGGCAGGCACTCACCCCGCGACGTGGGCCGCGCCCGGATGCCGCCGCAGGAGCACGTTCGCGTCGGTCACCGCGCTCCGGTCGAACCGCAGCCGCGCGGACCGTCCAGCCACGCTCCCACGGAGCGCCCGCCTCGCGTCGGTGCCGCGAGGCGACCGGGCGGACCCTTCAACGGCGCTCGCCCGGGCCCCTGGCCTCGTCGGCCGAACCCTCGCCTACCTGGTCCTCGTCTTCTACCGGGCCCTCGTCTTCTACCGATCCCTTGTCAGCCCAGCGCCAGCCAGGCCACTCCCGCCAGGATCGCGATCACCACGACCACGCCCACGATGAGGCCGACGCGCGGGCCGGAGGCCGGGGCCGCCTGCGGCTGACGCTGCGGGGCGCCCTCGTCGACGAAGGCGCGGAACATCTGCGTGTTGCCGGAGGGGTCGTAGTTGCCCTCGGGAGCGGGGCCCTGACCGTGCGGAGCATGGGGGTTGTGTGCCATGGGGCAGGACCCTAGCGAACCAGGGGGACCCGGCCCAAGCCCCGTACCTCCGCAGGCCCGATCCGGCACCGATCCCCCGCACGGCTGCCACCTTTGCCGATTCTTTAGCGCCGTTTGACCGATTTAGTTTGCCTGGAGCAACCATCCATCCCTATGGTTGCCCTAAGCAACAAGATGCTTCGGGTCATGGGGTAGCAGTGGACAAGCCGAACCGGTACGAGAACCTCGCCCGACAGGTCAGCGCCATCGGCGCGGTCAAGCGCGGGATGGCCCGCTCGCTGCCGGCCGACTGCCCCAGCGGCTCAGCCATCGTCCTCGCCCTGCTCAAGCACGACGGGGACATGCGGATGAGCCGGATCTCGGAGCGGATGGCCGTCGACATGTCGGTCAGCAGTCGTCACGTCTCCCACGCCGTGGACCGCGGCTGGGTCGAGCGGCTGCCCGACCCGGCCGACAAGCGCTCCCGCATCCTGCACCTCACCGCCGAGGGCAGGGAGAAGCTCGACGAGCTGGACCGCCGGCTGACGGCCACGCTCACGCGCAACCTCGCGGACTGGTCCGACGAGGACGTCGAACTGCTCACCGCCCTGCTCGCCCGCCTCCGCGACTCCTTCGGCGACTGCCGGGCCCACCACGCGTAACAGCAAAGGAAGTTCATGGCCACGACAACACCCGCCCCGCCAACGCAGGCGGGCGGCCACACCTCCGGCGGCGCACCGATGACGCATCGCCAGATCATGGAGGCGCTCTCCGGGCTGCTGCTCGGCATGTTCGTCGCCATCCTGTCCTCGACGATCGTCTCCAACGCCCTCCCCGAGATCATCACCGACCTGGGCGGCGGCCAGTCCGCCTACACCTGGGTCGTCACCGCGGCCCTGCTCTCGATGACCGCGACCACCCCGCTGTGGGGCAAGCTCGCGGACCTCTTCTCCAAGAAGCTGCTCGTCCAGATAGCCCTGGTCATCTACGTCGCGGGCTCGGTCGTCGCCGGCCTCTCGCAGAACACCGGCATGCTCATCGCCTGCCGTGTCGTCCAGGGCATCGGCGTCGGCGGTCTGACCGCCCTCTCGCAGATCATCCTGGCCGCGATGATCGCCCCGCGTGAGCGCGGCCGGTACAGCGGCTACCTCGGCGCCACCTTCGCCGTCGCCACCGTCGGCGGCCCGCTGCTCGGCGGCGTCATCACCGACACCGACTGGCTCGGCTGGCGCTGGTGCTTCTACGTCGGCGTACCCTTCGCGATCATCGCGCTGCTGGTGCTCCAGAAGACCCTGAAGCTCCCCGTCGTGAAGCGCCAGGTCAAGGTCGACTGGGCGGGCGCCCTCGTGATCAGCGCCGCCGTGTCGCTGCTGCTGCTCTGGGTCACCTTCGCGGGTGACAAGTACGACTGGATGTCGTGGCAGACGGCCGCCATGGTCGGCGGCTCGATCGTCCTCGGCGGGCTCTTCGTGCTCGTCGAGTCGAAGGCGAGCGAGCCGATCATCCCGCTGCGGCTGTTCCGCAACCGGACCATCACGCTGGCCTCCCTCGCGTCGCTCTTCGTGGGCGTCGCGATGTTCGCCGGCACGGTCTTCTTCAGCCAGTACTTCCAGCTGGCGCGCAACGAGTCGCCGACGATGTCCGGCGTCCTGACCATCCCGATGATCGCCGGCCTGTTCGTCTCCTCGACCGTCTCCGGCATGGTCATCACCAAGACCGGCCGGTGGAAGGCGTGGCTGGTCGCGGGCGGCGCGCTGGTGACCGGCGGCCTCGGCCTGCTCGGCACGATCCGCTACGACACGGAGTACTGGCACATCGCGGTCTACATGGCCGTCATGGGTCTCGGCCTCGGCATGATGATGCAGAACCTGGTGCTCTGCACGCAGAACCAGGTGAACCCGGCCGACCTCGGCTCGGCCTCCTCCGTCGTCACCTTCTTCCGCTCCCTCGGCGGTGCGGTCGGCGTCTCGGCGCTCGGCGCGGTCATGGCCAACCGGGTCACCCACTACGTCCAGGACGGTCTCGCCGACCTCGGCCCCAAGGCCGCGGGGCTGGCCGGCCAGGGCGGGGGCGGGGGCATCCCCGACATGGACAAGCTGCCGGCCCCGATCCGTACCGTCATGGAGAGCGCGTACGGGCACGGTGTCGCCGACGTCTTCCTCTACTCGGCCCCCTTCGCGCTGCTCGCCTTCCTGGTGACGCTGTTCATCAAGGAGGTGGCGCTGAAGAGCGGCGCCCACGCGGCGAAGAAGACTGCCTCCGAGGCGCCCGTCCCGGCCGGAGCCGCGGCCCCCGCGGCGACGAGCACCGAGGCCCTGGAGAGCGGCGGGGAGAACACGGGCGGCCTGGGGGACACGGAGCGCGTGGACGGCGTGGAAAGCGCGCCGCGCACCGGTCTCACCGTCAGCGGAACCGTCCGTACCGCCGAAGGCGCGAACGTCACCGGCGCGACGGTGACGCTGATCTCGCTCGGCGGGCAGCAGCTCGGCCGCGCGGTCGTCCGCGAGGAGGGCGGCTACGCCTTCGACGCGCCCGGAGCCGGATCGTACGTCCTGATCGCCTCCGCCGACGGCTTCCAGCCGCAGGCCTCCACGGTGGTCGTGAACGACGGCCCGCTCACCCACGACGTGCTCCTGACCGGCACCAGCGGTCTCGCCGGCTCGGTGAGGGCCGCCGAGGACGGGGCGCCGGTGGACGGGGCCCTGGTCGTGATCACGGACGTGCGGGGCGAGGTACTGGCCACCGGCAAGTCCGGCGCGGACGGCGGCTTCGGCTTCGCCGAGCTGGTCCCGGGCGCGGTCACGGTCGCGGTCACCGCGACCGGGTTCCGCCCGCAGGCGATGCCCGTGGAGATCGGCGGCCAGGGCGTGACCCGGCTCGACGTCGCCCTGGCGGCCGGAGCGGTCGTCCACGGCACGGTCCGCGCGGGTCTTGACCACCGCCCGCTGGCGGACGCCCGGGTGACCCTGGTCGACGCGGCCGGGAACGTGGCGGCGTCGGCGACGACGGACGCGGACGGCGCGTACGCCTTCGCGGACCTGGACACCGGCGAGTACACCCTCATCGCGACCGGCTACCCGCCGGTGGCGGGACGGCTGACCGTCAGCGGTGCCGGCGTCGACGGCCACGACATCGAACTCGCCCACCCGGGCGAGTGACCGACCCCCGGCCGCGCTCCGAGCGGAAGCGCGGCCGGGTCCGGGGCGGCAGACAGGGGACGGTCTGCCGCCCCGTCGTACTGCGGAAAGAGTGAGGAACGGATGGGACTGCACGCACAGGTACGGACCCGGGACGGGTGGCCGGTCCAGCACGCGGTGGTGACCGTGACGGACGGTTCGGGCGGACAGGTCCTGCGGGCGGAGGCGGACGGGGACGGCGTCGTACGGTCCGAGCCGCCGCTGGCTCCGGGCGCGTACACCGTGGTGGTGACGGCGGTCGGTTACGCGCCGATCGCGCGCACGGCGCTGGTCGGCGCCTCCGGCCGGGCGGAGGCCGGGACGGTGGTGCTGTCCCGCGCGGGCGGTACGGAACTGCCCGCCCCGGGCGTCTGGACACTGGACGCGGCTCACTCCTCGGTGGGGGCGGTGGCCCAGCACCTCGGGATCTCCAGCGTGCACGGGCGGTTCACCGAGTTCACCGGCCGGATCGAGATCGCGCCGGACGTCCTGGCGTCCCGGGTGGAGGCCGTCATCGCGGCCGGGTCCGTCGACACGGGCAACGGCCTGCGGGACAAGCACCTGCGGTCCCCGGACTTCCTCGACGTGGACCGTTTCCCCGAGATCACGTACCGCAGCACGGCGCTGCGGGCGGCCGGCCCGGACCGGTGGACCGTGGACGGGGCGCTGACCCTGCGGGGCATCACCCGGGAGGTCCCTCTGGACCTGTCCTACCTGGGCACGGGCGCCGACCCGTGGGGTGGCGTGCGGGCGGCGTTCCGTGCGGAGGCGGAACTCCGCCGGGAGGACTTCGCGATGCACTACAACCAGGTGGTGTCGGCGGGCATCGCGGCGATCGGCACGACGCTGCGGGTGACGCTGGACATCCAGGCGGTCCGCGAAGCCTGACCGTACGGCGGGCCCAACGGACACACCGGCGGTACGCGAGGCCCGGTCGGCGGGCGGGCCGGGCCCTTCCCGCCCGGTCAGGCCGGGCGGGCGGCCATGACCTCGATGCCGGCGACGAGGATGTCGAGGGCGTAGGCGAAGTCCCGCTCCCAGATGTCGCTGACGCTGCCGTGGGACGCCCGCTCGTCCAGCAGGTCCCGCATGTCCTCGATCTGCACCGCGAAGTCCGGGTCGTCCCGGAAGGCCGCGACCGACTGCGTGTAGAAGTCGTCGTGCGACATGCCGGCCTCCTCCGCGCGCCGGGCGAACTGGGCCTCGACCGTGCCGTAGCCGTACACGAACTGGAAGACCGCCGACATCGCGCCCGGCTGGCCGTGCAGCGGCAGACCGGTGTCCCGGACGGCCTCCTGGATCTTCCTGCTGACGGCGAGCGAGCGGGGGCCGATGTTGAGGTACGAGCCGACGCACGGCGACACCCACGCGTGGCGGGCGAGCATCCGGCGGTAGGCGAGCGCGAGCGCGCGGATCCGGCCCTGCCAGCCCTGCGCCGCGTCGACGGCGGCCAGGTCGATCTCCTGGTAGACGGCGTCGAGCGCGAACTCGATGATGTCGTCCTTGGTGTCCACGTACCAGTAGAGCGACATCGCCGTGACGCCCAGCTCGGCCGCGAGCTTGCGCATGGACAGCTTGCCGAGCCCCTCCTCGTCCAGCATCCGGATCGAGGCGGCCACGATGCGGTCGCGGTCGAGTCCGGCAGGGCCGCCCCCCGCGCGGGCCGCCCTGCTCTCCAGCCAGACGCTGGAACGCGCCGGGTTCTTGGCCCGGTCGGCCGCTTTCACCATCGCGTTCCTCCTCGATCAGTGGTCCGTGCCCATGCTATGCAGCGGCCGTCCGCTTCTCGGACCGCTCGGCGGACCGCTTCTCGGACCGCTCGGCGCGGGCGAGCAGCGCCGCCGCCAGCAGGCCGCCGGCGAACACCGCGACCGCGCCGACCAGCTGGCTCGTCTGGAGCCCCGAGGCGAACGCGTCGGAGATCTGCCGCCGTTCGGTCTCACTGCCGGCCGCCGCGAGGGCCGCGGGCAGGGAGGTGGCGGTGACGGCGACCAGCGCGGCGAACCGGGCGTTGAGCACGGCTCCGAGGACGGCGACGCCGAGGCCGTTGCCGAACTCGGCGAGCGTGCCGTTGACACCGGCGCCAACGCCCGCCTTCTCCGGCGGGATCGCGCTCATGATGGCGTTGGCCATGGCGGGGTTGGAGACGGCGAGGCCGATGCCCATCAGGACCAGGCCGAGGAGCATGCCCCAGTAGCTGCCGTCGCTGCCGCCGCCGATCAGGGCAATCGAGCCGAGGCCGGCCGCGACGAGGGTCATGCCGACGGCCACGGTGGGCGGTGTGCCGAGCTTCATGACGATCCGCGGGCCGACGCCGGTGAGGTTGAGCGCGACGACGGTCAGGGCCAGGGGGGCCATCCGCAGACCGGCTTCGAGCGGCTCGTAGCCGAGGACGAACTGCAGGTGCTGGGTGAGCAGGAAGAGCGAGCCGCCCATGCCGAACATCACCAGGATGGCGCCGGCGACGGCGCCCACGAACTTCTGGTCGCGGAAGAAGTGCATGTCGAGCATGGGGTACGGGACGCGCAGCTCCCACAGGGCGAAGGCGCCGAGGACGACGACGCCGATCACGGCCGGGACCAGCACCTCGCCGGAGGTCCAGCCGTGCTCGGGGCCGGTGATGATCGCGTACACCGCGGCGGTCATGCCGATGGTGGAGAGCAGCGCGCCCATCAGGTCGGGGCGCTCCCCCTGCGGGTTCTTGGACTCGGGCACCAGCTTGACGACGGCGATCAGGCCGATGAGCGCGACCGGGATGTTGACGAGGAAGATCATTCCCCACCAGAAGTGCTCAAGGATGATGCCGCCGATCAGCGGACCTGCGGCGAAGCCCAGCGAACCGACGGTGGCCCACAGGGCGATGGCCTTGACCCGCTCCGAGTCGTCGAAGATCTGCATGACGACGGCGAGCGTGGTGGTCATGAGCAGCGCGCCGCCGACCCCCATGCCCGCGCGGGCGGCGATCAGCTGGGCGGTGGAGTCGGCCAGCCCGGCGGCGAGCGAGCCGAGGCCGAAGAGCGCGAGTCCCGAGGCGAGGAGCTTCTTGCGGCCGTACCGGTCGGCGGCGTTGCCTGCGGTGAGGAGGAGGCCGGACTGGACGAGCGAGTAGGCGTTGATCATCCACTGGATGTCGCTGGTCGAGGCGTGGAGTTCGGAGGTCAGCGACGGGATGGCGACGCTGAGCACGGTGTTGTCGAGCAGCACGGTGAGCTGGGCGAGGCAGATGACGCCCAGGATCAGCCAGCGCTGCGGATGGCCGCCGGAGGTCTTTCCGGCGGCGGGTCGGTTCGCGGCGGTCGTCGCCGTCATGATTCCCCCTTGTACGGTGTACGGGACTCGGTCTCATACACCGTACAAGGGTTTCTCTTACGCTGTACAGGAGTTTGCGCGGGGGCCGCCTCCCGCGGGTTCGGTGCCGGGCTATTTCTTGCTGGTCAGGTCGTAGAAGGTGGCGCTGTCGACGGTGACCTTCCCGAAGGTGGCCACGACCCAGGTGGCGATCTCGGAGTTGCCGCCCGGGCCGCCGTCCTCGCCGGCGGCGGACCCGCCGACCACGGACCCGCCCCTCACGGACTCTCCGGCCACGGACTCGCCGCTGCCGATGAAGTAGTGGATCTTCCCCTGGGCGACGTACTGCTTGAACTGCGCGAGGGTCGGGGACGGGTCGCTGCCGTTGAAACCGCCGATCGCCATCACCGGCTTCTCGGTCGCCAGTTGGTAGCCGGCGGCGTTCTGGGCGCCGACGGTCGCCGCTACCCAGGTGTAGGAGTCGGCGTCCTCCAGGAGCGCCGCCTTGGCCTTGGCCCCGACGTTCGTGCCGTTGAGCAGGCCGCCCATGCCACCCCCGCCACCGGGGCCGAAGCGCTCCAGGGCGGGACGCCCTGTGCCACCGCCGGCGGGCATGCCCTGGGGCGGGGTACCACCGGGCATCTGGCCCCCTTGGCCCCCTTGGCCACCGGGACCGCCGGGCATCCCGCCCTGACCGGCCTGGCCGCCCTGACCTGCGCCGCTTTGGCCGCCCTGGGGCTGGGCGCCGCCGGGCGCGCCGCCCTCGAACATCCGCATGCCACCCGGCCCCCGGCCGATGGCACCGCCCGCCGGGCCCGCCGTCACGATCGAGCCCTGGTGCCCGCTGCCCAGCGTCGCCAGCGTGTAGGCGAACGGTCCCGCGAGCCCCGCGGCCATCCCGAGCCCCGCGAACGCGAGGCCGATCCGCCGCCGCACCCGGCCGGCGACCAGCAGCCCGACCGCCGCCACGGCGCCCGCCACCAGCACGCCCCAGCGCAGCCACGGCAGCCAGTCGGGCGTACGGCCGAGCAGCGTCCAGCCCCAGACCGCCGTCCCCCCGGCCGTCACCGCGAGCGCCCCGGAAGCGAGGAACGCGGTCCGCTCCTCCCACAGGACGCTCACGCCCATGCCGACGAGCGCGGCGATGTACGGAGCCAGGGCGACCGTGTAGTACTCGTGGAAGATCCCGGCCATGAAGCTGAACACGGCCACGGTCGTCAGGAGCGCGCCGCCCCACACCAGGAACGCGGAACGGGCCGTGTCCGTCCGCGGGGCCCGCCAGGTGACCACCAGACCGGCCAGCAGCAGGAGCAGCGCGGCCGGCAGCAGCCAGGAGACCTGCCCGCCCACCGACTCGTCGAACATCCGGCCGATGCCGGTCTCACCCCAGCCGCCGCCCTGACCGCCACCACGGCCACCGCCGCCCCCGACGCTGCCGGTCTCGTTGCCGTTGATCCGCCCGAGCCCGTTGTAGCCGAAGGTGAGCTCCAGGAAGCTGTTCGTCTGCGAGCCTCCGACGTACGGGCGGGAGGAGGCCGGCCACAGTTCGACGAGGGCCACCCACCACCCGGCGGAGAGGATCATCGCGAGTCCGGCGAGGGCCAGCTGCCCGAACCGGCGGCCGAGCCCGGCCGGCGCGCACACCGCGTACACGAGCGCCAGCGGCGGCAGGATCAGGAACGCCTGCAGGGTCTTGGCGAGGAAGGCGAGGCCGAAGGCCACCCCGGCCCACACCAGCCACGGGGCGGCGCCCTTCTCCAGGGCCCGCAGGACGCAGTAGACGGCGACCGTCATGAGCAGCGCGAGCAGCGCGTCCGGGTTGTTGAAGCGGAACATCAGCGCGGCGACGGGCGTGAGGGCCAGCACCGCGGCCGCGATCAGTCCGGCGCCCGCGCCGAACCGGCGCCGTACCGCCGCGTAGAGGACGGCCACGGTCGCCACCCCCATCAGCACCTCGGGTACCAGGATCTGCCAGGAGCCGAGCCCGAAGAGACGTACGGACAGGGCCATCGGCCACAGCGCGGCCGGCGGCTTGTCGACGGTGATGGCGTTCGCCGCGTCGAGCGACCCGAAGAAGAAGGCCTTCCAGCTCTGGCTGCCGGCCTGGACGGCCGCGGAGTAGAAGGAGTTGGCGTACCCGGAGGAGCCGAGGTTCCAGAGGTAGAGCCCGGCCGTGACGAGCAGCAGGACGAGGAAGGCGGGCCGCACCCAGGGGGCGTCGTCGGCGCGCCCGCGCCAGAGACGGCCGAGCCGGCCGGGTGGCGTGGCCCGGGGGCCGGGGCGGGCGGGGGCTGCGGTCACCTGTGCGGTGGTCATCGGGACGTCCTCGCGGGGGAGTCGGAGGTGGGGGTGGCGGAGGAGGCGGAGGAAGCGGAGGAGGCACTTGAGGCAGGGGTGGCGGGGGTGGCGCTAGAGGCGCTTGAAGCGGGGGTGGCGGAGGTGGTCGCCATGAGGGACGAGGCGGAGGAGGCGGAGAAGTCCCGGGAGCCGGAAGGGGCGACGGGGGTGTCCGTGCGGCGGTCCGGGAAGACCCAGAGCCGGAAGAGCAGGAAGCGCAGGACGGTCGCGGCCAGATTGGCCGTGATCAGGACCGCGAGCTCCGTGGAGTGGGCGGGGTCGCCGGTCGCCGCCGCGAGCGCGGCGAGCGAACCGCTGGTCAGCACCAGTCCGATGCCGAAGACGACGAGCCCCTGGGCCTGGTGCCGGACGGCCCGGTCCCTGCCCCGGACCCCGAAGGTGAGGCGCCGGTTGGCGGCGGTGTTGGCGACCGCGGAGACCAGGAGGGCCGCGGCGTTGGCGAGTTGGGCGCCGACGCCGAGCCGGAACGCCGAGTACAGCGCCAGGTAGAAGAGGGTGGACAGCGCGCCCACGACGCAGAACCCGACGAGCTGGCGGGCCAGACCTCCCGGCACGCCCGCCAGTCGCCGGTCGCGCGGGTCGTCCCCGAAGGGCCGGGCGAGCCGGTCGAGCGGCAGCGAGCCGGTGGCCAGCGCCCGGCCCACGCGCCAGACGCCCTTCAGGTCGTCGGTCGCGGTCCGCACGATGTGGACGGTGGAGTCGGGGTCGTCGACCCAGTCGACGGGCACCTCGTGGATGCGCAGCCCGGCCCGCTCGGCGAGGACCAGCATCTCCGTGTCGAAGAACCAGCCGGTGTCCTCGACCATCGGCAGCAGGCGCTGCGCGACCTCGCCCCGTATCGCCTTGAAGCCGCACTGCGCGTCGGAGAACCGGGCGGCCAGTGAGCCGCGCAGGATGAGGTTGTAGGCCCGCGAGACGAACTCCCGCTTCGGCCCGCGCACCACCCGGGAGGAGCGGGCCAGACGGGAGCCGATCGCCAGGTCGGAGTGCCCGGAGATGAGAGGCGCGACGAGCGGCAGGAGCGCGTTGAGATCCGTGGACAGGTCCACGTCCATGTAGGCGAGGACGGGCGCGTCCGAGTGCGACCAGACGGTACGCAGCGCCCGGCCGCGGCCCTTCTGTTCCAGACGTACGGAACGCACCTCCGGCAGTGCGGCGGCCAGGGCGCCCGCGACGGCCGGGGTGCGGTCGGCGGAGGCGTTGTCGGCGACGGTGATGCGGAAGCCGTAGGGGAAGGTGCGGGAGAGGTGGTCGTGGAGCCGCAGCACGCACGGCTCCAGGTCCTTCTCCTCGTTGTACACGGGAATCACCACGTCGAGGACGGGCCGCCCGGCCGCACCGGCGGGGAGGTGCTCCCTGGCGGGAAGGTGCCCCCTGGCGGGGAGGGTGGGGAGGGTGCCGGACGTGGGCCCCGTTGTCGATCGGGTTCGCATGGGACAGACCCTCGCGAGGGCCGCTGTCACGGCTGTGTGATGAGCCTGTGCCCTGGCTGTGAGTCGTTCCCGGAGGCGCCCCGGGCGTCGTCGTCGCGGGGCAGCCGGACGGTGAAGACGGTCCGGCCGGGGACGCTGTCGACGCTCACCTCGCCACCGTGCGCGAGCGCGACGGCCCGGACGATCGCCAGTCCGAGTCCCGTGCTGCCCGCCTGGCGCGAGCGGGAGGCGTCACCGCGGGCGAAGCGCTCGAAGACGTGCGGCAGGAGCGCGGCGGGGATTCCCGGGCCGTCGTCCTCCACCTCGACCAGGGCCTGACCGGGCAGACCGCGCACGCGCGCGGTGACGGTGGTGCCGGGCGGGGTGTGGGTACGGGCGTTGGCGAGGAGGTTGACGAGGACCTGGTGCAGCCGGGCACCGTCGGCGCGGACGACGACGGCCGCGTCGCGGGATGCCTCGAAGGCCTCGCCCGGCCCGTCCAGTACGAGCCGCCAGTGGTGGTCGGGGCCGGCCGCGCGGGCGTCGCTCAGGGCGTCCACGACCAGGGGGGTCAGCTCGGTGGTCTCGTACGACAGGGGGCGTCCCGCGTCCAGCCGGGCGAGCAGCAGCAGGTCCTCGACCAGGCCGGTCATCCGGGTCGCCTCGGACTCGATCCGGCCGAGGGCGTGCCGGGTGTCGGGACCGCACTCCTCGCGGCCCCGCCGGGTCAGCTCGGCGTAGCCCCGGATCGACGCGAGGGGCGTCCGCAGCTCGTGGCCGGCGTCGGCGACGAACTGCCGCACCCGCGTCTCGCTCCGCTGCCGGGCGTGGAGCGCGGAGTGGACGTGGTCGAGCATGCGGTTGATGGCCGCGCCGACCTGGCCGACCTCGGTCCGCGGGTCGGCCTCCGCGTCCGGCACCCTCTGGTGCAGTGCCACCTCACCGCTGTGGAGGGGCAGTTCGGAGACCTGGGTGGCGGTGGCGGCGACCCGGCGCAGCGGCCGCAGCGCGATCCCGACCATCGCACCGCCCGCGAGGGAGGCGGCGACGAGTCCGGCGCCGGTGACGCTCACCTCGACGAGGATCAGGGTCGAGAGGGCGTCCTCGACGTCGCCGAGAGGGAGCCCCACGAGGAAGTCTCCGCGTTCCCCGGCGGCGTACCGCACCCGGTAGGCGTCGTCCAGGCCGGGCAGCTCGACCGTGTGCGGCTCGCCGTCGCGCGGGACGGCGGCGAGGGCGGCGCGCTGGGCGTCGTCCAGCGTGCGCACCTTGTACGCCGGGCCGTACCCGCCCTGCTCCGGCGGCTCGGAGAGCTCGGCCGTCCCCAGCTCGCCGTCGACGACCGCCGCGCCGAGCGTGCCGAGCGGGGCGCCGGGGCCGACGACGAAGCCGAGCGGGTCGCGCGAGCCGTCGACACCGGGCAGGCCCGGCAGGCTGGTCGGGGGCCCGGCGGCCCGGTTCGCGACGTTCCGCAGCTGGGCGTCGGCCTGGTCGTAGAGGTAGGAGCGGAAGGCGAACGTCGTCACCGTCCCGATCACGGCGGCGACGACGGCGATCAGCGTGACGGCCGAGACCACAAGCCGCGTCCTCAGCGACCACGGCCCGCGGGGTCCTGCCACCGGCGCTACTCCCCCGGCTTGATGAGGTAGCCGGCGCCGCGCCGGGTGTGGATCATCGGGGACCGCCCGGCGTCGATCTTCCGCCGCAGGTAGGAGATGTACAGCTCGACGACGTTCGCCTGTCCGCCGAAGTCGTACGACCACACGCGGTCGAGGATCTGCGCCTTGCTGAGCACCCGGCGAGGGTTGCGCATGAGATAGCGCAGCAGCTCGAACTCGGTGGCGGTGAGATGGATCGACGCTCCGCCGCGGGTGACCTCGTGGCTGTCCTCGTCGAGGGTGAGGTCGCCGACCGCGAGGAGGGACTCGCTGCGCTCCAGGGCGGTCCCGGAACGCCGGATGAGCCCGCGCAGCCGCGCGACGACCTCCTCCAGGCTGAACGGCTTGGTGACGTAGTCGTCGCCGCCCGCCGTCAGCCCGGCGATCCGGTCCTCGACGGCGTCCTTGGCGGTGAGGAAGAGGACGGGGACGTCGGGCTGTTCGCGCCGCAGTCCGCCGAGGACGGTGAGTCCGTCCATGTCGGGCAGCATGACGTCCAGGACCACCGCGTCGGGCCGGAACTCCCGCGCGACGCGCAGGGCCCCGGCCCCGTCGCCCGCGCTGTGCACCTGCCAGCCCTCGTACCGCAGGGCCATGGAGAGGAGTTCGGCGAGTGACGCCTCGTCGTCCACGACGAGGACACGGACGGCTGAGCCGTCGGGCCGGATCATGTCGGTGCGCCGTCGAGGCGTGGTCGCGGTCATGCTGCCACGCTGGCCGGAGGGGCTGAGAGCACCCTTGCGCTTCCCTGTGAATTCCCTGAGAACGGCGAAACGGCCGGCCGGCCGGCCGCCGAACGTCACGCAGGGGCCACGCAGGGCAGGCCGAAGAGCTTGGTCGCGTTGCCGTGCAGGACCCCGCGCATCCAGTCGTCGCCGAGCCCGAGCCGTTCGAGGCCGTGGAGCTGGTGGGCGTACGGGTAGGGGATGTTCGGGAAGTCGGACCCCAGGAGGATCCGGTCTCCGAGGGCGCGCAGACGCGGCAGCTCCTCGGCGGGGAAGGGCGCCAGCCGTTCGCTGAAGTCGGTGAAGGCCATGGTCGTGTCGAGGTGGACGCCTGCGTACCGCTCGGCGAGGTCGAGGAAGTCGGCGTACTCGGGCATCCCCATGTGCGCGACGATCAGCCGCAGGCGGGGGTGGCGTGCGAGCACCTTCCCGATGGGCCCGGGACCGGTGTACGCGCCGGGGGCGGGCCCGGAGCCGCAGTGGACGACGACCGGCACGCCCGCCTCGGCGAGCAGCCCCCAGCAGGGGTCGAGGAGGGGGTCGCCGGGGTCGAAGCCGCCGACCTGGAGGTGCACCTTGAAGACCCGGGCACCGGACGCCAGGGCCCGGTCCACGTAGCCGGCGGCCTCCGCCTCCGGATAGAAGGTCGCGGTGTGCAGGCAGCCGGGGGTCCGGGCGGCGAAGTCGGCGGCCCAGCCGTTCAGCCACCCGGCCATGCCGGCCTTGTGCGGGTAGAGCATCGACGTGAAGGCGAGTACGCCGAACCCGCGCAGGAGCTCGACGCGGCGGTCCTCCTCCTCGCGGTAGGTGATGGGCCACTCCATGCCGGTCAGCGGGCCCACGGCGTCGAAGTAGGCCCACACCTTGTCGAGGACGTTCTTCGGCATGAAGTGGGTGTGGACGTCGACCAGCCCGGGGAGACCGAGCGCCTCGACGAACCGCCTCGGCACGTCGCCGTCCCGGGGCGGCGCGTCCACGGGAAGGTCCGTCGGCTCGTCCGTGGCGTGCGGCGGAAGGGGGCTCTGGGTCATGCGGATCACCCTGGTCCGGGAGGGCGCGCGTGTCCAGAGGCGGGCGGGCCGGCGGGGGCGACGGGCCGGCGTCCCCGGCCGGGGGCGGCCGTTCCGGGCGCGTCCCGGCCGACGGAGGCCGGTCGTCCTCCCGTGCCTCCGGCCGAAAGCGGTCGGCCCCGACCGAGGCCGGCCTCCCCGGCGCGTACCCGACCGACGGCGGTCGTCCCCGGCGCACACCGGTCTTCCCCCTCTGCGTCAGAAGAGCCCGTCCTGGTCCGGCGGTACGGCCCGGCTTTCGGCCACCGGCACGGAGACGGGGGCGTCGGGGTCGGCCGAGGCGAGCCCCCAGCCGCCCAGGAGGCGGGTGTCGAGGACGAGGCAGCGCTCCGCCGCGTCGAGCAGGTGCAGATCGGGGCCGGCGGCGGCGAGGAGCCGGCCCGCGACGACGCCGCGTTCGGCGAGGGCGGTCACGGTCCCGGAGGGCGGGGGCAGCCCGTCGAGCCGGAACGCCTCCGCGTGGTCGCGCACGTCCAGGGTCGCCGGTTCCAGCGTCTCGGCCCAGCCGGGCACCGCCATGACCTGCCGGTACAGCTCCTCCACCTGCCGGGCGCGCTCAGGGGCGGGCGGCAGGTCGTGCCGTACGTCTCGTTTGCGCGCGTACGGGATCCGGTCCGGCACCTTCAGGGCGTGCCGGAGGACTTCCTCGGTCCGCCGGGCGGCCATGAGAGGGCCGCGTCCGAGCCAGCTGTACGCGACGGCCCCTTGCTCCAGGAGCCGGGCGTCGCCGCGGGCTTCGGCGGTGATCCCGACCTTGGTCATGCCGGGCCCGAACCAGGCGAGGTACACGCGGTAGGGCTGGGGGTCGTCGACGACGGTGTCGGCCGCGACGGAACGCAGCCGGTCGAGCCGGGCGCACTCGGCGCAGAGGCCGCCGGTGCTCCGCGGGGGAACGGCCGCGCCGAGGGGGCAGGGGTTGCCCCGGGGGCCGGGGCACCGTCGGCCGTCGACGGCCCGGAAGGCGATCCGCTGCCCGTACGCGAGCGGGGAGACGCGCCCGCCCGCCCACCGGAGCCCGGGCGCTCCCCCGTTCCACCGCAACCCGGCACACCGCCACACCACGCGCGCGTTCTCCGCCCTGCCGTCGTCCGGATCCACGATCGATCCCCGGCCACCAGTCTGCGCCACGCCGGGCCACTGCCAGAGCTCTCGCCGAGCGTTGCCGGAGCTCACGCCCACCGAGCCCAGGGCCCCGGCGGACGGATCGCCACTCGAGCAGCCGGCCGGTCCTCACTCGGGCAGGACGAAGATCAGGGCGCCGTCGGCCGACGCCCCGGTCTGCCGCACGCACCCCCGCTCGACGAGCAGCTCCACGCCGGCCCGTACGCTCGACGCCGAGGCCGGTGCGCCGGGCGATGTCCTCCAGCCGGTACCGCGCGCCGCCGCGCACGAGCGCGGGGGCGAGATAGGAGGCGACGGCGTGGACGTCGCCGGTGACGGGGAGGCGGTCGGTGTGCCAGGCGTCGAGGAGCTCCTCCGGGGTCATCGGAGGGCGGGTGCGCTGGGCGGGGAAGGGACGGCGTTCGAGGGACTCGGTGAGACGGGAGAGGGCCCGGGCCGTCGCGCGCTGGACGCGGCGGGCCTCGCGCAGCAGTTCGTCGCGCTCCGTGTCGTGCGTCGGGGGACGCCCGGTGTCGTGCTCCGCCTCCCGCTCCGCGTCGTGCGCGGCGAACTCCGCGCCGAGCCGCAGGTTCCGCTCCTCCAGCCGGACGATGATGTCGACGATCTCCTGCGGCATGACGTACCCGGGGTGGGCGGGAGAGGGGTCGAGCGCGTAGCAACCGTCCCGCTGCAGGGCGGCGACGAGGTCGCCGACCCACGCCTTGAAGGGGGCGGCGGAAGGCTCGGCGCAGCCGTTGACCAGCTGGACGAGCCCTTGGAGGTTCACCATGCGCGCGGATCGCCCGAGGCCCTGGGCCGCGCTCTCGCGCGCGGCGTCGGTCCGCCCTTCGGGCCCGGCCGGCACGGCGGACGTGGCCGACGCGGCGGTTCGTACGAGATCGGCGAGCGAAGTGGTGTGCTCCGGGGGGACGGTGGAGCTCAGGGCCCCGCGGGTGTCGGCGTATCCCAGCGCTCCGGCCACGTCCGCCGCCGGGAACCAGTGCGTCCCGTCGGGCATCGTCAGCCGCCGGATACGCGCCCCCGTGGCCGCGTACACGAAGTCGTCGACGTCGATCGCGTCCCGCTGTCCGAGCTGCTCGTCCATCGAGCCTCACCTCCACGACCGAAGCTAGGCCGATGGCATATTCAACTGACATGCAAATGGGCGGATGTTCACCCGAAAGAGGAAGGCCCCCTGGAAACCAGGGGGCCTCGCGCCTCGCGTGCGGAGTGTGGGCTACCGCGCCACGAACTGGGTGAGGATGGCCTGCACCTCGTAGATGTCGACGCCCTTGGTGAAGGTCTTCTGAACGGGCATGGAGTTGCCCGAGATCCAGATCTTCAGCTCGGCGTCGAGGTCGAAGGTGCCGGCGGTCTCGACGGCGAAGTGCGTGATGCTCCGGTACGGGATCGAGTGGTACTCCACCTTCTTGCCCGTGATGCCCTGCTTGTCGACGAGCACGAGCCGCCGGTCGGTGAAGAAGATGGTGTCGCGGATCAGCAGGTACGCGGCGTGGATCTGCTCGCCCTGTCCGAGCAGCCGGGCGTAATCCTGCTGGGCCTGTGCCGGATCGATCGCGTGCGCGTTCCCGAACAGCGCCATGTGGGACCCCCCAAGAAGAACGACAAAAGGATCTTCAGACCTTATCTCGCCCGTGTGGAGGGGCGGCAGGCGCGTGCGGGCGCACGGCGGTGGCACGCGGTCCGAGAAAACTTCGCGCGGGCTGTCACACTCCCGCGGCGCCGGGTGTCAGTGCGGTGACGGACCCACCCGAGGCGCCGGAGCGAACCGCACCGGCGCCCGCCACCCGAGGAGCAGCCCGATGTCCACCACCTACGTCGTCGTCACGATCATCGCCGCCGTCATGGCGGGCTTCTCCGCCGTCTCGGTCCTCCTCCACGCCCAGTGGGTCGTGGAGCCCCTCGCCGACTACGGCGTCCCCCGCTCCTGGTGGACCTGGCTCGGCGCGGCCAAGGCGGCGGGAGCGGCCGGCCTGCTGGCGGGCCTGTTCCTCCCCGCCGTCGGCACGGCCGCGGGCATCGGCCTGGTCCTCTACTTCACCGGCGCCACCCTCACGGTCCTCCGCGCCCGCGCGTACGCCCACATCCCCTTCCCCCTCCTCTACGCGACCCCGGCCGCCGCGGCCCTGGCCCTCGCCTAGGACCCGGGGCGGGCAACGGCCCCGATCGGTCAGTGGCGGTCATGCCCGCCGCTCCGGGGCCCTGAGAGGGGCTATCGGACGGGGCCGGTTGCCGGGGTTGCGGTACGGAGCTGCTGTACAGCGGTCGGGCGAGAAGCCTGTCCCGGCCGGCCCCTCATGAGATCCAGCGTGCCGGGCGGCAGATCCTCCACCGCGAGACCAAGACCGAGAAGTCGGACGACTTCCGCCGCTGCCCGCCGTCTGTCTCAAGGCCCTGCGCATGCGGCGTGCTCGGCAACTCGGGGACCGGAACGCGGCCGGGGAGCTGTACGGGACTCCGATCGAGCCGGGGAACCTGACCCGGATGTTCGCGCTGCGGGCGCGTCGCGCCGGCCTCCGTGTGATCCCGCTTCGGAACACCCGGCACACGTGCAGCTCGCTCCCGGTCGAGCTCAAGGTCCACCCGAAGGTGGCACGGAGGATCCTTCGGCATTCGCAGATCGCCATGACGATGGAGGTCTACGCCGAGGCGAGCGAGGGAGAGGTGTGGTCCGCGATCGGCACGTTGTCCGATGTCATGCGCGGCACCGCCGCCGGTTGACGGCGGCTGGCAACGATCAGCGCGGTTGCGGCACTTCGCTGCTGTACGGCCAGGAAACGCCAGAGGCCCGGACTCTCGTCCGGGCCTCTGGCCTGCTGTGCACTCGGCAGGATTCGAACCTGCAACCTTCTGATCCGTAGTCAGATGCTCTATCCGTTAAGCTACGAGTGCTTGTGCTTCCCGGCTTTTTTCTTGCCGGTCGGCGTTGCGAGAACAACATTACATGACCTGCGCCGTAGCGCGAAATCCATTAGCCCCACCCCGCCTGACCTGCGGAAACGTCATTCCGGGGGTGCGCTCTGCCCGCCGGACGGGTGAGCGGGCCGGGGGTGGACGGGCCGGGGAACGACCGAAGCCCCGGCCGTGTGGGCCGGGGCTTCGGGTGGTGCGGAGGCGGAGGGATTTGAACCCTCGATGGGCTTTAAGACCCAAACCGCATTAGCAGTGCGGCGCCATAGACCGGACTAGGCGACGCCTCCATGCACTTCCGCGCGGGCGCGGATGGTGCGTGCAGATGATGACACAGGCGGGCCGGGTGTCACCAATCGCTTCTCACCGTACTAGCCCTCCGGGGCGGAGGGCAAAGCCCGTCGGCGCATTCGTCGCGCCGCCCGCTTGCGCAACGAACGGGAGTACGGAGCGTTAGAGGAGACGGGGGCCCGACCCGTAGCCCTCAGCCCGCCATCCTGGAGTTCGTATGCTGCGCCGCCTCGTCTTCGCGACCGTCGCCACCGCTGTCGCGACCCTCGCCGGCACCACCCCCGCCACCGCGACCACCGCCCTGCTCGGCGGGCCCCTTCCGCCCCTGCCGTTGCTCTCGGCGCCCGACGCGCTCACCGTCACCATCGCCAAGAGCGGTCACCGCGAGGCCGACGGCACCTTCCGGCTGGAGTGCGGGGCCAAGGCCGGCGGGGACCACCCCGCCGCGCACAAGGCCTGCCGACGGCTCGGGCAGCTCGCCGACAAGGGACAGGACCCGTTCGAGCCGGTCGGGAAGGACCGGTTCTGCACCCAGCAGTACGGCGGGCCCGCCGTCGCCCACGTCGAGGGGACCTGGCAGGGCCGGCGCGTCGACGCCCGCTTCTCGCGGGCCGACGGATGCGAGATCGACCGCTGGGAGAACCTGGAGCCCGTCCTGCCCCGCGTGCGGTGACGGCGGGCGGCGACGACGTCCGATGCGGCGGGCGAGGGCGGCGGGGCGGTGACAGCGCCCGGTACGGACGTTCGGTGCGGGCGTGCGCCGGCCCGTCCCGCGGTGATCGCCCGCCGTGGTGACGTGCGGCGATCGCGTGAGAATGGCGTTCGGATCCTGCCGGGGGCATGAGACCACGCCCCTCGCCCACCGGGCCTGCCTTTAGACTCCTTCAGTGACAGGCCGCGGCCCGAGAGGCAAGATGGGCCCGGCCGGCCGCCAGGCAAGGTGCAGTGGGTCAGGGAGGAAGCGTCGTCGTGAGCAGCAGGCCATCCCGAGGCGCTGCTCGCCTCGCAGCCATACTTGACGCCCTCCCCGACGGCCTCGTGCTCGTCAACTGCAACGGCACGGTCGTCAACGCCAACACCATCGCCCTCGGCATGTTCGAGACCCCCGGCACCGCGCTCGTCGGGCGCGGGCTGCTCGATCTGCTGCCCGGCTTCGACTCCCGGCTGATCCCCGGCTCCATGCGGCGGCCCGAGGGCACCGACGAGCAGGGCCGCACCAAGCCGACCCGGATGATCGCCCGCCGCACCGACGGCAGCGAGTTCGCCGTCGAGGTGACCAGCGCCAGCCTGGAGGACGGGCGCGAGGCCTACGACTCGTACAGCGGCTACACCGGCGACGAGCTGCTCATGCTCGTCGTGCGGGACCTCACCGGCACGCTCGACACCGAGGCCGAACTGGCCCGCTCGCAGCGCCAGACCGAGATGATCCTGCGCGCCGCGGCGGAGGGCGTCGTCGGCACGGACACCGACGGCCGGGTCGTTCTGGTCAATCCCGCCGCCGCGCAGATCCTCGGCTTCCGCGCCAGCGACCTCGGCGGCAAGGAGCTGCACCCGCTGATCCTGCACTCGCGTCCGGACGGCGAGCCGTTCCCGTACGAGGAGTCGCCGCTCGCCGACACGCTCAAGTCGGGCCGCAAGCACCGGGTCCGCAATCAGGTGCTGTGGGCGAAGAACGGCTCGCGGGTGCCGGTCGACCTGACAACCGCGCCGGTCCGGGACGGCGACCAGCTCGTCGGCGCCGTGATGACCTTCACCGACCGCCGGCCGTACGAACAGCTCGTCGAGAAGAGCACCGCCGAAGTCACCGGTCTCACCGAACGCCACGCCGCCGAAGTGGAGCGGCTGAAGGAGCGGCACGCGGCCGAGCTGGCGCAGGAGAAGGAGCGGTACGAGGCGGAGCTGGCGGGCCGGAAGGAACGGCACGAGGCGCTGGCCGCCCGGCACGAGCAGCTGACGGCCGTCCTCGGGGAGTCGCTGCGCGGGCCCTTGGAGGAGCTGCGCACGGAGCTCTCCACGCTCGCCGCCGACGACGCCGGGCAGCTGTGGCCCGAGGCCAACCAGTTGCTGCACCACCTGGCCGCCGGGTACGCGCGGATGACCACCCTCGTCGACAACGTCCTGGGCTACCAGCGGCTGGACGCCGGGGCGGAGGCGCTCGACAAGGGCGTCGTGCTGCTCGACGCGGCCGTGAGCGCCGGTGTCGACGGCGCCGTGGAGCTCATCGGGCCGGGGCGCGTCCAGTTCGCCGTGCACGCGCCGCCGATCGAGGCGGAGGTGGACGCGGGACGCCTCGCGACCGCGCTCGCGCATCTCGTCGCGGACGTGGCAGGGGTCGACTCGACCGGCAAGGCCCGGGTCGTCCCGGGTGCCGGGTACGCCGACTCGACGATCGTGGTGGCGGCCGCGCAGCGCGGCGATGTCGTACGGATCGAGGTCCGCGGGCCGTACGCCGGCGGCGACCCGGTCCACCAGCCCATCGTGCGCGGCATCGTGGCGGCGCACGGCGGTGTGGTGCAGACGCACGAGGTGCCGGGAACGGGCGGCAGCGCGTACGTCCTGGAGGTGCCGATCGGCGCCGGCCGGGGGACGGTCGCCTCTCCGCCGGCCGGGCCGGCGCGGCCGGAGCTCCAGGCGGCCCCGGCGGTGCGGGCGGGTCGGGAAGCGCAGGCGGACCAGGGGTCCGGGGCGGTCCGGACGGGCCAGGGATCGGACGCGGGTCAGGCGGGTCACGGATCGGGTGCGGTCCAGGCGGGTCACGGATCGGACGCGGGTCAGCCGGGTCACGGATCCGATGCCGGCCAGGCGGCCGGCTCCGAGCAGGGGCCCGCGGCGGGACAGCTCGCGCTGCCCGCGCAGGCGTCCGAGACCCACGGCGGCGGCCGGCGGCGAGCCCGACGGGCGTCCACCGACGCCTTCCTCGACAGTCCGGTGGCCCCCGGGGACGGACCCGGGCCGACGGGGCGCCGCCGCGGGCGTACGGAGTCGGCGCAGGCGCCGACCACGCCCCACGCGGGGACCCCGGCCGAGCTGATCCCGGCCCAGAACGCGGGTACGGCCCCGAACTCCGTCCCGAACTCCGCCGTGGGCGCGGCCGACGCGGCCGGGCCCACCGGGCGCCGCCGTGGCAGGCCCGCCGAGGGTTCCGTGGTGACCGCGGCCGAGAGCGCGCAGGGACGAGCCGCGCTCGGGGAGACCGTGCCTCCGCAGGGCGTCCCGGTCGAGGCTTCCGCGCCCGCCCTGGCCCGGGCCCTGCCCGCCGTCGCGAGCCCCGAGGAGGGCGGCGCCTCGGCGCAGCCCACCGGGCGTCGGCGGCGCGCCCTCGCGGCCGCGCAGGAGCGGGCCGCGGCGGCCGAGGCCGGACCGCGTACGCCGTTCGCGCTGCCGCCGGCGGACGCCGACCCGGACACGGACACGCAGCCCGAGCCCGCGGCCCCGGCCCCGGCACACCAGCACCAGCACCAGCACCAGCAGCCCGTTCCGGCCGCAGGGGCCGCGCAAGGACCGTCCATTCCGTCGGCGCCGCTTCCCGTGAGCGACGAGGGGCGACACGAGGCCGTACCTTCCCTGCCGGACGCCGGTCCCACGCCTGCCCCCTCCCACCCTCAGCCGTACCCGCAGCCGCAGCCCGTCGGCGAGCCGACCGGCCGTCGCCGGGCGGCCGACGCCCCGGACCCCTCGGCCGTCACCCCGAGCGCCCCGGGTGCTCCGGGCGCCGCCCAGGAGGCCGCGACCGCCACCGGTTCCGTACCGCTGCCGCCGGCGCAGCCGTTGCCCGCCGAGGCACCGGTCCCGCGCGACCAGGCGCAGGGCGAGCGGGTCCCCAAGGACCGGACACAGGGCGGGCGGGCGTTCAGTGTCCGGACGCTCGGGCAGGGCGTGCCCTTCGCCCAGCAGATCGCGGCCCAGCAGTCGGCCGCGCAGCAGAGCGCGCCGAGCCAGACCACCACCACCGGCACCGGAACCAGCCCTGGAAGCACGCCCGGGGCGGGAACGTACGTGCCCCACGGGACGAACGGGTCCAACGGGTCCAACGGGTCGGGGCGGCGGCGCAAGCTCGCCACGCCGCCGGAGGGCGACCGGCCGTCCGCGGCCGCCGCGTCCGCCCCCGCACCCGCCGCCGATCCGGCGGCCAGGCCGCACCCGCAGCCCGCCACCCCCGCGCACAAGCTCGCTCCCCCCGCCCCCGAAGGGCGCGCGTACGCCATAGGAGCGCCCGCCGAGGGCTCCGCCGAGGGGCCCGAGCCGCTCGACGGCCCCGGGGGCGCGGTCGAGGTCGCGAACCGGCCGCTGCCGCAGCCCGTCGACGACGAGCTGCCCCCCGAGCCGCTGGACAACCCGCGCCGTCTGCTCGTCTGGCCCGCGCCGGACGTCGCCACGCAGCAGGCGCTGAGCGACCGCGGCTACCGCCCGGTGATCGTGCACTCCCGCGAGGAGGTGGACGCCCAGATCGCCGCCTTCCCGGCCGCGCTCTTCGTCGACCCGCTGACCGGCCCGATCACGCGCACCGCCCTGCAGTCGCTGCGCCGGGCCGCCGTCGCCGCCGAGGTGCCGGTCCTGCTCGCGGCCGGGCTCGGCCAGGCCACCCGGGAGGCGGCGTACGGCGCCGACCCGGCCGTGCTCCTGAAGGCGCTGGCGCCCCGCGACAGCGAACAGCACCCGTCGCGTGTCCTGCTCATCGAGGAGCACGAGGAGATCGCCCTGGCGCTCGCCGCGACCCTGGAGCGGCGCGGGATGCAGGTGGCGCGGGCCGCGACCGACACCGAGGCGGTCACGTTGGCCACGCAGACACGGCCGAACCTCGTGGTGATGGACCTGATGCAGGTGCGCCGCCGACGGGCCGGGATCATCGACTGGCTGCGGGCGAACGGGCAGTTGAACCACACCCCGCTCGTCGTCTACACCTCCGCGGGTCTCGACGAGGCGGAGCTGCCGAGGCTGGCGTCCGGCGAGACGGTCCTCTTCCTGGCCGAACGGTCCACGAGCAACGAGGTGCAGGCCCGGATCGTGGACCTGCTGGCGAAGATCGGGACCAACTAGACCCGGCCCGGCCGCGGCCGTACGGAACGCGAAGATCCCGGCCGTACGGAACGCGAAGGGGGAGGGGGCCGGACGCCCCCTCCCCCCGCCTGTTCCCGCGGCCGCGTCAGAGCTGCGTGACGTCCAGCTCGCCCTCCGCGTACTGCTTGCGGATCACCTTCTTGTCGAACTTGCCCACGCTCGTCTTCGGCACGGCCGGCACGATCGCCCAGCGCTCCGGCAGCTGCCACTTGGCGACCGATTCCGACAGGAACGCCTTCAGCGAGGCGTAGTCGGCCGTCGCGCCCTCCTTGAGGACGACGGTGGCCAGCGGGCGCTCGCCCCACTTCTCGTCCGGTACGGCGACGACGGCGGCCTCGGCGACCTCAGGGTGGGCCATGATCGCGTTCTCGAGATCGACGCTGGAGATCCACTCACCGCCGGACTTGATGACGTCCTTGGCGCGGTCGGTGAGCGTGAGGTAGCCGTCGGGGCTGATGACGCCGACGTCTCCGGTCTTCAGCCAGCCGTCCTCGCTGAACTTGTCCGCGGGGCGGATCGCCTCACCGTCGATCCCGCCGAAGTACGCGCCCGCGATCCAGGTGCCCCGGACCTCCAGCTCGCCGGCCGACTCGCCGTCCCACGGCAGGTGTTCGCCGCCGGGGCCGACGAGACGGGCCTCGACGCCCGCGGGGAAGCGGCCCTGGGTGACGCGGTAGGGCCACGCCTCCTCCTCGCTGAGCCCGGCCGGCGGGTGCGCCATGGTGCCGAGCGGGGAGGTCTCGGTCATGCCCCAGGCGTGACAGAGGCGGACGCCGAGCTTGTCGTACGCCTCCATGAGGGAGGGCGGGCAGGCCGCGCCGCCGATGGTGACCTGGCGCATGGAGGACAGGTCGCGCGGGTTGGCGGTGACCTCGGCGAGGAGGCCCTGCCAGATGGTCGGGACGGCGGCGGCGTGGCTCGGCCTCTCGCGCTCGATCATCTCGGCGAGGGGGGCCGGCTGGAGGAAACGGTCCGGCATGAGCATGTTGATGCCGGTCATGAAGGTGGCGTGCGGCAGGCCCCAGGCGTTGACGTGGAACTGCGGGACGACGACGAGGGTGGTGTCCTTCTCGGTCAGGCCCATCGACTCCGCCATGTTCACCTGCATCGAGTGCAGGTAGATGGAGCGGTGGGAGTAGACGACACCCTTGGGGTCGCCGGTGGTGCCGGAGGTGTAGCACATGGCCGCGGCGGAGCGCTCGTCCAGTTCGGGCCAGTCGAAGGTGGTGGCGCGCCCGGCGATCAGCTCGTCGTAGTCGTGCACCCGGGGCGTCACTCCGTCGAGGACGGAACGGTCGCCGGGGCCCGACACCACGATGTGCTCGATGGTCGGCAGGTGGGGGAGCAGCGGGGCGAGGAGGGGCAGCAGGGAGCCGTTCACGATCACCACGCGGTCGGCGGCGTGGTTGACGATCCAGACGAGCTGCTCGGGGGGAAGGCGCAGGTTCAGGGTGTGGAGGACCGCGCCCATGGACGGGATCGCGAAGTACGCCTCGACGTGCTCGGCGTTGTTCCACATCAGGGTGGCGACCCGCTGGTCGCCGGTGACTCCGAGCTCGTCGCGCAGGGCGTTGGCCAGCTGGGTCGCGCGCGCCCCCGTCTCCGCGAAGGTGCGGCGCTGCGGCTCGGGATCACCGGTCCAGGTGGTGATCAGGGACTTCCCGTGGATCGTCATCCCGTGCTTCAGGATGCGGGTCACGGTCAGCTGTACGTCCTGCATGGTGCTCAGCACGGCGTCCTCCCGGTGGGCGCTACGTGGCAGTAAGGGTGTGGAGATTCTGCGCACATACCACGCGGTATGTCACTACCCGGGAGTACGGAAATTGCCAGTGATGACTGGCAGGGGGGTCGGGGAGGGGTCGCCCCCTACCGTACGGGGGACAGCTCCGGGTCCTCGCGGAGCTTGCCGAGAGCCCGCGACACCGCGCTCTTGACCGTGCCGACGGACACTCCGAGCACCTCGGCCGTCTGGGCCTCGCTCAGGTCCTCGTAGTACCGGAGGACGACCATCGCCCGCTGCCGGTCGGGAAGCCGCATCACCGCGCGCCACATGGCGTCGTGCAGGACCTGCCGCTCGGCCGGGTCCGGCTCGGGCAGTCCGGCCGGCTCGGGCAGCTCGTCGCAGGCGAACTCGTCGACCTTGCGCTTGCGCCACTGGGACGTACGCGTGTTCAGCAGCGCGCGGCGGACGTAACCGTCCAGGGCGCGGTGGTCCTCGATCCGCTCCCAGGCGACGAAGGTCTTGGCCAGCGCGGTCTGCAGCAGGTCCTCGGCGTCCGACGGGTTCGCCGTCAGCGAGCGCGCGGTGCGCAGCAGCACGGGGCCACGGGCCCGTACGTACGAGGAGAAGGACGGGTAGCCGGTGGTCACGGCGGCCCCCAGGGCGGCCGTGGAGGCGCCGGCGCAGACGGGGCCAGAAGGTGGCGGAGTCATGACTCCACGCTAGGAGCGGGGAGATGCCCGGGGATCGGCCCCAGGTCCCGACCCGCACTCCGCCTCAGGTTGTAGGGGTGGGGATTGCTGGACCTCCTGAAGGTGGAGCCGGTGCACTGCCCGGGTAAGGGTCGGGGTGCCCGACCGGGGGTGAGGGCGGGCACCTGGGACGGGTGCCGGCGCGAGGGCCGGGGCCGGCCTGGGATCAGGGCCTGGTGCGGGTCAGGGGAGGACGCGGGTCAGGGGAGGGTGCGGGTCAGGGGAGGGGGCGGGTCAGGGGAGGACGTCGGCGACCGGGGCGTCGACCGAGTTGCGGTCGATCACCATGCGGCTCCCGCCGTACGACTCCGTGACATTGCCCGCGTACTGGTGGATCCGCCCGTACTCCCGCCAGGCCGAGGACGGCAGGACGGGCTCCGTGTAGAGCGCCGGGGTGCCGCGCCAGCGGGCGAACCAGAGCACCGCGGGGAGGTCCTTGGTCCCTTCCTTCCGCTCCTTCTCCATGTGGCGGATGCCGGTCTCGACGCTGCTGTAGAACCCGGGCAGATAGCCGAGACGACGGACCTCGCGGTTCCACGCCCGGACGAAGAGGAGCGTGGTGTCGGCGCAGGCCTGGTCGGTGATGCGGTAGGCCTCCATGTCGAGGTAGAGCGGGCTGGACGGTCCGATCCCCAGGGCGCGGGCCGCCTTCACGGCGTCCGCCCCTTCACGCGTGCCCTGGAGCCAGGGCGTGCGGCCGATGGGGACGTCCTTCTTGTGCTCGGCGAAGACGCACGGCGCCTGCGAGCCGACGAAGAGCGGGAGGAGTCGCCACCCGAGGGCGTGGACCGAGGCGACCCAGTCCGGGGTGAGATGCCGCTGGGTGGGACAGCCCCGGCCGCGACCGCCGAAGTAGATGCCGACGGCCCGGTACGGCGAGGCGCGCCACGCCTTCATCACGGCGAGGGAGGGCGCCTCGCAGGTGTCGAAGGCCTTGCCCGCGAACGGGCGGTACGGGGCCCGGGCAGGGGCGCCGGGGGCGGCCGGGGCTCCCGGGGCGGCCGCGGGCGCGGCGGCGGGCGGCGCGGCCACGGGCGGCCCCGGGGGCGCCGTCGCCGGGGCGACGAGTACGGCGGCGGTGAGCGCGGCCGCCAGGGCGGGGGCCGTCGTCCGCGCCCGTAGGGACCGGTGGCGGGGCGGTGCCGAACGGTGGCGGGGCCGCGCCGAGCGGTCGTGAGGCCCCGTCACGTCCTGAGAGCTGTCCATGGGGTGAGTGAAGAGCCACCCGCCCCGCACGGCCACCGCTCGGGCCGTCCCCTCAGCCGTCCGAGCCCAGGATCAACCCGGACGTGGGAACCCCGGTGCCCGCCGTGACCAGCGTCCTGGCGGCGCCGGGCACCTGGTTCACGGACGTGCCGCGTACCTGCCGCACCGCCTCGGCGATGCCGTTCATGCCGTGCAGGTAGGCCTCCCCGAGCTGCCCTCCGTGGGTGTTCAGCGGCAGCGCGTCCGCCGCCACGAAGTCCGCCGCCTCGCCGGGCCGGCAGAACCCGAACTCCTCCAGCTGCATCAGGACGAAGGGCGTGAAGTGGTCGTAGAGGATCCCGACGTCGATGTCGGCCGGTGCGAGCCCCGAGGTCCGCCACAGCTGCCGCGCCACCACCCCCATCTCCGGGAGCCCGGTCAGGTCGTCACGGTGGAAGCTGGTCATCGCCTCCTGACGGCGGCCGGCGCCCTGGGCGGCGGCGAGGACCACGGCGGGAGGACGGCGCAGGTCGCGGGCCCGTTCGGTCGAGGTGACGACGATCGCCTGACCGCCGTCCGTCTCCTGGCAGCAGTCGAGGAGGCGGAGCGGCTCCACGATCCAGCGGGAGGCGGCGTGGTCGGCGAGGGTGATCGGCTTCCCGTGGAAGTAGGCGGCGGGGTTGCGGGCCGCGTGCCGGCGGTCGGTGACGGCGACGTGGCCGAAGGCGTCGGGCGTCAGTCCGTAGGCGTGCAGGTACCGCTGGGCGGTCATGGCGACCCACGAGGCCGGGGTGAGCAGCCCGAAGGGGAGCTGCCAGCCGAGGGCGGCGCCCTCGGCGGAGGGCTCGCGCTGCTGGACGCCGGAGCCGAAGCGGCGGCCGGAGCGTTCGTTGAACGCGCGGTAGCAGACGACGACTTCGGCGACGCCGGTGGCGACGGCGAGGGCGGCCTGCTGGACGGTGGCGCAGGCGGCCCCGCCGCCGTAGTGGACGCGGGAGAAGAAGGACAGCTCGCCGATGCCGGCCGCCTGGGCGACGGTGATCTCGGGGCTGGTGTCCATGGTGAAGGTGACCAGGCCGTCGACGTCGGCCGGTGTGAGCCCGGCGTCGTCGAGGGCCGTGTGCACGGCCTCGACGGCGAGCTTCAGCTCGCTGCGGCCGGAGTTCTTGGAGAACTCCGTCGCCCCGATGCCGGCGACGGCGGCGCGGCCGCCGAGCGCGTCGGCCCTCCGGACGCTCATGCCGGGCCTCCCGGGCCGGGGGACGTGGGTGGAAGCGGGGTCGCGGGCGGGGTCGTTGTCGGGCCCGCGGGCGGACGCGCGGGCGGAGTCGCGGGCGGGCTCGCGCCCGGACGGACGGGCGGGCATTCGGGCGGGCTCGCGTCCGGAGTCGCGTCCCGACGCGCGTACGGGCCTTGGGGCGGGCTCGCGGTCAGGCTGAGGGTCACGGTGCCGGTGACGTGGTGCCCGATGCCGTTGGCGCCCGTCACCCGGACCTGGGCCGTGGTGCCGTCGACCTCCGTGACGGTGCCGGTCAGCGTCATCGTGTCGCCCGGATGGTTGGGCGCGCCCAGCCGTATCGCCACCTTGCGGAGCACCGCGCCGGGCCCGAAGTGGTCGGTGACGTACCGCCCCACCAGGCCGTTGGTCGTCAGGATGTTCATGAAGATGTCCGGAGAGCCCTTCTCCCGCGCGAGCTCGGCGTCGTGGTGCACGTCCTGGTAGTCGCGGGACGCGACGGCTCCGGCGACGATCAGGGTGCGCGTGATCGGGATCTCCAGCGGCGGCAGCTCGTCCCCGGCCTTCACGTCGGTTCTCCGTTCGCGAGGAGGTCGCCGAGTTCGGCGAGGAGTGCGGTGCCGCAGCCGAGGTACGCGTCGAGCTGTCTGCCCCACAGGAAGTGCCGGTGCACGGGATGGTCGAGGTCCGCGCCCGTGCCGCCGTGCAGATGCTGCCCGGCGTGGACGACCCGCTTTCCGGCCTCGGACGCCCACCAGGCGGCCGTCAGCGCCTGTTCCTCCGCCGGCAGACCGTGGTCGTGCCGCCACGCCGCCTCGTAGGCGGTGACCTGGATCGCCTCGGTGTCCATGTGGGCGTCGGCGGCCCGCAGCTGCACCGCCTGGCGGGAGGCGAGCGGGCGCCCGAACTGTTCCCGGACGGAGGTGTGGGCCACGGCCCGGGCCAGCGACCCCGCGCACACCCCGGCCTGGAGCCCGGCGAAGGCGATCCGGGCCGTGGCCAGCACGTCCTCGTACGCCCCCGGGCCGCCGAGCCGCTCGCCGCGAGCACGGTCGAGGACGAGCCGGCCGGCGGCCCAGGGAGCGGTGAGCTCGACGGGCGTGACGACCACCGCCGGCACCTTGGCCGCCCCTGACGCCTCCCGCACCGCCCTCTCCTCGGCGACGGGGACGAGCCAGAGGGTGTGCTCGTCGTCCGGTACGAGGACGTGCGTCGCGTCCCTCAGCCAGGGAACCCAGGTGACCTCGCCGGAAAGGCGCCTGTCGGGGCCGGCGCGGACGGCCCCCGTGGCCGGGAAGGCGCCGGTCGCCACCGACGTACCGTCCTCGAAGCCCGGCAGCAGCCGGGCGCGCTGCGTCTGCGTACCGTGGCAGGCGACGGCGAGGAGCCCGTACACGCAGCTCGCCGTGAACGGCACCTGAGCGGTCGTCCGCCCCTGCTCCTCGGCCAGCAGCACCAGACCCAGCAGCCCGGTCTCCCCGACCGCCTCCGGCAGACCGGCCGCGCAGAGGGCCTTCCACAGCTCCACGTCCGAGTCCGTGCCGGCGGCGGCGAGCCGTTCGTGCGTGGCGAAATCGCCGAAGATCCGCGCCGCCAGCCCGGCGGCGGCGGTCTGCTCCTCCGTCGCGGTGAAGTCCATGTCAGCCCTCGCCCCCCACCGTCGCCCGGAAGACGGGCAACTCCAGTTCCTCGTCCACCCGGAGGAACTCCAGCTGGACCGGCATCCCGATCCGCACCTTGTCGTACGGCACACCGACCACGTTGCTGACCATGCGGACGCCCTCGGCGAGTTCGATCAGGCCGACGGCGTAGGGCGGGTCGAAGGCGGGGAACGGCGGGTGGTGCATCACCACGTACGAGTAGACGGTCCCGGCCCCGCTCGCCTCGAAGGTGTCCCACTCCTGAGAGCCGCAGGCGTTGCAGCCGGGCAGCCAGGGGAAGCGCGGGGTCGCGCACGTCCCACAGCGCTGGACGAGCAGCCGGTGCGCGGCGACGCCCTCCCAGAAGCCGGCGTTGTCCCGGTTGATCACGGGCCGGGGCCGCCTCGCCGCCCTCACCACCCCATCCGCAGCCTGACTCCCGGCTTCCTTCCCGGCTTCCTTCCCGGCCTGCTTCCCCGCTTCCTTCGCGGCTCTCCGGGGGGCGTACTTGAGGATGCGGAAGCGGTGGGTGCCGGCGAGTTCGCCGCGCGTACGGACGTCCATGCGGGTCGTGACGAAGTACCCGGTCCCGAGCTTGGTGGTCTTGCGTTCCGAGACCGACTCGATCACCGCGTCGAAGGTGACGAGGTCCCCCGGACGCAGGGGCCGCAGGTACTCCTGTTCGCAGTCGGTGGCGACGACGGAGCTGTACCCGGCGGTGTCGAGGAGGGTGAGCAGCTCGTCGTAGGCCCCGGATCGGTCGGTGTGGCCGGAGAGGCCGCCCATCGTCCACGCCTGGAGCATGGTGGGCGGGGCGACGGCGTCCGGTCCCGCGTACGCCGGATGGGTGTCGCCCATGGCCTCGCACCAGTGCCGGATCATCGGCTCGTTGACCGGGTCCTTGCCGATCCCCCCGGTGGCGGCGGCGCGGCCTTCGTAGGACCTCAGCCGCTCGTACAGGTCCGGGAGGCCGGCGCGGGCGGCCTCGGGACCGGTCGTCGCGTCAGGGAGGACGCCGCTCGGGCCGGGGGGGCGCGGGAGCCCTCGCGTTTCGGTGGAGTCGGCGCTCATCGACGCCCCTCTCCCCTGCGCGTACGCCCCATGCCCAGCCGCATCGTGGCGACGATCTCGCGCTGCACCTCGCTCACGCCCCCTCCGAAGGTGTTGATCTGCGCGGCGCGGTTCATCCGCTCGAGCTCCCCGCCGTCGACCGCTCCGGGTGATACCGCCCTGACCAGGCCCGCCTCGCCCGCGATCTCCTGGCAGATGCGGTACACCTCGACCGCCGACTCGGTGCCGGCGACCTTCACTCCGGCGGCATCGCCCGGGGCGAGCCTGCCGGCCCCCACGTCGGCGACGAGGCGCCAGTTCAGCAGGCGGGTCGCCGCCAGCCGGGCATGGGCCTCGGCCGCCCGGATCCGGACCCACGGCTCGTCGACGCGGCGCCGCCCGGTCGCCGGGTCCGGGTCACGGGCCCGGCGGAGCGCGGACCGGAAGAAGTCCTCGGCCTGCATGCCGATCGCGGCGAGGGCGACGCGTTCGTGGTTGAGCTGGTTGGTGATCAGGCTCCAGCCGGCATTCTCCTCCCCGACGAGGTTTCCGGCCGGCACGCGGATGCCGTCGTAGTAGGTCGCCGTCGTCGTCAGCCCGCCGACGGTCTCGATCGGCGTCCACGAGAAACCGGGGGCGTCCGTCGGGACGAGGAGGATGGAGATGCCCCGGTGCTTGGGCGCGTCGGGGTCGGTGCGGCAGGCCAGCCAGATCCAGTCGGCGTTCTGGGCGTTCGAGGTGAAGATCTTCTGCCCGTCGATCAGCCAGGAGCCGCCGTCCCGTACCGCCCGGGTCCGCAGGGAGGCCAGGTCGGTACCGGCCTCGGGCTCGCTGTAGCCGATGGCGAAGACGAGTTCGCCGCGCAGGATCGCCGGCAGGAAGGCGGTCTTCTGCTCCTCGGTGCCGTACTTCATCAGGGTCGGCCCGACGGTGTTGAGGGTGACCATGGAGACGGGGGCGCCGGCCCGGTACGCCTCGTCGAAGAAGACGAACTGCTCGTCGGGGCCCCGGCCCTGCCCTCCGTACTCCCGCGGCCAGCCGAGCCCCAGCATGCCGTCGGCGCCCATCCGGCGCAGGAGGGAGCGCTGGGCGGCGGTGTCGGTGGCGGGCGGGGGGCCGTCGGGCATCAGGGTGCGGAAGTACGCGCGGAGTTCGGCACGCAGCCGCAGCTGCCGCTCGGTCGGGGCGAGATGCACGGCGACGGGCCTCCCGGGTCGGCGACGAGTTTTCTGACTGTCCGTCAGATACACGACCCCTGTCAAGGTCACCGGCGGGACGTGCGTACGGGTAAGGGCCGGGGACGCGCTCGGGGACACAGCGGGACGTGCGTACGGGCACGGAAGGGGCGCGCGTACGGGCACGGAAGGGGCGCGCGTACGGGCACCGGCCCGAGCGGCCGTCGCCGCGGGGCCGAGGCGCCGAGAGGCCGAGGCGCCGCCCGCTCCCCGCCCCCGGAAGGGTCGGCGTAGGCCCGGCTGTAGGGCTGGCTACCTCTGGAAGAGCCCGCTCCCCACGTCCGAGGGCACCTTCTCGCGGACGGGGACGCTGTCCGGCCCCGGCAGCCGTGTGCCCGGGACGGGAACCGGCCGGACGCGGTGCAGCAGCACCACACCGTCCTGGCGCAGGACTTCCCGGTAACCGTGGTCCAGGAGGAGCGTGACGCGTTGCCGCTGCTCGGTGATCGTGGCGAAGGGGAAGGTGCGTTCGTCCACCCGCAGGAGCACCCAGTCGGCGCCGCGCGGGGTGGCGTCGACGAGGACCACGTCCGTACGGGCGGAGAGCCGGGGGACGACGGTGTTGTCCGCCTCCACGGTCGCGCCGTCGGGAATGCGCTCGGCCGCCACGGCCAGGGCGCGCTTGTCCGGACGGGGCTGCCAGGAGCCGGGGTTCACCAGGAGGCCGAGCCCGAGGGCGACGGCCGCCGCCGAGGCGAGGACGACCGCCGCACCGGCCGACCACCGTACGAAGGTGTGGCGCCGGGAGCCGCGCCGGTGGAGGCGGGCGAGGGTCTCCAGGGCGGCCGTGAGGAGGATCGGCCACAGGAAGGCGTCGTAGTGGTTGATCACCGGCCAGTGGTTCGGGTTGTCGGACAGCACCCGCTCGGCCAGCAGGGGCACGGCGAGCAGGAAGGTGGGCGAGCCGGCCGGCAGCAGCGCCAGGGTGCCCAGGATCCAGGCCAGCATGGCGATCTTGACGGCGGGGGTGACGGCGACCTGGAGCACCACCCACGGCTCGGTCAGGACGTGGGCCAGTGCGGCACCCGGGTCCGCTCCGAGGCGGCCGTAGGACCAGTAGTAGCCGGGAGGGCTGCCCATGGCAGGCAGGAACCGGACGATCACGAAGGCCGAGATCGCCGGGCCGGCGACCGCCAGCGCGGCCCCCACGGCGCGCCCGGTGCGGTCGCCCGCGCGGTGGGCGCGGACCGCAAGGACGAGGCCGAACGCCCCGGCCACCAGGCCCATGTCCTCCTTGGTCAGGCACAGCGCGACCGCCCACAGCGCCGCGGCGCCGTACCGCCGGGCCAGCCCGCGCTCCAGCATCAGGAGCGTGACCGGCACCGCGAAGGCCACCTCGTGGAAGCCGGTGTACGAGGAGTTCAGGAGCGGCCACCCCAGCGCGTACACCAGCCCCCCGAGATCGGCCGCCCGGCGCACCACCTCGGGTGCCGCCCCGGCGAAGCAGTGGCGGGCGATCCGCCGGACCACCGGCACGCCGACGGCGAACAGGCCGGCCTGGGCGACGATGAGCGTCCGCGGGTCGTCCCACACCCAGTAGAGCGGCGCGAGGAGGGCCAGGAGGGGGGTGAAGTGATCGCCGAGGAGCGAGAAGTCCGGCGGGAACTCGTGGTGCACGTTCTTGATGGGCGACCTGGGCAGTTCGACGTGCGCGTAGGCGCGTACGGCCTGGTCGAATATCCCGAGGTCGAAACCGGTCACCCGCAGGGCCGTCCAGGACTGCAACCCGAGCCCGCAGCACACCAGGAAGCACAGCAGCACCGACGCGACCCCACGCCACCGGCCGCCGTCCCTCGCCCCGGCCGGCTCCCCGACCGCCGCCCGACGGCTCTCCCCGGCCCCCTCACCGCGGCCACGCCCCGCCTCGACCGCCCCCGCCGCCGCACCGCCTCGCGGACCGGGCACCTGGACGGACCCCTGCCACTGCGCCCACCCCGATCGGATCCCCATGCGCGGGACCCTACTGGGCACCCACCCGGCCACCGGGCCAGAGGGGCGGAACGACAGGAGCCTCCGCCCGGTCTCGCCGGTCGGAGGCTCCGCACCACCGCGGTGGGTGTGGGATTTGAACCCACGGTGACATCGCTGCCACGACGGTTTTCAAGACCGTTCCCTTAGGCCGCTCGGGCAACCCACCCCGCGCCGGTTCCCGCACGGGAGCGGCGCGGGGGACAGCCTAGCCGGTCAGTTGTCGCCCGTGCGTTCGCCGAGGGTGACCGTGGTCGTGGTCGTCTTGCCGTCGCGCTCGTAGGTGAGCTTGATCGCGTCGCCCGGCTCGTGGGTCCAGATCTCGCTGATGAGGGTCGGGCCGCTGTCGATCTGGCGGTCGCCGAAGCCGGTGATCACGTCGCCCGCCTTGAGGCCGGCCTTCGCGGCCGGACCGTTGGGGGTGACCGACGGCGTGCCGCCCGCGCCCTGTTCGGCGATGGTCGCGCCCTCGCCCTTGTCGGTCATGTTCACCGTCGCGCCGATCACCGGGTACACCGGCTTGCCCGTCTTGATCAGCTGCTCGGCCACGTTCTTCGCCTGGTTGACCGGGATCGCGAAGCCGAGGCCGATCGAGCCCGCCTGGGACTGGCCGAAGCCGCTGCCCGTCGACTGGATCGCGGAGTTGATGCCGATCACCGCGCCGCTCGCGTCCAGCAGCGGGCCGCCGGAGTTGCCCGGGTTGATCGAGGCGTCGGTCTGCAGGGCGCTCATGTACGAGTTCTTGCCGCTGGAGCCGTCGCCCGAGGCGACCGGGCGGTTCTTGGCGCTGATGATGCCGGTCGTGACCGTGTTCGACAGGCCGAAGGGCGCGCCGATCGCGATCGTGGAGTCGCCGACCGCCACGCTGTCCGAGTTGCCGAGGGGCAGCGGAGTCAGCCCTTCCGGCGCCTCCTTCAGCTTCACGACGGCCACGTCGTAGCCCTCGGCCCGGCCCACGACCTCGGCGTCGTACGTCTTGCCGTTGGAGAAAGTCGCGGAGAGCGTGCCGCCCTCCGCCGCGGAGGCCACCACGTGGTTGTTGGTGAGGATGTGGCCTTCCTTGTCGTAGACGAAGCCGGTGCCCGTGCCGCCCTCGCCCTCCTCCTCGCCCTGGGCGCCGCCGGACTTCGCCTGGATGGTGACGACGCTCGGCAGTGCCTTGTTGGCCACCGCCGCGACCGTGCCCGGGTCGCGCTTGAAGGAGGCCGGGGAGTCGCCCGCCGAGACCGTGGTCGAGCTCGAACCGCCGTCACCGCGCTCGGCGGCCCAGTAGCCGATGCCGCCACCGACGCCGCCGGCCACCAGGGCGGCCGCGAGGACCGCCGCCACGAGGCCGCCGGTCCGCTTGCGCGGGGCCGCCGGGGAGGCCGGGGCGGCGGCGCCCCACGCCGGCACGTTGGGCGGCGGCGGGGGCCAGCCGCCCGCCGCCCCCGAGGAGGCGTGCGCGGGCGCGCCGGCGGGCGCCTGGGTGTACGCCCCCGCGGGCCCGTGCGGCGGCGCCTCGGCCGGGGGTGTCACGGGCAGCGGCGCCGCGGCCGGCTCGGGCCGGGGGGAGGGTCCCGGAGCCGCCTGCGGCGCCGCTGCCTGCTCTGACGCGTCCACCGCCGGCGCGGGCGGTACGGGAGGGGTGGGAGGCGTGGGAGGGGCGGACGGGGCAGTCGGGTCCGCCGGAACCGCCGTGCCCTCGTTCTCGGTACTCACAGCTCTCTCCTCGTTTACTGCGCGGGTGGATGCGGGCTCTGTGTGCGAACAGCTTTTCCCACAGGGCGTCAGGCCACTGTAAGCCGGAGCTGTGCGTCCGCACGTCTTTCTTTATTTACGGACAGAACGGACCCGATCCGATACGGCCGCTCCGCCAATGGCACCATGACGCGGTGACCCACGCACGGCAGCACACCGACCGCGGCCCCGCCCAGGTGGTCGCCCACCGCGGGGCCTCCGAAGACGCCCCGGAACACACCCTCGCCGCATACGTGAAGGCCATCGAGGACGGAGCCGACGCGCTCGAATGCGATGTCCGGCTCACCGCCGACGGCCATCTCGTCTGCGTCCACGACCGGCGTGTCAACCGCACCTCCAACGGCCGCGGCGCCGTCTCCGCCCTCGAGCTCGCCGATCTCGCCGCGCTCGACTTCGGCCTCTGGAAGGGCCGCGAGGAGGCGGGCGAGAGCCCGGACTGGAAGGACTCCGGCCTCACCTCCGTCCTCACCCTGGAGCGCCTCCTGGAGCTGGTCTCCGACGCCGGCCGGCGCGTCGAGCTGGCGATCGAGACCAAGCACCCCACCCGCTGGGCGGGCCAGGTCGAGGAGCGGCTGCTCCAGCTGCTTCAGCGGTTCGGCCTCGCCGAGCCGGCCGTCCCGGAGGAGTCGCCGGTGCGCGTGATGAGCTTCTCGGCCCGCTCGCTGCACCGGATCACGACGGCGTCGCCGAACCTGCCCACCGTCGCCCTGACGCAGTTCGTCACTCCCCGGCTGCGCGACGGGCGTCTGCCGGCGGGCGTGCGGATCGCCGGTCCGTCGATCCGGATCGTCCGCCACCACCCCACGGTGATCATGCGGCTGCAGAAGGCGGGACACCAGGTCCACGTCTGGACCGTGGACGATCCGGAGGACGTGGAGCTCTGCGAGCGGCTCGGCGTGGACGCGATCATCACGAACCGGCCGAAGCAGGTCCTGTCCCAATTGGGACGCCTTTAATCCCTTTCCCCTCCCGTATCGCCTCTTACAGGGAGTGCACCGGCGCGTTCGGACCGTACGCGATCGTCACGAGTGCGTCACCGCACGCGTATCGGCCGGTTTCCGGTCCAGTCCATTGGGGCATCCACACCGTGGCGTGGGGCAAAGGAGGTCTCGGGGGTGGCGTTGGTGGTGGCACAAGAAGTGCCCACGTCGTCGAGCATGGCCGTGCCTCATGGCCCTGCCGGCGTGGGCAAAGCTCGACACCGTATGCGGGAGCAGCTGAGCCGCAGCGGGATGTCGGAATCGGTCGTCGACGATGCGGTCCTGATCCTTTCCGAGCTCCTCAGCAACGCCTGCCGGCACGGCAGGCCGCTGGGGCGGGCGGAGATGGGCGACGGCGACGTGCGCGCCGCCTGGCGCGTCGACGACGCGGGCGGTCTGACGGTCGAGGTGACGGACGGCGGTGGGCCCACACGGCCCGTTCCCTCGACGCCCTCGGTCACCGCACGCGGCGGCCGCGGGCTGAACATCATCAGCGCGCTCGCCCGGGACTGGGGCGTGCGGGACAGCGCGACCGGCGAGGTCACCGTCTGGGTGGTCGTCACGGAAGGCCATCGCCGCGAGGACTTCGCGGCCAGGGTCGGCGGCGGCTCGGGCTTCGACTTCCTGGACTCCTACGACGACCTGGACTGACGGGCGCGCGGCACAGCGGTCGCGGTGGTGGGAAAAGCGGCAGGGAACGCTGAGGCGAAGCGCGCGGAACGCCGAGGGAAAAGGAAAGCGGCGGAAAAGGCGCCGAGGGGCGGCTGAAGGAAAGCAGCCGGCCTGAGGGAGGAAAGCAGCCGGAAAACCGGGAAGCCGGAACGGCTGTCAGCCCTGGCCGGCCCCGCGGCCGCTGCCGAGCGTCTGCCGAACCTCGCGGACTTCGACTTCGCGGACTTCGCCGAAGCATGCCGAACGAAAGGCGAAGCCTGAGGCCCGTGGCACGTCCGTGCGGCTAGGCTCGCCCGACACAGAGCCGTGCACCGGGCACAGCACTGCACCACCGCACCGCCGCTATCGGGAGAAAGCCACACCATGGCCAAGAAGCGCCCCCAGACGAAGGCCGCCAAGGCACAGGTCACGAACGGGGAGATCCCGGTCGTCGGCGCGCGCGAGCCGTGCCCGTGCGGATCGGGCCGCCGCTACAAGGCGTGTCACGGCCGGGCCGCCGCGCACGCCGTGACCGAGCTGGTCCAGCGCCCCTTCGAGGGCCTGCCCGGCGAGTGCGACTGGGTCGCGCTGCGCGAGCTGGTGCCCGCCGCCACCGTCCCCCTCACCCTGAGGGACGGGCTGCCCGAGGGCGTCCCCTCGGTCACCCTGGCCACCGTGCTGCCGATGGCGTGGCCGGCACTGCGTCGCGACGACGGCTCCGTGCTGCTCGCGCTCCAGAACGACTCGTCCTCCGGCGACCTCGCCCGCGACCTCGCCGACACCCTCCAGCGCGCCCTGGAGGCGGAGCCCGGCACGCCGGTCGCCGGCCGCCGTGTCCCGGCCGAGGGCCCGCGTTTGCAGGATCTGCTCGACCCGAAGGGCGATTTCGCGCCGGAGGTGCACACGGGCTTCGAATTCTGGATTCCGGAATCCGCGGACAACACCAACCCCGAGGTCGCCGCCTCCCTGGAGCGCGCCAACGCCGCGGCGATCCCCACCGTCAAGCTGACCGGTGTGGACGCGGCGTACTGGTGCGAGACCCCGGAGAAGAACCACCTCCGCTGGGTCATGCCGCACCCCGAGGAGAAGCTCCTCGACGCGCTCGCCCGCCTGCACGCCGCCGGTACGTCCTCGCTCGGCGACGACACCCGCCTCGTGGGCTCCTTCCGCGCGCACGGCCTGATGGTCCCCGTGTGGGACCTCCCCACGTCGATGGGCGCCGAGGAGTGCGAGAAGCCGGCCGCCGAGTTCGCCGAGCGACTGGCCGCCGCGCTGGCCTCGGACGCCCCGCTCACGCCGGAGGAGCGCCGTGCCCGCGGCGGCCTCACCAACCGTCAGGTCACTCTCAGCTGATGCTCCGGGTGGCGGCGGTCACTGACTGACCGATCAGTCGGTGACCTCCGCCACAACTCCCCGCACGGGCCGGAAAATCACTGTCCGAATAACCGAGATCGAATTTGCGAACCGCAGATCTCTTGTTACCGTTCTGGAAGCCCGGTCGCTGGTGCATCCCCCGTCGCCAGCGATCGGGCCTTCTCATGCCCTCGACCGGCCCCACCACGGCCCGCCGGCCCAACTGCCGCCTCATCCGGCAGGGTTGCTCCCCGAGCGCAGAAGCAGCGGCGTACTGGCCCCTTCTCCCGCTCCTGCGAATTCCGCGATCGCCGAATATGCCGAAGCCGCGCCCCTCGCACGCTCCTTCGGCGTCTCGCACGCCCCCGGTTCGTCCTGCGCCGTGATGGCACAGCGCACTTGTACGGTCCGCCCGCCCGGGCCCATCAGAGTGAGCACGGAGTCGAGCTCGCGGCCGGTGGCGTTGCGGTAGTACGTCCGGGCCCAGGTGTCGGGCCCCTCCGTCAGGACGCAGGTCTGCGCCTCGATCCCGTCGGGAGACCTGAGCTCGGGGCCGCACCGCGAGGCCCGCGCCGGCGGCCGCTCGGAGGCCGGTGCGGAAGCGGGGCCGCCGGCCGGTGCGGGGGCCGCGCCGGCCGGTGCGGAGGAGGCGTCCGGAGCGGAGCCGCCTTCCGACCCGTCGAGGCCGAGGCCGAGCCCGCGCGCACCGTCACCGCTGCCGTCACGGTCGTGCCTCTCGTCACCGCCGCGGCCTCGGTCGTCCGAGAGGAGCCCGCCGCCGGCCGCGGTCCTCTTCACACCCTCGGCGGGCCCCGGGCCGGCCGCCGGCCCCGCCAAGGCGGCCAGGGGCAGCAGCGTGGCGCACGCCACGACGGCACCGAGCCCGATCATGCGGAGATTCATGGGACCACCTGCCCGGCCGGCTGCGACTCGTGAACGGTGCGCCGAAGATATCGGCGGATCGTGGGCGCGCGGCCCGCCGCGCGCCCGATTCCGTACAAGTCGGGCCGCCTCGCACCCGTACGGGTGACGGAGCGGCCCCCGGCGGCCTCCGGTCGCCGCACGGCGGGTCCGGCGCCGCGTCAGTAGGCGAGTCTGCTGCCGCCGCCGGGGGCGCCCGTGCTGGCCTCCACCAGGGCGTCCACCACCGCCTCCACGTCCGGGAGCCACGGCCGGGCGGATCCGGCGAGGGGCGCGCGTTCCCAGCGCACCTGGCCGGTGCCCGCGGCCGACGGCGGGAGCAGGAGGTAGCCGCCCTCGCCGTGAAAACGCAGCGAGCTGGGCACGCTGTCCTTCGCGTAGAGGAGTTCACCGAGCCTTTCGAGGCTGTACGGGGCGACGAGCAGCGACCACCGGGTGGGCGTCGCCACCACGGGGCCGAGCCTCATGCCCATCGCGTCGAGGGCGGTCAGGGCCCGCGCCCCCGCCACGGCCGGCAGGCTGACCGCGCAGGGCGCGCCGCCGCCGGTGGCCAGGAGCAACGGGGCGTCCGGCCGGCGCGTCCACCACCAGCGGATCATGCGCTCGTCGGTGGTGGCCGCGAGCAGGCCGGGGTCGAAGGGGTGTGCGCCGGGCACCACGCACTCGGGGTCGGGGCAGGCGCAGCCCGCCCCTCTCGCCCCGTCGGAGGCGGCCGCGCCGCCTTCCGCCGTCCAGGTCGCCGTTCGCCTCGTCGCCCACGTCGCGGTCCGCGCCGTCGAGCGCGTCGTCGTCCGCGTCGTCGCCTTCAGCCCCACGCCGGGCAGTACGGGCCAGTCCCACTCGAGCGCGCAGGTGAGAGCCGCGTCGAGCTGGGCGGTCCTCTCCTTGCGCCGGAACCGGAGCCTGCGTCGCCTTCCGAGGATCTCGCGCATGCGCGCTCGTTCCTTTCCGTTGAACGCCGAATCCACATCACACCATGTGCAGATCACTTCACTGTGCGTATCAGCGCGTACAAGGTCGGTGGTTCGCCGCCCCGCGTCGATGGGACGGGACGGACCGAGCCGCAGCTCGTCATCCACTCGGGCCACTCGAAACACGTTCCCCGCCACTCGGGGATGGGTGCGGCCTGCGGCGATGAAGACGCCCGGGCTCCGCGTCAGGTTCCGGAGCAGCTCCAACTGCCCCTGACTGTCACCGTTTACGTACCCGTCACGATCAGAATGACGCGCTTTCAAACGACGCCAGTCGACCGCAAAAGGTGCACACCGTGGGCAATTTTCGGCCAACTTCCTCAGTAGTTCAACCCTTCTGCACGACCCCGCAGACACCACAAGTCCCGTGGGGACAATGCTGGACATCGCTCCTCTTGTGCGTGTACATGTGGACGCATGGATAGCGGCGCAGAATGACATGGGGGTTTGCGATGCTATTGCGCGAAACGCACCAGTCGGAAAGCCGACAGCTATGAGCGCCCCTCACCTGCCGAAAGTGGCTGGAATCGATTCAACGGTTCCCTCTCCCACGCACACTGCGCCCCTCCCGGGCGTCCCCGCCGCACCTCTCCCGCCCGGTGCGCTGATCCAGGACCGCCTGGCCTCCTGGGTCTCCGACCTCACCACCCTCCACGAACTCACCGA
Source organism: Streptomyces sp. NPDC036822 (assembly GCF_055609145.1). Classification (NCBI taxonomy): domain Bacteria; kingdom Bacillati; phylum Actinomycetota; class Actinomycetes; order Kitasatosporales; family Streptomycetaceae; genus Streptomyces; species Streptomyces sp. NPDC036822. The sequence continues at coordinate 153,061 of NZ_JBVJPY010000003.1, forward strand.
GCGCCTGGTCAGGACCGGTTCGCTCGACGAGGCCCTCCACGAACTGCTCCGCGCCGGAGCCACGCTCGTCGGCGCCCGCCGCGGCATGGCGGTCCTCGAGCCCGCCGACGGACTCGGCCCGGCGACCACCGTCGGGCTCGGACTCGCCCACGCCGACCTCGGCACCATCGAGACCGTCCCGCGCAGCGCCACCTCCTACGGCCGCATCCTGGAAGGCCTCCCCGATCCGGTGGCCGTCCCCGGCCCGATCGCCGTCCCCGACCTGCTCGGCGAGGCGGAGCTCGACCCCCGCCATCGCGAGGTCGCCGCCCGCCTCGGCTACGCCGCCAGTTACGCCCTGCCGCTGGCGACCGAGGCCGCGGGCAGGCTCGGGGCCGTCGTCTGGCTGTACGACGAACCCGCCGAGCCCGTCGAACGCCAGCGCCACCTCGTCGGCCTCTACGGCCGCTACGCCACCGAACACCTCGCCCGGCTCCTCGAACTCGAGCGCGCCCGCACGCAGGCCGCCACCATCGCCGAGGAGCTCCTCCCCAGCCGCCTCCCCCGCGTCCCCGGCGTCCAGCTCGCCGCCCGTCACCGCACCGGCCCGCGCGGCGGCGGCGACTGGTACGACGCGCTCCCCCTGCCCGAAGGGGCCCTCGGCCTCGCCGTCGGCTCCGTCTCCGGGACCGGCCCGAGCGCGCTCGCCGCGATGGGACGCCTGCGCGCCTCCCTGCGGGCGTACGCGGTGATGGAGGGCGAGGACCCCGTCGCCGTCCTCTCCGACCTGGAACTGCTGCTCCGGCTGACCGAGCCGGCCCGCTCCGCGACCGCGCTCTTCGCCTACGCCGAGCCGGCGCGGCGGAGGATCGTCCTGGCCGGGGCCGGGCACACCCCGCCGCTGGTCATCGGCGAGCACCGCACCGAGTTCGTCGAGACCTCGCTCTCGGCCCCGCTGGGCATGCTCGCCTGCTGGGAGGCGCCGAGCGTGGAACTCGCCCCCGCCCCCGGAGAAACGGTGCTCCTCTACACCGACGGGCTGCTCCGCCGCACCGGCGACCTCATGGACCGGGCCTTCGCCCGGCTGCACGCGGCCGCCGCCTCCGTACCGAAGGCGGACCGCGGCGACCCGGGCGCCATCGCCGATCACGTCCTGCGGAGCATGCTGCCCGACGACCCGCACGCCCCGGACCTGGCGGGCGAGGACGTCGTCCTCCTCGCGGCCCGGTTCGACTAGGGCCGCACCGGAACCCATGGCACCAGGTGACCTCCGTCGGGCACCCGTACCGCCTCCGTCATCGCCGAACCGGCGGGTGACCGGCCGGTACCGGCCGGTACGGGGAAGACCGGGCGGCGGGTGACTCCGGTAACAGGTCCTTCGACCCTGGGCCCCCTTCCGTACGACCGTACGATGGTGGGGGTTCAGTGTCGTACCAAGAGGAGGCAGACCCGTGGCCGAGGAGCTCACCCCGGAAACCCCGGAAGAGACCGAGGAGCCGATCAAGCAGCGCAAGAACGGCCTGTACCAGGGCGTCTCCGACGAGCTGGCCGAGAACATGAAGTCGGGCTGGGCCGACACCGAGCTGCACGACCTGCGGCCGATCCCCCAGGCCGAGCACACCGCCGCCCGCCGCGCCGCGCTGTCCGCGCGCTTCCCCGGCGAGCGCCTGGTGATCCCCGCGGGCAATCTGAAGACGCGCTCCAACGACACCGAGTACAGCTTCCGCGCCTCCACCGAGTACGCCTACCTCACCGGCGACCAGACCCAGGACGGCGTCCTCGTCCTGGAGCCGGCCAAGGCCGGCGGCCACACGGCGACGATCTACCTCCTGCCGCGCTCGGACCGCGAGAACGGCGAGTTCTGGCTCGACGGCCAGGGCGAGCTGTGGGTCGGCCGCCGCCACTCCCTCACCGAGGCCGAGCAGCTCCTCGGGCTTCCGGCCAAGGACGTGCGCGAGCTGCCCGCCGCCCTCGCCGAGGCCACCGGCCCGGTCCGCGTGGTCCGCGGCCACGACGCCGCCATCGAGGCCGCCCTGACCGACAAGGTCACCGCCGAGCGCGACGAGGAGCTGCGCGTCCACCTCTCCGAGGCGCGGCTCGTCAAGGACGCGTTCGAGATCGCCGAGCTGCGCAAGGCCTGCGAGTCGACCGCGCGCGGCTTCGAGGACGTCGTCAAGGTGCTGGACAAGGCCGAGGCGACCAGCGAGCGCTACATCGAGGGCACCTTCTTCCTGCGCGCCCGCGTCGAGGGCAACGACATCGGCTACGGCTCCATCTGCGCCGCCGGCCCGCACGCCACGACCCTGCACTGGGTCCGCAACGACGGCCCGGTCCGCTCCGGCGACCTGTTGCTGCTCGACGCCGGCGTGGAGACCACCGAGCTCTACACCGCCGACGTGACTCGCACGCTGCCCATCAACGGCCGGTACACCGAGCTCCAGCGCAAGATCTACGACGCCGTGTACGAGGCGCAGGAGGCCGGCATCGCCGCGGTGAAGCCCGGCGCGGCCTACCGCGACTTCCACGACGCCGCCCAGCGCGTCCTCGCCGAGAAGCTCGTCGAGTGGGGCCTCGTCGAGGGCCCGGTCGAGCGCGTCCTGGAGCTCGGCCTCCAGCGCCGCTGGACCCTGCACGGCACCGGCCACATGCTCGGCATGGACGTGCACGACTGCGCCGCGGCACGCACCGAGGCCTACGTCGACACGACGCTGGAGCCCGGCATGTGCCTCACCGTCGAGCCGGGCCTCTACTTCCAGGCCGACGACCTGACCGTGCCCGAGGAGTACCGGGGCATCGGCGTCCGCATCGAGGACGACATCCTCGTCACCGAGGACGGCAACCGGAACCTCTCGGACTCGCTGCCGCGCCGGTCCGACGAGGTCGAGGCGTGGATGGCCGGCCTGAAGGGCTGACGCTCCCGCCGCCCGTCGACGGAGAAGCCCCTGCCGATCAGCGTCGGCGGGGGCTTTCCCGTGTGCGCGTACGCGGAGGCGGGCGCAAGCGGGGGCCCGGGCGGGCGTCCCGTGTCCCCCTGCTTACGCGCGGGCCCCTGCATGCGTCCCGTGGTCCCCTGCTTACGCGTCGGCCCCTGCGTGCGTCCCGTGGTCCGTCGGTACGCGGAGGTTCAGGTGAGCGCGAGAGGGGCGTCCGCCCGCCACTTCACGATCTTGTCGAAGCTGACCACGGCCCCGCCCCGAGTCGTGCGGTTGCCGAAGTGGACGTGGTCGGCCAGCTCCTCGATCAGGCGCAGACCCCGGCCGTTCTCCTCGTCCTGGGCCGCGCGCCGGACGAGCGCGGGCTGTCCCGCCGGAAACCCGGGGCCCGAGTCGGCCACTTCGATGTGACAGGTCTCGCCGTCCAGGTACGCGGTGACGCGATACGCCTCCGAGGCGTCCCCGGTGTCCCGGTCGCCGCCGTGCTCGACGGCGTTGGCGCACGCCTCGGTCAGGGCGACCGACAGCTCGAAGGAGATGTCCGGATCGACGCCGGCCGTCTCCATCGTGCCGAGCAGGAGCCGTCTGGCGAGCGGAACGCTCGCAGCCTCGCGCCGCAGATGCAGAGACCACCAGATGCTCATGCTCCAGCCTCCCGGCCGCGGCTCGACATACCGATACGTATTGCCGCCCTCGACCGTCCGTAAGCCCCCCGGGAGCACAACAGCGCTCGTTCGGCGGATGCAAGGGCCTCGCGCGGCGGTGTATGTCGGCCCAAGACGCCCAAGCGTGATCTTCCGGACCTGCCGCATGGCGGTGGGGTGCCTGGTGCGATGATGGGCCCGCCATGTCTGCCCCCACGCTCGCCCCCCAGCTGCTGCGGGCCGCGGTGTTCGCCGCGGTCTGTGTCGTGCTGTCCGGCCTGGGCCACGCCCTCGCCGCCTGCGCGGGGATCGCCCCGTGGAGCGTGGTCGCCGGATTCCTCGGCGTGTTCGCGTTCGTGGTCCTCTTCACGGGCCGCGAGCGCTCCCTGCCCGCGGTCGTCGGGGCCCTATCCCTCGGACAGTTCGGGCTGCACACCCTCTTCACTCTCGGACAGCGTCCCTTCGGCGCCGGTGCCGCGACCGGCAGGGGCCTCGGCCCCGAGGCGAACGACGCCCTGATCCGCATGGCCGCCAAGCTGGTCTGCGGTGCGGGTGCCGCCTCCCTCAGCCCCGCCGACGCGACCCGGATCGTCACCGCCGCCGGTCTCGACCCGGCCGCCGCGGGAGGCCGTACGCACACCGCCGCCCACCTGGCGGACGGCGCCCCGGGGAGCGGGGGCCTGCTGCCGGACCTCCCCATGGCCCTCGGCCACCTGCTCGCCGCGCTCGCCATGGGCTGGCTGCTGCGCCGCGGCGACCTGGCCCTGCGCCGGCTCGGCAGGCTCTCGGCACAGGGAGCGACGGAGCTGGCCCAGGCCGCCCTCGTCCACTCCCTGCGCGCCGCGCTCGTTCTCGTACGGGCGCTGCTCGCCGGCCTTCCGGGCGTTCCGGTGGCCGCACCGCGTCGCCCCGCCCGTACCGCGGTCGACGATCCGGCGCCGGCGGCTGAGGCACTCCAGCACACGGTGATCCGGCGTGGCCCGCCGGCCGCCGCCTGCGTCCTCGCAGCCTGACGTGGACCGTTCGCTCGACCGGAGCGGGTCCGCGGTCGTCCACGTGTGCCCGGCCTCTCGGTCCGTCGGCGCGCCGGGCTCCCACCCGTCCTCCTGAGCTGGAGTGTCTTCTGCCATGAACGTTTCCCGTACCGCTCACGCCTCCCGTACCGCCCGCGTCTCCGGGGCCTCCCGTGTCTCCGGCGCCGCCCGCGTCTCCCGCCTCGCCGTCGCCGGGGGCATCGCCCTCTCCTCCGTCGTGCTGCTCTCCGGCCCCGCCTTCGCGCACATCGGCGTCCAGCCGCAGGGCGAGGCGCAGCAGGGCGGCTACGCCACCGTCAACGTCAAGGTGCCCAACGAGCGCGACAACGCCTCCACCATCAAGGTCGAGGTCAACTTCCCGGCCGACCACCCGCTCGCGTCCGTGATGCCGCAGCCGGTGCCCGGCTGGACGCCCGTCGTCACCAAGGCCAAGCTCGCCAAGCCGCTGGAGCTGCACGGCAAGAAGATCACCGAGGCCGTCACCAAGGTCACCTGGACCGCCGACGGCGCCAAGATCGGCCCCGGACAGTTCCAGCAGTTCCCGCTCTCCCTCGGCCGGCTGCCGGAGGACACCGACCAGCTCGTCATCAAGGCCATCCAGACCTACGACAACAACGAGGTCGTCCGCTGGATCGAGGAGCCGAAGGAGGGCGCGGCCGAGCCGCAGAACCCGGCTCCCCTGCTGAAGCTGTCCGCGGCCACCGGTGACCACCACGGCGGCGGCACCGCCGCCGACGGCAAGACCGACGACGCCAAGACCGAGGACAAGGCCGGTCACGACGAGAAGGCGGGCGACACCGCCCACGCCGAAGCCGCCGGTTCTGGTGACAGCGACACCACCGCCCGTGTGCTCGGCATCGTCGGCATCCTCGTCGGCATCGCGGGCGTCGCCTTCGGCGTGCTCGCCGGTCGCCGCCGCTCCGCCTGACGCCAGGGCCCGATCCTCTTCCCGAGAGAGAGCACATGTCTGTCCAGAAGAACAACGAGCGGAACGACGGGCGGAACGACGAGCAGCCCCGGCCCGGCCGGCGCGCTCCCCTGATCGCCGCCGCCGTCGCGATCGTCGCCGCCCTCGGCGTGACCGCCGCCGTCGGCCTCGCCGGCGGTGACGACACCACGACCGGCGCCGGTACGTCACCGGTCGCCGACGTCTCCTCCGACACCGACACCGACAAGGCGGCGACGGTCCTCGACCGCCCCTTCGCCAAGCCGGACCTCGTCCTCACCGACACCAAGGGCCGGCCGTTCGACCTGCGCGAGCGGACCAAGGGCAAGCCGACCCTGATCTATTTCGGCTACACCCACTGCCCCGACGTCTGCCCGCTGACGATGAGCAACATCGCCGTCGCCAAGAAGCAGCTCCCCAAGGCGGACCAGGACAAGCTCCAGGTCGTCCTCGTCACCACCGACCCCGAGCGGGACACCCCGGCCGAGCTCGGCAAGTGGCTCCCCGCCGCCGGCGACCCCTCCTTCATCGGTCTCACCGGCGACTTCTCCACGATCCAGGCGGGCGCCCGCCAGATCGGCATCGGCATCGACCCGCCGAAGAAGGAGAAGGACGGCACCGTCGTCTCGATGCACGGCGCCCAGGTGATCGCGTTCTCGCCCACCACCGACCAGGGCTACGTCCTCTACGGCGAGGACACCACGGTGGACGACTACGCCAAGGACCTGCCGAAGATCATCAAGGGGGAGAACCCGTGACCCACCGCACCACCCGTACGACCCGCACCGCCCGCGCCACCCGTACGACCCGCACCACCACCCTGCTCGCCGCCGTCGCGCTCGTCCCGGCGCTGGCCCTGACGGGGTGCTCGTCGGAGACCAAGCCCGAACTCGAGGTCACCGGCGCCTTCATGCCGCAGCCCGTGATGGACATGGCCGGCGGCTTCCTCACCATCAAGAACGACAGCGACACGGCGGACAAGCTCACCTCCGTCACCAGCCCCCTCTCCGACGACGTCCAGATCCACGAGACGAAGGACCAGAAGATGCGGGAGGTGCAGTCCTTCGACATCCCCGCCAACGGCGAGCTGAACCTGGAACGCGGCGGCAGCCACATCATGTTCATGGGCATCAAGCAGAAGCCGAAGCAGGGAGACAAGGTCAGCATCGAGCTGCACTTCGAGAAGGCCGACCCCATCACGGTCGACCTCCCCGTCGAGGCCGCCACCCACAGCCCGCAGCAACACTGAGCCAGTCGAGGGACTGACACATGCCAGCCACCGCCCCGCGCCTCGGAACCGCCCTGACCCGGCTGCTGCTCGTCGCGGCCGCGCTCCTGGGCGCGTTGCTCGCCGCCGCCGCGCCCGCGTCCGCGCATGCCGCGCTCACCGGCAGCGACCCGCAGGACGGGGCGGTGGTCGCCACCGCCCCCAAGGAAGTCAACCTCACCTTCTCCGAGCAGGTCGCCATGAGCGACGACTCGATCCGGGTCCTCGATCCGTCGGGCAAGCGCATCGACACCGGCGAGATACGCGACCTGTGCAGCGGATCGATCGTCCGCTACGGAGTGGGCCTCCGCTCCGGCCTGCCGGAAGGCACCTACACCGTCGCCTGGCAGACCGTCTCCGCCGACAGCCATCCCATCGCCGGCGCCTTCACCTTCTCCATCGGCGCCCCGTCCCAGACCTCCGTCGCACTCCCCGACCAGGAGCCGGGCGGCGGCCTGGTCGGCGCGCTCTACGGCATCGCCCGCTACCTCTCGTACGGCGGTTTCACCGTCCTCGTCGGCGGCGGCGCCTTCGTTCTCGCCTGCTGGCCGCGGGGAGCGGGCCTGCGGCCCGTGCAGCGGCTCGTGGTCCGGGGCTGGCTCACCCTGACCGCCGCCACCCTGGTCATGCTGCTCCTCCGCAACCCGTACACCGGGTCGGGGGAGCTCGCCGACGCCTTCGACCTGGGCGGACTCAGGGCCGTCCTGGAGACCAAGACCGGTGCCGCGCTGATCTCCCGGCTGATGCTCCTGGGGGCGGCCGCGCTCTTCGTGGCCGTGCTCTTCGGGGCCTACACCAAGCGGACGGACGAGAAGGAGAAGAAGGACCTCACCTTCGGCCTCGCCATCGGCGGCACGGTCGTCGCGGCGGGGATCGCCGGCACCTGGGCACTCGCCGAACACGCCTCCACCGGCCTCCAGCCGGGGATCGCGATGCCCGTCGACATCCTGCACTTGCTGGCGGTCGCGGCCTGGCTGGGCGGACTGCTGGCGCTGCTCGTCGCGCTGTACCGGACGCCCGACATCGAGCGCACCGCCGTGGAACGCTTCTCGAAGGTCGCCTTCGCGTCGGTGATCGTCCTCGCGGCGACGGGCCTCTACCAGTCCTGGCGCCAGGTCGGCTCCTGGTCGGCCCTGACCGGCACCTCGTACGGCCGGCTGCTCCTGGTGAAGATCGGCCTCGTCGCCGTCCTGGTGGGTATCGCCTGGGTCTCACGCCGCTGGACCCGACGCCTGGGCGCACCGACGACGCCCGGCCGGACGCCGGAAGAGGCCGGTGCGGAAGAGGCCGGTACGGAGGAGCCCTCCGGGCAGGCCGGTGCGGGGGACGCCGGTGCCGGTACGGAAAGGGTGGGCGCGGGAGCCGTCGACACCGAAGAGGCCGGTACGGAGGAGGCCGGTACGGAGGAGGCCGGTGCGGAGGAGGCCGTCGACCCCGAGCGGGCCGCGCAGCTCGCCCGGCAGCGCGCCGCCGTCGCCACCGCCCGCCGCAAGCGGGACCGGGACGCGGACCCCGAGCGCGCCGGGCTGCGACGCTCGGTCCTCACCGAGGCGGCCGTGGCCGTCGTGCTCCTCGCCGTGACGACCGTGCTGACCTCCACCGAGCCCGGACGCACCGAGGAGGAGGCCGGCCGGTCCTCCGCGGCCTCGGGTTCCCTCGCCGTCCCCGACCGCCCCGTCGACATCAGACTGCCCTTCGACACCGGCGGCGTAGACGGCAAGGGGACGGTACGGCTCAGTCTCGACCCCGGCCGGACCGGCGCCAACGCGCTGCACATTTACGTGGACCGGCCCAACGGGCGCCCGCTCGACGTACCCGAAATCAAGGTCGCCTTCACCCTCAAGGAGAAGAACGTCGGCCCGCTGCCCGTCCTGCCCGACCGCGTCCAGACCGGGCACTGGAGCGCCAGCGGCGTCCAGATCCCGATGCCCGGCGACTGGCAGATCCAGGTGACGGTCCGTACCTCCGACATCGACCAGACCACTATCGACAAGAACGTGAAGATCGGCTGAGCCACGTGAGCGACCAGGACAATCTCGAACTCTCCCGGCGCCGGATGCTCGGCACGGTCGGTGCGGCGGGCGCCGCCGGGCTCGCGCTCGGCGCCGCCGGCGGCGCCGGGGTGTACGCGGCCGCCTCCGGTGACGGCTCGGGCTCCGGTACGAGCGCCTCCCCCGCGCTGACCAGTGTCGGAACGACGGCGGTGATGTTTCACGGGAAACATCAAGCGGGGATCACCACTCCGCTCCAGTCCCGGGGCCATCTCGTCGCCTTCGACCTCGCTGCCGGCGCGGGCCGCAAGGAGGCCGCCGCCCTGCTCCGCCGGTGGTCGGCGACGGCCAAGGCGCTGATGGAAGGAAAGCCGTCCACGGACGACACCGGCGTCGCCCTCGACGCGGGACCCTCCTCCCTCACCGTCACCTTCGGCTTCGGCCACTCCTTCTTCGGCCGTACGGGGCTCGACGCCCGCCGCCCCGCGCAGCTCGACCCGCTGCCCGCCTTCTCGGCCGACGCCCTCGACCCGAAGCGTTCGGAGGGCGACCTGTGGGTGCAGATCGGCGCGGACGATGCCCTGGTCGCCTTCCACGCCCTGCGCGCGCTGCAGAAGGACGCGGGTGCGGCGGCGAAGGTGCGCTGGCAGATGAACGGCTTCAACCGCTCGGCGGGCGCCACAGCCCGGCCCATGACCGCCCGCAACCTCATGGGCCAGGTGGACGGCACCGGCAACCCGAAGCCCTCCGAGCCGGACTTCGACCGGCGGATCTTCGTCCCGGCACAGGGTTCGGGCGCGGGCGGCGGGTCCGGGCCGGGCGGCGCGGCCGCTCAGGAGTGGATGGCCGGTGGCTCGTACGCCGTCGTCCGCCGGATCCGGATGCTGCTCGACGACTGGGAGAGGCTGTCCCTGGCCAAGCAGGAGAAGGTCATCGGACGGCGCAAGTCGGACGGCGCCCCGCTGACCGGCGGCACCGAGACCACCGAACTCGACCTGACGAAGTTCGGCCCGGACGGAAAGCCGGTGATCCCGGACAACGCCCACGCCCGGATCTCCGCCCCCGAACAGAACGGCGGAGCGGCCATGCTGCGTCGGCCGTTCTCCTTCCACGACGGCATCGGGCCGGACGGCACGCCCGACGCCGGTCTGCTCTTCATCTGCTGGCAGGCCGACCCGCTGCGCGGCTTCGTGCCCGTCCAGCGCAAGCTGGACCGGGGCGACGCCCTGTCCCCTTTCATCCGGCACGAGGCGAGCGGCCTCTTCGCCGTACCGGGCGGGGCGGCCGAGGGCGAGTACGTGGGGCAGCGCCTCCTGGAGTCGTAGGCGACGCCTGTGCCGCGGCGCCTGTGGCGGGGCGCGGCGGCCGCCTCCGGGGCCCATTAGGGTGACCGTATGTCAGCCACCCGGTATACGTATCTCGGTCCCGAAGGCACCTTCACGGAGGCCGCGCTGCGTACGCTGCCCGAGGCCGCGACCCGAGAGCTCGTTCCGATGGTCTCGGTCCCGGCCGCCCTGGACGCCGTGCGCAACGGACAGGCCGCTGCCGCTCTCGTACCGATCGAGAACTCGGTGGAGGGCGGGGTCACCGCCACCCTGGACGAGCTGGCTTCCGGCGAGCCGCTGATGATCTACCGCGAGGTCGTCCTCCCCATCGCCTTCGCGCTGCTCGTACGGCCGGGAACCCACCTGTCCGAGATCAAGACCGTCACCGGCCACCCCGTCGCCCAGCCGCAGGTGCGGAAGTGGCTGGGCGCTCACCTCCCCGACGCTCTGTGGGAGTCCGCCGCGTCCAACGCGGACGGCGCCCGGCTCGTCCAGGAAGGCCGCTTCGACGCGGCCTTCGCGGGCGAGTTCGCCGCGGCGACCTACGGCCTGGAGCCCCTGGTCACCGAGATCCACGACGCCGAGAACGCCGAGACCCGGTTCGTCCTGGTGGGCCGGCCGGCCCGGCCCGCGGCGCCGACCGGCGCGGACAAGACCTCGGTCGTGCTGTGGCTCGGCGAGGACCATCCCGGTGCCCTCCTCGAACTGCTCCAGGAGTTCGCGGTGCGCGGGGTCAACCTGATGCTGATCCAGTCCCGCCCCACGGGCGCCGGCATCGGCAACTACTGCTTCGCCGTGGACGCCGAGGGCCATATCTCGGACCGCCGCGTCGGCGAGGCGCTCATGGGCCTGAAGCGGATGTGTCCGAAGGTGCGGTTCCTCGGTTCGTACCCGAGGGCGGGCGTCGCGGTGAAGGACGTACGGGTGCTGCGGCCCGGGACGTCGGACGCGGAGTTCATGGCGGCCTCCGATTGGCTGGCGAGGGCCCAGGACGGTCGGGCCTGACTCGATGGTGCCCGAGCGCCTCCCGGGCCGGAGGCGCTCGTCCACAGGTGTGGACCACTAGTCCTACCTGCATACTTTTTACTTACCCACAGAAGTTATCCACAGGCATCGTTCTCGACCTGGGGACAAGTCGACATGACCGAGGGACATGGTCGACAAATCACCCTAGCCACTCCACACCCGTCCACAGCGCTCGATGTCGCCCGTCTCACCCCTATTCCCTTGATCAACTCTTTAGGGCGAGGAATTCCCACCCGAATGAGTGCGCGAGTGGGGTTTGATCGAGCAATTCCAGATCCCGCTTGTCCGTTTCGGGATGATCTCCTCGACGATCCACAGATCTACCGCACAGGCTGTGGATAACTTGCCGGAGGCCCCCGCTCCTGTGGAGAAGTCCGGCAGCACCCAAGGCCGTTCGGTCATGCCCAGCCCGGCGATCCGCCCCTCTTCGGGGGCTCGGACCCCCTTTATCGATGAATACGGAGAGCATTTCCCCACCCTCGCAATTGGGGCAAACCGACACGCACGGCGATATCGGGTGGGGTGCCGCGAGCCCGCACCGGTAGCCTGGTGGGGTGATTGACCTTCGCCTGCTCCGTGAGGACCCCGACCGTGTTCGCGCCTCCCAGCGCGCCCGTGGAGAGGACGTCGAACTCGTCGACGCCCTGCTCTCCGCCGATGAGCGGCGCAGGTCGTCCGGCGTCCGCTTCGACGAGCTCCGTTCCGAGCAGAAGGCGCTCGGCAAGCTGATCCCCAAGGCCACCCCCGAGGAGCGCGCCGCGCTCCTGCAGAAGGCCGACCAGCTCAAGACCGACGTCAAGGCCGCCGAAGCCGAGCAGAACGAGGCCGACGAGACCGCGCGCGCCCTCCTCCTCCGGCTCGGCAACATCGTCCACGAGGACGTGCCGGTCGGCGGCGAGGAGGACTTCGTCGTCCTCGAGACCCACGGCACCATCCGCGACTTCGCGGCCGAGGGCTTCGAGCCCAAGGACCACCTGGAGCTGGGCGAGGCGCTGGGCGCCATCGACGTCGAGCGGGGCGCCAAGGTCTCCGGCTCGCGCTTCTACTACCTGACGGGCGTCGGCGCGCTCCTGGAGCTCGCGCTCGTCAACGCCGCGATCGCGCAGGCGACGGAGGCCGGGTTCATCCCGATGCTGACGCCGGCGCTGGTCCGCCCGCGCGCCATGGAGGGCACCGGCTTCCTCGGCCAGGCCGCGGAGAACGTCTACCACCTGGAGAAGGACGACTACTACCTCGTCGGTACGTCCGAGGTGCCGCTCGCCGCGTACCACATGGACGAGATCATCGACGCGGACAAGCTGCCGCTGCGGTACGCCGGCTTCTCGCCGTGCTTCCGCCGCGAGGCGGGTACGTACGGCAAGGACACCCGGGGCATCTTCCGTGTCCACCAGTTCGACAAGGTCGAGATGTTCTCGTACGTCGCTCCGGAGGACGCCGAGAACGAGCACAAGCGCCTCCTCGACTGGGAGAAGCAGTGGCTGACCAGCCTCGAGCTTCCCTTCCAGGTCATCGACGTGGCCACCGGCGACCTCGGCTCCTCCGCCTCGCGGAAGTTCGACTGCGAGGCGTGGATCCCCACCCAGGGCAAGTACCGCGAGCTGACCTCGGCGTCCAACTGCGACGGCTTCCAGGCGCGGCGGCTCTCCGTCCGGATGCGTGACGAGCGCGACGGCAAGAAGGTCGTCCAGCCGCTGGCGACGCTGAACGGCACGCTGTGCGCCGTCCCGCGCACGATCGTGGCGATCCTGGAGAACCACCAGCTGGCCGACGGCTCGGTGCGCGTACCCGAGGCGCTGCGTCCGTACCTCGGCGGCCGCGAGGTCCTGGAGCCGATCTCCAAGTGAGCCCCTTCCCCTACCGGCTCGTCGCGACGGACCTGGACGGCACGCTGCTGCGTGGCGACGAGTCCGTCTCGGAACGTACGCGCGACGCCCTCGCCGCCGTGGTGGCGGCGGGAGCGGCGCACATCGTGGTCACGGGCCGGTCGGTGCCGTGGACGCGGCACGTCCTCGACGATCTCGGCTACGACGGTCTCGCGGTGTGCGGACAGGGCGCCCAGGTCTATCACGCGGGTGAACACCGGCTGCTGACCTCGCTCACGCTGGACCGGCAGCTCGCCGGTCTGGCGCTGTCGAAGGTCGAGGCGGAGGTGGGCCCGCTGGCGCTCGCCGCGAGCCGCGACGGCCTGGACGGCCAGGTCCTCGTGGGCCCCGGCTACCGCCTCCTGGAAGGCGCGCTTCCGTCGGTGCCGTACGAGGACCCGTCGGAGCTGTGGGCGGCCCCGCTGAACAAGGTGTACATCCAGCACCCGACCCTGTCGGACGACGAGCTGGCGCGGGTCACGCGCGAGACGGTCGGCAGCCTCGTGGACGTCGTCATGGCGGGTGCGGGCATCGTGGAGATCCTCCCGCTCGGCCTGAGCAAGGCGACCGGTCTCTCGCTCGCGGCACGCCGGCTGGGCGTGAAGGCGGCGGAGACCATCGCGTTCGGGGACATGCCGAACGACATCCCGATGTTCGCCTGGGCGGCCCACGGTGTGGCGATGGCGAACGCGCACGCCGAGCTGAAGGCGGTGGCGGACGAGGTGACGTCGTCGAACGAGGACGACGGCATCGCGGTCGTCCTGGAGCGCCTGCTGTCGCGCTGATGCCGAAGCGCCGGCCCCGCGCCCACGTGGCCTGAGCCACGCGCGGGGGCTTCGGGCACGTGCCAGAGGCTGCGGCGACGTGCGGGGGCCTGTTTCCGCACGCGAAAGCCTGAGCCACCCGCGCGGGCTGCGGCCACGCGCGGAGCCTGTTCCCGCAGGGGGCTGTTTCCGCACGCGCGAGCCCGCGCCACGCTCACGGCTTCGTACAACCGCGGGGCGCCGGCTCGGGCCGTGCGAGGGATGCGCGCGTACGCGGAGGATGCGCGGATCGAACGCGCGCGGGGGCGACCCCGACGACGGCTTAGCAAGCCGCTGCCTTACCACTCGGCCAATCCTCCGGAGGGGCGGTCCGCGCGGACGCACCGCGCGCTCGAAGCGACCGCCCCGGCGGAGCGTCCCCCGCGCCCTCAGTGTGCGCGAGGCCGCCGCGTGACGGCCACCGGTTTTCCGCTCGTCAGCGGCCGGCAGGCGAGGCCGACCAGCAGGGAGATCGCGTGCCCCCATGCTGCGCGGGACGGCGTGGTCCCGGATCTCCAGGACGAACTGCCGGCCGAGGAGAGTGCGCGGCGGCGACGGTGAAGAGCCTTCGGAAGGTGCCGAGCCACCGCTCGACGGGGCGCGTGGTCGCGATGATCAGTAGCCAGACATGCGTACCGGGTGACGAACGCACCCACGACGTGATCGGTCGGGATGGTTCGCCACCCGGGAAGGTCTCGCTCGGCACCCGTCCGTACCTACCACGGCGACGTGGGAGATTCCTGAGAACCGGAGCGCCCGCGAGGCCGTGAGACGTCGTCGTCGTCCGGGACTCAGAAGTTGATCATGTGGCCGGCCAGGCCGTGGATCGCTTCCTTGACGGCCTCGCCCAGCGTCGGGTGGGCGTGCACGTTGCGCGCCACCTCGTGGACGGTCAGGTCCCACTGCTGGGCCAGGGTCAGCTCGGGCAGCAGCTCGGTGACGTCGGGACCGATCAGGTGAGCGCCGATGATCTCGCCGTACTTCGCGTCGCTGATGATCTTCACGAAGCCGGTGAAGTCGCCGAGGCCGTGCGCCTTGCCGTTCGCCGTGAAGGGGAACTTCGCGACCTTGACGTCGAAGCCCTTCTCCCGCGCCTGCGCCTCGGTCCAGCCGAAGCTGGCGATCTGCGGCTGGCAGTAGGTGGCGCGCGGGATCATGGGGTAGTCGAGTTCCATGGTCTCGGCGTCCGCGATGGTCTCCGAGGCGATGACGCCCATGGCCTCGGCGGTGTGCGCGAGCATGAGCTTCGCGGTCACGTCTCCGATGGCGTAGATGTGCGGGACGCTGGTGCGGCAGCGGCCGTCGACGTCGATCGCGCCGCGCTCGGTGAGCGCCACGCCGGTCTTCTCCAGGCCGTAGCCGGTGACGTTCGGGGCGAACCCGATGGCCTGCAGGACCTTGTCGGCCTCAAGGACCTTCTGGGCGCCGTCCTTGCCGGTGACGGTGACCCGGACCTGGGGACCGGACTCGTCGATCGTCTCGACGCGGGTGGAGGTCAGGACGTCGATGCCGAGCTTGCGGTACTGCTTGGCCAGTTCCTTGGAGACGTCCTCGTCCTCGAGCGGGGCGATCCGGTCCAGGAACTCGACGACGGTGACCTTCACGCCGTAGTTGTGCAGGACGTACGCGAACTCGATGCCGATCGCACCGGCGCCGGCGATGACGATCGACCGCGGCAGGTCCGCGGCGACGATCTGCTCCTCGTACGTCACCACGCGCTCGCTGCGGGCGGTCCCGGGCAGCAGACGCGGGGTCGCGCCGGTGGCGATGATGCAGTTGTCGAAGGTGATCGTCTGCGTGGTGCCGTCGGACGTGGCCACCTGGAGGGTGTTCGCGTCGAGGAAGGTGCCCCGGCCGTCGAACTCGGTGATCCCGTTCTTCTTCATCAGGAAGTGGACGCCCTTGACCCGGCCGTCCGCGACCGTGCGGCTGCGGCGGAACGCCTCGCCGTAGTCGAAGGAGACGGTGCCGTCGACCTTGATGCCGAAGGTCTTGGCCTCGTGCTGGAAGATGTGGGCGAGCTCGGCGTTGCGCAGCAGGGCCTTGGTCGGGATGCAGCCGACGTTCAGGCAGACACCGCCCCAGTACTTCTCTTCGACGACCGCGACCCGCTTGCCGAGCTGAGCGGCGCGGATGGCGGCGACGTAGCCGCCGGGGCCAGCTCCGAGTACGACGACGTCGAAGCGGTCTGACATGACTGACTCCCGAAGGTGGTGAGGATGTTCGTGTCCGCGTACGAGCCCACAGTAATCCCGGGTGCCGAGCCGGCACACTTGTAGGATGACTGGGCAACCGGGTGAATAGGAGTGGTGATGGCGCTCAGGACGGCGGGCCGGACCTCGCTGGTGGACTCCGTGGTCGAGCAGCTGCGGGCCCAGCTCGCGGAGGGCGAATGGGCCGTGGGCGACCGCATTCCCACCGAACACGAGCTGGCGGCCCAGCTGGCCGTCGGTCGCAACACCGTCCGCGAGGCGGTACGCGTCCTCGTCCACGCCGGCCTCCTGGAGTCCCGTCAGGGCAATGGCACCTTCGTCAGGTCGACCGCCGACCCGGCGGCCGTGCTGCGCGGAATGCGCCACGCGGGTGCGCGGGATGTCCTGGAACTGCGGGTCGCCCTGGAGGCGGAGGCCGCGCGGCTCGCGGCGGGGCGGAGGGACACCCACGACCTGCTGCGGCTCCGGGCGGCCCTGACGACCCTGCGCGAGGAGGGCGACCGCGACGCGGACGCGGACATGGCCTTCCACCAGGCCGTCGTGGAGGCCACGCACAACGCCGCCTTCGTCGAGGTGTACCGCTTCTTCTCCGCCCAGGTGCACGAGGTTCTGGTGGAGGCGCTGGGTGACCGGGAGATGCCGCCCGTCGACATCGACGCGCACGAGGCCCTGGTCGGGGCGATCGAGACGGGGGACCCGGCGGCGGCCGAGGCGGGGGCCCGGGAGCTGCTGCGGGCGCCGATGGAGACGGTCGCCGCGCTTACGGCCACCCGCTGACCGCGGGCCGGTAACCCCCAGGTCCGCCGCATCCGGGCCACCGGCCCGCCCGGCCGCCCGCCTCACCGCCGTACGTACGAAGAAGGAACGCTCGTGTCACGCCCCGAAACACCCCTGCTCGTCGACGCCGAGGCGGACGTCCGGCCTTCCCCCCGGGAGGCCGTCGGCCGCCGGGCGTTGCTCGCGCACCCCGCCCTGCTGATGGTCGGGATCGTGCTCGCCTCGCTCAACATGCGGGCGGCACTGGCGAGCGTGTCACCGCTGGTGGGGGAGATATCGGCGGCCTTCGGGCTCTCCTCCACGGCGAGTTCGCTGGTGACGTCCGTGCCGGTGCTCTTCCTGGGGGCCGGCGCGCTGGTGGCTCCGTGGCTGGGGCGGCGTTTCGGCGCCGAACCGGTCCTGCTCGCCGCGCTGGTCCTGCTCGGCGCCGGCATCCTCGTGCGCGTCCTGCCGTCCGTGTACGCGCTGTACGGCGGCGGTGTCCTGGTCGGCACGGCGATCGCCCTGCTCAACGTGCTGATGCCGGGCCTGATCAAGCGGGACTTCCCGGACCGGGCGGCGTCCATGACCTCGGTCTACACGGGCGCGATGATCGCGGGCGCCACGGTGGTCGCGGCGGCCTCGGTGCCTCTGGAGCGGGCCTTCGGCGGACGGTGGGAGGCCTCGCTCGCCTTCTGGTCGCTCCTCGCGGCCCTCGCGGCGGTGGCCTGGCTGCCCCAGGTCCTGATCGCCCGGGGCCGTACGGGTCACCAGGCCCGGGCGGACGCGCGGCCGGGGGCCGGGGTACGGGCGGACGCGCGGCCGGGGGCCGGGGTACGGGCGGGAGCCGGGCCGGCCGGCGGTCCCGCGGCGCGGGCCGGGAGCGTCTGGCGCTCGGCCCTGGCCTGGCAGGTGACCCTCTTCATGGGCCTGCAGTCCCTGTGGTCGTACGTGCTGATCGCCTGGATGCCGACCATCTTCACCGACCACGGAATGAGCCCGGGGACGGCGGGCGTCGTCTTCGCCTTCAACACCCTGATCCAGGTGGCGGGCGCCTTCGCCGTCCCGCTCCTCGCGGGGCGGATGCGCGGCCAGCGCCCGCTGGTCGTCCTCGTCACGACCCTGGTCGCGGCGGGGTACACGGGACTGCTGGTCGCCCCGGTGCAGGGGGCGTGGCTGTGGTCCGCCGTCCTCGGCGTCGGGCAGGGCGGGGCGGTGGGCCTGGCCCTCACGCTGATCGTGCTGCGGTCGGGGGACGCGGTGACCGCCTCCCGGCTCTCCGGGATGGCCCAGACCGTCGGCTATCTGCTGGCCGCGGCCGGGCCGTTGGCCGCGGGCGTGGTGCACCAGGCGACCGGCTCCTGGACGGTGCCGATCGCGCTGGTGCTGTGCGTCTGCGCGGCCGCCCTGGGCGTCGGGCTGCTGGCGGCGAGGGACCGGAAGGTCTGAGCCCGCCGGCCCCCCGGCCCCCGTGCCCCGTGGGGCCGGCGGTCGTCACCGCGCCGACCGCCTCGTGGGATGCCTACTCCTCGCCCGCCAGCTTCAGCGTCCGCAGCTTCTGGCCCGCGTACCAGGTCGCCAGGACCGTCACGCCGACGAGGAGCGCCACCGCGGCCGGCAGACCGACCTCGGAGGAGACCAGGCCCTCGCCGCTGACCTTCTGGGCCACCGCCAGCGCCCACTGCTGCACGCTGAGCGTCTTCGCCCCGGAGATCAGCGAGCCGAAGAGGGCCTCCCAGACCAGGGCGTAGACCAGGCCGATGACGACCGCGTGCCGGCTGACCGTGCCGAGCAGCAGGAAGAGCGCGCTGTACGCGATGGAGGCGACCAGCGCCGCGACGGTGTACGCCACCGCCACCTGCTGGCCGTTGCCGTTGAGGATCATGCCGGCGAGGAAGGTCGGCACGGCGGAGAAGACCATCGTCACGGCGATCGCGACGATCAGCTTGGTGAAGATGATCGACGGCCGCTTCACCGGCTTGGACAGCAGATAGACGATCGAACCGTCGTCGATCTCCGGGCCGATCGCGCCCGTTCCGGCGATGACACCGATCAGCGGCACCATCGTGGCGAGCGCGAAACCGCCGAGGACATCGGCCGCGACCTGGTCGTCCGCGCCGTTGAACATCCGTACCGCGACGGCGATCAGCAGCAGGAACGCGGGCAGCAGGAAGAGGATCAGCGCCCGTCGGCGGCCGAGGAGGGCCCGGTAGGTGAGCCGGGCGACTGTGGGGTTGTACATCGGTCAGGCTCCTTTCAGGCCGCTACGAGGTAAGAGAAGACCGATTCGAGGGACTCGTCCGAGGGCGAGACCGTCAGCAGCCGGATCCCCTGCGCCCGGGCGACCCGGGGCAGCAGTTCCGTGAAGCGGCCGAAGTCCACCGCCTGGATGCGCAGGGCGCCTTCGGCGAGGTCGACCTCGATGCCGGCCGTGGACGGGTCGGCGATGAGCGCGGCCGCGAGCGCCCGGTCGTCGCTGGACCGTACGAGATAGCGGTGCGGCCGGTCCGTCATCAGCCGGCGGATCTTGCGGAAGTCGCCGGAAGCGGCGTGCCGTCCGGCCACGATCACCTCGATGTGCGAGGCGAGCTGCTCGACCTCCTCCAGGATGTGCGAGGAGAAGAGCACCGTGCGGCCCGCGGAGCCCATCTGGCGCAGCAGGTCCATCAGCTGCATGCGCTGGCGCGGGTCCATGCCGTTGAACGGCTCGTCCAGCAGGAGCACGGACGGGTCGTGGACGAGGGCGGAGGCCATCTTCACGCGCTGTCGCATGCCCTTGCTGTACGTCGCGATCTTGCGGTCCTGCGCGTACTCCATCTCGACCGTGGCGAGTGCCCGATGGGCCTCCTTGGCGCCCAGGCCGTGCAACTCGGCGTTGGCGACGACGAACTCGCGTCCGGTGAGGAAGTCGTACATCGCCTCCCGCTCGGGCACGACGCCGATCTGCCGGTAGACGGACTCGTTGCGCCAGATCGCCGCGCCGTCGAGGGTGACCGTGCCCGTGGAGGGGGCGAGGAAGCCGCCCATCATGTTGATGAGGGTGGACTTCCCGGCTCCGTTGGGGCCGAGCAGGCCGGTGACGCCCGGGCCGATCGTCATAGTGACGTCGTTGACGGCCACGACGTTGCCGAACCAGCGTGAGGCGTGGTCGATGTGAAGAGTGCTCATGGGCGCAGCCCATTCCTTGGAAGGGTGGTGGTGGGCGAGGGGAGTGCGGTCACAGCCCGACCTTTCGGTAGCGGCGCATCAGGACTCCGTACGAGCCGGCGATGAGCGCGAGGACGACCAGCAGGTACACGGCGCCGACTCCGGCGCCCGGGCCCACGCCCTCCCCGCCGGGGAAGGAGGTGTTGGCGCCGAGGAAGGCGCTCTGCACTCCGCCGATGAGCGTGACCGGCGAGAACAGGCCGATCCACTTGATGGCGTCGAGGTTGTCCGTGCCGTAGGCGATGCCCTGGAGCGTGGAGACCGCGCCGTAGGAGATCACCATGGTGGCGATGACGGCGGCGACGCCGAAGCCGCGGCGGGGGGTGAGCGCGGCCATGACCAGGCCGATCCCGCCGAACAGCAGCGAGAGCAGCGCCACGGAGACGAGCCCCTGGCCGAAGCCCGCGGCCTGGTCGGAGAAGTCCAGCTTCGCGAGCAGCGCCCCGACGAAGAGGATCACCAGCGGCGCGGCCGTCAGGACGAAGAGCGCCGAGGCCATCGCCCCGTACTTGGCGAGGACGTAGTCCGTCCGCTCGATCGGGCGCGAAAAGTAGAGCGGCACCGTCCTGAACCGCAGGTCCCGGGAGACGGACTGGGGGGCCTGGGCGGCGAGGTAGATGCAGATCACGAGCTGGAGGTAGATCGCGTAGGCCGTGTAGTCGAGCGGCAGCTTGCTCGCCTTGGTGACGACCGCGACCGCCACGATGATCAGCGCGGGAACGCACATCACGGCGAACAGGATCATCGGCAGCACCTTGGACTTGGCGCTGCGGCCCAGTCCGTACGCCCCGCGCAGCGACTGCGAGAACAGCGCGCGGCGGGCGTACGCCCGGCCGAGGCGCGGCCCGTCGTAGGAGCGGTAGCCGATGTTGTGGATCTGGGTGGTCTCGGGGGTCTGGGCCTGGGTGCTCATCGCGCCGGCACCTCCTCCTGCTTCTCCGGGGAGCCCTGCGGACGGAAGACCTCGGCGATGTGGTGCCGTCGCTGCTCCATGCGGACGAGACCGAGTCCCAGGTCGGCGACGGTGTCGCGGACCAGGTCGTAGGTCTCCTCGCCCGCTGCCTCGACGAGGAGGATGTGCCCGGCGCCGGGCAGCCCGTCCTCGACTCCCTCGTGGAGGGTGACGCCCGCGGCGGCGAGGGCCGCGCGCAGGGCGTGGGTGCCGTCGGGGTGGGTGTCGGAGTCGGTGACCTCGACCGCGAGGGTCGTGGTGGTCTGGGTGAAGTCACTGGTCGAGCTGGAGCGCAGCAGCCGCCCGCCGTCGATGACGACGACGTGGTCGCAGGTGCGCTCCAGCTCGCCCAGGAGGTGCGAGGTGACGAGGACCGAGATGCCGAAGTCGGTCCAGACCCGTCGGATCAGGCCGAGCATCTCGTCACGGCCGACGGGGTCGAGGCCGTTGGTGGGCTCGTCGAGGAGGACCAGCTGCGGGTCGTGGACCAGCGCCTGGGCGAGCTTCACCCGCTGCTTCATACCGGTCGAGTAGCCGCCGATGGGGCGGTACCGCTCCTCGTACAGGCCGACGTGGCGCAGGGTGTCGGCCGTCCGTTCACGGGCGGCGGTGGGGGGCAGCCCCGACATCCGCGCCATGTGGACGACGAACTCCGTGGCCGATACGTCGGGCGGGAGGCAGTCGTGCTCGGGCATGTATCCCACGCGCTCGCGGATCTGGGCGCCGGAGGTGGCGACGTCCATGCCGAGCACGGCGGCCGTGCCCTCCGTGGCGGGGGAGAGACCGAGCAGGATTTTGATCATCGTGGACTTGCCGGCTCCGTTGGCACCCACCAGTCCGGTCACACCGGGCCCGATGTCCAGGGAGAGCCGGTCGAGAGCGGTCACCCGGGGGAACCGCTTGCTGAGGCTTTCGGTAGCGATCACAGTCACGCTTCGACGGTAGTGGCGCACACCACAGGCAGTCGTCAGCCCAACGGCTCGGTCCGTATCCGACTCCAGGCGTACGAACCCGTAAGGGAGCAACGACCAAAGTCGTTCGCGCCTTCCGCCGCGGCGGGTTTTCCACAGGCTGGCGCAGGCCCCTTGACGCAGCCGCCGGGCATTGTCACATTCATCAGTGTCAAGTTACGGCCGCGTAGTGCACGCATACGCTCACACGGGACGGACGTATGGCATGACCTCAGCAGTGACAGGCGAACTGACCGCGGAACTGCGGGGGTTCCGGGAGGTGCAGCGCCTCTCCTACGCCTGCGCGGAAGCCGTCGCGGCCCAGCTCCGGCCGGGGGTGACCGAGCGCGAGGCGGCGCGGATGCAGCGGGACTGGCTGCGTGAGCGGGGGGTGCGGGACTGGTTCCACCGCCCGTTCGCCTGGTTCGGCGACCGCACGGCCTTCGTCGGCTTCAGGATCCCCCTGCAGTTCTTTCCCACCGACCGGCGGCTGGAGGCGGGGATGCCCTTCATCCTCGACATGGCCCCGGTCCACAAGGGCTACACCGCCGACGTCGGCTATTCCGGCTGTCTGGGGCTCAATCCGCTCCACGACAGGCTGCTCGCCGACCTGAAGGCGCACCGCGAGCTGATCCTGAGCGAGGTCCGGGAGCGCCGCACGCTGCGGGAGATCTACGAGGACGTGGACCGGCTCATGGTCCGCCAGGGTTACGCCAACCGGCACCGCGCGTATCCCTTCGGCGTCATCGCCCACAAGGTCGACCGGGTGAGGGAGCGCCGCTGGTCCCCGACGCTCTTCGGCTTCGGCACCCAGTCGCTCCGAGGTCTCGCGAGCGACGCGATCCACGGACACCGGGACGGCTGGTCGCCGCTCTGGTCGCCGTACACGTTCTCCGACCACCCGCCCCGCCCGGGGCTGTGGGCGGTCGAGCCGCACCTCGGTTTCCGGGGGACGGGCGCGAAGTTCGAGGAGATCCTGGTCGTCACCGACTCCCGGGACCCCGAGCAGAGCGCGTTCTGGCTGGACGACGACCTGCCGCACGTGCGGCGCTGGGCTGAGGAGGGGGCGGAGTGAAGGTGAGTCTCGAAGGGGCGCGCGAGCACTGGGTCCGTACGGGCGGGATCGAGCTGTGTGTCGCCGAGCTGGGCGACACGAGCCGGCCGACCGTGCTGCTGGTGCACGGATACCCGGACTCGAAGGAGGTCTGGTCGGAGGTGGCGCACCGGCTCGCCGAGCGCTTCCACGTGGTGCTGTACGACGTCCGGGGGCACGGCCGCTCCACGGCTCCCGCCCCGCTGCGCGGCGGGTTCACGCTGGAGAAGCTGACGGACGACTTCCTGGCCGTCGCCGACGTGGTGAGCCCGGACCGGCCCGTCCACCTGGTCGGGCACGACTGGGGCTCGGTGCAGTCCTGGGAGTTCGTGACCGTCTCGCGCACGGAGGGCCGGATCGCCTCCTTCACCTCAATGTCCGGCCCGTCCCTCGACCACTTCGGCCACTGGATCAAGCGGCGGATGACCCGGCCCACTCCGCGCCGGGTGGGCCAGCTCCTCGGCCAGGGAGCCAAGTCCTGGTACGTCTATCTGCTGCACACGCCCGTGCTGCCGGAGCTGGCCTGGCGCGGACCGCTCGGCAAGCGGTGGCCGGGGCTCCTCCAGCGCGTCGAGAAGGTCCCGACGGGCGACTATCCGACCTCCTCCCTGCCCGACGACGCGGCCCACGGCGCCTGGCTCTACCGCGACAACGTCCGCTCGCGGCTGCGCCGGCCGCGCGCCGACGCGTACGCCCACGCGCCCGTGCAGCTGATCACCCCGACCGGGGACGCGTTCCTCTCCGAGCGGCTCTACGACGACCTGGCGTCCTGGGTGCCGGACCTGACCCGGCGCTCCCTGCCGGCCAAGCACTGGGTGCCCCGCACCCGGCCCGACCAGTTGACCGCCTGGATCACCGAGTTCGTCGAGGCGAACGAGGACCCGGCGGCCAAGGCGCCGAGGAACGCTGCGGCGAGCGGCACGCGGCCGGAGTACGCCGAGCGGTTCGGCGGACAGCTGGTCCTGGTGACCGGCGCGGCCAGCGGCATCGGCCGGGCCACCGCCTTCGCGTTCGCCGAGGCGGGGGCGCGGGTCGTCGCCGTCGACCGGGACGGCGAGGGCGCCGCCCGGACGGCCGAGATGTCCCGGCTGATCGGCGCCCCCGCCGCATGGGCCGAGACCGTGGACGTCGGTGACGAGCAGGCCATGGAGAAGCTCGGCGCCAAGGTGGCGAGTGAGTACGGCATCGTCGACGTCCTGGTCAACAACGCCGGGATCGGTCTGACCGGTTCGTTCTTCGAGACCACCTCCGAGGAGTGGAGGAAGGTCCTCGACGTCAATCTGTGGGGCGTCATCCACGGCTGCCGGGTCTTCGGCGGGCAGATGGCCGAGCGGGGTCAGGGCGGTCACATCGTCAACACCGCGTCTGCCGCCGCCTTCCAGCCCTCGCGCGCCCTTCCCGCGTACAGCACGTCCAAGGCGGCCGTCCTGATGCTGAGCGAGTGTCTGCGGGCCGAGCTGGCGGACCGGGGCATCGGGGTCTCGGCGATCTGCCCCGGCATCGTGAACACCAACATCACCGCGACGGCGCGGTTCGCCGGCGCCGGCGAGGAGGAGCAGCGGCGCCGGCAGAAGAAGGCCCAGCGGCTGTACGGGCTGCGCAACTATCCCCCGGAGAAGGTCGCGGACGCGATCTTGCGCGCGGTGGTGCGCGACCAGGCGGTCGTCCCGGTCACGCCCGAGGCGCGCGGGGCGCACGTCTTGTCCCGTTTCGCCCCCGGGGCCCTGCGGGCGATAGCCCGGCTGGAGCCGCCGTCCTGAGCAGTGGGCGACGGACCGTACCATCCCTCGCAGGAGGGTCCCCGAGGGGATGGGCGGCAGGCGGGAAGACGGTGGGAGCGGTCGTGGCGGAGCAGTCGGCACAAGCGGGGGTAGAGGGCGGGCGGCCGTCCCCGGCCGAGTACCGGATCGAGGACCTGGCCCACCACAGCGGCGCCACGGTCCGGACGATCCGCGCCTATCAGGACCGCGGCCTGCTGCCCCGCCCCGAGCGACGCGGCCGGTCGAACGTCTACGGCGACGCCCATCTCGCCCGGCTGCGGCAGATCGCGGACCTGCTGGACCGCGGCTACACCCTGGCCTCCATCAAGGAGCTGCTGGAGGCCTGGGACGCGGGGCGGGGGCTCGGCGGGGTCCTCGGCCTGGTCGCGGAGGTGGACGGGCCGTGGACGGACGAGGAGGCCGACCGGATCTCCCGCGCGGACCTGGACGCCACGTTCGGCGGCGAGCCGGACGAGGAGGCGGTGCGGGAGGCGATCGAGCTGGGCGTGCTGGAGCGGATCCCGGGTCGCGACGACGAGTTCCTCGTCCCCAGCCCCCAAGAGCTGGCGGTGGCCGCGGAGTTGTTTGCGGCCGGAGTGCCGCTCACCGCTATTTCCGGCCATCTGAGGGAACTTCGGGTGCAGGTCGAGCACATAGCCTCGCGTTTTCTGGAGTTCACGACCGAGCACGTCTTCGCCCGCTATCTGGAGCATCGGCCTCCGACGGACGCGGACGCGGCGGAAGCGGCGACGATGGTGCGTCGGCTGCGGCCCCTCGCCCAGCAGACGGTCGACGCCGAACTGGCGCGCGCCATGCGGATCTTCGCCACGCGCCACCTCCAGCACCACCTGTCGGCCGAGCCCGCACCGGTACGGGACGACGAGCCACGTCAGGTGGCGCTGCCGGCCGGAACGATACGGGCCGTCCAGGGGCTCGTTGGCGCGGAGAACGTGTCCGCCTTCATCGCGGCGGCGGCCGAACGCGAGGTACAGACAAGGGCATTGGACGCCCTTGCCGCAACTAAGCCTGATAACAACTGA
Source organism: Streptomyces sp. NPDC036822 (assembly GCF_055609145.1). NCBI lineage: Bacteria > Bacillati > Actinomycetota > Actinomycetes > Kitasatosporales > Streptomycetaceae > Streptomyces > Streptomyces sp. NPDC036822. The sequence continues at coordinate 178,842 of NZ_JBVJPY010000003.1, forward strand.
ATAGGGCAAGTACCCCTATAGCGTCGAGTCGTTGTCCACAGAATTGCCAATTCACCTGTGGATAACTTGAGTTCATTGTGGATCAAACCTTGGGCGTGGAATTCGATGGTGACGTCGGCCACTCTCCGGCATCCTGACGCCATGAACGGACCCCTCGACGAGAGACGCACCGTGAAGGTGTCGAAGTACCTCTCCAAGCACCTCCGCCACCAACCGGAACGAATCGGCCTGGTCCTCGACGCGCACGGCTGGACCGAGATCGACGCCCTCCTGCGGGCCACGGCGGAGCACGGCTTCCCGATCACCCGCGCCGAGCTGGACCACGTCGTCGCGAGCAACGACAAGAAGCGCTTCGCGGTCGAGGGCACCCGGATCCGCGCCAGCCAGGGACACACCGTCGAGGTGGACCTCGACCTCCCGGTCGCCGAACCGCCCGCGTACCTCTTCCACGGTACGGTCGCCGCCCGCCTCGACGCGATCCGGGCCGAGGGCCTGCGCCCGATGGCCCGCCACCACGTCCACCTCTCCCCTGACCGGGAGACGGCGACCCGCGTCGGCGCGCGACGCGGCCGGCCCCTGGTACTGAGCGTGGACGCCGGCGCGATGCACCGGGCCGGTCATGTGTTCCACGTCAGCGCCAACGGCGTCTGGCTCACCGACGCGGTGCCGCCGGAGTTCCTCCGCCTCCCCGAGTAAAGAGTTGCCGAGCCCACCAACGCCCCGGCCCACCGCGCCCTAACGAGACCCACGCCGGCCCACCGCGCCCTGCCGAGGCCCACGCCGGCCCACCCCGGCCCCGAGGAAGCCGCCGGGGGCGCGCCGCTCCTGCGGCATGATCGTCCTATGGGACACCCGCATCTGCCGTCCACCGAGTCCGCCGTCACCGCGATCCGCGAGATCGCCCGGGAGTACGGCCTCGCCCTCAGCGTCACCGACGACATCGGCGCCGACCGGACCTCCCGCCGGACCTCCGCCGACGCCTTCACCGTCCTCGACCCCGACGGTTCCCTGCCCCACGAGGCCTTCGTCGAGCTCGGCGGCTCCCCGTCCGTGACCGTACGGCTCTTTCCCGAGGACGACGCCAGGATCACCGTCGACGACGTGGAGTTCGACGACGTCCCCCGGGACTCCGTCCCCGCCTTCCTCCGCTCCGTCCACGGCGGTCTCGCCTCGGTGAAGGGCAGGTTCTTCCCGCCGGGCTGGTGGCTGGTGGTCCCCCTGCCCGGCGACGAGACGTACAAGGAACTCGTCCCCGCCGGAACGCTCAGCCCCTGGCTCAGCACACGGGTCCGCTGAGCCTCGCCGACCGGGGCGCTCACCCATCCCGGTCACCGAGCGGCCGCCCTCCCGGTCGCCTGGCGCCCACCGGTCCCGGTGGCCGGCGTCCGCGCACCACGCCCGGAGGATCGCCGGGACGGCCGTACGCTCGTGGGTATGACCTTGCGCCTGAGCACCGTGATCCTGCCCGTCCACCGCTGGCACGACGGCGGCCGTGACCGCTGGCTGCGCGCCGAGGAGCTGGGCTTCCACGCCGCCTACACCTATGACCATCTGTCCTGGCGGACCTTCCGCGACGGCCCGTGGTTCGGCGCCCTGCCGACTCTCACGGCCGCCGCGACCGCCACCCGGCGGCTGCGCCTGGGCACGCTGGTGACCTCGCCGAACTTCCGCCACCCGGTGACCCTCGCCAAGGAGCTGATCTCCCTGGACGACATCTCGGACGGCCGCGTCACCCTCGGCATCGGCGCGGGCGGAAACGGCTTCGACGCCACGGCGCTCGGCCAGGAACCGTGGACGCCCCGCGAGCGGGCGGACCGGTTCGGCGAGTTCCTGCCCCTCCTCGACCGCCTCCTCACCGAAGGCGCGGTCACCTCGCGCGGCACCCACTACTCCGCAGAGGAAGCCCGGAACCTCCCCGGCTGCGTCCAGCGTCCCCGGCTCCCCTTCGCGGTCGCGGCGACCGGCCCCCGTGGGCTGAAGCTCGCCGCGCGGCACGGGCAGGCGTGGGTGACCACCGGCGACCCCAAGCTCTTCGAGGAAGGCACCCCCGAGCAGTCGGTCGAAGCCCTGCGCGGCCAGATCGAGAAGCTCGGCAAGGCCTGCGCCGAGATCGGCAGGGACACGGCCGAGCTGGAGAAGGTGCTGCTCACCGGCTTCACCCCGGACCGCGGCCGTCCGCTGGAGTCGCTGGACTCCTTCGTCGACTTCGCCGGACGCCATCAGGAGCTGGGCTTCACCGAGCTGGTGATCCACTGGCCCATCGACGACTCGGACTTCCCCGCCGACCAGCGGGTCTTCGAACGGATCGCCACGGAGGCCGTGGCCCAGCTCGGCTGACGACGGCCGGGAGCCGGTGCCGGGGCGGCGCCTCCGCGGAGCCGGTGCCGGGGGGGCGGCGGAGGTGGGCGCAGGGACGCCGCCCAGCGGGGGGCGCTCAGAAGACGGGCGGCGGAGGCGCGCTCGCGTGACGGGCACAAGGAAGCGGCCGGGCGGGTGCGCGGGCGCCGACCGGCGGCCGGGCAGGTGCCCGGGCGCCGACCACTCAGATGTGCGCCCACCCGCACGCCCGTGCACGGTGTACGGAAGAATGGCTCGGTGACCTCACCTCAGTCTCCGCTTCCCGCCGCCCCGGCCCCCCGGCTCATCGCCACCGACCTCGACGGCACCCTGCTGCGCGACGACAAGTCCGTCTCGGAGCGCACGGTCGCGGCGCTCGCCGCCGCGGAGCGGGCCGGCGTCGAGGTCTTCTTCGTCACCGGCCGCCCGGCCCGCTGGATGGACGTGGTCGCCGACCACGTCCACGGCCACGGCCTCGCGATCTGCGCCAACGGCGCGGCCGTCGTCGACCTGCACGCCGGCGGCACGTTCATCGAGGTGCGGCCCCTGGACCGGTCGATCGCCCTGGAGGTCGTACGGACCCTGCGGGACGCCGCCCCCGGCACCACCTTCGCGGTCGAGCTGACCACCGGCATCCACTACGAGCCGGGGTACCCGCCCTTCTTCCTCGACCCGGGCGCCACCATCGCCACCGCCGAGAAGCTGCTCTTCGAGGAGGAGCCGGGCGCCGCCGCCCCCGTCTTGAAGCTGCTCGCCCAGCACCCCGAGCTCGACCCGGACGGGTTCCTCACCGTGGCCCGTGTCGCGGCCGGAGACATGGCGTCGATCACCCGGTCCAGCCCCACTGCCCTGATCGAGATCAGCGGCCTCGGCGTCTCCAAGGCCTCGACCCTGGCCCTGTGCTGTGCCGAGCGCGGTATCTCGGCGGACGAGGTGGTTGCCTTCGGTGACATGCCCAACGACATCGAGATGCTCAGCTGGGCGGGCCGGTCGTACGCCATGGGCAACGCCCACCCCGACGTGCTCGCCGCCGCCTCCGGCCACACGGTCGCCAACAACGAGGACGGAGTGGCCGTGGTCATCGAGCGGCTCCTCGCGGGCACCCTCGACGACTGACCCGGCCCCACCCCGTCCTCCGACGACCGGCCGCGCCCGTCGGAGAAGGCGGGCAAACGGGCTACGGGGACGAGGCCGGCTGCAGCGGGGCCTGCCAGACGACCGTGGTACCGCCGCCGTCCTCGCCGATCCCGGGGCCGCACCAGCTCGACCCGCCGAGGGACTCGGCGCGCCGCGCCAGGTTGCGCAGCCCGCTGCGACGGCCGCCCTCGGGGAGGCCGATGCCGTCGTCCGCGACCGACAGCCGGACCCCGGCGGTGCCGTCGGGCAGTGCGGCGCCCGCGTCCACGACGACCTCGATGCGGGTCGCGTGGGCGTGCCGGAAGGCGTTGGAGAGCGCTTCGCGGAGAGCCGCGACGAGGTTCTTGCCGGTGAGGTCGCCGACCGTGGAGTCGATCGCGCCGAGGAAGCGGTGCACAGGGGTGAAGCCGAGCGGTACGGCGGCCATGTTGATCTCGCGCAGCACCCGGGTCCGCAGGCCCGACGGGGCCTCGGCCGGCCCCTGCTGCAGCGCGAAGATGGCGGTTCGGATCTCCTGGATCGTCACGTCGAGCTCGTCCACGGCCTTGCCGACCCCGTCGCGCACGGCGGGCACGAGCGACTTGCGCTGGGCGCTCTCCAGCATCATCCCGGTGGCGAACAGCCGCTGGATGACCAGGTCGTGCAGGTCCCGGGCGATCCGGTCGCGGTCCTCGTAGACGGCGAGGCGCTCACGGTCGCGCTGGGCGTCGGCCATCATCAGGGCGAGCGCCGCCTGGGAGGCGAACTGGGTCGCCAGCGTCCGCTCCGCCTCCGTGAACGGCCGCGCGCCCCTGGCGCGCGGTGTCGCCAGCGCGCCGAGCACCCTGCCCCCGCTGTGCAGCGGCAGCAGCATGCTGGGCCCGAACCGGGTGGCCAGCCGGCTGATCATCCGCGGATCGGTGGAGGCGTCGTCCAGGAACACGGCCTCTCCGTCGAGGAGGCGTGCCACCACCGCGCTCTCCGGCGGGATCACCACACCCAGGGACTCCGAGGGCGTGTCGGAGGAGACGGCGACGATCTCCAGGCCGCCGTCCTCGGCGGGCAGCAGCACGATCCCGGCCGCCGCGTCGGCGAGTCGGCGGGCCTGCTCGGCCACGACCGTCAGGGCGTCGTCGGCGTCTCCCCCGGAGAGCAGCGCGGTGGTGACGGCGACCGAGCCGTCGATCCAGCGCTCCCGCTGCCGGGCGGCCTCGTACAGCCGGGCGTTGCCGATGGCGATCCCGGCCTCGGTGGCGAGGACCCGGACCATGTGGACGTCGTAGTCGTGGAACTCGCTGCCGTCGCGTTTCTCGGAGAGGTAAAGGTTCCCGAAGACCTCGCCCTGCACCCGGATGGGGACACCGAGGAAGCTCCTCATCGGAGGGTGGCCGGGCGGGAACCCCGCCGAACGGGGATCGGAGGAGAGATCGGCGAGCCGGATCGTCCGGGGTTCCCGGATCAGGGCGCCGAGGAGCCCGGATTGGCCGTCGGGCCGCCGTCCGATGCGGTGCGCCACCTCCTCGTCCACGCCGTGGGTGACGAAGTCGGACAGCCCGTCGCCCTCCTCGTCGACGACCCCGATGGCGGCGTAGCGGGCGTCGGCGAGCTCGGCGGCCGTCTCGCAGATGCGGTCGAGGGTGGAGTGGAGTTCCAGGCCGGTGCCGACGGAGCGCATCGCCTCCAGGAGCTGGGGCACCCGCGCGGTGAGTTCCGTGGACAGGCCGTGAAGGCCGCGGGTGTCCCGGATCGCGGCTTCGAGGGGGTCGGACGTCCCTGGGTCCGCGGGGCCCACCGGGACCAGGCGCTCCCCGGGGGCGTGAGGGGCCTGGGAATACGGGGCGTCCGGAGGGTCGGGCACGGCGGCGGTCATGACCTTGAGCCTAGTAAGTCCCATTTGGAGAGAAAAGTCGGGCGCCTGGTACGACGATCCGCGCAGGCCGATCCCCGATCCCCTCCGCCCGCCGCCCTCCTCGATCGGGCGGCGCTCCCGCTGTCAGGCTCCGCCCACGACCTCAGCCCCGCCTCCGCCGGCCGCCGCGCACGACCGCTCGGTCAGGCGCCGCCCATGACCGCCGCGCAGATCAGCCGGCGCCCCCGCTCAGCGACAGGTCGCTCTCGCGTTCGCGCTCCAGCATCCGTCGCAGCGGCCCCGCCGTGGCGGCCAGCTCCGCGAACGCGCCGCGCTGCACGGTACGACCCTCGTCCAGGACCACCACCTCGTCGACGGCGTCGAGGCCGCGCAGCCGGTGGGTGATCAGGACGGTGGTGCGGCCCTCGGTGGCCACCAGGAGATCGTCCGTGAGCGCGTCCGCCGTGGCGAGGTCGAGGTGCTCGGCCGGCTCGTCGAGGACGAGGACGGGGAAGTCGGCGAGGAGCGCCCGCGCCAGGGCGAGGCGCTGTCGCTGGCCGCCGGAGAGCTTCGATCCGTGCTCGCCCACCATGGTGTCGAGGCCCTCGGGCAGCCCGTCCACCCACTCCAGGAGCCGGGCCCTGCGCAGCGCGGCCCGCAGCTCGTCGTCGGTCGCGTCGGTACGGGCCAGGCGCAGGTTCTCGCGCAGGGAGCTGTCGAAGGTGTGGGCGTCCTGGGCGCAGAGCCCGACGAGGCGGCGGACGTCGTCGCCGTCGAGCGAGGCCGCGTCGACCCCGCCGAGCCGGTACGTCCCCGCGTCGGCATCCAGGAAGCGCAGCAGCACCTGGGCGAGGGTGGTCTTCCCGGAGCCCGAGGCACCGACGACGGCGACCCGGCGCCCCGCCTCCAGAGTGAGGCCGAAACCGTCCAGGGCGTCCCGTTCCTGCCCGGCGTGACGGGCGCGCAGGTCGGCGATCTCCAGCGGGAAGGGGCTCGACGGCGGCTCGGCGGCGTGCTCCGGCTCGTGTACGGGAAGGGGCGCGTCGAGCACCTCGTACACCCGCTCGGCGCTCCGCTTGACGCGCTGGCGGTACTGGACGGCCAGCGGAAGTCCGGTGACGGCCTCGAACGCGGCGAGTGGGGTCAGGACGACCACCGCGAGGTTGACGCCGTCCAGACGCCCGTCGCGAACGGCCTGGACTCCGACGACCGCGGCGGCGGCGACCGTCAGCCCGCACGCCAGCGTGGAGAGCCCGGCGCCCAGAGCGGTGGCGGCGGACTGCCGGGAGGCGATGGAGGTGAGCGTACGGTCGGCGGACCTGGCCTTGCCGACGCGGTCACGCAACGCCCCCGCGACCGTCAGTTCGGCGCAGCCGCGCAGCAGGTCGACGACGGTGGTGGCGAGGGCGCCGCGCGCGGGGGCGAGCTGCCGCTCCGCGCGTCGGGCGAGGACCCCGCTCAGCAGCGGGACCGCCAGGCCCGCGGCCAGCAGGCCGACGGCGAGGACGGCTCCGGCCTCGGGCAGCAGCCAGCTGGTGAAGCCGACCGAGCCGGCCCCGACGACGAGGGCGGCTCCCACCGGGAGCAGCCAGCGCAGCCAGTAGTCCTGGAGGGCGTCGACGTCCTGGACGAGCCGGGAGAGGAGGTCGCCGCGCCGGGTGCGACGCAGTCCGGCGGGGGCGATGCGCTCCAGGCGCCGGTAGACGGAGACCCGCAGCTCCGCGAGCATCCGCAGCACGGCGTCGTGGGACACGAGCCGCTCGGCGTACCGGAACACGGCCCGGCCGATGCCGAAGGCGCGCGTGGCGGTGACGGCCATCATCAGATAGAGCACGGGGGGCTGCTCGGAGGCGCGGGAGATGAGCCATCCCGACACCGCCATGAGCCCGACGGCCGACCCCAGGGCCAGGCTGCCGAGCAGCAGCGCGAGCGCCATGCGGCCCTTGAGCTCTCCCGCCATGTCACGGACCCGCCGGAGGAGACGGACCCGGCCGGGCCCACCCCGGCCGCCGCCCCGGCCGTCGGTATCGGCGGATCCGATGACGGCCGGTCCGGGGCCGGCCGACACCGGACCGACACCCCGGCCCGCCTCCCCGGCACGGTCCACGGGCTCCGCGGCCACCGCCGACTCGGCTCCGTCCGCTTCTCCGGCCCGAAGCGGTGCCGGGGAGGCGGGGCGGCCGGTGTCCGGCACCCGCTTCGCGGTCGGCGGGGCCAGCGTGACCACCCGGTCCGCGACCGCGAGCAGTGCCGGTCGGTGAACGACCAGGAGCACCGTCCGGCCGGCCGCCAGTCGGCGCACCGCGTCGACCACGGCGGCCTCCGTCTCGCCGTCCAGCGCTGCCGTGGGTTCGTCCAGAAGCAGCAGCGGACGGTCGGCCAGGAACGCCCGGGCCAGCGCGAGGCGCTGCCGCTGCCCCGCGGAGAGGCCCGCCCCGTCCTCGCCCAGGACGGTGTCCATGCCCGCCGGCAGCCCGTCGACGAAGCCGTCCGCGCCCGCGTCCCGCAGGGCCTCCCGGACCGCCTGGTCGGTGGCGTCGGGACGGGCCAGCCGGACGTTCTCCGCGATCGTGCCCGCGAAGAGGTACGGCCGCTGCGGCACCCAGGCGATCCGGGACCGCCACTGCTCCAGGTCCAACGAGCCGAGTTCGGCGCCCCCGACCCGTACGGTTCCTCCCGCCTCGGGTGTCGCGAACCCGAGCACCACGTCGAGCAGCGTGGACTTGCCGATCCCGCTCGGCCCCACCAGGGCGACCGTCTCACCCGGCTCGACGACCAGCGAGGCTCCGTCCAGCGAGGACTCGGCGCGCCCCGCGTGACGGACGGTCACGTTCTCCAGCTCCAGGCGCGGGGACGTCGACGGTACGGCCGCGGTGCCGCTCTCCCGCACCGGGGCTTCGAGGACCTCGAAGATCTCCTCCGCTGCCGCCAGCCCCTCCGCCGCCGCGTGATACTGCGCCCCCACCTGCCGGATCGGAAGGTAGGCCTCGGGCGCGAGGATCAGGATGACCAGCCCCGTGTAGAGGTCGAGATCGCCGTGGACCAGTCGCATGCCGATCCCGACCGCGACGAGCGCCACCGAGAGCGTCGACAGCAGTTCCAGGGCGAAGGACGACAGGAAGGCGATCCGCAGCGTCTTCATCGTGGCCTGCCGGTACTCCGACGTGATGGCGCGGATCGACTCGGCCTGCGCCTTGGCGCGTCCGAAGACCTTGAGCGTCGGCAGCCCGGCCACCACGTCCAGGAAGTGCCCCGAGAGCCGTGACAGCAGCTTCCACTGCCGGTCCATCCTCGCCTGCGTGTACCAGCCGATGAGGATCATGAAGAGAGGGATGAGGGGCAGGGTGACGACGATGACGGCCGCCGACACCCAGTCCTCGGTGACGATCCTCGCCAGCACCGCCACCGGGACCACCACCGCGAGCCCCAGCTGCGGCAGATAGCGGGCGAAGTAGTCGTCAAGGGCGTCCACTCCCCGGGTCGCCAGGGCGGCGAGCGAACCCGCCCGTTGGCCGCTCAGCCACCCCGGCCCCAGCTCGGCCGCCCGCTGGAGCAGCCGGCCCCGCAGCTCGGACTTGACCGCCGCGCCGGCCCGGTGGGCGGCCAGTTCGGTGAGCCAGGAGATCAGCGCCCGTCCGGCCGCCACTCCGGCGAGCAGCAGCAACGGAGTGGTCAGATCGGGGACCGACCGGTCCTCCTGGAAGGCCCCGACCACGACGTCGGCGATCAGCATCGCCTGGGCGACGACCAGCGCCGCTCCGGCGAGACCGAGCACCACCACCGCCGCCAGGAAGAGGCGGGTGGCCCGGGCGTACCGGAGCAGACGCGGATCGATCGGTTTCACGTGAAACATCTCCCACTCATGAGCGGCGTCAGTGAGCGGCGTCGGCGATGTGCTGCGTGCCGATCCGCTTGCGGAACACCCAGTAGGTCCAGCCCTGGTAGAGCATCACCAACGGAGTCGCCACCGCCGCACACCACGTCATGATCTTCAACGTGTACGGGCTCGACGACGCGTTCGTCACCGTAAGGCTCCACGCGGGATCGAGCGAGGACGGCATGACGTTCGGGAAGAGCGTCAGGAAGAGCATCGCCACCGCGGCCGCGATCGTGATGCCGGAGAGCGCGAACGACCAGCCCTCGCGCCCCGCCTTGATGGCACCCACGGCGCCGACCAGCGCCACCACGGCGACGATCATGGCGACCAGGCTCCCGTTGTCTCCCTTGTCGGCCTGCGTCCAGGTCAGGAAACAGAGCGCCAGGACGGCGGTGGCGACTCCCAGCTTCAGGGCGAGCGCACGGGCCCGGACGCGGATGTCCCCGACCGTCTTGAGCGCGGCGAAAACCGCGCCGTGGAAGGTGAAGAGGCCGAGCGTCACCATGCCGCCGAGAAGGGCGTACGGGTTGAGCAGGTCCCCGAAGGTGCCGACGTACTCCTTCTGAGCGTCGATCTTCACTCCGCGCACGATGTTGCCGAAGGCGACGCCCCACAGCACGGCGGGGATCAGGGAGGTCCAGAAGATGGCGTGCTCCCAGTTGCGCTGCCAGTTCTCCTCGGGTCGCTTCACCCGGTACTCGAAGGCGACACCGCGCACGATCAGACAGACCAGGATGATCAGCAGCGGCAGGTAAAACCCGGAGAAGAGCGTCGCGTACCACTCGGGGAACGCGGCGAAGGTCGCGCCGCCCGCGGTCAGCAGCCACACCTCGTTGCCGTCCCAGACGGGGCCAATGGTGTTGATCAGCACCCGCTTCTCGGCGCGGTCACGGGCGAGGAGCTTGGTGAGGACGCCGACGCCGAAGTCGAAGCCTTCGAGGAAGAAGTAGCCGATCCAGAGGACGGCGATGAGTACGAACCAGACGTTGTGGAGTTCCATGCCTCGATCTCCTGAGCCTCAGTACGAGAAGGCCATGGGCCGGTCGGGGTCGCGCTCGTCCCCGCCGATCTTGGTGGGCGGGTTGAGGTCGGACTCCGTGAGTTCGGGCGGTCCGGCCTTGACGTACTTCACGAGCAGCCTGACCTCGATCACGGCGAGCACCGCGTACAGCAGCGTGAAGACGATCATGGAGGTGAGCACCTCGCCCTGCGAGACCCCGGGGGAGACCGCGTCCCTGGTGCGCAGCACCCCGTACACCACCCACGGCTGGCGGCCCATCTCGGTGAAGATCCAGCCCCAGGAGCTGGCGATCAGCGGGAAGGTCATGGTCCAGAGCGCGACGAGCCAGTACCAGTGGGTGAGCCTCGGGCTGAGAGCCTTCCGCTTGAACAGGACCAGGTGCGGTACCTCGTCCTCACCGGTCCGCATCCCCGGCGGGAGCATGAACCTCTTGCGGGTCAGCCAGAGGCCCAGCATGCCGATGGACAGCGAGGCCATGCCGAAGCCGATCATCCAGCGGAAGCCCCAGTACGCCACGGGGATGTTGGGCCGGTAGTCGCCGGGGCCGAACTTCTCCTGCTCGGCCTTGTTGACGTCGTTGATGCCCGGGACGTACGAGGTGAAGTCGTCGTTCGCGAGGAACGACAGCAGGCCGGGGACCTCGATGGCCACCGTGTTGTGGCCCTTCTCGACATCGCCGTACGCGAAGATCGAGAAGGGGGCCGGCGCCTCGCCGTCCCAGAGCGCCTCGGCGGCGGCCATCTTCATCGGCTGCTGCTTGAACATCACCTTGCCGAGCAGGTCACCGCTGATCGCCGTGCCGAGACCGGCGATGATCAGCGTGATCAGTCCGAGCCGTAGTGAGGTCCGCATCACCGGGATGTGCTTCTTGCGCGCCAGATGGAAGGCGGATATGCCGACCATGAACGCGCCGCCGACCAGGAAGGCGGCCGTCATCGTGTGGAAGAACTGGGTGAGGGCGGTGTTCTGGGTGAGTACGAGCCAGAAGTCGGTGAGTTCGGCCCGGCCCCGCTCCTCGTTGATGCGGTAGCCGACCGGGTGCTGCATCCAGGAGTTCGCCGCCAGGATGAAGTACGCGGAGAGGATCGTGCCGATCGACACCATCCACATGCAGCCGAGGTGGATCTTCTTGGGCAGCTTGTCCCATCCGAAGATCCACAGGCCGATGAAGGTCGACTCGAAGAAGAAGGCGATCAGGGCCTCGAAGGCGAGAGGCGCACCGAAGACGTCCCCGACGAAGCGCGAGTAGTCGGACCAGTTCATGCCGAACTGGAACTCCTGCACGATGCCGGTGACGACACCCATCGCGATGTTGATCAGAAAAAGCTTGCCCCAGAACTTCGTGGCCCTGAGGTACTTCTCCTTCCCCGTGCGTACCCAAGCCGTCTGGAGACCGGCGGTGAGCGCGGCGAGGGAGATCGTCAGGGGGACGAAGAGAAAGTGGTAGACGGTGGTGATGCCGAACTGCCATCGCGCCAGAGTCTCTGGCGCCAGAGCGAGGTCCACGTCGTCTTCTCCTTACATCGCCGTGGTCACAGGGGGCGACCTGCCCCTTTAATCCCACCCATCCCGGGATGAACCGTGACACGCTTGTGAACGCGTTCACATTCACAAGCATTATGACTCATACGAAATCCGTATGAGTACCGGGGGGTCCCTACTCGAAGGTCACCCCTTCCCCCAACCTTCAACATATTGTTGAATCGGGGTCATGACCCTTCGTATCCGTCTCTCCTGGCCTGCCGGACACACCACGGCCACCATCGACGAAACCCCCACGAGCAAGGCGCTCGTGGGGGTTCTCCCGATCTCCTCCACCGCCCGGACCTGGGGCGAGGAAGTGTATTTCGACACACCTGTCTCCGCCGCCGTCGAAGCCGGCGCGCGGCAGGTGGTGGAGCCGGGCACGGTCGCGTTCTGGACGGAGGGCGACGCGCTCGCCCTTCCCTACGGGCCCACACCGATATCCCGGGGAGCCGAGTGCCGGCTCGCCTCCCCGTGCAACCTGCTGGGCTCGCTCGACGGCGACCCGCGCGTCCTGGCCACTGTCAGGGACGGCGACCCGATCCGGGTGGAGCTGGTGACCGACCAGCCCTGATGACGGACCGGCCTCAGCCCTCCTTGCGGAAGCCCTCCGCCGCCTTGAGGAACAGGTCGTTCGCCTCGCACTCACCGATCGTGACGCGCACGCCCTCGCCCGCGAACGGCCGCACCACCACTCCGTGCCGCTCGCACTCCGCCGCGAAGTCCACCGTCCGCTCACCGAGCCGCAGCCAGACGAAGTTCGCCTGGGTGTCCGGCACGGTCCAGCCCTGGGCCACGAGCCCGGCGTGGACCCGCTCGCGCTCGCACACCAGCGAGCCGACCCGCCCGATCAGTTCGTCCTCGGCCCGCAGCGAGGCGACCGCCGCGTCCTGGGCGACCTGGCTCACTCCGAACGGCACCGCCGTCTTGCGCAGCGCCGCCGCCACCGGCTCGTGGGCGATCGCGAAACCGACCCGCAGCCCCGCGAGACCGTACGCCTTGGAGAACGTCCGCAGCACTGCCACGTTCGGGCGGTCGCGGTAGAGCTCGATGCCGTCCGGCACGTCGGTGTCGCGGACGAACTCCCGGTACGCCTCGTCGATCACCACGAGGACGTCGGAGGGCACCCGGCCAAGGAAACGCTCCAGCTCGGCCCGGCGCACCGCCGTACCCGTGGGGTTGTTCGGGTTGCAGACGAAGATCAGCCGGGTCCGGTCGGTGATCGCCTCGGCCATCGCGTCGAGATCGTGGACCTCGCCCTCGGTCAGCGGCACCTGCACCGGCGTCGCCCCGCTGATCCGCGTGATGATCGGGTACGCCTCGAAGGACCGCCAGGCGTACATGACCTCGTCACCCGGGCCGGCCGTCGCCTGGATGAGCGACTGCGCGATACCCACCGAGCCCGTGCCGGTGGCCAGGTGCGAGACAGGCACGCCGAAGCGGTCGGCGAGCTCCTGCATCAGGCCGGTGCAGGCCATGTCGGGGTAGCGGTTGAAGTTCGCGGCCGCGGCCAGCGCGCTCTCCATCACCCCGGGCAGCGGCGGGTACGGGTTCTCGTTGGAGGACAGCTTGAAGGCGATCGGGCCACCCGCGGCGGCCGGCTTGCCCGGCTTGTACGTCGGAATGCCGTCCAGCACGGCACGCAGCTTCGGGCCGCCCGCGCCGCTCGTCCCGCCGGCCCCGCCGGTCTCGCTCACTGAGCTCACTGTGGTCCTCCTCGACCGTCCGTACCACCAATACTCCTCACCTTATGAGGATTCCCGTCCGCTGCGAATGGGCTGTGGACAACCTCATCCCCGAGCTGTGGAAAACAGAGGGAGCGCGGGCCCGGGTGGCGCGCGCCGGTGGCGGGCGCCGTGGCGCGCATCCCCCGTAGAGGTGAGTTGAGACCTCTTCGAGACATCGCTCCCGTGGCAGGCTCATGCCCGTCGGCGACCCTAGATCCACCGCACAGCGGTCTAACTACCTTTATTTCCAAGGCAATTGACCTATCTGGATCATGCAGAAACGTGCCTGTCAACGAGTGAATATGCGACCGGCTCACCCACCCGCCCTCGCCCTACTATCGGCTCGCCATGACAGCAGCAGGGAAGCACCAGGTGAGCCGGGCACAGACCCGGGGAAGCCGGCAGGGCAGAGCGGGCATCCGGGACGTAGCCGCCGCCGCCGGGGTCTCCATCACGACTGTCTCCGACGCTCTCAACGGTAAGGGCCGGCTCCCGGACGCCACCCGCCGCCACGTTCGCGAAGTCGCAGACCGGCTGGGCTACCGCCCATCCGCGGCGGCCCGCACGCTCCGTACCGGCAAGTCGGGCCTCATCGGCCTGACCGTGACGACCTACGGGGATGAACCTTTCACCTTCACCGAATTCGCGTACTTCGCGGAGATGGCCAGAGCCGCGACCTCGGCCGCGCTCGCCCGCGGCTATGCCCTGGTCATCCTCCCCGCCACCTCCCGCCATGACGTCTGGTCGAACGTCGCCCTCGACGGGACCGTCGTCATCGATCCCTCCGACCACGACCCCGTCGTCACCGAGCTGGTCCGCCAGGGCCTGCCCGTCGTCTCCGACGGCCGACCCGCCGGCACCCTCCCGGTGACCGCCTGGGTCGACAACGACCACGAAGCCGCCGTCCTCGACCTCCTCGACCACCTCGCCGCCGCGGGCGCCCGCAGGATCGGGCTGCTCACCGGCACCACCACCGACACCTACACCCGCCTGTCCACCACCGCGTACCTCAACTGGTGCGAGCGGGTCGGACAGGATCCCGTCTACGAGGCCTATCCGGCGCACGATCCGTGCGCGGGCGCCGTCGCGGCCGACCGGCTGCTCGCCCGCCCCGATCGCCCCGACGCCGTGTACGGGCTCTTCGACCCCAACGGAACCGACCTCCTGGCGGCCGCGCGCCGTTACGGGCTGCGGGTACCGGACGACCTGCTGCTGGTCTGCTGCAGCGAGTCGACCGTCTATGCCACCACCGAACCGCCCATCACGACCCTCTCGCTCAAGCCGCGCCGGATCGGCACCGCCGTCGTCCAGCTCCTCATCGACGCCATCGAGGGGAACGACGCCGACGGACCGGTCGAGCGGGTGATACCGACCGAACTCATCGTCCGGACCTCCTCCCAGAGGCGTTCACCCCGGACGACCGTCAGTCCGCCACGCTCCCCCTCGAAGGACGAGAAGGACTGAGAAGGGCTCGGAAGGACCGGAGGATCCAGGAGGACCCGAAGGGTCCGGAAGACCCTGGAAGAGCCCGGAAGGGGCCGGAAGGACCACGCGAACGAAGGACCCCAGGGTCGCGTACGCGCCGATGTCCGGCCCAAACCGAGAGCCGGCCCGGCTCGAACCCTGGCCTAGACCTTCTCAATTCGGGCGAAACAACCGGTGAACCCGGAGTGGACCCGGATTCACCACCCCTGGTGCGTCACACAGGAGGACCCTCATTCCTATGATGGGCGCACGACACCGCGGACCACCCCGACCAGGCAGGGTCCGCGATGTGCAGGGCATCGCGACGGTGGTGGAGGGGTCGATGACTCAGGGGGCCGGGCAGGAACCCGTGGTGCGCACGGCGACATTGCGTGACTTCCGCGTACCGCCGTACGCCCGGGTGCCCGTGCAGGGCCATGCCACCGAGCCGCCCGCCGAGGCTCCGGGTCTCCCCGGAGCGCCGGCGGACCGCGGCCCGGGCGCACCCGTCGCGGGCGTTCCCGCGGCGCCGGTGGCGCCCGCGCCACGTGCCGCTTCCGCCGCACCGGGAGCACTGGGAGCACTGGGAGCACCGGGCATGGGAGCGCCGGGAGTCGGCGCGTCCGGCGCCGCGCTCGACCGCACACTCCACCTCGGCCATGTCATGGCCACCCGTACGGAGAGCCCCGCCGCCGCCGTGCCGACCGCCTCCGTCCCGGCCGACCCGGCGGGCCACCCCGGCAACGCCTTCCCGGAGGGCGACCTCCCCGAGGGCTACACCCCGACCGAGCGCGACCTGCCGGTCATCAACCGGGGCGACACGGTCCAGGTCCAGGTCGAGCCGGCCCCGGCCCCCGCGCAGGCACCGGTGACGGGTGACGGCCCCGGCCCGCTCTACGTCGTCGGCGACGTCCACGGCTATCTCGACGAACTCGTCGCGGCCCTGCGTGCCCAGGGCCTCATCGACGAGAACGGCGGCTGGGCCGCGGGCAACGCCCGCCTCTGGTTCCTCGGCGACTTCACCGACCGCGGGCCCGACGGCATCGGCGTCATCGACCTCGTCATGCGCCTGTCGGCCGAGGCCGCCGCCGCCGGCGGCTACTGCAAGGCCCTGATGGGCAATCACGAACTGCTCCTGATCGGTGCCAAGCGCTTCGCCGACACGCCGGTGAACTCCGGCGCCGGCACCGCCACGTTCCAGGCGGCCTGGCTGCTCAACGGCGGGCAGAAGTACGACATGGACCGCCTCCAGGACGTCCATCTGCAGTGGATGTCCCGGCTGGACGCCGTCGTGGAGGAGGACGGGCACCTCCTCCTGCACTCCGACACCACCGCGTACCTCGACTACGGCAGCACCATCGAGGACGTCAACGAGACGGTCCACGAGATCATCAACCGCAACGACGCCGACGAGGTCTGGGACCTGTTCCGCAAGTTCACCAAGCGCTTCGCCTTCCGTGACGACGGCGGCCCCGAGGCGGTGCGGGAGCTGCTCGACACCTACGGCGGCCGCCGCGTCGTCCACGGTCACAGCCCCATCCCGTACCTCCTGGGCCAGGTCGGCACGGAGGACGGCGAGAGCGGCTCGGACCCGGTCGTCGACGGACCGCACGTGTACGCGGACGGTCTGGCGATCGCCATGGACGGCGGCGTGACCATGGCCGGAAAGCTTCTGGTCGTCCAACTCCCCCTGAACGGCTGATGGATAACCCTGCGCATCCGGGGCAGGCGATTTCGGGAAACCCCCTGTCACCCTGTGGCGTAACCGGAATACCATCGGCACATCCGTAGCAGGCTCTCCTCCGTTTCCGCCAACCGCCCGCACGTCCGCGGGCGGTCCGGCCCTACGGAGCATCGGGGGATGCACATGAACGTGGCTCCGCACCTGCTGACCGAGGACCGCTCCGAGTTCGAGCGCGTCCTCGACGACGCACTGCGTCACGCGCACGACCGTCCGGATCTCGCCGAGGTCGGGACCAGACTCACGGCCGCGCAACTGCGCGCGATGGCACTGAGCGCGACGGCCCTGATCACGGCCGCGGCCGCGCCCGAGTACGACCACTTCGTGAAGATACGTGAGCAGGGACGCTCCAGCGGTACGAGTGTCATGGGCGCCGTCCTCGCGGCGGACGGCGACGGGGCGGGCGGCGGTCCCGGCGCGGGCGTCGTCGCGATCGTCACGGTCCTGGCGCCCGTGCTCGCGGGCACCGCGGCGGTGATCTTCCTGCTGGTCGGGGCCGTCCTGAAAGTCCTGGCCCCGGCACTGCAGTTCGCCGACACCCTGCTGACGGCCGGCTGGTTCTTCGGCGCCGTCGCCGCGGCCGGGCTGCTCTGCGCGGCCGCCGGACTGCTCGTCACGGCGCTGCGCAACAGAGCCACCGAGGTGGCGGCGGATTCCGGGGCCGCCGCGGGGGACGAGCTGTCCCTCGCGAGGGATGCCTGGCGTCACGCCCTGCTCGAACGGGGGATCCTGCCGTTCCTGCGAGACGCGCTGGCCGACCCCGGCGCCGCTCGACCCGCCCCCACCCCCAGGCCCCGTCCGGTCTCCCGGATCCCGAAGGTCGGGTACAGCGGCCCGGACTTCTCCAGCCCCGGCGAGGGCGCCTCGGGCAACCGACCGTCGTACAGCAGTCCGGACTTCTCCAGCCCGGACTTCGGGCCCCCCGAGAACGTGCCGGACTGACACGACTCACACCGCCCGAGGACGCGGAGGCCCGACACCGCCCGCGCACGCGTCGCACCGGCCGTGGCCCGCGCACGTACCGGCCTGACCGGCGAGGACGTCCAAGGACGCGGCCCGAGCCGGGTACGGGCCGCACGGCCCCCCGCGGCCATGCGGTCCGTACCCGGGCCCCTACCCGCCCCGGACACGACGGGGCGGAGTCCCGTGGCTACTCCGCCAGCGGGAGGTACACCCGGTTGCCGGACGCGGCGAACTCCGCCGACTTCTCCGCCATGCCGGCCTCGATCTCCCGCGACTTCAGGTCGCCCCCGTGCTCGCGCCGGATGTCCTGCGAGATCTTCATCGAGCAGAACTTCGGACCGCACATGGAACAGAAGTGCGCGGTCTTCGCCGGCTCCGCGGGCAGCGTCTCGTCGTGGAACTCGCGGGCCGTGTCCGGGTCGAGCGCCAGGTTGAACTGGTCCTCCCAGCGGAACTCGAACCGCGCGTCCGACAGCGCGTCGTCCCACTCCTGCGCCCCCGGGTGCCCCTTCGCCAGGTCCGCCGCGTGCGCCGCGATCTTGTACGTGATGACACCGGTCTTCACATCGTCGCGGTTCGGCAGGCCCAGGTGCTCCTTGGGGGTGACGTAGCAGAGCATCGCCGTACCCCACCAGGCGATCATCGCGGCGCCGATACCGGAGGTGATGTGGTCGTAGGCGGGCGCGACGTCCGTGGTCAGGGGGCCGAGGGTGTAGAACGGCGCCTCCTCGCAGATCTCCTGCTGGAGGTCGATGTTCTCCTTGATCTTGTGCATCGGGACGTGGCCCGGGCCCTCGATCATCGTCTGGACGTTGTGCCGCTTGGCGATCGTGTTCAGCTCGCCGAGGGTCCGCAGCTCGGCGAACTGCGCCTCGTCGTTGGCGTCCGCGATCGAGCCGGGACGCAGCCCGTCACCCAGCGAGTAGGTGACGTCGTAGGTCGCCAGGATGTCGCAGAGTTCCTCGAAGTTCGTGTAGAGGAAGTTCTCCTTGTGGTGCGCCAGGCACCAGGCGGCCATGATCGAGCCGCCGCGCGAGACGATGCCGGTCTTGCGGCGGGCGGTGAGCGGCACGTACGGCAGCAGCACGCCGGCGTGGACCGTCATGTAGTCGACGCCCTGCTCGGCCTGCTCGATGACCGTGTCCTTGTAGATCTCCCAGGTCAGCTCCTCGGCCCGGCCGTCGACCTTCTCCAGGGCCTGGTAGAGCGGCACGGTGCCGATCGGCACGGGGGAGTTGCGCAGCACCCACTCGCGGGTGGTGTGGATGTTGCGGCCGGTGGACAGGTCCATGACCGTGTCCGCGCCCCACCTGGTCGCCCATGTCATTTTTTCCACCTCCTCCTCGATGGAGGAGGTGACGGCGGAGTTGCCGATGTTGGCGTTGACCTTCACCAGGAACCGCTTGCCGATGATCATCGGCTCGATCTCCGGGTGGTTCACGTTCGCCGGGAGTACGGCACGACCTGCGGCGATCTCCTCGCGGACGACCTCGGGGGAGACGTTCTCGCGGATGGCGACGTACTCCATCTCCGGGGTGATCTCACCCCGGCGGGCGTACGCGAGCTGCGTCACCGCCTGGCCGTCGCGGCCCCGCCGGGGCAGGCGCGGGCGACCGGGGAAGACCGCGTCGAGGTTCTTGAGTCCCCCTCCGCGCGGCGAGGTGTGCTTGATCCCGTCGTCCTCGGGGCGGGCCGGGCGGCCCGCGTACTCCTCGGTGTCGCCCCGGCCGATGATCCAGTTCTCGCGCAGCGGCGCCAGGCCCCGCCGGACGTCGGTGTCGATGGCGGGGTCGGTGTACGGCCCGGACGTGTCGTACAGCGTCACGTCCGTGCCGTTGGTGAGGTGCACCTGACGGACCGGTACGCGGAGGTCGGGGCGCGATCCCTCGACGTACCCCTTGTGCCAGCCGGGCTTGCGCTCGTCCTGGCTGGTGGCAGGCGTGCGTGCATCCTGAATGGTCATGAGACCGATCTCCCTACGCCGGCATTACCCGGTAACAGGTTCGGCGGTCGGCGCAGCCTCTTCCCGTACGTACGTCATGCGCGCGTACGGTGATCAGCGCCCTCTCAGCCCGGTGCTCCGAGCTCCCGCGTGTGCAAAGGTGCCACCACGCTAGCGTCAACCCGGGCGTGCTGAACAGTGGGCCCCCGCCGTTCTTGCGATGATCGGTCGGTGACTTCCTCGCAGCAGACCCCCGGACCCCCTGGCAACGGCGACGGAAACGGCGGCGCCGGTGATGGGCGGAGCGACGGCCGCGGCAGGCACGGGCACGCGGAACGCGGGCTCGTGGAGCCCGGGCACGACGCTGCCGGACACGCCCATGCGCATGCGCACGCCCATGGACCCGCCGCGCCCGTCTCCCGGCACCTGCGCAAGGTCATCGCCGCCGTCCTGATCCCGTTCGCCACCGCCGTCGTCGTCGGGCTCGCCGTCCTGTGGCCCGGCGGGGCCCCTGCGCACGAGCGCACTGGCGTCGGCTTCGACCGGCAGACCGAGCAGGGCAAGGTCGTCTCGGTCGAGCGCGTCGACTGCAAGGACGTGAACGCCGCTCAGGTGCCGCCGACCGGTGACACCTCCACCCCGCAGGGGCGCGAGGCGGTCAACGCCCAGCAGGGGCAGTGCGCGAAGGCCACGATCGAGGTCACCAGCGGCGCCGACCGGGGACGCACCTTCGTCGAGATCGTGCAGCCGGACGCGCCCCGGCAACTCAGCGAGGGACAGGGCGTGATCGTGGCGTACGCCCCTGACGCCCCGCGTGACCTGCAGTATTCGGTGACCGATGTGGACCGCAAGTTCCCGATGATGCTGCTCGCCGGCATCTTCGCGCTGGCGGTCGTGCTCGTGGGCCGGCTGCGCGGGCTGATGGCCCTGATCGCGCTCGCCGTGAGCTTCATGGTGCTGACCCTCTTCATCCTGCCGGCGATCCTGCAGGGCTCGAACCCGCTGGTGGTGGCCGTGGTCGGCGCGAGCGCGATCATGCTCATCGCGCTCTACATGTGCCACGGTCTCTCGGCCCGCACCTCGGTCGCGGTGCTCGGCACCCTCATCTCCCTGCTGCTGATCGGGCTGCTGGGCTCGCTCTTCATCGGCTGGGCCTCGCTCTCCGGCAACACGGACGACAACACCGGTCTGATCCACGGGCTCTACCCGGACATCGACATGTCGGGTCTGCTGCTCGCCGGCGTCATCATCGGTTCGCTCGGCGTGCTCGACGACGTGACGGTGACCCAGACGTCGGCGGTGTGGGAGCTCCACCAGGCGGATCCGCGCATGGGTCCGCGCGCGCTGTACCGGGCCGGTATCCGGATCGGCCGGGACCACATCGCCTCGGTGGTGAACACGCTGGTGCTCGCGTACGCCGGTGCGGCGCTGCCCCTGCTGCTGCTGTTCTCCATCGCCCAGAGCAGCGTGGGGACCGTGGCCAACAGCGAGTTGGTCGCCGTGGAGATCGTCCGGACGCTGGTGGGATCGATCGGCCTGGTCGCGTCGGTGCCGCTGACCACCGCCCTCGCGGCGCTGGTGGTCTCCGCCGACCGCCCGGGCGTGCCGGGCTCGCCGGGCGCACCTGGCGCGCCGGCGGGGCGACCGGCCAAGGGTGGTCGCCGCCGCCGGGCGAAGTGACCCGGAGAACGGACCGGCCGGGGGCCCGGGGCCGCGACGAACCGATCGCGGGGTGACCGAGCGTGAGGCGGCCGCCTTTCGGAGCGGGGCCCCGGACGCCGCCGTTCCGTCTCAGCCGGCGTTCTCCTCCGCGAGAATCCGGCCGAGTGCCGCCTCGAGGTTGTCCTCGAAGTCACCGAGGGAGCGTTCCTGACCGAGGGGGACGAGCTTGTCCGTGCGGTCGAGGAAGGCGACCAGCGGCGGAGCGCTGGCGCGGAACAGGGCGCGGTCGCCCCCGACCTGGAGCCGGATGCTGACGTCCGACAGCGCCTCGGGACCGGTCGGCGCGATGCGGACATCGCCGTCCCCGCTGGGGCTGTTGATGCCGTCAAGCAGCAGCTCCCGTCCGAATGCCCAGGTCACAGGGGCGTCCCCGGGAAGGTGGAAGGTCATCCGCACCGCATAGGGATCCCGGGTCTCGTAGCGCAGTTCCACCGGGATTCTGAAGGAGAGCTCCTCGGAGACGAGGAAGCTCATCAGGACTTCGGCCTGAACCGACTCTCGCATCATGTACCCCGCAGTAGATGAAGCAGTTGGGTAGAGACAGCTGCTGAAAGTTGTGAGCAAAACGGCCAGGAATGATCCCCCATGGCCCTCTTGACGCCATCGTGCTGCACGCGCTAGCAGATCACAAGGAGTGATTTTTCAGATACTGATAGAGAACGCAAAGGAACTGAAGAGCCTTCCGATCTCGTTGCGTAGTCGATCGACTGCGGGCAGCAACCGTTCTTCCTGGTGGAGGGGGAGAGAAATGGCCATTGCGGCCGCCGTCGAGCCCGCCGTGATGGGGATGGCGGCACAGACCGTGCCGAGCGCATATTCCTGACGCTCCACGAGGGGTTCCATTCGCCCCATACCGCCCAAACGCTCCAAAAGCACCCGGTCGTTACGCACCGTATACGGAGTGATGGTTTCCACCGGGTGGCGCAGAAGGTGGTCTTGACGACTTTTCAGATCGAGTTGGCTGAGCAGGCACTGTCCGATCGCATGAGCGTGTCCGGTCTCCCGGAAGTCGGCCCACTCCGCCACGGCGGGGGCCGTGGGAGTGTCGGCCACGGCGACCAGTTCGATCTCCCCTTCGCGGTAGACGGCGAAGTAGACCGGGACGCCGATCTCGTCGCGCCAGTGCGCGAGAGAGTCTTCGATCTTGGTGCGACGATTCTGCAGAACTCCGCCGCCGGCCAGGCGGCCGGCGGCGTCACCGAAGACGAACACACCCTTCTCGCGGCGCAGATAACCCTCGTGCGTCAGGGTGCGGAGCAGGTGGTACGCGGTGGGAAGCGGGAGCCCCGCCTCGCGCGCGAGCTGTTTGGCGGGCGCCCCGTCCTCGTGGGAGCCGACGGCCTCCAGAAGTCTCAGCGCCCGCTGCACCGAGCCGATCAGGGTAGGAACAGCGGTCTGCGAAGCCGTGGCCAAAGGTCACCCCCAGGCGAGTCGACGGGCACGCTGCACCCGCCCGCGGGGGCCGCCCCCGCGCGCCCGCCGCGGCCCGGGATCCGGCAGGGCCCGCTGGCGGACCCGTCCGGGACAGAGAACTCGCTGGTCACAACTGGAGGCCTACGCCTGTTTTCCCGGGGCGGCAGAGGAATTCCACTCTAATAGCAGCCTTCGGGCACCGTCGCGGTTTCAACCAGGGGGTTCCCTCGGCCGGGCTAATGCCCGAGGGCCGGTTCGAACCCGTGGGTAGCTTGTGCTACCAGTCCTCGCGTGAGGTCGAGGACGACATGAACTTCCGCACCACGTACACCAGTCCGGCGACCAGGGCGACGAAGACCAGCACCTTGAAGAGCAGACCGATGACGACCACCGCGATGCTGGTGATCAGACCGCCGAAGACGAACAGCGCGATGACGGGTATAGCCACCCACTTCACCCACCAGGGCATCCCCGCGAGAATCTCCCGTACGGCCATTGTCCTTACCCCATCTCCGAAAAGTCCGTTCCGCGCACTCTGCACCGGACGCTTCCGATGCTAGGGGCGGCAGGGGTGCTCGCGGGGCTTCCGCAGCCCCCGCTCTCCCCTGATCCGCCCCCTAGGGGAACTCAGCCCTCCGGCGGCGAGAAGACCACCATGACCCTCAGGTCCTCCGTGATGTGGTGGAACTTGTGGGCCACCCCGGCGGGCACGTAGACCACGCTGCCCCGGGCCACCTGCGTCGTCTCCAGCCCGACCGTGATCGAGGCCCGGCCGCTGACGACGAAGTACACCTCGTCCTGCCCGTGCGGCTGCTGCGGGTCGAGCGCGCCCGCGTCCAGTGCGTACAGACCGACCGACATGTTCCGCTCGCGCAGGAACTGGAGGTACGCGCCGTCATGTGCGGCGCGCTCCGCCTCCAGTTCGTCCAGCCGGAATGCCTTCATCGTCCGTCCGCCCCTGCCTTGGCCCGATCATGTCTGCCACGATCAGACACATGAAGAATTTCGTAGTCAAGACGCTCGCCAACGCGGGCGCCCTGGGAGTGGCCATCTGGCTCCTCCAGGACATCACCCTGACCGGTGACAGCACCGGTAAGAAGGCCCTGACGCTCATCCTCGTCGCCCTGGTCTTCGGACTGGTGAACTTCTTGGTCAAGCCGGTCGTGAAGCTGCTCACGCTTCCGCTGTTCATCCTCACGCTCGGCCTGATCACCCTGGTGGTCAACGCCCTGATGCTGCTGCTGACCTCCTGGCTCGCCGATGTGCTCGACCTCAGCTTCCACGTCGAGGGCTTCTGGACCGCCGTCCTCGGCGGACTGATCATCTCCGTCGTCTCCTGGGCGCTCAACGTCGTGCTGCCCGACGGGGACTGAGCGCGGGAGCGATGGCGGACCATGGTGAGGCGGCGAGCGAGGACAGCTCTCCGCCGGAGGCGAGAGGCGGAGGAACAGCCGGCATGAACAGCGGGACGAACGGCGGCGCGAACGGCGACGTGAACGGCGCGGCGCACGGGGTCAGGGACACCGGCGCACGGGACATCGGGACGGGTGACGGAACCCGGGCGGTACGAGCGGGGCTTCCCGATCCCGTGAAGTACGAACCGACCCTGCCGGGCCCGGTCTTCGCGGCGCACTTCCACCTGCCGGGCGATCCGACCGGCCCCTACACCTACGGGCGGGACGAGAACCCGACCTGGACCCATCTGGAGCGCGCCATCGGCGACCTGGAGGCGCCGGGGGAGCCGGACGTCGAGACGCTGGTCTTCGCCTCCGGCATGGCCGCCATCTCCGCCGTGCTGTTCTCCCAGCTCAAGGCCGGCGACACGGTCGTCATGCCGGACGACGGCTACCAGGCGCTTCCCCTCCTGCATGAGCAGCTGAGGGCGTACGGCATCGAGGTCCGCACCGCCCCCACCGGCGGCGACGCCCAGCTCTCCGTCCTGGACGGGGCACGGCTGCTGTGGATCGAGACCCCTTCCAACCCCGGACTCGACGTCTGTGACATCCGTCGTCTGACCCGCGCCGCCCATGAGGCCGGAGCGCTGGTCGCCGTCGACAACACCCTGGCCACCCCCCTCGGACAGCGCCCCCTGGAACTCGGGGCGGACTTCTCCGTCGCCAGCGACACCAAGGGGATGACGGGGCACGGGGACATCCTGCTCGGGCACGTCAGCTGCCGTGATCCTCACCGGGCCGCGGAGGTACGGCGCTGGCGCAAGATCGTGGGAGCCATCCCCGGGCCCATGGAGGCCTGGCTCGCCCACCGCTCTCTGGCCACGCTCCAGCTGCGCCTCGACCGGCAGTGCTCCTCGGCCCTCGCCCTCGCGCAGGCACTGAGCCGTCGCGGTGACGTGAGCGGGCTGCGCTACCCCGGGCTGCCCGACGACCCCTCGCACGCGGTGGCGGCCTCGCAGATGCGGCGCTTCGGCTCCGTGGTGTCCTTCGTCCTGTCCGACCGGGAGCACGCCGACCGGTTCCTCGACGAACTGCGCCTGGTGGACGACGCCACCAGCTTCGGCGGGGTGCGCTCGACCGCCGAACGGCGGGGCAGGTGGGGCGGCGACGCCGTCCCGGAGGGCTTCGTCCGCTTCTCCGTCGGCGCCGAGGACCCGGAGGACCTGATCGCGGACGTCCTGCGCGCTCTCGACCTGGCGGGCAAGGACGCGGTCTGACCCTCCCGGTACGGAACGAGGTGCTCCGAGCCTCCCCCCTCGTGGCTCGGAACACCTCGGTTCCACGCGCGGAGATCCCGCCTGAACAAGGCTAGTTGACTCAGCGTCAGTGTCCAATCACGGGAGCGACAGAGACCTATCGACATATTTATAGTTGGACCGTCCTGAGGCGCCATCAGCCGACGCCTGACCACGACGGCGAGTCGAACGGCCACCGGCCGGGAGAGGGCTGACATGGATCTGGCCCTACTGCGCACATTCGTCACGGTGCACCGGGCCGGCTCCTTCACCCGCGCCGCGGCGCTCCTGGGGCTCTCCCAGCCGGCCGTCACCAGTCAGATCCGCACCCTGGAGCGGCAGCTGGGGCGCCCGCTCTTCCTGCGCCAGGCCCGCGGAGTCACCCCCACCACCATCGGGGACGAGCTCGCCCACCGGGCGGCCCCGCACCTGGACGCCCTCGTGGAGATCGTCGAGGCCGGTCTCGACGAGGAGAACGGGGTCCGGACCCTGCATCTCGCCGGGCCGCCGGAATTCACCTCGACGCGTGCCCTGCCGGCCCTCACGCCACTCGTCTCCCAGGGCCTCGCGGTCCGTGCCTCCTTCCTCGACAACGCCGAGGACGTTCTCGAAGGACTCGCCGCCGGACACCACGACCTGGCCATCGCCACCGCCCGCCCGCGAGGTGGGCTTCTCACCGCCACACCGCTCTGCGACGAGGAGCACGTCCTGGTCGCCGCGCCGCGCTGGGCTGGCCGGCTCTCCCCGGAGACACTGCTGCGGAAGGGCGCGGTGGTCCTGGAGCAGCTGCCGGTGGTGGAGGTCCACGAATCGCTGCCGTTCGTCTCCCGTTACTGGGCCGCCGTCTTCGAGAGCAAGCCGGCGACGACCGCCACCGTCATAGCGCCCGACCTGCGGGCCGTCCTGGAATCCGCTGCCGCCGGCGCCGGGCTGGCGGTGCTGCCCCGCTATCTGTGCGAGGACGCCCTGACGCGTGGTCGGCTGGTGGCGCTGCTCGATCCGCCGGTGCCACCCCTGCGGACCTACTTCCTGGTCGTCCGCACCGGCACCCTCGCCCTGCCCCCGATCGCGCGGGCGCACGAGTGGCTCCTGAGAGCCGCCGGGGGCTGGTGAGTTTCAGGACAGCTGTGGCGGGCCATTTTCTTCCCATGACCGAACGTCCCGTGGTCAAGCGCACCGCACGCGCCATCCTGCTCGACGGAAACGACCTCATCCTCATCAAGCGCACGAAGCCCGGGGTGGACCCCTACTGGGTGACGCCTGGTGGCGGGGTCGAGCCGTCGGACACCACCGTCGTCGAGGCCCTGCACCGCGAGGTGGACGAGGAACTCGGCGCCAAGATCACCGATGTTGTCCCCTGCTTCGTCGACACCGTCGAGCACATCGTCGACGGCGGCGTCTCCGGAGTGAAGGTCCAGCACTTCTTCGTCTGCCGCCTGGAGTCGATGGATCCCTCCCTGCGCCACGGTCCCGAGATCGAGGAGCCGTGCGGCGAATACGAGATCGTCCGGGTGCCGTTCACCCGGGTCGGCATCGCCGCCGTTCACCTCGTACCGCTCTCGCTCCGGCACTATCTCGACGGCAACATCGAGGGGGTCCGGGCGATGCACGCTCCTGACCTGGGCTGACGGGCGCCGCCCGGGACGGCTCCGTCGGACCTGGGCTGACGGGCGCCGTCAGGGACCGCTCCGTCGGACCTGGGTCAGGGTCCAGGGGCGCCGCCTGGGCCCGTCGCCGATCCTGGGTCAGGGGTGCGTCACCGTGACGAGGTCCTCCAGCGCATCGTGCCGGATCCGCTCGGCGGGAATGCCCGCTCCCCTGAGGGCGTGCACCCCGCTGCGGATCATGCCGAGCGGGCCCGAGAGATACGCGTCGTACTCGTTCCACGGCCCGTACCGCCCCACGGCCTCCGGCAGACGGCCCTGGTCCTCGGTCATCGCCCGCACCGACAGCCACGGGAACGTCCGCTGGAGTCGCATCATCGTGTCGATGTCGTAGAGGTCGTGGCCGCTGCGCGCCCCGTAGAAGACCTCTACGGGGCGCCGGTCCCCGTGCTCGGCGACGTCCTCCACCAGCGCCTTGATGGGGGCGATCCCCGTTCCGCCACCCAGGCAGAGCAGGCCGCTGTCGGTGGAGTGGTCGACCGTCATGGACCCGGCGGACGGCCCGAGCCGTAGCGCGTCGCCGGGGCGCGCGTGGTGCACCAGGGCCTGCGAGACCCAGCCGGCCGGCACCGCCTTGACGTGGAGCGAGAGGAGCCCGTCGGGACGAGGAGCCGAGGCCAAGGAGTAGTGCCGCCAGACACGCGGCCACCAGGGAGTCTCCAGAGTCGTGTACTGGCCGGCGAGGAAGGGATACGGCTGGTCGGGCCGCAAGGTGATCACCGCGACGTCGGGGGTCCTGAGATCGTGCGAGACGACCTCGGCACGCCAGCAGGACGGCGCCTGCCGCTCGTCCTCGGCCGCCGCGTCGATCATGATCTGCGAGATCGTGGTGTACGTCCGGACCCACGCGGCCTCGGTCTCCTCGTCCCAGGTCGTGGTGGCGTACTGGATCAGCGCTCCGATGAGAGCCTCGCCGACGGCCGGGTAGTGGGCGGCCTGCGTCCCGTACTTCCGGTGGCCTCGGCCCAGGTTCTGGAGGTAGTCGGTGAGGACGGCCGCGTTGTCCAGGTGCTCGGCCGCCGTCAGCAGGGCCTTGAGAAGGCGATCGCGCTGGGTGTCCATGGCCGGGGGGAACATCGCCCGCAGCTCGGGGTGCCGGACGAAGAGAAGGGCGTAGAAGTACGAGGTCACCTTGTCCGCGACCAGGGCGATCTCGGCCAGCGTGCGACGGACGAGACGGGCGTCGGGAGAGGGCTCCGACGGTATTCGGAGGCGTGTGCCCTCGTCCGTGCCTCTGGTGGTGGTCGCAGCGTCCATCGTGTGCCTCGCCCTCGCCCGGCCGGCTGTTGTCGCCGCAGCATGGCAGCGCCCACCACCGGCGCGGACCGAGAGTGGGATTCCCGGTCATGCACACCGGGAATCCGGTTAGGCTGCGCCCTTTCGCACCAAGGCGTACGCCTCCCGCAGATCGGCTCCCGTGTAGCTGTGCCGGGAGAGGTCGGCCAGATGGCGGTCCGCGTTCACCGCCACCGTCTCGGGCACCACCGCGAAGAGTGCCGCGTCGGACATGGAGTCGCCGTAGGCGACGCAGTCCTCGAGAGGCACACCGAACTCCGCGCACAGCCGGTGGGCGATGTCCACCTTCGCCTGGGCGTTGAGAATCCCCGGGCGGTGGATCGGTCGAGTGAAGGGGACCGTAGGCCAGCGGGAGCCATGGGTGGCGTCGGCCCCCCAGTCCAGCAACCGCTCGACGAAGAAGTCCGGTGAGAGCGAGATGACCGCGCAGCGGTCCCCCTGGGCCCGGATGTCCGCCCAGACCTCACGGATGCCGCTCAGCCAGGGCGCCCCCTCGAAGGCCGCCGTGACCTGTTCCGTCGTGAGCTCGGACCACAGTGCACGAGCCTGCACCGCGAACTCGTCGGGTGTCATCCCGCGCAGCAGGAAATCCTCCTCCAGGGCGGCGATCTCCTTGCTCAGGCCGAGCTGCCGCGAGATTTCCACGGCGGCCGCCGAGCCACGGATCAGGGTGCCGTCGAGATCGAAGAGGTGCAGCCTGCGTCCGTTGCCCGAAGGTGTCGTCATGTACGCCGAGGCTAGTACGTGCGGTTACTCCCGCTGTCAGACGCGGAGTGCACGGGTCGACCGGCACGGTGTTTCACGTGAAACATCTCCAGCGTCCCGCCCGGCGGGCCCTCCTCGTCATCCACGTCGCCGTCTCGGTGAGCTGGCTCGGGCTCAGCGTGGGGTTGTTGACGCTCGGCATCACCGCTTACACGACCGGCGACCCCTCGCTGACCCACGCGGCCTACCGCGCGATGAACGTGTTCGCGAACTGCCTGCTGGCGCCCGTCGCGCTCGGCACGTTGGTCAGCGGCCTGGTGCTGTCCCTGGGCACACCCTGGGGGCTGGCCCGCCACCGCTGGGTCTGGATCAAGTTCTGGATGACCCTGGTGACGGCAGCCGCGACCGTCTTCGCACTGCGGCCCGAGATCGAGCACGCAGCCGCCGCCGGAACCCCCGACGTCAGCCTGGTGGCCGCGCCCACGGTATCGACGGCGGCCTACCTCTTCATGACGGCGATCTCGGTCCTCAAGCCGTTCGGGCCGACCCGACGCGGCCGCCGTCTGCGGGTATCGGCCACTTCTCGTAAAACGGTGGACGAACGATCACCACGTCGGACAGCCTGAGCGTCATGCCCACATCGCTCCCCCCGCTCGATCAGCTCCCCATCCGGCGTCTCACCTCGGGCGACCTCTTCGCCTGCGCCGATCTCTCGGAGGACCGGGGCTGGCCGCGCGAGGAGCACAAGTGGGGCCTGCTGCTCGCCGCCGGGACGGGGTACGGCATCGACGACCCGAGCGGCAAGGGACTCGTCACGGCTTGCGTGGTGACCTCGTACGGCTCGGACCTCTCCGCCATCGGCATGGTGCTGGTCGCCGAGCGTTACGCCCGACAGGGCATAGGGCGCCGGTTGATGCAGCATGTGCTGGCCGAGCTCGGAGACACCCCGGTCACCCTCCACGCCACTCCGAACGGCCGACCGCTCTACGAAGGGCTGGGGTTCGCCGTCACGGGCCGCGCGGAGATGGTCCGCGGCCGCTTCACCCTCAACGAGCCGGCCGCTCCGGTTCCGACCCGTCCGGCCACCGCGGAGGACCTCCAAGCAGTCCTGCGTCTGGATGCCCAGATCTTCGGGCTCGACCGCACCCACATGATCACCCGCCTCCCTGCCTTCGCGGACCACCTCCGGGTCGCCGAGACGGCCGGCGAGATCACCGGTTTCGCCGCAGCCTGGCCCAACATGGACACCCATGTCATCGGTCCTCTGATCGCCCGCGACACCGCTACCGCCCAGTCCCTCATCGTCTCCCTCGCCGCCGCCACGGATCGCCCCCTCCGCACGGACATCGACGTACGCCACGCGTCCCTTCTGCGCTGGGTAAAGGCGAACGGGCTCGAACCGATCGCCTTCAACGCCGTGATGACACGCTCCCTGCCCGAGCTTCCGGGCGACTGGAGCCGACGCTTCGCCCCGCTGACGGTGGCGGCCGGATAGACCGCACTGCTTGCAAACGCGGGCTTTTGCACTCATCGTCTACCCTGAAACAAGCCGCTCAGGGACCGAGGAGAGAGACCATGACCGCGACCGACCCCGCCCTCACCGCCCTCTCCCAGGGCTGGTGCGCCCTCTCCCTGCTCCACGGCAGGATCGAGTCGCACATCGAGAGGGAGCTGGAGGCCAAGCACAGCCTGAGCGTGCGCGAGTACTCCCTCCTCGATGTCCTCAGCCGCCAGCACAGCGGTCCCGGGGGCCATCTCCAGATGAAGCAGGTCGCCGACGCCGTCGTCCTCAGCCAGAGCGCCACCACCCGACTGGTGACCCGCCTGGAGGACCGCGGATTGCTTACCCGGTACCTCTGCGCCACCGACCGGCGAGGCATCTACACGGACGTCACCGAAGCCGGCCTGAAGCTCCTCGAAGAGGCCCGGCCCACGAATGACCGCGCTCTGCGCGAGGCTCTCGACCAGGCGGCCCAGAACCCCGAGCTGGCCCCGCTGGTCCGCGTCGTCGAGGGCCTGAGCGTCCCCGCCTAGCGAGGGCCGAAGCGGAGCCGATCCCGATGCATGGCACGTGCGGGGCGTAGCCTGCGGCCCATGAGCGATCTTGAGATACGGCCCGCCACCGCCGAAGACATCCCCGCCATCGTCGAGATGCTCGCCGACGACCCGCTGGGCGCCGAGCGTGAATCCCCGGATGACCTCACTCCCTACCGCGCGGCCTTCGAGCGCGTGGTCCGAGACCCTCATCAGCGTCTCGTCGTGGCCGTGCGCGACGGGAAGACCATCGGCACGCTCCAGCTCACGATCATCCCGGGGCTCTCCCGTAAAGGGGCGACCCGGTCGATCATCGAGGGCGTTCGCGTCCACTCCGACGAGCGCGGCAGCGGCCTCGGATCGCAGCTCATCGCATGGGCCGTCGAGGAGTCCCGTCGCCAGGAATGCCACCTGGTGCAGCTGACCTCCGATGCCACACGCACAGACGCCCACCGCTTCTACGAGCGGCTCGGCTTCGAGGCCTCTCACCTGGGCTTCAAGATGAACCTCTGAAGCTCGCCGCGCGGGATGCCGAGAGGAGGCATCTCGGTCCTCGGAGGGCCTCAGCGCCCCGTTTCACGTGAAACGTCGCCGGGGCGCTCCTACGCGACGACCTCAGAGGCCTCGTCGGAGCGCTCCTACGCGACGACTTCAGAGGCCGCGCCACCCCGCTTCGTCCACTCCACCGGGCACCGCGTCCCCCTGCTCGTACGGCTCGCGGGTGAAGACGAAGGACGCCAGGTCGAGGTGGCTCACCGAGCCGTCCGCGCGCCGCACGACCCGCAGCGTCTCCCCCGCGTAGTAGCCGTCCAGGCCGATCCATCCGCCCTCGGGCAGCGGGCGGAACCGCGCCCGCCGTCCGGGACCGCGCAGCGGCTCCAGGACCATCCCCCGCTCCGCGCCCAGCCGGAGCCCGTACGCGTACGTCCCCCAGTACCAGGGCCCGGTCAGCTCCAGCAGCTCCCGGTCGACCTCCGCCTCGGGAAGGGGCCGCCACGGCTCGGGGAACCTCGGCTCGGCCTCCGCCACGATCCTGACGAGATCCGCGGCGACAGCCGCCGTCAGCGGGCCTGAGGTGGCATTGGCGAGCGCGACCGCCGCCACTCCGTCCTCCACACTCGCCCAGAGGCAGGCGACGAAGCCCGGCAGTGAGCCGGTGTGCCCGATCAGCGTCCGACCGTCCCTGCGCACCAGTTGCACGCCGAGGCCGTAACCGCCCTCCCAGTCACCGGCCGCGGGCGGTACCGCCGGCGTCCGCATCTCCTCGACGGAAGCGGCACTCAGCACCCGGTCGTCGCCACGCGCGAGGAATCCGGCGAAACGGCAGAGATCCTCGGCCGTCGACCAGAGCTGCCCGGCCGGTGCCATGAGCCCCAGGTCCTCGGACGGCTCCGGGAGCATCACATCCGCCCACGGGTGCACCGCCCACCCGCCTGCGTGCGGAGCGACCGGCTGGGCAGTCGTCCGGCTCAGCCCCAGCGGCTCCAGGATCTCGCCCCGCAGGGCCTCCTCCCAGGACACTCCCCTGACCGCCTCGACCAGCGAACCCAGCAGTGTGTAACCCGGGTTGGAGTAGTGATGGCGTCGCCCGACAGGATGGGCGAAGGGCTGCGCGCCGAGGACGTCGGCCAACTCGGGGCGCACAGTCCCGGGCGTACGCTCCCACCACGGCGCAGGCGTCTCGGCCCCCAGTCCGGCGGTGTGGCCGAGCAGCTGAGCGATCGTCACCGCACCGACCCCGCCGGCCAGTTCCGCTCCCGTGAGGTGCTTCTCAAGCGGATCGTCCAGGTCCAAGAGCCCTTCGTCGCGAAGCCGCATGACCAGGACGGCGGTGAACACCTTGGTGAGGGAGCCGATGCGGTACTGGGTGTCGGCGTCCGGGGCGTGCCCGTCGACACAACTGCGCGATCCGCTCCAGACCATCTCCCCCTCCCTGGCGACCGCCCCGACGAAGGAGGGCGCACGCCCATCGGCCTGGGCGACCGCCACCCGGTGGGCGAGGGCTCGTGCGGTGGTGGGAAGCAGCGCTTCGAAGGATGACGTCATGGGGAGATCCAACGCTCCCCGGCGCACCGAGTCGACCACATTTCCCGTCCGGTGCGCCGCGCCCACCCGGCCGGGAGGCGCACTGCCGGACCGGGCCCGCTCGGGTCCCGGCCGGGTCGGGTCAGGTCTGAGCCATGTCCACGAAGCGGGAGTAGTGGCCCTGGAAGGCGACGGTGATCGTCGCCGTCGGACCGTTACGGTGCTTGCCCACGATGATGTCCGCCTCGCCCGCGCGAGGAGACTCCTTCTCGTACGCGTCCTCACGGTGCAGCAGGATCACCATGTCGGCGTCCTGCTCGATGGAGCCGGACTCACGGAGGTCGGACACCATCGGCTTCTTGTCGGTGCGCTGCTCGGGGCCACGGTTCAGCTGCGAGAGCGCGATGACCGGCAGCTCCAGCTCCTTGGCCAGGAGCTTCAGGTTTCGCGACATGTCCGAGACCTCCTGCTGCCGGCTCTCGGACCGCTTGGACCCGCCTGACTGCATGAGCTGCAGATAGTCGATGACCACGAGCTTGAGGCCGGCCCGCTGCTTGAGTCGGCGGCACTTGGCGCGGATCTCCATCATCGACAGGTTCGGGGAGTCGTCGATGTAGAGCGGAGCCTGCGAGACGTCGGGCATCCGGCGGGCCAGACGCGTCCAGTCCTCGTCGGTCATCGTGCCCGAGCGCATGTGGTGCAGCGCGACGCGCGCCTCTGCCGAGAGCAGACGCATCGCGATCTCGTTCCGCCCCATTTCGAGGGAGAAGATGACGCTGGGCAGGTTGTGCTTGATGGAACAGGCCCGGGCGAAGTCCAGGGCGAGGGTCGACTTACCCATCGCGGGGCGGGCCGCGATGATGATCATCTGTCCGGGGTGCAGACCGTTGGTGAGCTGGTCGAGATCGGTGAAGCCGGTCGGTACGCCGGTCATCTCACCGCTGCGGGAGCCGATCGCCTCGATCTCGTCGAGCGCGCCTTCCATGATGT
The DNA here is from genome assembly GCF_055609145.1 of Streptomyces sp. NPDC036822. NCBI lineage: Bacteria > Bacillati > Actinomycetota > Actinomycetes > Kitasatosporales > Streptomycetaceae > Streptomyces > Streptomyces sp. NPDC036822. Next base: position 212,941 of record NZ_JBVJPY010000003.1, read on the forward strand.
CGCCGAGCGGCAGGTAGTCCTCGGTGGTGCGCTGCTCGGTGACCGCGTAGATCTCCGCCTGGGCGGAGTTCACGATCTCGTCGACGTCGCCGTCGGCGGCGTAACCCATCTGCGTGATCTTGGTACCGGCCTCGACGAGGCGCCTGAGCACGGCCCGCTCGTGGACGATCTCCGCGTAGTAGGCGGCGTTCGCGGCGGTCGGCACCGACTGGACGAGCGTGTGCAGATACGAGGCACCGCCGACACGGGTGATCTCGCCCCGCTTCGTGAGTTCGGCACCGACCGTGATCGGGTCGGCCGGCTCGCCCTTGGCGTACAGGTCGAGGATCGCGGCGTACACCGTCTCGTGGGCGGGCTTGTAGAAGTCGTGGCCCTTGATGATCTCCACGACGTCGGCGATGGCGTCCTTGGAGAGGAGCATGCCGCCGAGGACGGACTGCTCGGCGTCGAGGTCCTGCGGGGGGACCCGCTCGAAGCCGGAGAGACCGCTGTCCCAGGGACCGCCGTCACTGCCGCGGTCGTGCTGGTCGTCACGGCCCCTTCCCCGCCCGCGGCCCTCGCCGCGGGGACGGGCGACGGGCAGCCGGTCGCTGGGCCCGCTGTCCGTCCAGGGGTCGTCCAAGGGCTCGGGAATGCTCACCAAGCCACCTCCTCCCGTCCGCTCCGGCGGACCTATCCGTGCCACTCTTTCTTACGCCACGGCTCGGACAACCAAGAGGCGTTGACTCCGCTTCAGGCGGGTCGGGCGCCGGACCACGGTAGGCCCGCGGGCAGCGTCAGCCAATCTGGTTATCCACAGGCTCTGTGGATGAAGGACCAGATGCTGTGGAGAACCCCGCAGAACCTGTGCACGGACCGGGGGACAGTCATGTGGACAAACTCATAGCCCACTACCCGGCGCCCGGCTGACCTGCGGCTTTCTCATCCACGGGCTGTGGGGGAGAAAAACTTTTCCCCACGGATCAAGATCAGAACAAACGGCGCACACCTGGAGCCCTCCGGCCCTCATTCGTAAGGACCCAAGAGGCATTGCATCTCTTACCTGTGGAAGATTAGATTGGAGCGCATGACCCAGGCCCCCGCGACGACCAAGGCCGCCCGCCGACGCCACGACCGAGAGATCATCTCGCTGGCCGTGCCGGCCTTCGGCGCGCTTGTCGCCGAGCCCCTCTTCCTCATGGTCGACAGCGCCATTGTCGGCCATTTGGGCACTCCACAGCTCGCCGGTCTCGCCATCGCCGCCGCGCTGCTCTCCACCGCTGTGAGCGTCTTCGTCTTCCTCGCGTACGCCACCACGGCCGCCGTCGCCCGCCGCGTGGGAGCCGGCGACCTCCAGGCGGCGATCCGCCAAGGAATGGACGGCATCTGGCTCGCGCTCCTCCTGGGCGCCGCCGTGGTCGCCGTCGCCCTCCCGACCGCCCCCGGGCTGGTCGACCTCTTCGGCGCCTCCGACACGGCCACGCCCTACGCGGTCACCTACCTCCGCATCTCCAGCCTCGGCATCCCCGCCATGCTGGTCGTCCTGGCCGCCACCGGCATCCTGCGGGGCCTCCAGGACACCCGCACGCCGCTCTACGTGGCCATCGCCGGCTTCGCCACCAACGCTGTCCTGAACGTGGCCCTGGTGTACGGCGCCGGCTTCGGCATCGCAGGGTCCGCCTGGGGAACCGTGATCGCCCAGTGCGGCATGGCCGTCGCCTACCTCGTCGTGGTCGTCCGCGGCGCCCGCCGCCACGGCGCCTCCCTGCGCCCGGACGCCGCCGGCATCCGTGCCAGCGCCCAGGCAGGCGCACCGCTCCTCGTCCGTACGCTCTCCCTGCGTGCGGTGCTGCTGATCGCCACCGCCGTCGCGGCCCGGCTCGGCGACGCGGAGGTGGCCGCCCACCAGATCATCCTGTCCCTGTGGAGCCTCATGGCGTTCGCGCTGGACGCCATCGCCATCGCCGGACAGGCCATCATCGGCCGCTACCTCGGAGCGGACGACGCGGCCGGCGCACGGCAGGTATGTCGCCGCATGGTGCAGTGGGGCGTCGCCTCCGGTGTGGTCCTCGGAGCGCTCATCGTGGTCGCCCGCCCCCTGTTCATCCCGCTCTTCACCGGTGACACCACCGTCCAGGACACCCTGCTCCCGGCCCTCCTGGTGGTCGCGGTCTCCCAGCCGATCGCCGGTGTGGTCTTCGTCCTCGACGGGGTTCTGATGGGTGCCGGGGACGGGCCGTACCTCGCCTGGGCCATGCTGCTCACCCTGGCGGTGTTCGCCCCGGTCGCCCTCCTCATCCCCGCCCTCGGCGGCGGGCTGACCGCGCTCTGGTGGGCGATGACCCTGATGATGACGGTGCGGATGGGGACGCTCTGGGTGCGTTCCCGCTCCGGCCGCTGGCTCGTCACCGGCGCCACCCGCTGAAGGAGACCGGCACCGCCTCGCCTCTGGACCTCGGGCGCACGTACGCGAGTCCGCTGTTTCACGTGAAACAGCGGAAGGGCCGCCCCCTCGGGGAGCGGCCCTTCCGTACTGCTGAGACTGCTGAGAGCAGCGTTACGCGGCGACAACCTCGACGCCGAGCTTCGCGGCAACCTCGGGGTGCAGACGCACGGACACCTGGTGCGAGCCCAGGGTCTTGATCGGCGAGCCGAGCTCGACGCGACGCTTGTCGACGTCGGGGCCACCCGCGGACTTGATCGCCGTGGCGATGTCGGCCGGGGTCACGGAGCCGAAGAGGCGGCCGGCGTCGCCGGAGCGAACGGCCAGACGCACCTTCACGCCCTCGAGGCGGGCCTTGATCTCGTTGGCCTGCTCGATGGTCGCGATCTCGTGGATCTTGCGGGCGCGGCGGATCTGCGCCACGTCCTTCTCGCCACCCTTGGTCCAGCGGATCGCGAAACCACGCGGGACCAGGTAGTTGCGAGCGTAACCGTCCTTGACGTCGACGACATCGCCGGCGGCACCGAGGCCAGAGACCTCGTGGGTGAGGATGATCTTCATTTTTCGGTCACCCTTCCCTTATCGCGCGGTGGACGTGTAGGGCAGCAGCGCCATCTCACGGCTGTTCTTGACGGCCGTGGCGACGTCACGCTGGTGCTGCGTGCAGTTGCCGGTCACGCGGCGGGCACGGATCTTGCCGCGGTCGGAAATGAACTTCCGCAGCATGTTCGTGTCCTTGTAGTCCACGTACGCGGTCTTGTCCTTGCAGAACGCGCAGACCTTCTTCTTAGGCTTGCGCACAGGCGGCTTCGCCATGGTGTTTCTCCTGTGTGATCAAGAAGTGGGGATACGAGCCACTCCCAGGGGCAGTGCCCTAGAAGGGGGGCTCGTCCGAGTAGCCGCCGCCGCTGGAGTTTCCACCCCAGCCGCCTCCGCCGCCCTGCTGCTGCTGGCCGCCGGCCGGCGCGCTGGTCGCCCACGGGTCGCTGGCGGGAGCACCGCCACCACCCTGCGGGCCGCCACCGGAGCTGCCGCCCCAGTCGCCGCCGCCACCCTGCTGACCCCCGCCGTAGCCGCCCTGGCCACCGCGACCGGTGGTCTTGGTGACCTTGGCCGTGGCGTTCTTGAGGCTGGGGCCGACTTCCTCGACGTCCAGCTCGTAGACCGTGCGCTTGACGCCCTCGCGGTCCTCATAGGACCGCTGCTTCAGCCGGCCCTGCACGACGACGCGCATGCCTCGCTGGAGCGACTCGGCGACGTTCTCCGCCGCCTGACGCCAGACCGAGCAGGTGAGGAAGAGGCTGTCGCCGTCCTTCCACTCGTTGGTCTGACGGTCGAAGGTGCGGGGAGTGGACGCGATACGGAACTTCGCGACCGCCGCACCGGACGGGGTGAAGCGCAGCTCGGGGTCGTCGACAAGATTGCCGACGACCGTGATGACGGTCTCGCCTGCCATTGGGTGAACCTCTCGGCGGGATTGCTTCTGGCTGCTTACTGCTACTCGGACCCGAGACCTCTGAGCTAGATGCTCAGTGGGTCTCGGGGCGGAGGACCTTGGTCCGGAGGACCGACTCGTTCAGGTTCATCTGGCGGTCGAGCTCCTTGACGACCGCAGGCTCGGCCTGCAGGTCGATGACCGAGTAGATGCCCTCGGGCTTCTTCTTGATCTCGTAGGCGAGACGACGACGGCCCCAGGTGTCGACCTTCTCGACCTTTCCGTTGCCCTCACGGACGACGGAAAGGAAGTTCTCGATCAGCGGGGAGACAGCGCGCTCCTCGAGATCGGGGTCGAGGATGACCATCACCTCGTAGTGACGCATGTGGAACCCACCTCCTTTGGACTCAGCGGCCACGGTCGTTCCGTGGCAGGAGGGTCGTGATGCGTAAGCAACGGTATCGGCCACCACTGACAGCCCCCTCAGCGAGTGAGGAGTGCCGTCGGGCCCAAGTGGGCATGGGCAGACACCGGTGCAGACCGTACAGAGTACCCGCCGATCGGCTTCCGGTTGAAATCCGGTGGTGAGGGGACGCAATCTGTACACATCGGATGTGGGCGGCGCCACAAAGCGCCGCCTTCCCGCAGGCACGCCAGGAGGTGCCCCATGGCACAGGCAATGCGACCCGAACCCGGCCACTCCCTTCTCGCCACCGACGGCAAGCCGCACCCGCTTCAGGACACCTTGCTGGCGGTGACGCTCGTCCTCGGCGTCCTCGCCTTCGTGACCGCGATGTTCCACAACCTGCACCTGTTGAGCTCCTGGGCGGGTCTGATCGGGATCCTCACGGGCGCGTACGGACAGTTCATCTCCGTCACCACCCGGGAACGGTTCGCGCTGATCGTCGGGCTCGGCGCCTCGGCGGTGGGCTTCTACCTCGGCATGGCCCACGGCGGTCTCTTCGGCGCCGGCGGTTGACCCTCAGCCACGACCCACAGGCCAGCCGGGGCGCTCCTCGGTCGCAGTAGGCTTCGGCGCGAGAGCCGGAGCCCCTGAACCGATGGGGACACACCTGCCGAGGAGCGCCCCGCATGAGCCTGACCCTTCGGACCATCAGCCGTGAGCAGCATCTGGCATTCATCCAGAGCCGCCCCTCGGCGAGCCACTGCCAGGTTCCGGCATGGGCCGATGTGAAGACCGAGTGGCGCTCGGAGAGCCTGGGTTGGTTCGACAAGTCCGGCGAGATCGTCGGGGCGGGCCTGGTGCTCTACCGCCAGCTGCCCAAGATCAAGCGGTACTTGGCGTACCTGCCCGAGGGTCCGGTCATCAACTGGCACGCCCCGAACCTCGAGGACTGGCTGCAGCCGATGCTGGCGCACCTCAAGCAGCAGGGCGCCTTCTCGGTGAAGATGGGCCCGCCCGTGGTCATCCGCCGCTGGGACTCCGCCGCCATCAAGTCCGGCATCCAGGACCCGGACGTGAAGCGTCTGAAGGACGTGGAGGCCACCCACATCGAGCCGCGCGCCTTCGAGGTCGCGGACCGGCTGCGCAAGATGGGCTGGCAGCAGGGTGACGACGGCGGCGCCGGCTTCGGCGACGTGCAGCCCCGGTACGTCTTCCAGGTCCCGCTCGCCAACCGTTCGCTGGACGACGTGCTCAAGGGCTTCAACCAGCTGTGGCGACGGAACATCAAGAAGGCCGAGAAGGCGGGCGTCGAGGTCGTCCAGGGCGGCTACGAGGACCTCGCCGAGTGGCAGCGGCTGTACGAGATCACCGCGGTGCGCGACCACTTCCGGCCGCGCCCCCTCTCGTACTTCCAGCGGATGTGGACCGTCCTCAACAACGAGGACCCCAACCGCATGCGGCTGTACTTCGCGCGCCACAACGGCGTGAACCTGTCCGCCGCCACCATGCTCGTCGTCGGCGGACATGTCTGGTACTCCTACGGCGCCTCCGACAACATCGGCCGCGAGGTCCGCCCGTCGAACGCGATGCAGTGGCGGATGCTGCGCGACGCCTACGCGATGGGCGCCACCGTCTACGACCTGCGCGGCATCTCGGACTCGCTCGACGAGACCGACCACCTCTTCGGCCTGATCCAGTTCAAGGTCGGTACGGGCGGCGAGGCCGTGGAGTACGTCGGCGAGTGGGACTTCCCGCTGAACAAGCTGCTGCACAAGGCGCTCGACATCTACATGTCGCGCCGCTGACGCCCCACCCGGAGGTTGCGTAGTCTCGTACGCAATCGTCGGTGTCGTACATACCTCTGATACACCGCAGCCACCAGAAAGGTTCCGGGCCGGCCATGGCGCTCTCCCTCTACGTCGACACCGCTCGCTGGCGGGCGCACCAGAAGACCGTGATCGACCAGTTCCCCGGACTGATCCCGGTCTGCAAGGGCAACGGCTACGGCTTCGGCCACGAGCGGCTGGCCGACGAGGCCGCGCGCTTCGGCTCGGACATGCTCGCCGTCGGCACCACGTACGAGGCGGCGAAGATCAAGGACTGGTTCGGCGGGGACCTGCTGGTCCTCACGCCGTTCCGCCGCGGCGAGGAGCCGGTGCCGCTGCCCGACCGCGTCGTCCGGTCCGTCTCCTCCGTGGACGGTGTGCACGCCCTGGTGGGCGCGCGGGTGGTCATCGAGTGCATGAGCTCGATGAAGCGCCACGGCGTCCGCGAGGAGGAGCTTCCCCGGCTGCACGCCGCCATCGAGGACGTGCGCCTGGAGGGCTTCGCCCTGCACCTCCCCCTGGACCGCACGGACGGCACGGACGCGGTCGAGGAGGTCATCGGCTGGATGGACCGCCTGCGGGCCGCCCGGCTGCCGCTGCACACCATGTTCGTGAGCCATCTGCGGGCGGAGGAGCAGGCCCGGCTCCAGCAGCAGTTCCCGCAGACCCGGTTCCGTGCGCGGATCGGCACCCGGCTGTGGCTGGGGGACCACGAGGCCACCGAGTACCGCGGCTCCGTCCTCGACGTCACCCGCGTCACCAAGGGCGACCGGTTCGGCTACCGCCAGCAGAAGGCCGCCTCGGACGGCTGGCTGGTGGTCGTGGCGGGCGGCACGTCGCACGGCGTGGGCCTGGAGGCCCCCAAGGCGATGCACGGCGTGATGCCCCGGGCGAAGGGCGTGGCCCGAGCGGGTCTCGCGACCGTCAACCGGAACCTTTCTCCGTTCGTCTGGGCCGGCAAGCAGCGCTGGTTCGCCGAGCCGCCGCACATGCAGGTGTCGATCCTGTTCGTGCCGGCCGACGCCCAGGAGCCGAAGGTCGGCGACGAGCTGGTGGCGCACCTGCGGCACACCACGACCCAGTTCGACCGCCTCGTCGAGCGCTGACGCGCCGCTGCTCCCGAGCAGATCGGACGACCGGTCCCCGGGGGGCCTCCGGGCACGCCCGGAGGCCCCCCGGGCTCATTCCCGGGCCATGCCCCAGTCCACCCGGGGGCCCTCCACGGACGCGGCCGCGTGCCGGGCAGGATGCGCCGCCCTGCCCATGACGAACACGTCCTCGGCGCCGTCCAGGACGCCGCCGGAGGGATCATCGGAGCCGTCCTGCCGGACGACGTCCCGCTCGGGCGCCAGGATGTCGCGGACGACGACGGCGCACAGGTACAGCGTGCCGAGCAGGTGGAGCACGACGGCGAAGTGGTAGCCGTCCGTCGGCAGGCCCTGCTTGTTGCCGCTGGTGGTGAAGGCGAGGTACAGCCAGATGCTCAGGAAGTACATGACCTCACACGCCTGCCAGATCAGGAAGTCGCGCCAGCGCGGTCTGGCCAGGGCGGCGAGCGGGATGAGCCACAGCACGTACTGCGGCGAGTAGACCTTGTTGACCAGGACGAACGCGGCCACGACGAGGAACGCGAGCTGGACGAAGCGGGGGCGTCGGGGCGCGGTGAGCGCCAGGGCGGCGATGCCGCCGCAGGCCAGCAGCATCAGGAGCGCCGCGAGGATGTTGGCCGTCTCGGGCGTGATCGGCTCACCCGTGCGCTGGCTGACCAGCAGCCACAGCGATCCGAAGTCGACGTTCCGTTCCTGGCTGAAGGTGTAGAACTGCTTCCACCCTTCGGGCGCGAGGAGCATCACCGGCAGGTTCACCATGAGCCAGGCACCCGCCGCGCCGAGCAGGGCGGCGCCGTACTCCCGCCATCTTCCGGCCCGCCAGCAGAGCAGCAGCAGGGCGCCGAGGAGGAAGAGGGGGTACAGCTTCGCCGCCGTGGCCAGGCCGATGAAGATGCCGAAGGCGAGGCTCCGTCCGCGTGCCCACATCAGGACCGCGACGGAGGTCAGCGCGACGGCCAGCAGGTCCCAGTTGATGGTCGCCGTGAGGGCGAACGCCGGAGCCAGGGCGACGAGGAGCCCGTCCCAGGGGCGGCGGCGATGGGTCCGGGCGACGCAGACGGCCAGCACGGCCGCGCACACCAGGAGCATGGCCGAGTTGATCATCCAGTAGGTCTGCTCGCGGTGCATCAGGTCGCCGCCGTCCGGCGTCAGCCAGGCCGCGACCTCCATGAACAGCCCGGTCAGGACCGGGTACTCCAGGAACTCTATGTCGCCGCTCAGCCGGTCGAAGTAGGGGACCAGGCCCTCGGAGAACCCCCGCCCGACGAAGAGGTGGGGGATGTCCGAGTAACACGCGTGGGTGTACTGCGAGGTGGAGCCGCGGAACCAGGCCCAGTCGTAACACGGGATCTTCTGCACCATGCCGAGCGCAAACATCCCGATGGCCACCAGCACGATCACCCGGACCGGCGTGAGGGCGCTCGTGCCGAACACGGCGAACCGGCCGGCCGGCCCCCCGATCAGCTCGCTGCCCGCGGCGGCCACCTCGTCCCGTCGGGTGGGGCACACCACCGCCCGGGCCCGCGTCCGGTCCCGCTGCGGAGTCGTCTTCTGGAGGCTCGGCATGGGGGACATCCTGCCGTACGCGTCGGGGGAAACGGCGAGGGCCGCCGCACCTGACGCCGTACGTGAGGTACGGATCGGGTGCGACGGCCCTCAGGACCGCGGAGACGGGAGATCAGCCGCCCAGCCAGCCGTTGGTCCCGCCGTTGGGCCTGCCGCCGCTGGTGCCGTCGCTGGCCGTCGGCGTGGGTGACGTGGGTGTCCCGCCGGTGTCCCCACCACCCTCGGTGGTCCCTGCGTTCTCGTTGCCGTCGGTGCTCCCGCCGTCCTGGCCGCCGTTGGTGTTGCACGGCCAGTCCCACACGTTCTCGCAGCTCTTCTCCGGGTCCGGCGTCTTGCTCGGGGTGGAGGAGGGCGTGGTCGACGGAGTGGGGGACGACTCGGTCGGGGAGGGGGTCGCCGACGGCGTCGGCGTCGGGCTGGTGAGACCGCCGCCGAAGACGGCCTCGGCGGACTCCAGGTCCTCCGGCTCCGGGAACGACTCGGGCTTCGTGCCCTCGAGGGCGTCGGTCATGTAGTCGTGCCAGATCCGCGAGGGGAACGACGAACCGTGGATCTTGGGCTGGGCACCCGTGCCGAACATCGACAGGAATTCACGCCTGGTGTTGGACTCGTCGTCGTCGAAGCGGTACATGTCGATCGCCGTCGACAGCTGCGGGGTGTAACCCACGAACCAGGCGGAGTTGTTGCCGTCGGTGGTACCGGTCTTGCCGGCCACGTCACGGCCCTCGATGGCGGCCTTGCGGCCTGTGCCCTTCGGGTTCTCGACGACGTCCCGCAGCACGTCGGTGACGTTGCTCGCGATGGCCGTGGAGAAGGCGCGCTCGGGCTTCTCCTTGTGCTTGTAGATGACCGCCCCCTTCTTCTTGACCTCGGTGACGGAGAAGACGTCGTTGCGCTCACCGTTGTTCGCGAAGGTCGCGTAGGCGCCGGCCATGCGGATCGCGCTCGGGTCGGAGATGCCGAGGGAGAACGACGGAACGTCGCCCTTCACCAGCGAGCCCTCGCGCAGACCGGCCCTGACGGCCGTCTCGCGGACCTTGTCGATGCCGATGTCCATGCCGAGCTGGACGTAGGGCGAGTTGGCGGAACGGATCATCGCCTCGCGGAGGCTCATCTCCGGGTAGCTCGCGTCGTCGTCATTGACCTGGAGCCACTCCTCGCCCTTCTCGTTGTGCCAGACCGTGCCGTCGTAGTTCTTGATCCGCAGCTTGTTCTTTCCGGAGTAACGGCTCTTGTCGGGGTCGACGATCGTGCGGGTGGAGGAGTCCTGGACCTTGCCCTCGCGCGGGTCCCGTACGCCGTGCTCCATCGCCGCGGCCAGCACGAACGGCTTGAAGGTCGATCCGACCTGGGCACCGGTCTGGTCGGCGTTGTTGGTGAAGTGCTTGGTGGCGTCGGTGCCGCCGTAGAGGGCGACGATCTTGCCCGTCCTGGGGTCCACCGAGGCACCGCCGAACTGGACGTGGGTGTCCGTCTTCGGCCGCTTCTTGGGATCGATGTGCTCGGCGTAGATCTTCTTGATCGACGCTTCGAGCGCGTTGACCTTCTTCTTGTCGAAGGTCGTGTGGATCTCGTAGCCGCCCTCGGCGAGCTTCTTCTCGTCGACGTCCGGGTAGCTGTTGATGAAGTTGGCCTTGGCCGTGCTCACCAGGTAGCCGATCTGGCCGGTGAGCGCCGCGTTCTTCTTCGGCGGCTGCACCTTCGGGAAGGTCGGGTACTTCGCGCGCTCGCCCGGGTCGAGGGAGCCGTCCTTGACCATCTCGTCGAGGATCCAGGACCACCGCTTGGTGGCGCGGTCGAGGTTCGCCTCCGGCGTCGCGGCCGGGTCGATCTCCCGCGAGCCCGCGGGGTCGTAGTAGGTCGCGCCCTTGAGCAGCGAGGCCAGGAAGGCGGACTCGCTGACGTTGAGGTGCCGCGCGTCCTTGTTGAAGTACGTGCGGGCCGCCGCCTGGATGCCGTAGGCACCGCGTCCGTAGTACGCGGTGTTCAGGTAGCCCGCCATGATCTCGGGCTTCTCCATGTCGGTGCCGACCTTTATGGAGATGAAGAGCTCCTTCACCTTCCGGCTCAGGGTCTGCGACTGGTCGGCGAGCAAATTGTTCTTCACGTACTGCTGCGTGATGGTCGAACCGCCCTGGGTCTCTCCGCCCTTGGCCATGTTCCACACCGCTCGCGCGATGCCCATCGGGTCGACACCGGAGTCCTTGCGGAACGTCTTGTTCTCGGCCGAGATGACGGCTTCCTGCATGTGCAGGGGGATCTGGTCCAGGCCGATGATCTGGCGGTTGACCTCACCACCGGTCGCGGCCATCTGGGTGCCGTCGGCCCAGTAGTAGACGTTGTTCTGCGCCTTGGCGGCCAGGTCCTCGTTGGGCACGCCCACGACGGCGTAGCCGATCGCCGCGGCGCCCATCAGGCTACCGAGGAACGTCAGGAAGAGCCCCGTGACGAGCTTCCACGAGGGCACCCAGCGACGCCAGCCGTACTTGCCGTACCGCGGGTAGTCGATCGCCCGCTTCTTGCCCGGGGGACGGCCGTCGCCACGTCCGCGTCCCGGACCGCCGCCCTGTCCGCCGCCCCCGCCACCACGCCGGCCGCCGCCCGGACCGCCCGCGCCGCCGCCGTCGGGGGCACGCCGGCGGCCGCCTCCTCGCTGGGCGGCGCGACGGGCCTCGGCCCGTCCACCGTAGGGTCGCTCCTCTTCGTATCCGTACGAAGGGGAACCCGTACTGACATCCCGCGCCTGGGCCGGCCTACGGCCCGTCGGCTGCTGGGCAGCTCGTCGGGCCGCCGCGCGACCGCCACTCGGCGGTTGCGACTGCGGCATCTTGCGACGGTGCTCGCTCATCGAACGACTACTCCTCGGGCAGGCGCGCACGCCTGGAAGCGGCAGTTGAGTTCCGGTCCCCCCGAAATACGTGCGGACGAGCCCCATGGGAGGCACTTCCGCACCGCAGCCGGTCACCCCGAGCACTGACGCCCCTCGGCATCGCTCGGTTCCCGGTGGTCTGCATGCCGCACAGACTACGCACGGCCAAAACCCACCTAGGGCCGAAGTTCACCCCAAATCAGGCAGATCGCTTGCTGTGAATTGATGATGTGACGCCGGTCACTGGCGTCCCCCTTGTCGCATCCGGACCGCCGTTCTATCGTCATGATGTATCGAGTCGATACATCAGTACGGCATAAACGTTCCGAGGGCGGAGGAGGCGACGGATGAGCAGGCGCTCAGGAATCCTTGAGTTCGCCGTTCTCGGCCTGCTGCGCGAAGCCCCCATGCACGGTTACGAGCTGCGGAAGCGGCTCAACACCTCGCTGGGGATCTTCCGCGCCTTCAGCTACGGGACCCTCTACCCCTGCCTCAAGACGCTGGTCGCAAACGGCTGGTTGATCGAGGAGCCGGGCAGCGCCCCCGAGGACGCTCTCGCCGCTTCACTCGCAGGGCGCCGCGCCAAGATCGTCTACCGGTTGACGGCGGAAGGGAAGGAGCACTTCGAAGAGCTCCTCTCCCACACCGGCCCGGACACCTGGGAGGACGAGCACTTCGCCGCCCGCTTCGCCTTCTTCGGGCAGACCGAGCGCGAGGTGCGGATGCGGGTACTGGAAGGCCGCCGCAGTCGGCTGGAGGAGCGCCTGGAGAAGATGCGCGCCTCTCTGGCCCGTACGCGCGAGCGCCTCGACGACTACACGCTTGAGCTGCAGCGCCACGGAATGGAGTCCGTGGAGCGCGAAGTGCGCTGGCTGAACGAGCTCATCGAGAGCGAGCGGGCGGGGCGGGATCAGCGATCCGGCCCCGACGCCCCCGAGGGCGCCGCTCAGCAGGACAACGATTCTGGAGAAACGGGCGGCCTGCCCCGGCACGGGGGCAGTACCCGGCCGGATCCGTCCGACGACACCGCCAAGTGAATCCCCGCGCTGTGCGGGGATTCCACGATCACACAGGGAGCAACCGGAAATGGGTTCGGTTCGCGTAGCCATCGTCGGCGTGGGCAACTGCGCCGCCTCGCTGGTGCAGGGCGTCGAGTACTACAAGGACGCCGACCCGGCGGCCAAGGTGCCCGGCCTGATGCACGTCCAGTTCGGCGAGTACCACGTCGGTGACGTCGAGTTCGTCGCCGCGTTCGACGTCGACGCCAAGAAGGTCGGCCTCGACCTCTCCGACGCCATCGGCGCCAGCGAGAACAACACCATCAAGATTTGCGACGTCCCGAACAAGGGCGTCACGGTCCAGCGCGGCCACACCCTTGACGGTCTCGGCAAGTACTACCGGATGACGATCGAGGAGTCCGCCGAGGAGCCGGTCGACGTCGTCCAGATCCTCAAGGACAAGCAGGTCGACGTTCTCGTCTGCTACCTGCCCGTCGGTTCCGAGGACGCCGCGAAGTTCTACGCGCAGTGCGCCATCGACGCCAAGGTCGCCTTCGTCAACGCCCTCCCGGTCTTCATCGCCGGCACCAAGGAGTGGGCGGACAAGTTCACCGAGGCAGGCGTCCCGATCGTCGGTGACGACATCAAGTCGCAGGTCGGCGCCACCATCACCCACCGTGTGATGGCGAAGCTGTTCGAGGACCGTGGTGTCCGTCTTGAGCGCACGATGCAGCTCAACGTCGGCGGCAACATGGACTTCAAGAACATGCTGGAGCGCGACCGCCTGGAGTCCAAGAAGATCTCCAAGACCCAGGCCGTCACCTCGCAGATCCCGGACCGCGAGCTGGGCGAGAAGAACGTCCACATCGGCCCGTCGGACTACGTGGCCTGGCTGGACGACCGCAAGTGGGCGTATGTCCGCCTCGAGGGCCGCGCCTTCGGTGACGTCCCGCTGAACCTCGAGTACAAGCTCGAGGTGTGGGACTCCCCGAACTCGGCCGGTGTCATCATCGACGCCCTGCGCGCCGCGAAGATCGCCAAGGACCGCGGCATCGGCGGCCCGATCCTCTCCGCGTCCTCGTACTTCATGAAGTCCCCGCCGGTTCAGTACTTCGACGACGAGGCCTACGCCAACGTCGAGAAGTTCATCAAGGGCGAGGTCGAGCGCTAAGCACCGCCCGCACGACGCGGAGGGTCCCCGGGCTGTGCCCGGGGACCCTCCGCGTATGTGAGTCTTGCTGCCATGCCCGTCGTACGTGATCTGCGCGTACTCCTGCGCCTGACGAACTTCCGCCGCCTGCTCGCCGTCCGCCTGCTCTCCCAATGCGCCGACGGCGTCTACCAGGTGGCCCTCGCCACGTATGTCGTGTTCTCCCCGGAGAAACAGACCTCCCCCGCCGCCATCGCCTCGGCCATGGCGGTGCTCCTGCTCCCGTACTCGCTCATCGGGCCCTTCGCCGGGGTCCTCCTGGACCGGTGGCGGCGTCGCCAGGTCTTCCTCTACGGGAACCTGCTCCGGACCGGCCTCGCCTGCGGGACGGCGGCCCTCATGCTGGCCTCCGTTCCGGACTGGCTCTTCTATGCCTCGGCCCTCTCGGTGACCGCCGTCAACCGTTTCGTCCTGGCGGGGCTCTCGGCGTCGCTGCCGCGAGTCGTCGACGCCGAGCGGCTGGTCGTGGCCAACTCCCTGTCTCCGACGGCCGGCACTCTGGCCGCGACCCTGGGCGGCGGGCTCGCCTTCGTGGTCCGGTTCGTCTCGGCCGATTCCGATGCCGCTGTGGTGGCACTGGGCGCCGTCCTCTACCTGTGTGCGGCGCTGGCCTCCCTGCGCATGCCCCGCGACCTCCTCGGGCCCGAACCGGAGCTGGTACAGCCGCGGCTCGCCGCCGCGCTCGCGTCGACCGCCCACGGCCTGATGAGCGGACTGCGGCACGTGGGTGAGCGGCGCGCTGCCGCCGACGCGCTGGCCGCCATGACCCTCGTCCGCTTCTGTTACGGCGCCCTGACGGTCACCGTCCTGATGCTGTGCCGGTACGCCTGGAGTTCCACCGAGTCGGAAGGACTCGCCCTGCTCGGGCTCGCTCTCGCGATCTCGGGGGCGGGCTTCTTCGCGGCCGCGGTGATCTCCCCCTGGGCCGTCGGGCGGTTCGGCCCCTTCGGCTGGATGACCGCCTGCGCGGGAGCGGCCACGTTCCTGACGCCGGCCCTGGGCCTGTCCTTCGAGCCGGCCCCGCTCCTGATCGCTGCCTTCGCTCTCGGACTCATCACCCAGGGCACCAAGATCGCGACGGACACGGTGGTCCAGACGTCCGTCGACGACGGCTACCGGGGGCGGGTCTTCTCGCTCTACGACGTGCTCTACAACGTCGCCTTCGTCGGCGCGGCCGGAGTCGCGGCGCTGATGCTGCCACCGGACGGCCGGTCGGTACCGCTCATCCTCCTGGTCGCAGGCGTCTACGCAGCGACCACGCTCCTGCTTCTGGGACGGCGGCGGCAACAGAGCGAGGGGTGATGTTTCACGTGAAACATCACCCCTCAGCGTCCGACGGTCGATGTTTCACGTGAAACATCGACCGTAGAACCTCGCCCCCGCACGACTCAGTCCTGAGCCGCCCACCATTCCTTGAGCGCGGCCACGGCCGCCTCGTGCTCCATGGGACCGTTCTCCAGTCGGAGCTCCAGCAGGAACTTGTAGGCCTGACCGACGGCAGGGCCCGGTCGGATGCCGAGCAGTTCCTGGATCTGGTTGCCGTCCAGATCGGGCCGGATGGCGTCCAGCTCCTCCTGGTCCTGAAGCTGCGCGATGCGCTCCTCCAGGCCGTCGTACGCGCGGGAGAGCGCACCCGCCTTGCGCTTGTTCCGCGTGGTGCAGTCCGAACGCGTCAGCTTGTGGAGCCGCGAAAGCAGGGGGCCGGCGTCCCGCACATAGCGACGCACCGCCGAGTCGGTCCACTCGCCGGTCCCGTACCCGTGGAAGCGCAGGTGCAGCTCCACCAGCCGCGAGACGTCCTTGATCATGTCGTTGGAGTACTTGAGCGCGGTCATGCGCTTCTTGGTCATCTTCGCGCCGACGACCTCGTGGTGGTGGAACGAGACCCGGCCGTCCTTCTCGAAACGGCGGGTCCGCGGCTTGCCGATGTCATGGAGCAGGGCGGCCAGACGCAGCACCAGGTCCGGCCCGTCCTCCTCCAGATCGATCGCCTGGTCGAGGACCGTCAGGGAGTGCTCATAGACGTCCTTGTGGCGGTGGTGCTCGTCACTCTCCAGTCGCAGCGCCGGCAGCTCGGGCAGCACGTGGTCGGCGAGGCCCGTGTCGACGAGCAGCCCCAGACCCTTGCGCGGGTGAGCCGAGATCAGGAGCTTGTTGAGCTCGTCACGCACGCGCTCGGCGGAGACGATCTCGAGCCGGCCGGCCATCTCGGTCATCGCCGTGACGACCTCCGGTGCCACCTCGAAGTCCAGCTGCGCGGCGAAGCGCGCCGCACGCATCATGCGCAGCGGATCGTCGGAGAAGGACTCCTCGGGCGTGCCCGGAGTGCGCAGCACCCGCTCGGAGAGATCCTCGAGCCCGCCGTGCGGGTCGATGAACTCCTTCGCCGGGAGCGCCACGGCCATGGCGTTGACCGTGAAATCACGTCGGACGAGGTCCTGCTCGATGGAGTCGCCGTAGGAGACCTCGGGCTTGCGCGACGTGCGGTCGTACGCCTCGGAACGGTACGTCGTCACCTCGATCTGGTAGCCGCTCTTCTGGCAGCCGACCGTGCCGAAGGCGATGCCGACCTCCCAGACCGCGTCCGCCCAGGGCCGGACGATCTTCAATACGTCCTCGGGGCGGGCGTCGGTCGTGAAGTCGAGGTCGTTGCCGAGCCGGCCGAGCAACGCGTCCCGTACCGAGCCGCCGACCAGCGCGAGGCTGAACCCGGCCTCCTGGAAACGGAGGGCGAGGTCGTCGGCGACAGGGGACACACGCAGCAGTTCACTGACCGCGCGGCGTTGCACCTGGCTCAGTGCAGTCGGGGTGTCTTCGTTGGCGTTCGGCACAACAGAAAAGGGTACGTGCCCCGGCTCCCCCTGGCGTCCCTGATTTCCCGGCGGCCCGCCCCTTCGCCGCGATCACCTGGAGCAGTCCCCGGCACTTGGCCACAGCGTGCCTCGTTACCATGCGTGGACACAGCAACCGGGAACCACCGACACCACTGATACGACGAGGACGGGCGAACGCGTGGCCGAGGCGGCAGACATCCAGGGGACCGGTCCCTCACCTGCCCGTCGCTGGCTGCGGCGAGCGGCCTCCCTGATCGCCGGAACGCCCCTGCTGGCCGGAGTGCTCCAGGGCCCCGTCGCGCCCCCCGCGACGGCGGCCGAGGAACCGAGCGGCTCCAAGACGGTCAGTGTGTCCCTCGACACGCTCGCCCCGAGCGCGCCGCTGGAGAGCGACACCCTGACGGTCTCCGGCACGGTCACCAACCAGAGCCGGCAGGCCGTCACGGACGCCACGGTGGATCTCCGCGTGGGCCCCCGGATGACCAGCCGCAGCCAGATCGAGCAGGTCTCCGATCGCTCCGGCTTCCGGCCCGGCAACGACCCGGCGGCCCTCGGCGGCACCTACGCCGTCAAGATCCCGAGGCTGGCGGCCGGACTCAGCCACGAGTTCACGCTCTCCGTGCCGGTCGACAAGCTCGGGCTCAAGGACGGGGGCGTCTACCAGCTGGGAGTGTCCCTCTCGGGCCGGACGCCGGCCCAGCCCGGCGGGCGGGTGCTCGGTATCGAGCGGACCTTCCTGCCGTACCAGCCGGAGGCCACGGAGAAGCGGACCCAGCTCACCTACCTCTGGCCCCTGATCTCCTCGGCCCGGGTGTCGGCGGAGACGGGTTCGGACGACCAGCAGACGCCGGTCTTCGAGAACGACGACCTGGCCGCAGAGCTCGGCCCCGGGGGACGCCTGGAGCAGATGGTCGCGCTGGGCAGGGATCTCCCGGTGACCTGGGTCATCGATCCGGACCTGCTCGCCACCGTCGACGCCATGACCGGCACCTACCGCGTCAAGAGCGGCACGGACACGGTGCCCGGCACGAACCAGGCGGTCGCCGAGCGGTGGCTGGACTCCCTGGAGAAGGCGGTGGCCGACCGGAAGGTCGTCGCCCTGCCCTTCGCCGACCCTGACATCGCCTCGCTGGCCCATCGCGGCAAGGACGTGCCCGGGTCACTCAGCCACCTCCGGCTGGCCACGGAGCTGGCGCGGACGACCGTGGAGACGACGCTCCATGTGACGCCCTCCACCGACTTCGCCTGGCCCGTCGACGGAGCCGTCGACCCGTCGATCATGGGTGTGGCTACCTCGGCCGGCGCGCACAAGGTCATCGCCCGAAGCGACAGCTTCCGTGACGACCTCCCGTTCACGCCCACGGCCGCACGCGCGGTCGGCGGCGGCACGACGGCCGTCGTCAGCGATGCCTCTCTATCGACCGCCTTCGACGGCGACCTGCTCGGTACGGGGACGTCCACGCTGGCCGTCCAGGAGTTCCTCGCCCAGTCGCTCGCCGTCACCCTGGAGCAGCCCGACGAGCAGCGCAGCGTCGTGGTCGCTCCGCAGCGGGTGCCGACGACCACCCAGGCGCAGAGCATGGCGACCGCGCTCCGCGGGCTGGCGGCCCAGCGCTGGACACAGCCGTCCGACCTCATCACGGCCGCCGCGGCGAAGCCCGACCCGGGCGTCGAGACCAAGGTGCCCAGCGCCTCCCGCTATCCGCAGCGGCTGCGGGACCAGGAACTGCCGGTCTCCGCCTTCCGCGACATGAAGGAGACGCGCGACGCGCTCGACGACTTCAAGGTCATCCTGACCCAGGCGGACCGCGTCGTGACCCCCTTCGGCAACGCGATCAGCCGTGAGATGTCGACGTCCTGGCGAGGCCAGGCACCGGCGGCCTCGCTGTACCGGATCGAGGTGCGCGACTACCTTCGGGACCTCACCGAGGAGGTCCAGCTGATCGACAAGTCGGATCTCATGCTCTCCGGGCGCAGCGCGACCATCCCCGTCACCGTGCAGAACAAGCTGCTGCAGGGTGTGGACCACCTGGTGCTGCGGCTGACCTCCGGGAACAAGACCCGCCTGCACGTGAACGGTGGCGGTGCCGTCGCCGAGCTCCCCGTCAAGATCAACGGCGGGCACAGCCAGTCGGTGAAGTTCACGGCCTCCGCCAACGCCAACGGTCCGGTCCCGATGACGGCCCAGCTCTTCACCGAGGACGGCACGCCGTACGGGAAGCCGATGACCTTCACCGTGAAGGTCTCCGAGATCACCTCGACCGTGATGCTCGTCATCGCCGGAGGTGTGCTGCTGCTCGTCCTCGCCGGCGTGCGGATGTACACCCAGCGCAAGCGCGCGGCTGCCAGGAACGCCGAAGCGGAGGCCGCGGAGGACGGCGATCCCGAGCAGCCGAGTGACCCGACCCCTGACACCGGTCCCGAAAGCGGCGACCCGTCGGGCACGGGTGAGAAAGTGGACCGTTGAGCGATGTCGTGGCCGGTCGGCCGGGGACGATGAGGTGGGGTAACCATGAACGCGCCGTACGACGGTGACCGCGGCCAGGGCGCGGGCGGCACCGAGCCGTCCGGCGGGACGCCCGCGGCGCCCCCGGGCCCCGGCCAGGCGCCGGTTCCGCCTCCCGAGCAGCCCGACCCCTATGCCCAGGACCCGTACGTCCAGGACGCCTACACCCACGACCCCTACCGCGCACAGGACCTCTCCGCCCAGGACCCGGTGAGCGAGGCGCTCTACGACCGCGCCGCGCACCCCCCGCCGCCACCGGGCACCTACCCGGAGCCACAGCCGCTCTACCAGCAGCCGGCCGCGCCCCCGTACGCCCCGGACCCGAGGGTCTGGGCGCAGACACCGGCGCCCGAGCCCGACGGTCCCTCCCGCCATCTGCCCTACGGCGACGACGCCCGCACGGTCCAGTTCACCGGTGTGGACGACCTGGTCACCCGGGCCGGCGAGGACGGTCCCGAGGAGCCGGACGCCTTCGCGCACCTCTACCGGGACCAGCAGGCCCCGGGGCAGGTGCCCCCGCCCGCTCCGGAGGCGAACCCCATGCCCGCCCCCGCCCCGAAGAAGTCCGGCCGCGCCTCGGGGCTGCTGAAGTCGAGCGCGGTGATGGCGGCCGGAACCCTGGTCTCCCGCCTCACCGGCTTCGTCCGCAGCCTCGTGATCACCGGTGCCCTGGGCGCCGCCCTGCTCGGTGACACCTTCACCATCGCGTACACCCTGCCGACGATGATCTACATCCTCACCGTCGGAGGTGGCCTCAACTCCGTCTTCGTGCCGCAGCTGGTCCGCTCGATGAAGAACGACGAGGACGGCGGCGAGGCCTACGCCAACCGCCTGCTGACCCTCGTGATGGTGGCCCTCGGCGCGATCGTGGCGATCGCAGTCTTCGCGGCCCCGCTGCTGATCCGGCTGATGTCCAACACGATCGCCGACGACGCCGCCGCCAACAGCGTCGCCGTGACCTTCGCCCGGTACTGCCTGCCCACCATCTTCTTCATGGGTGTGCATGTGGTGATGGGTCAGATCCTCAACGCACGCGGCAAGTTCGGCGCGATGATGTGGACCCCGGTCCTCAACAACATCGTCATGATCGTCACCTTCGGCCTGTTCATCTGGGTCTACGGCACCTCGGCCGAGTCCCACATGGGTGTGCAGACCATCCCGGAGGACGGCATCCGCCTGCTCGGCATCGGCACTCTGCTCGGTCTGGCCGTCCAGGCGCTGGCTATGATCCCCTACCTCCGCGAGACGGGCTTCCGGTTCCGCCCGCGCTTCGACTGGAAGGGCCACGGCCTCGGCAAGACGGTCAAGCTCGCCAAGTGGACCGTGCTGTTCGTCCTGGCCAACCAGGCCGGTGTGCTGGTCGTGACCCAGCTCGCCACCGCGGCCGGCGAGGAGTCCGGCAAGAGCGGAGCGGGCTTCCTGGCGTACTCCAACGCCCAGCTGATCTGGGGCATGCCGCAGGCCATCATCACCGTCTCGGTCATGGCCGCGCTGCTGCCCCGCATCTCCCGCGCGGCACACGACGACGACCCCGGCGCCGTCCGTGACGACATCTCGCAGGGCCTGCGGAACTCCGCCGTCGCGATCGTCCCGGTCTCCTTCGCCTTCCTGGCCCTCGGCGTCCCGATGTGCACCCTGCTGTACGCCTCCAGCGGCATCCAGGCCGCCCAGGGCATGGGCTTCATCCTCATGGCGTTCGGCCTCGGCCTGATCCCGTACTCGGTCCAGTACGTCGTGCTGCGCGGCTTCTACGCCTACGAGGACACGCGGACGCCCTTCTACAACACGGTCATCGTCGCCGCCGTCAACGCGGCCGCTTCGGCCGCCTGTTACTTCGTGCTGCCGGCCCAGTGGGCGGTCGTCGGCATGGCCGCCTCGTACGGCCTCGCCTACGCCGTCGGTGTCGGCGTCGCCTGGCGTCGGCTGCGCAACCGTCTGGGCGGCGACCTGGACGGCGCCCATGTCATGCGAACCTACGCACGGCTCTGTCTGGCTTCGCTGCCCGCCGCGGTCGTGGCGGGAGCGGTCGGCTTCGGGCTTCTGAAGCTCCTGGGCGAGGATGCTCTGGGCTCGCTCGTGGCTCTCGTCATCGGCGGCGCGGTCCTGCTCGGTGTGTTCTTCGTGGCGGCCAAGCGCATGCGGATCGCGGAGCTGAACTCCATGGTCGGTATGGTCCGTGGACGCCTCGGACGCTAGGAGAGGCGTCCCGCACAACCATCGTCGGCCGCCGTGTGTCGTGCATAGCGGCCGACTGTGGGCACAATTGGCTTGGCTGTTGGATGTGGCGCAACGGATGGGGAGGCAGGAACGACGGTGGCGGAACGTAGCACGGCTGCCGTCGACGTGGCCGACAACAGCGGTGACGACCCGCTGACCGCCAAGGCGGGCAAGGCCGCGACCGACGGGGTGGCGAAAGCGCAGGCGCAGGCGGAGAAGTCCGCCGAAGACGCGGAGAACAAGGCCGACGATCGGCAGAACGGCGAACAGCCCTCCATCGAGACACCCGAGCTGCACAGCGGCCACAAACTGGCCAGGCGCTACCGCCTGGAAGAGTGCGTCACCCGTCTGGACGGTTTCAGCAGTTGGCGTGCCGTCGACGAGAAACTGCGTCGTGCGGTCGGCGTGCACCTCCTGCCCGCGGACCACCCGCGGGCCCGTTCGGTCCTGGCCGCGGCCCGCTCCGCGGCGCTCCTCGGCGACCCGCGTTTCGTCCAGGTCCTCGACGCCGTCGAGGAGAACGACCTCGTGTACGTGGTGCACGAGTGGCTGCCCGACTCCACGGAACTGACCGCGCTGCTCGCGGTGGGCCCGCTGGAGCCGCACGACGCCTATCAGCTCGTCAGCCAGGTCTCCCAGGCGATGGCCGCCGCCCACCGCGAGGGGCTCGCCCACCTCCGCCTCACCCCGAGCGCCGTACTGCGCAGCTCCACCGGCCAGTACCGCATCCGCGGCCTCGCCGTGAACGCCGCTCTGCGGGGCATCAGCGCCGAACGCCCCCAGCGGACCGACACCGAGGCGATCGGCGCCCTGCTGTACGCGGCACTGACCCAGCGCTGGCCGTACGACAACGATGCCCACGGGCTCTCCGGCCTCCCCAAGGGCGTGGGCCTGCTCGCTCCCGACCAGGTGCGGGCCGGGGTCCACCGCGGTCTGTCCGAGATCGCGATGCGCGCCCTCGCCAATGACGGCGCCACGGCCTCGCGCCAGGAGCCGCCCTGCACCACGCCGGACGAACTCGCCAAGGCCGTGGCGGCGATGCCCCGCATCCGTCCGCCGGAGCCCGAGTTCGCCACGCCTCCGGAGTACCAGCGCACCACCTACCAGCAGGGCACGTACGGCCGGCCCCCGCAGCGGCCGGGCATCACGGTCGCCCAGCCGGTGGCCATCCCTCCCGCCCCTCTGGAGAGCCGCACCGGCCGGGCCCTGAAGTGGGCCGTCTCCGCCCTGCTCATCGCCGCCCTCGGACTGGGCAGCTGGCAGATCGCAGATCGGCTGCTCGACCAGACCAAGGGCACCGAGACGCCCAAGGACCTGCCGTCGCAGGACATCCAGGACGAGAAGGCACCCGCGACGGGCAAGCCCGTCCGGATCGTCGGAGCACACGACTTCGACCCGCTCGGCAGCGGCTCGGAGAAGCCGGAGGGCATAAAGAACGCCTACGACGGCGACCTCAGCAGCTTCTGGAACACCGACGGGTACTACAGCGCCGACTTCGGCGGGCTCAAAGAGGGCGTGGGCATGGTGCTCGACCTGGGCGCACCGCAGCAGGTCGGCTCGGTCGACGTCTCCTTCGTGGGGCACACCTCCGTGGAGCTGCGGACCGCCCCGGCCGGAGACACGACCGCACCGACCAGTCCGGGCGCTTTCGCCACCCAGACGTCCGGCTCCGGCACCAAGGTGACGCTGAAGGCACCGAAGCCGGTGACGACGCGCTACGTTCTGATCTGGCTGACGGAGCTGCCCGCCAGCAACGAGGGCAACTTCCGCGGCAAGATCTCGGACATCAAGATCACCAGCTGACGCCCGAAGGGGAGGGGGCTCACCGTTGGACGACGCGATATACGGCGACATCAGCGACCAGGAACTCCTGGCGCGGCATGTGGCCGGGGAACCGGACGCCTTCGGTGAGCTGGTACGGCGCCACCGCGATCGCCTGTGGGCCGTCGCGCTGCGGACGCTGGGGGACCGCGAGGAAGCCGCTGACGCCGTCCAGGACGCCCTCGTCTCCGCGTTCCGGGCCGCCCACACCTTCCGCGGCCAGTCGGCCGTCACGACCTGGCTCCACCGCATCACGGTGAACGCCTGCCTCGACCGCGCCCGCAAAACCGCCTCCCGCAAGACCTCCCCTATGGACGACACCGCGCGCTTCGAGCAGCTCCTCGAACCCGCCGAGTCCGCCGAGGCACCTGCCGAGCGGCAGGATCTGCACCGGGAGCTGCTGGCAGCGCTGGCCAAGCTCCCGCAGGACCAGCGAGCGGCTCTCGTCCTGGTCGACATGCAGGGATACCCCGTGGCCGAGGCCGCCCGCATCCTCGATGTGCCCGCCGGAACGGTGAAAAGCCGGTGCGCGCGAGGCCGGGCGAAACTGCTGCCCATGCTCACCCATCTGCGGGCCGGGACGGTGGGTAACGAGGGTCCCGAGCGGGGAAGGAACCGGACGCCGGGGACATCCGTCCCACCGGTGGCGGGGCCAAGGGATACCGGACCGAATGGTCCGGCAGCTGTGAAGGGCGGAGGTGGGCGCGCGTGACTTCCTCGACCGACACGACCCAGCACCCGGACGTCTCGGAGATCTCCGACCTCACCGAGGGGCTTCTCTCCCCCGCCCGCACCACGGCCGTACGCCGTCATATCGACGGCTGTCCCCTCTGTGCGGACGTACGTACCTCGCTGGAGGAGATCCGTGGGCTGCTGGGCACCCTGCCCGGCCCGCCGCGGATGCCCGCCGACATCACCGGCCGTATCGACGCCGCTCTGGCGGCGGAGGCCCTCCTGGACGCGACCGCGCCCGAGCTCGACGGTCATGTTTCACGTGAAACAGAGAGCGTGCGCCGAGAAGCGCGTCCCTTCGCCCCGGGTGCGGACCGGCCGGTCGGCCGCCCTCGCGGTGCCACCGGCCCCGGCCGACCCGGCAAAGCGGGTCGGCGCCGGGTCGCGGCGCTGGGCGCGGCCATCGGAGCCGCCGCCTTGGGTCTGAGTCTGTTCTTCACTCAGGGGGGCGTCCAGACTCTCAGTGGCGAGTCCGGCGACACGAAGAGCGACGCGGCGGTCAGCGATACCGCCGGGGCCCGCTTCGCCGGGGAACCGGTCGAAGCCCGGGTCCAGGCACTCCTTCAGCCGGACGCCCCCCTCAGGGCGCCCAGGGACGGCAGCCCCGAGTCGATGTCCGCCCAGGGTGGCAACACACCCAAGCGAGGCATCACCGAAGCGGTCCCCGGGTGCGTCAAGGCCGGCACGGATCGGCCGGACACGCCCCTCGCCTTCCAGAAGGGCGAGTACGAGGGGACGCCGGCTTATCTCCTCGTCCTGCCTGACCGCTCCGACGCCACTCGGGTGGAGGCCTTCGTCCTGGACGCCTCCTGCGCGGAAGGCTCCGGAGAGGGCAAAGCGAAGCTCTTGTTGACGGAGTCCTACCCTCGCTCCTGACGTACCGCCGCGCCGGGGGGCAAACTCGGGAATGCTCGCCCCGTAGGATCCGTTGGGTGGGGTGAGAGTCACCGACCCGATCGCCCCGTAGGCAGTAGGCAGTCTTCAGAGACGAGGAAGAAATCCGTGAGCGACGTCCGTAATGTGATCATCATCGGCTCCGGTCCCGCGGGTTACACCGCAGCGCTCTACACGGCGCGTGCGTCGCTGCAGCCGCTCGTCTTCGAAGGTGCTGTCACCGCTGGTGGCGCCCTGATGAACACGACCGACGTGGAGAACTTCCCCGGCTTCCGTGACGGCATCATGGGCCCGGACCTGATGGACAACATGCGCGCGCAGGCCGAGCGCTTCGGCGCCGAGCTGATCCCGGACGACGTCGTCGCCGTGGACCTGACCGGCGACATCAAGACCGTCACGGACACCGCCGGCACCGTGCACCGCGCCAAGGCCGTCATCGTCACGACCGGCTCCCAGCACCGCAAGCTCGGCCTCCCCAACGAGGACACGCTCTCCGGACGCGGTGTCTCCTGGTGCGCCACCTGCGACGGGTTCTTCTTCAAGGACCAGGACATCGCCGTCGTCGGCGGCGGCGACACCGCCATGGAGGAAGCGACGTTCCTCTCCCGCTTCGCCAAGTCCGTCACCATCGTCCACCGTCGTGACACCCTGCGCGCTTCCAAGGCGATGCAGGAGCGTGCCTTCGCCGACCCGAAGATCAAGTTCGCCTGGGACAGCGAGGTGGCCGAGATCCACGGTGATCAGAAGCTCTCCGGCCTGACCTTGCGGAACACCAAGACGGGCGAGACCAGCGAGCTCCCGGTCACCGGTCTCTTCATCGCCGTCGGCCACGACCCGCGTACCGAGCTGTTCAAGGGGCAGCTGGAGCTGGACGAGGAGGGCTACCTCAAGGTCGAGGCTCCGTCGACGCGGACGAACCTGCCCGGTGTCTTCGGTGCCGGTGACGTCGTCGACCACACCTACCGTCAGGCGATCACCGCTGCCGGTACGGGCTGCTCCTCCGCGCTCGACGCCGAGCGCTTCCTGGCCGCCCTCGCCGACACCGAGAAGCTCGCCGAGCCGGAGAAGACCCCGGCGGTCTGACCTCGCCCGGCATTCCCCACCCCACACCCCGCGAAGTTAAGGAGGTCGCCGTGGCCGGCGCCCTGAAGAACGTGACCGACGCTTCCTTCGAGGACGACGTCCTCAAGAGCGACAAGCCCGTCCTGGTGGACTTCTGGGCCGCCTGGTGCGGACCCTGCCGCCAGATCGCCCCGTCGCTGGAGGCCATCGCCGCCGAGCACGGTGAGATCGAGATCGTGAAGCTGAACATCGACGAGAACCCGGCCACGGCTGCCAAGTACGGCGTCATGTCGATTCCGACGCTGAACGTGTACAAGGACGGCGAGGTCGTGAAGACCATCGTCGGTGCCAAGCCGAAGGCCGCGATCCTCCGCGACCTGGAGGAGTTCGTCTCCGACGAGGCCACCAAGGCCTGACGCCTCTCGTTTCACGTGAAACACGAACGGCCCGCCCCCACGAGGGGGCGGGCCGTCGTCGTCGTCACCGCGCATCGCTTCCTCAGGGAGCGCCGAGCCGGACACTAGAGGGGGCGGAGCGCCGGCTCCTTCTGTACCGCGCCGAGGAGCCGGTCCAGTGCCATCTCGACGTCCTCCTTCCAGGAGAGCGTCGTCCTCAGCTCCAGCCGCAGACGCGGATGGGCCGGATGCGGCCGCACGGTCTTGAAGCCCACCGCGAGAAGGTGATCCGCCGGCAGGACACAGGCCGGTTCCTTCCACCGGGCGTCGCCGAACGCCTCAATGGCCTTGAAGCCGCGCCGCAGCAAGTCCTTCGCGACGGTCTGCACCATCGTCCGCCCTAGTCCCTGCCCCTGGTAGCCCGGCATGATCCAGGCAGTCATCAGCTGCACCGAGTCTGCCGAGACCGGGCTCGTGGGGAACGCCATGGAGCGCGGTACGTAAGCGGGAGGCGCGTACAGGACGAAGCCGACGGGGACATCGTCGACGTAGACGACCCGGCCGCAGGATCCCCACTCCAGGAGAACGGATGAGATCCAGGCTTCCTTCTCCAGCTCCGGTCTGCCCGACTTCACCGCGGCCTCGCCACTCACGGGGTCGAGCTCCCAGAACACACAGGAGCGACACCGCTGGGGGAGGTCCGGCAGGTTGTCCAGCGTGAGCGGTACGAGCCGACGCCCCACGGCGATTCCTCGCTTCCCTCGGCCAACGCAGACGGATACGCCCCTCTCAGAATCGTATCGATGGGGCGATCAGGGCGATACCGTCGGCAGGCAAAGGGCGGGCCGTGTTCCGGTCTGCACCGGAATACGGCCCGCCCTGGAGACAAGCAGCTGGGGACAAGCAGCAGGACGGATCAGCCCTCGGCGTCTTCCTCGCCCTGCTCGGCATGAACCTGGTCCAGAACGCGACCCTCACCAGGAGCCAGGGTCGACAGGATCCGGTCGAGGTCGTCCACCGAGGCGAACTCGACGACGATCTTCCCCTTCTTCTGACCGAGATCGACCTTCACCCGCGTCTCGAAGCGGTCCGAGAGCCGGGCGGCCAGGTCCGTGAGCGCCGGGGAGACACGAGCCCCTGCCCGCGGCCCCTTGGGCTTGGTCGTGGAGGTGGGCTCGGAACCCATCAGGGTGACGATCTCCTCAACGGCACGCACGGAGAGCCCTTCGGCCACGATCCGGTACGCCAGCTTGTCCTGCGTCTCCGGGTCGTCCACCGAAAGCAGGGCGCGGGCGTGGCCGGCCGAGAGAACACCGGCGGCGACCCGCCGCTGAACCGGAGGCGAGAGCCTCAGCAGACGCAGCGTGTTGGAGACCTGGGGCCGGGAGCGGCCGATCCGGTCGGCCAACTGGTCATGGGTGCAGTTGAAGTCCTTGAGGAGCTGGTCGTACGCGGCAGCCTCCTCCAGAGGGTTCAGCTGCGCCCGGTGAAGGTTCTCCAGAAGCGCGTCCAGGAGAAGCTTCTCGTCGTCCGTGGCCCGCACGATCGCGGGGATGCGCTCCAGGCCGGCCTCACGGCAGGCCCTCCAGCGACGCTCACCCATGATCAGTTCGTAGCGCTCGGCCCCGAGCTGCCGTACGACGACGGGCTGTAGCAGACCGACCTCCTTGATGGAGGTGACCAGCTCCGCCAGCGCGTCCTCGTCGAAGACCTCACGAGGCTGCCGCGGGTTGGGGGTGATGAAGTCGAGCGGCAGCTCGGCGAAGTGAGCCCCGGCGGGGGAGTCCACCTCGGCGACCGGCTCGGGCTCCGCCGTCGACACCACCGAATCCGGCGACTGAGGGCTCTGCGGAAGGGTCGCCACCTTCGCGGCGGCCACCCCTCGCTCGGACGACATGGGCGGGATGGCCCCCGCGGAGGCCGCTACCGATCCCGCACCGACAGTCGGCGCCTGCCGCTCCTGGGGAGCAGCGGGGATCAGCGCACCGAGCCCACGCCCCAATCCTCTACGTCGCTCGCTCACTGGATACCCTCCGACATGTTTCGCTGGCTGTTCTGGTGACCCGCATGAGCCTGCTGGGCGTCGTACTGGAGCCCGACTCCCCGCAGGGCGATCTCACGGGCCGCCTCGAGGTACGACAGCGAACCACTGGAGCCCGGGTCGTAGGTGAGCACGGTCTGCCCGTAGCTCGGTGCTTCGGAGATGCGTACCGACCTCGGAATGCTGGTCCGCAGCACCTCCTCGCCGAAGTGGGTGCGCACCTCGTCGGCGACCTGAGAGGCGAGCCTCGTCCGGCCGTCGTACATGGTGAGCAGAATCGTCGAGACATGGAGCGTGGGGTTGAGATGCCCCCGCACCAGGTCGACGTTCTTCAGGAGCTGCCCCAACCCTTCCAGCGCGTAGTACTCGCACTGGATGGGGATGAGCACCTCGGCGCCCGCCACCATGGCGTTGACGGTCAGCAGACCGAGTGACGGCGGGCAGTCGATCAGGATGTAATCCAGCGGCTGCTCATACGCCTGGATCGCTCGCTGCAGTCGACTCTCCCGCGCTACCAGCGACACCAGCTCGATCTCCGCACCGGCGAGATCGATGGTGGCTGGAGCACAGAAGAGGCCTTCGACGTCCTGGACGGGTTGCACCACGTCGGAGAGCGGCTTGCTCTCCACCAGGACGTCATAGATCGAGGGGACTTCGGCATGGTGGTCGATGCCCAGAGCGGTTGAAGCATTGCCCTGGGGGTCGAGGTCGATCACCAGCACCCGGGCGCCGTGCAGCGCCAGCGAAGCGGCGAGGTTGACCGTCGTGGTCGTCTTCCCGACTCCGCCCTTCTGGTTGGCGACCACCATCACGCGTGTCTGGGCAGGCCGAGGGAGGCCCTCACCGGCACGCCCCAGCGCCTCTACTGCCAGCTGGGCAGCGCGACCAATGGGGGTGTCGTCCATCGGGGGCGGTGTTTCACGTGAAACATCCTCCCCCACCGATTCGGTTCGGGGACCGGGGACCGGATCGGTCATCGGTCCCGCGATGTTGGCGTTGGACCGCAAGGATTCACTCTCCTCGGCTTCAGGCTCGCGATGAATAGAGCCTGCCATGCATTCGGGGTCGTGAACCAGCGAGGCCCGTGGTTCTGTGGAGGATTCCACCTCTGTGGACAATCCCCTCACCCTCGCGGGGGGCTTCACGGACGGCTTGCGGTCCCGGGGCGTGGCAGCCGCGCGGCCGCGGCTGATGATCCCCTGCAGCAGTGAGCGACGTTTCACGTGAAACACGATGCACGCGCTGTCGACCCAGGACCGCTCGACACTCCGAAATACGTACGTATGGCAGCTTTTACGGATCAGTTGCGCCGCGTTGACGGCTCAGCGGCGCCGACGGGTACGGCTCGGACGGGCCGCCTTGGCCCGCTTGGCGGCGAACCGCACACCGCCCGGGCTCTCCCCGACCTCTACGCGCACGACGGTCGACAGGGGATCCACGATTCCCTCGCCGACCTGGAGCACCGAGGTCTCCACCACGCCGAGCTTGGAGAGCGCGGCGCGGGCACCGTTGATCTCCTCCTCGGCGGTGTCGCCCTTGAGGGCCAGCATCTCTCCGTACGGACGCAGCAGGGGAACGCCCCAGCCGGCCAACCTGTCGAGCGGGGCCACGGCGCGGGCCGTCACCACGTGCACGGGCGGGAGCTTCCCCAGAACCTCTTCGGCTCGGCCGCGGACGACCGTCACATGGTCGAGACCCAGCAGCTCCACGACTTCTTGGAGGAAGTTGGTACGGCGCAGCAGCGGCTCCAGGAGCGTGATCTTCAGATCAGGCCGGACCAGAGCCAGGGGGATACCGGGAAGCCCGGCGCCCGAGCCAACATCGCAGACGGTGACGCCCTCAGGGACCACCTCGGAGAGTACCGCGCAGTTCAGCAGGTGGCGCTCCCAGAGGCGGGGGACCTCACGAGGACCGATCAGCCCTCGCTTGACGCCCGCGTCCGCGAGAAGCTCCGCGTACCGGACGGCCTCCGCGTAGTACTCACCGAATACCGTCCGCGCCTGCTCAGGCGCGGGGGGAAGCTCCGCTGCCTCCGTCACGGGGAACCGTCCTTCCGTACCGCACGCATAGGTGCGAGCGCACTCTGATGGCTGACTATCAGGCTGACAAAGATCGGCCCCGCCTGCGAACAGACGGGGCCGACACTGCGAGGAGGGGTCAGGCAGGGAGAACGACGACGAAGCGCTGCGGCTCCTCGCCCTCGGACTCACTCCGCAGACCGGCGGCGGCGACCGCGTCGTGGACGACCTTGCGCTCGAACGGCGTCATCGGGTCCAGCTTGACCGGAGCACCCGTGGACGTCGCCTCGGCCGCGGCCTTTGCGCCGATCTCCGCGAGCTCCGTGCGCTTCTGGGCGCGGAAGCCGGCGATGTCGAGCATCAGACGGCTGCGGTCGCCGGTCTCCCGGTGCACGGCCAGGCGGGTCAGCTCCTGGAGAGCCTCCAGCACCTCGCCGTCGCGGCCCACGAGCTTCTGCAGCTCGCGGCTGCTCGAGTCGCTGATGATCGAGACCGCGGCCCGGTCGGCCTCGACGTCCATGTCGATGTCGCCGTCGAGATCGGCGATGTCGAGGAGACCCTCGAGGTAGTCGGCCGCGATCTCGCCCTCCTGCTCCAGGCGGGTCAGGGTGTCGCCACCCTCAGCGGCGGCGGAGGTGGTGCCTTCCGTCACGGATCGACTCCTTCTACTTCTTGGACGACGGGTGCTTGGGCCGCTGCTGGCCCTTGCGCTGACCGGACTTTGCCTGGCGGGTGGCACCGGAAGTGGCGCGGCTCGGGCGCGCGGGCTTGTCGCCCGGCGCCGTGTCCTTCGCCGCGTCGGTGGCCGGACCCTCCGGCTTCTTCTCCAGCGAGGTCTTGGGCTCCTCGGCGCCGGCCGGGGAGCCGGCGGCGTCCTCGGCGCTCTTCGCAGCGGCGGTCTGACCCAGGGCCGCCTGGCGCTGCGCCTTGGTCTGGCGCTTGGGCTGCTGCCGCTTGGCGGCGGCGCCACCCTCGGCCTCGGCCGCGACGGTGTCGCTCTTGATCACGGTGCCGTCGGCCTGGGCGGCGAAGCCGGCCTTGGCCAGGCCCGCGAAGAAGCGGCGCTCGTTCTCGTTGCGGTCGCTGCCCTTGGCGACGATGGCCTTGACGATGTTCTTCCGGCGACGACCCCGGACCTCACCGTGCGAGGTCACGCTCTTCAGCAGCCGCTGGAGGTAGGAGTCCTGCGCCTTGCTGCCCGGCGTCGGGTTCTGGCTGATCACGTACATCTGCTGACCCATGGTCCACACGTTCGTGGTCAGCCAGTAGACGAGGACACCGACGGGGAAGTTGATGCCCATGACGGCGAAGATCACCGGGAAGATGTACATGAGCATCTTCTGCTGCTGCATGTACGGCGTCTTCACCGAGAGGTCGACGTTCTTCATCATCAGCTGGCGCTGCGTGTAGAACTGCGACGCCGACATCAGGATGATCATGATCGCGGTGACGATGCGGACCGACGTGATCGAGGCGTCGAGGGAGGCGACCTTCTCGGCGCTGTCGGTGAAGGTGGCGGCCAGCGGGGCGCCGAAGATGTGCGCCTGACGGGCGCTCTCCAGCAGCGGCTGGTCGATGACACCGATCGTCTTGCCCGAGGCGATGCTGGACAGCACGTGGTACAGAGCGAAGAAGAACGGCGACTGGGCCAGGATGGGCAGGCACGAGGAGAGCGGGTTGGTGCCCGTCTCCTTGTACAGCTTCATCATCTCTTCGGACTGACGCTGCTTGTCGCTCTTGTAGCGCTCCTGGATCGCCTTCATCTTCGGCTGGAGCGCCTGCATGTTCCGGGTCGACTTGATCTGCTTGACGAACAGCGGGATCAGACAGATCCGGATCAGCACCACCAGGGACACGATGGACAGACCCCAGGCCCAGCCCGTGTCAGGGCCGAAGATCGCCCCGTACAAGGTGTGGAACTGGACGATCACCCATGAGACAGGTGTGGTGATGAAGCTGAAAAAACTGGCAATCGTGTCCACTAATCAGGCTCCTTGAGCATTGGGCGAGGTCTCTGCGGCCGGGCTCGTCTCGGCGGTGGACCCGCCCTTGTCGCCGCGCAGTGCGTTCCGCAGCATTTCGTGCCAGCGAGGACGCTTGCGCGGAGGCACGTGGTCCACGCCGCCGGGCGACCACGGATTGCACCGCAGGATGCGCCAGGCGGTCAGGGCAGTGCCCTTGATCGCGCCATGCCGGTCGATGGCCGTGAATCCATAGCGGGAACACGACGGGTAGTACCGGCAGACGGGCCCGAGGAGCGGGCTGATCGTCCACTGGTACAGCTTGATGAGAGCCAGCAGCGGGTACTTCATCGCGTGCCCCCTCCCAGGAGCCGCTGAAGTGCGGCTTCCAGGTCTCGGGCCAGCTGTGCGTGATCGGCGTCGCCGGCTCCGGGCAACGCCCGTACGACCACCAGGCTACCGGGGGGCAGCTCGGACAGCCGTTCGCGGACGAGATGGCGCAGTCGTCGCTTCACCTGGTTGCGTACGACGGCACCGCCCACGGCCTTGCTCACGACGAAACCCGCACGCGTCGGGGGAGCGCTCTCCCCAGGCGCGTGCGGGTCCGTTGCACCGCTGCTCAGGTGGACGACGAGGAGCGGGCGACCGGCCCGGCGCCCTCGGCGTACCGCGGTTGCGAAGTCCTCGCGCCGCCTCAGCCGATTCTCGGTAGGCAGCACGTCATGACCTGTTTTTTTACGCGGATCAGGCGGACAGGCTCGAGCGACCCTTGGCACGGCGGTTCGCCAGGATGGCGCGACCGGCACGCGTGCGCATGCGCAGGCGGAAGCCGTGGGTCTTCGCGCGACGACGGTTGTTCGGCTGGAAGGTGCGCTTGCTCACTCGGGGGCTCCAGAAATGATGTGTGTGGTGGCGGGACATCGCCTGGCTGTCACCGTGCGCCCACGAGTAGCTCGCAATACGCCCGAGTGCACCGCTTCACGATCACTGACCGTGATCTTTGCCCATCGGAGGCAGGCGGCAGCAGCCATCGACAACTCGACCTGGTTACGGTACGCGCGGCTACGCCATCCGGTCAAACCGGCCGATCGCCGGGGTCCATTGTGCACAGGCTGTGGACAACAACTTGAACCACGTCAGCCGCCGCGACTACCGTGGCTGGACCCCTAGATGTTTTTCCGTTCTGTCCTTACCTGTCCTGACGGACATCGACCCACCGTCCCGAGAACCACACATTCGTGGGACCTGCGAGGAAGCGTGCCCTGTGGCTGACGTACCTGCCGATCTTGCCGCAGTGTGGCCACGCGTGCTGGAGCACCTCCTCAGAGAAGGCCAGCAGGGCATCGAGCCCAAGGACAAGCAGTGGATCGAGCGCTGCCAGCCTCTCGCACTGGTGGCCGACACCGCACTCCTCGCCGTCCCCAACGAATGGGGCAAGCGGGTCCTCGAAGGACGTCTGGCGCCGCTGATCAGCGAGACACTGAGCCGTGAGTGCGGCCGGCCCATCCGGATCGCGATCACCGTCGACGACTCCGTGGGCGAGCCGACGCCCCCCGCGCCGCCGATCCACCCGCAGCAGCACCAGCAGCACCAGCAGTCCCCGCAGCAGGGGCGCTACGACGAGCGGCCGCCCGCGGACGCGTACGAGAAGTACGACGAGTACGGGCACCGGCCGGCGCACGACGACGGGCTGCCGACCGCCCGCCCCGCCTACCCGGACTACCAGCAGCAGCGCCCCGACCCGGGCGCCTGGCCGCGTACCCAGGAGGACCTCTCCTGGCAGCAGCCCCGGCTCGGCGGCTACCAGGAGCGCGACCCGTACGCCGGGCCCCGCCACCCCCAGTCCCAGCAGCCGCGCTACGACGAGCGCCCGTCGGCGTACGAACAGCCGCAGCGGCCCGAGCGCGCCGATCTTCCCGAGCGGCAGGGGCCGGGCGGCGGCCAGGGACCCCGTCCCGGCGGTCCGGTGGCGGGTCCCGGAGGCGGCGGTCCCGGCGTCGGGCGCCCCGGCTCCTCGTCCGGGCAGGGCCCGTCGGGCGCCCCCGGCGAGCAGCACGCGCGTCTCAACCCCAAGTACCTGTTCGACACCTTCGTCATCGGTTCGTCGAACCGCTTCGCGCACGCGGCCGCCGTCGCCGTGGCCGAGGCGCCGGCGAAGGCGTACAACCCCCTCTTCATCTACGGGGAGTCGGGTCTCGGCAAGACCCACCTGCTGCACGCGATCGGGCACTACGCGCGGAGCCTCTATCCCGGCACGCGCGTGCGGTACGTGAGCTCGGAGGAGTTCACCAACGAGTTCATCAACTCGATCCGCGACGGCAAGGGCGACACCTTCCGCAAGCGTTACCGCGATGTGGACATCCTTCTGGTCGACGACATCCAGTTCCTCGCGAGCAAGGAGTCGACGCAGGAGGAGTTCTTCCACACCTTCAACACCCTCCACAACGCGAACAAGCAGATCGTCCTCTCCTCGGACCGGCCGCCCAAGCAGCTGATGACCCTGGAGGACCGGCTGCGCAACCGGTTCGAGTGGGGGCTCACCACGGACGTGCAGCCGCCGGAGCTGGAGACGCGTATCGCGATCCTGCGCAAGAAGGCGGTGCAGGAACAGCTCAACGCCCCGCCGGAGGTGCTGGAGTTCATCGCCTCCCGGATCTCGCGGAACATCCGTGAGCTGGAGGGCGCGCTGATCCGGGTCACGGCGTTCGCGAGCCTCAACCGGCAGCCGGTGGACCTCGGACTGACGGAGATCGTCCTCAAGGACCTGATCCCGGGGGGCGAGGACGCCGCCCCGGAGATCACCGCCGGCGCGATCATGGCGGCGACGGCCGACTACTTCGGTCTCACCGTGGAGGACCTCTGCGGCTCGTCCCGCAGTCGCGTCCTGGTGACCGCCCGCCAGATCGCGATGTACCTCTGCCGTGAGCTCACGGACCTGTCTCTGCCGAAGATCGGCGCGCAGTTCGGCGGCCGCGACCATACGACGGTGATGCACGCGGACCGGAAGATCCGCGCGCTCATGGCCGAGCGGCGCTCCATCTACAACCAGGTCACCGAACTCACCAACCGCATCAAGAACGGCTGAGAGGCCCCCTCCGCCCACGGGCGGACGGCTCCGAAGGGCGCTCCGGGACACCTCCCGGGGCGCCCTTCCCGTCTTCCCGGCGCCTGCGGGCCACCCCGGCTGTTCGATTAACGGGGGCGGACGGTCGGTTCTCCACAGATTGCGGGATGATCTTCCGTCCACAGGGTGGGGACCACCGAGTTATCCGAATCGTGTCCACAGGCCCGCTGGGTGGGAGATCATCACACCAGGTCAGACGGTTGGGGATTTGTTGGCAACCTTGATCCACAGCCTGTGGACAAAACTTTCGTCCACAGGGGCCCCTCCGGGTTGTCCACTGTCGGCCCACAGGGAGGCGGCAGTTGCCCACAGCTTCTCCACACCGCTGTCCACTGTTCGGCAACGAAACGCCCCCGCTCACTGCGTCGAGTGAAAGCGGTCACACCAAGGGAGACGATTGGGCTGTGGGGAACGTGGGTAAAGCTGGGGACATCACTGGGGAGAAGTCGGGTCCGCCTGTGTACCGGGTGTGCAGAACTTTCCGGCGTCCACAGAACACCCTGGTTGTCCACCGACGTCACCCACAGGGGCAGTGGACAAAAAAGCGGGGCTGACCTGCGAAAACGGGGTTATCCACGGTTTCCACAGGCCCTACTACTACTTCCACCTAGAGTTAGCCCGGAATCCGCTTCGAAGTGGGACCTGTGCACAACTCGAGCCCGGACCGTTGGCGGCCTCTCGTCGCGACTTGACCCCGAGCCGCACCGAGTGTCGGTGGCGTGCGTCAGACTGGTTCCCGCAGTCGACGAAGAGCCAGCAACAGCAGGAGGCGGTTCCGGTGAAGATCCGGGTGGAGCGCGATGTACTCGCGGAGGCGGTGGCCTGGGTGGCCCGCAGCCTTCCGGCCCGTCCGCCGGCGCCCGTTCTCGCGGGCCTTCTGCTGAAGGCCGAGGACGGCGCGCTGAGCTTCTCCAGCTTCGACTACGAGGTCTCGGCCCGGGTCTCCGTCGAGGCCGAGGTCGAGGAGGACGGCACCGTCCTGGTCTCCGGCCGCCTGCTCGCCGACATCTGCCGCGCCCTGCCCAACCGGCCGGTGGAGATTTCCACAGACGGTGTACGGGCGACCGTGGTCTGCGGCTCCTCCCGCTTCACCCTCCACACTCTGCCTGTGGAGGAGTACCCGGCGCTGCCCGAGATGCCCACCGCCACCGGCACGGTCCCGGGTGAGGTCTTCGCCTCGGCCGCCGCCCAGGTCGCCATCGCAGCGGGCCGCGACGACACGCTGCCCGTCCTCACCGGTGTGCGCATCGAGATCGAGGGCGACACGGTCACCCTGGCCTCCACCGACCGCTACCGCTTCGCGGTCCGCGAGTTCCTGTGGAAGCCGGAGTCCCCGGACGCCTCCGCCGTCGCCCTGGTGCCCGCCAAGACCCTCCTGGACACCGCCAAGGCGCTCACCAGCGGGGACACCGTCACGCTGGCGCTCTCCGGCTCCGGCAAGGGCGAGGGCCTCATCGGTTTCGAGGGCGCGGGCCGCCGCACCACCACCCGGCTCCTCGAAGGCGACCTGCCGAAGTACCGGACGCTCTTCCCGACCGAGTTCAACTCGATCGCGGTGATCGAGACCGCCCCGTTCGTCGAGGCCGTCAAGCGCGTGGCCCTGGTGGCCGAGCGCAACACCCCGGTGCGGCTCAGCTTCGAGCAGGGTGTGCTGATCCTGGAGGCCGGTTCCAGCGACGACGCACAGGCTGTGGAGCGCGTGGACGCGCAGCTGGAGGGCGACGACATCTCGATCGCCTTCAACCCGACGTTCCTGCTCGACGGCCTGAGCGCGATCGACTCCCCGGTCGCCCAGCTCTCCTTCACGACCTCCACCAAGCCCGCGCTCCTGAGCGGCCGGCCCGCGGTCGACGCGGAGGCGGACGAGGCGTACAAGTACCTGATCATGCCGGTGCGTCTGTCGGGCTGACGGGCGTCGACTGAGCGGCCGACCCCACAGGTGTGCAACGGGGTCCGGGCGTAGGCTCGGACCCGGGTACGAACCGCACACGACGCTTAAGGAATCTCTGATGGAGCTCGGTCTCGTCGGTCTCGGCAAGATGGGCGGCAACATGCGCGAGCGCATCCGCCGCGCAGGCCACACCGTCATCGGATACGACCGCAACCCGGACCTCGCCGATGTCCACAGCCTGGAAGAGCTTGTGGGCAAGCTCAAGGGTCCGCGGGTCGTGTGGGTGATGGTCCCGGCCGGTGCCGCGACCCAGTCCACCATCGACGAGCTGGGCGAGCTGCTCTCCCCCGGCGACATCGTCGTGGACGGCGGCAACTCCCGCTGGACCGACGACGAGAAGCACGCCGAGGAGCTCGCCGCCAAGGGCATCGGCTTCGTCGACTGCGGCGTCTCCGGCGGCGTGTGGGGCCTGGAGAACGGCTACGCCCTGATGTACGGCGGCGCCGCCGAGAACGTGGCGAAGGTCCAGCCGATCTTCGACGCGCTCAAGCCCGAGGGCGAGTTCGGCTCCGTCCACGCCGGCAAGGTCGGCGCCGGCCACTTCGCCAAGATGGTCCACAACGGCATCGAGTACGCCATGATGCAGGCGTACGCCGAGGGCTGGGAGCTCCTGGAGAAGGTCGACTCCGTCACCGACGTGCGCGAGGTCTTCCGCTCCTGGCAGGAGGGCACGGTCATCCGTTCCTGGCTGCTGGACCTCGCCGTCAACGCGCTGGACGAGGACGAGCACCTGGAGCAGCTCCGCGGCTTCGCGCAGGACTCCGGCGAGGGCCGGTGGACCGTCGAGGCGGCCATCGACAACGCCGTGCCGCTGCCGGCGATCACCGCGTCGCTGTTCGCGCGGTTCGCGTCCCGTCAGGACGACTCCCCGCAGATGAAGATGATCGCCGCGCTGCGCAACCAGTTCGGCGGTCACGCGGTCGAGTCCAAGAAGTAATCCACAGGCTGTGCACCCGGCGGTGCACGGCAGCCGGGGAAGGTCGGCGCACACCATGCACGTCACGCATCTGTCGCTGGCCGACTTCCGCTCCTACGCCCGGGTCGAGGTTCCGCTCGACCCGGGCGTCACCGCTTTCGTGGGGGCGAACGGCCAGGGCAAGACGAACCTCGTCGAGGCCGTGGGGTACCTCGCGACCCTGGGCAGCCACCGCGTCGCCTCCGACGCGCCTCTCGTACGGATGGGGGCGGACCGGGCGATCATCCGCGCCGCCGTCACCCAGGGCGAGCGCTCGCAGCTGGTCGAGCTCGAACTCAACCCCGGACGGGCCAACCGCGCCCGCATCAACAGGTCCTCGCAGGTCAGGCCCCGTGACGTGCTGGGGATCGTACGCACCGTGCTGTTCGCGCCGGAGGACCTGGCCCTGGTGAAGGGCGACCCCGGGGAGCGCCGGCGCTTCCTCGACGAGCTGATCACGGCGCGTGCGCCGCGCATGGCCGGCGTGCGCTCCGACTACGAGCGGGTGCTCAAGCAGCGCAACACGCTCCTGAAGTCCGCCGCCATGGCCCGCCGACACGGGAGCCGTGGCATGGACCTGTCGACGCTTGAGGTGTGGGACCAGCACCTCGCGCGCGCGGGAGCCGAGCTGCTGGCCCAGCGCCTGGACCTGATCGGTGTGCTCCAGCCGCTCGCCGACAAGGCGTACGAGCAGCTGGCGCCCGGCGGCGGACCGATTCTGTTGGAGTACCGCCCGTCCGCGCCCGGCCCCGGGCACACCCGCGAGGAGCTGTACGAGCAGATGATCGCGGCGCTCGCCGAGGTCAGGAAGCAGGAGATCGAGCGCGGTGTCACGCTCGTCGGCCCGCACCGCGACGAGCTGCTCCTCAAGCTCGGCGACCTGCCGGCCAAGGGGTACGCGAGCCACGGGGAGTCCTGGTCGTACGCGCTGTCGTTGCGCCTCGCCTCGTACGACCTGCTGCGGGCGGAGGGCAACGAGCCGGTCCTGGTGCTCGACGACGTCTTCGCCGAGCTGGACGCGCGGCGCCGGGAGCGGCTCGCGGAGCTGGTGGCACCCGGCGAGCAGGTCCTGGTGACGGCGGCGGTGGACGACGACGTGCCGGGGGTGCTGGCCGGGGCGCGGTACGGGGTCGCGGAAGGCGTGGTGGAGCGGCTGTGAGCGGGAACGAGAACCCGGAGACCGGAGCGAAGGCTCCGGAGCCCTCGGGCGTCGACCTGGCGCGGGTCGCGCTGCGCGCCGCCAAGGAGCAGGCGAAGGCGCGAGGGGCGGCCGCCCAGCAGAAGAAGCAGGCGCGGCGGGGCGGCGGGCTGCGGTCCGGCGCGCACGCCGACGGGCGGGACCCGATGGCGCTCGGCTCCGCGATCAACCGGCTGATCACCGAACGCGGCTGGGAGGCGCCGGCGGCGGTGGGCGGGGTCATGGGCCGCTGGCCGCAGATCGTGGGCGAGGACCTGGCCAAGCACTGCGAGCCGCTGAAGTACGACGACGCCCCGGAGGAGCGGGTGCTCACCGTGCAGTGCGACTCGACGGCGTGGGCGACGCAGCTGCGGCTGCTGGCGCCGAGGCTGGTGGCCCGGCTGAACGAGGACCTCGGCCACGGGACGGTCCGGGTGATCAAGGTGCTGGGCCCGGGAGGCCCCCGCAAGGGGTACGGGCCGCTCAGGGCGCCGGGCTCCGTGGGGCCGGGCGACACGTACGGCTAGGGGGCCTGGCGCCCGTGGGGCGCGAGGTGCGGGCGTGGTGCCTGTAGCGCGATCGCGGCCCCCAGCCCGGCCCCGCGGCCCCCCCAGCTCCCCAGCTCCCCATCCCAGCCCTCCATCCCTCCAGCCCGGCACCCTCCGGCTCCCCCCGCCCCTCGGCCCGGAATCCCCGACCCGAGGCCCCTGCCCCGAGTGCCCCCGGCCCCCCGCATCCGCAGCCCTCCCCACGCGCCCCAGGCCTCCCGAGGCCCCCGCCACCCCCACCGATCCACCTCCCGTATCGGTTGCCCACAACCGGTCACTGCCCGAAGCGCTGGGTGGCCGTCAGAGCCCTTTGGAGCCCCCGTCCGGATATGGGGAGTCGTCTCGCTCCCGCCCAGGGCGGCACATGCGGACGCAGGTACCGGCAAACCCCCATTCGTGTCAGCGCTACCGGTAGACTGATAGAAGATCCCGCCACCCTGCGGAACATGTCGAACGACGCAGCCGCTCCCGTATGCCCGGAGAACGGCCTGTGCTGTGCCAGAAAGGGCGCTTCGTGGCCGATTCCGGCAACCCCAACGAGAACACTCCGTCCGCCAAGCCCGCGTCGTACGACGCCAGCGCCATCACCGTCCTCGAGGGTCTGGACGCGGTCCGCAAGCGACCTGGCATGTACATCGGCTCGACCGGTGAGCGCGGACTCCACCACCTCGTGCAAGAGGTCGTCGACAACTCCGTCGACGAGGCCCTGGCCGGCCACGCGGACACCATCGACGTCACGATCCTGGCCGACGGCGGTGTACGCGTCGTCGACAACGGCCGCGGCATCCCGGTGGACATGCACCCCGTCGAGAAGAAGCCGGCCGTCGAGGTCGTGCTCACCGTCCTGCACGCGGGCGGCAAGTTCGGAGGCGGCGGCTACGCCGTCTCCGGTGGTCTGCACGGCGTCGGCGTCTCCGTCGTCAACGCCCTCTCCACCCGGCTCTCCGTGGACATCAAGCGCGACGGCCACCGCTGGACGCAGGACTACAAGCTCGGCGTCCCCACCGCGCCGCTCGCCCGCCACGAGGAGGTCGAGGACTCCGGCACCACCGTGACGTTCTGGGCCGACCCCGACGTCTTCGAGACCACCGAGTACTCCTTCGAGACGCTCGCGCGCCGTTTCCAGGAGATGGCCTTCCTCAACAAGGGCCTCACCCTGACGCTGACGGACGAGCGCGAGTCCGCGAAGGCCACGGTCGGCGCCGACGACCCGGACGCGGAGGCGGCGGAGCCCGTCGCGCGCACGGTGGAGTACCACTACGAAGGCGGCATCGTCGACTTCGTGAAGTACCTCAACTCCCGCAAGGGCGAGCTGATCCACCCCACCGTCATCGACGTCGAGGCCGAGGACAAGGAGCGCATGCTCTCGGTCGAGATCGCGATGCAGTGGAACTCGCAGTACACCGAGGGCGTGTACTCCTTCGCCAACACCATCCACACCCACGAGGGCGGTACGCACGAAGAGGGTTTCCGCGCCGCGCTCACGGGCCTGGTGAACCGGTACGCGCGCGACAAGAAGCTGCTGCGCGAGAAGGACGACAACCTCACCGGTGAGGACATCCGCGAGGGCCTGACGGCGATCATCTCCGTCAAGCTGGGCGAGCCGCAGTTCGAGGGCCAGACGAAGACGAAGCTGGGCAACACCGAGGCCAAGACCTTCGTCCAGAAGATCGTCCACGAGCACCTGAACGACTGGTTCGACCGCAACCCCGTCGAGGCCGCGGACATCATCCGCAAGTCGATCCAGGCGGCCACCGCGCGCGTGGCGGCCCGCAAGGCCCGTGACCTGACCCGTCGCAAGGGCCTGCTGGAGTCGGCGTCCCTGCCCGGCAAGCTGAGCGACTGCCAGTCGAACGACCCCACCAAGTGCGAGATCTTCATCGTCGAGGGTGACTCCGCCGGCGGCTCGGCCAAGTCCGGCCGCAACCCGATGTACCAGGCCATCCTGCCCATCCGCGGCAAGATCCTGAACGTCGAGAAGGCGCGGATCGACAAGATCCTGCAGAACACCGAGGTCCAGGCGCTGATCTCGGCCTTCGGCACCGGGGTCCACGAGGACTTCGACATCGAGAAGCTCCGCTATCACAAGATCATTCTGATGGCGGACGCCGACGTCGACGGCCAGCACATCAACACCCTGCTCCTGACGTTCCTCTTCCGCTTCATGCGCCCGCTGGTCGAGGCCGGTCACGTCTACCTCTCCCGCCCGCCGCTCTACAAGATCAAGTGGGGCCGGGACGACTTCGAGTACGCGTACTCGGACCGTGAGCGGGACGCGCTCGTCGAGCTGGGCAAGCAGAACGGCAAGCGGATCCGCGAGGACTCGATCCAGCGCTTCAAGGGTCTGGGCGAGATGAACGCCGAAGAGCTGCGCATCACCACGATGGACCAGGACCACCGTGTGCTCGGCCAGGTCACGCTGGACGACGCGGCCCAGGCCGACGACCTGTTCTCGGTGCTGATGGGCGAGGACGTCGAGGCCCGGCGCTCCTTCATCCAGCGCAACGCCAAGGACGTTCGCTTCCTCGACATCTGAGTCGGTCTCAGCTGACCGTACGAAAGGACTGACGACCAGCAATGGCCGACGAGAACCCCCCTGTCACGACCGAAGAAGAAGAGCCGGTGCTGCGGATCGAGCCCGTCGGGCTCGAGACCGAGATGCAGCGCTCGTACCTCGACTACGCGATGTCCGTCA
Source organism: Streptomyces sp. NPDC036822 (assembly GCF_055609145.1). Taxonomy (NCBI): domain Bacteria; kingdom Bacillati; phylum Actinomycetota; class Actinomycetes; order Kitasatosporales; family Streptomycetaceae; genus Streptomyces; species Streptomyces sp. NPDC036822. Next base: position 255,713 of record NZ_JBVJPY010000003.1, read on the forward strand.
TCGTCTCGCGAGCGCTGCCCGACGTGCGGGACGGCCTCAAGCCCGTCCACCGGCGTGTGCTGTACGCGATGTACGACGGCGGCTACCGGCCCGAGAAGGGCTTCTACAAGTGCGCCCGCGTCGTCGGTGACGTCATGGGTACGTACCACCCGCACGGCGACTCCTCCATCTACGACGCCCTGGTCCGCCTGGCCCAGCCGTGGTCGATGCGGATGCCGCTCGTCGACTCCAACGGCAACTTCGGTTCCCCGGGCAACGACCCGGCCGCCGCCATGCGGTACACCGAGTGCAAGATGATGCCGCAGTCGATGGAGATGCTCCGGGACATCGACGAGGAGACCGTCGACTTCCAGGACAACTACGACGGCCGCAACCAGGAGCCGACGGTCCTGCCGGCCCGCTTCCCGAACCTGCTGGTCAACGGCAGCGCCGGTATCGCGGTCGGCATGGCGACCAACATCCCGCCGCACAACCTCCGCGAGGTCGCGGCCGGCGCCCAGTGGGCGCTGGAGCACCCCGAGGCCACGCACGAGGAGCTGCTCGACGCGCTCATCGAGCGGATCAAGGGCCCGGACTTCCCGACCGGTGCGCTGGTCGTGGGCCGCAAGGGCATCGAGGAGGCGTACCGCACCGGCCGTGGCTCCATCACGATGCGCGCGGTCGTCGAGGTCGAGGAGATCCAGAACCGCCAGTGCCTGGTGGTCACGGAGCTTCCGTACCAGACCAACCCGGACAACCTCGCGCAGAAGATCGCCGACCTCGTCAAGGACGGCAAGATCGGCGGCATCGCCGACGTCCGCGACGAGACCTCGTCCCGGACCGGCCAGCGGCTCGTGATCGTGCTCAAGCGCGACGCCGTCGCCAAGGTCGTGCTCAACAACCTGTACAAGCACACGGACCTCCAGACGAACTTCGGCGCGAACATGCTGGCGCTCGTCGACGGTGTGCCGCGCACCCTCTCGCTGGACGCGTTCATCCGCCACTGGGTGACGCACCAGATCGAGGTCATCGTCCGCCGGACGAAGTTCCGCCTGCGCAAGGCGGAGGAGCGGGCGCACATCCTGCGCGGTCTGCTCAAGGCGCTCGACGCGATCGACGAGGTCATCGCGCTCATCCGCCGCAGCGACACCGTCGAGGTCGCGCGCGAGGGCCTGATGGGCCTGCTCCAGATCGACGAGATCCAGGCCAACGCCATCCTCGAGATGCAGCTGCGCCGGCTCGCCGCTCTGGAGCGCCAGAAGATCGTCGCCGAGCACGACGAGCTCCAGGCCAAGATCAACGAGTACAACGCGATCCTCGCCTCCGAGGAGCGCCAGCGCGGCATCGTCAGCGAGGAGCTGGCGGTGCTCGTCGAGAAGTTCGGCGACGACCGCCGCTCCAAGCTGGTGCCCTTCGACGGTGACATGTCCATCGAGGACCTGATCGCCGAGGAGGACATCGTCGTCACCATCACGCGTGGCGGCTATGTGAAGCGGACGAAGACCGAGGACTACCGCTCGCAGAAGCGCGGCGGCAAGGGCGTGCGCGGCACGAAGCTGAAGCAGGACGACATCGTCGACCACTTCTTCGTGTCCACGACCCACCACTGGCTCCTCTTCTTCACGAACAAGGGCCGGGTCTACCGCGCGAAGGCGTACGAGCTCCCGGACGCCGGCCGGGACGCGCGCGGCCAGCACGTGGCCAACCTGCTGGCCTTCCAGCCGGACGAGCAGATCGCCGAGATCCTCGCGATCCGCGACTACGAGGCCGCGCCGTACCTGGTGCTCGCCACCAAGGCCGGCCTGGTCAAGAAGACCGCGCTGAAGGACTACGACTCGCCCCGCTCGGGCGGTGTCATCGCGATCAACCTCCGGGAGACGGAGGCGGGCGCCGACGACGAGCTGATCGGGGCGGAGCTGGTCTCCGCCGAGGACGACCTGCTGCTCATCAGCAGGAAGGCGCAGTCGATCCGCTTCACCGCGACCGACGACGCGCTGCGCCCGATGGGCCGTGCCACGTCCGGTGTGAAGGGCATGAGTTTCCGCGAAGGCGACGAGCTGCTCTCGATGAATGTCGTCCGGCCCGGTACGTTCGTCTTCACCGCCACCGACGGTGGGTACGCGAAGCGGACCAACGTCGACGAGTACCGCGTCCAGGGTCGCGGTGGCCTGGGTATCAAGGCCGCCAAGATCGTGGAGGACCGCGGGTCGCTCGTGGGCGCGCTGGTGGTCGAGGAGACAGACGAGATCCTCGCCATCACGCTGTCCGGTGGTGTGATTCGCACGCGAGTCAACGAAGTCAGGGAGACCGGCCGTGACACCATGGGCGTCCAGCTGATCAACCTGGGCAAGCGCGATGCCGTCGTCGGCATCGCACGTAACGCCGAGGCGGGCAGCGAGGCCGAAGAGGTCGACGGTGCCGAGGCCATCGACGGTGCCGAGGGTGTCGAGGACACGGAAGGCGCCGAGGTCGCTGCCGCGGTTGAGGCAGCCGAGGGCACCGAGCCCTCGGCCGGGGAGCACGAGGAGTAGAAAGTGAGTGGAGCCACGGGCGCCGGATCGGCGGCTGCCGGAGCTTCTGCTGGTGCCGGAGCGGACGGTGCCCGTGGTTCCGCCACGGACTCCCAGGGGGTTGCGGTGACGGACACTCGAGGGCCCAAGCCCTCGTACGACACGTACAACGGGCCGCTGCCCGGCGAGCGCGCGGGAGCGCAGCAGCCGGGCGGGCCCTACCACCCGCCGCAGGCGTACGGCGCTCAGGCGCCGGGCGCGGGCGGCACGGGCGGTCAGGACGCGGCGGCGGTGCGCCGGCCGCGTACGGGGGCACGGACCACCCCTCGTACGCGCAAGGCGCGGCTGCGGGTGGCCAAGGCCGACCCGTGGTCGGTCATGAAAGTGAGCTTCCTGCTCTCCATCGCGCTCGGCGTCTGCACGGTGGTGGCGGCGTCGGTGCTGTGGATGGTCATGGACGCCATGGGCGTCTTCTCGACCGTCGGCGGCACGATCAGCGAGGCGACGGGCTCGAACGAGTCCAACGGTTTCGACCTGCAGTCGTTCCTCTCGCTGCCGCGGGTGCTCATGTTCACGTCGGTGATCGCGGTCATCGACGTGGTCCTGATGACCGCCCTGGCGACGCTGGGCGCGTTCATCTACAACCTCTCGGCCGGTTTCGTGGGCGGTGTGGAGCTCACGTTGGCGGAGGACGAGTAGGCCGCCCGGGGGCCGTCCGGAACCGATTTTGGGACTGGCCCCCAGGTGCGCTAATCTTCAGAGGTCAGCGCGCGGGACACACACCGCAAAGCGCGGCGGGGCTATAGCTCAGTTGGTTAGAGCGCATCCCTGATAAGGATGAGGCCACAGGTTCAAATCCTGTTAGCCCCACAGTGACGATCGGCCCGGACGGATTTCTCCGTCCGGGCCGATCGCTTTGGCGTACCGCGGTGACGCGGGGCTGTGATCAGGCACGCGGCGAGCGTCGTGACGCATCGCTTCGCCGGGGAAGCCGGAAGACCGGAGAGTAGGTCACCGATCGGTATCGGTCGATGTGTAGAGTGGGCGTCAGAAGTCTCCTACGTCAACGAAAGACGAGGTCGCGCGGTGAAGAAGCTTCTCCTGGTCGCACTGGCCGCCATCGGCGGGCTCCTCGTGTACCGCCAGATCCAGGCGGATCGCGCCGAGCAGGATCTGTGGACGGAGGCGACCGACTCCGTGCCCGCAGGTTCGGGTGTGTGAGACGAAGATCGTCTGTGGACGAAGCCCCGGCCGCGCTTGAGCGGCCGGGGCTTCGTGCTGTGTCGGGACCGTGACGGGAACCCCTTGAGTTCACCCCTGCGAATCACTAGGTTGCGAGAGCAAAATCGAGTGGTCGTCGTGGCGGTGACCCGGCCTGGGTGGTGCGGCGGCCGTCCCCGCGTACGGGGCGCAGACAGCACCGGTACGGGCGGGGCAGGATGGAACGGCGCCACGGGCGCCGAGGCGCCGGGGGGCGGTGTCGTCGGGTGGGAGACGAGGAGAGGCGCGTGGAGACGCAGCGCGGGCGGGGCGGGCTCCGCACGGGAGGCACGGCAGGCGTCACAGTGGCCCGAGCGCTGGCCGGTGCCCTGGCGGCGGCGGTCTGCGCGGCCGCGCTGCCCGGTCAGGCGTGGGCGGCCGGTGCGCTGCCCGGCCGGGCGGGGGAGCCCGGTACGAGCCCGTACACGTTCGACGGCGCGGCCCAGCGGGTGCGCGGCGCGGCCACCAACCTGGACGCCGAGCGGCTGAAGCCCGGCGGGACGTACCGGGACACCATCAAGAAGGACGGCAAGCTCTACTACCGCGTCGACCTCGACGCCCTGCAGAACGCGTACGTGTCCGTGGTCGCCGTCCCCCGGACGGGCGGCAAGGCGGAATACGGCGACGGCATCAAGGTGAGCATGCGGGACGGCTCCAACTCCCAGTGCGGCTACCAGGACGCCCGGTTCGGATCCGGCGGCTTCACCCGGCCCGTCACCGCCTACGCCCACCGCACGATCGAGGCCGGCAGCTCCACGTGCCAGCACGCCGGCGCGTACTACGTGCTCGTCGAACGGACCTCCGAGGCCGCCTCCCCGGCCGAGGACTGGGATCTGGAGATCCGTCACCTCTCCGAGCCGGGCGTGCGCCGGACGGGCCCCACCGAGCTGCCGGAGAGCTGGCCCTCGTCGACACCCCCGCCGCCCGCGGGCGGCCCGCAGAAGCGCCAGGGCGGTGCGGGCTTCCACGACGCCACCTCGCTGCGCCAGGGCGAGTGGCGCGCCGACATCAAGCCCGGCCAGACCCTCTTCTACCGGGTGCCCGTCGACTGGGGCCAGCAGATCCACGCCAGCGCCGAACTGGGTACGAGCCCGTCCGGCGACACGTACGTCGGCAACGCGCTGGTGCTGTCGCTCGACAACCCGGCCCGAGGCCACGTCGACGAGGACACCGTCAGCTACGACGGCGAACCGGCGACACTGTCGCTCGACCCGCACCGGCCGGTGGCCTTCGAGAACCGCTACGCCTCCAACAGCTACACCAACGCCCTGCGGTTCGCCGGCTGGTACTACCTGTCGGCGACGCTCAGCCCGGAGGTCGCCAAGGCGTACGGGGACGAGCCGGTGCCGCTGACCCTGCGGGTGAGCGTCACCGGTACGGCGAAGTCCGGACCCGCCTACACCGGGGACGCCGGGCCGTTCCAGGTCACCGGGGACGACCGGGACGCGGCGGCCAGCGGCCAGAGCGGGCCCCAGGCGGAGAAGAGCGACGGCATGCGGCTGGTCGCGGCCGCGGGGATCGGCTCCGGGACCGTCCTCGTCCTGATCCTCGGCGCGTGGACGGTCCTCGCCCGGCGCCGGGCGGCCCGGGCGCCGCAGGTGGCTCCGCACCCCGGGACGGCGGGATTCGGGCCGCCGACGGCATGGTGAGGGCGGCCCGGTGAGGGCGGGCTGGTGGCGACGGCATGATGACCGGCCGGTGGCGAGGGCCCGGTGAGCGCGTCCCGGTGAGGGCGGCCCGGGACCGCCCGATGACGGCGGTCCGACGCGCTGCGGCCCGGCGTCAGGGCTCGCGGGACGTCGTCAGGACTGGGCGAGCGCCCAGAAGCCGACCGCGAAACAGATCAGCGCCACGACCAGCATCGGGACCGCGACCTTCGGGGGCGGTCCCGGCCGCTTCACGGCGTCCGTGCCGACGGGCGCGCCGGGGGCGCTCGGGGTGCTTCCCGGGGCGGTCTGCGGGACGTGCGCGGTGTACGGGCGGGTGGCGGCCTGGTCGTATGGCACGGCGGCCGTCGGGGCCTGGGCGAAGTCCGTACGCACCGGGGCGATGGGCGCCTGCGGCTGTGCCAGCGCGGGGGCCGGCCGCGGGGGCGGTGGCAGGTGGAAGCTGCCCGTCTCGGAGGGGTGCGGCGGCGGTGGCTGGGGGGTCGCGTGCTGCGGCTGCTGCCCTACGGGAGCGGGAGCGGGAGAAGATACGGGAGAGGGCCCCGGCACGGAGGCGGGCGCCGGTGCGGCGGCGGTGGCGTGACCGGCGGCCGTGGGACCCGTGGCCGGGATCGTGGGCGCCGGGGCCGTGGGCGCAGGGTTCTCCGGGCCGTTCGGGCCGAAGCCGGCCGGCAGCGGGCCGATCTGGTCGAAGACCTCGACCGGCTCCTCGTCCGGGCCCGCCTCGGGCAGCATCTCGACCGCCGAGGTGAGCGCCTTGCGTACGCCCGTGGCCGTCCGGAAGCGGGCCTGCGGGTCCGGCTGCAGCAGACCGGCGAGAACCTGCCAGAGCGGCTCGGGAATGCCCTCCGGCGCGCCGGGGGTGCCGTGGGCCATGAAGTACTCGATCAGGGCCCGGGAGTCGGGCTTGCGGCCTTGCAGCAGATAGAGCGCGACCAGGCCGACCGCGAACAGGTCGGCCGGGAAGTCCGGCTCCGCACCCATCATCTGCTCCGGCGCGAAGTAACCCGGCGTTCCCACCACGTAGTTGGTCTCGGTGAGGCGGGGTTCGCCCTTGCGCATGGAGATGCCGAAATCGGACAGCCGCAGGTGCGGCCGCCCGGCCCCGGTCACGTCGAGCAGGATGTTCGCCGGCTTGATGTCACGGTGCACGACCCCCTCCGCGTGCACCGCGGCCAGACCGGCCAGCAGCTGGTCGAGCAGCGTGCAGACGAAGCGCGGCGGCAGCGGGCCGTAGTCGCCGATCACGTGCGCCAGCGAACCGCCGGCCACCAGGTCCATGGTGAACAGGACCTTGTCGTCGTCCGCGGCCCAGCTGGCCGGGGCGAGCACATGAGGGTGATCGATGCGCAGCGCCTGCTCGCGCACGAAGCGCAGCAGCGTGTGGGCGTCGCTCTGCTGGAGCACCTTGGCCGCGACGTAGCGGCGGCGCCGGTGGTCCCAGGCGCGCCACACCGCGCCGACCCCACCCCGTCCGATCGGGTCGATCAGCTCGTACCGACCAGCGAAGACCTCACCCATCGCTCTGCGCCCGCTCCCCGTCGTGCCGTTTGCCTTCCGCCGTGCCGGCCGTGGCCACGGGATGTGCACCGCGGCCCCCGGGCCCGGCGCGCCGCCGTCGAGGGCATGGCCGCGCCGGACCGGCGGTTCCGCGTCAGTTCTGGTGCGACTCGTAGTGCGCGACCGCGTCGGCGGTGCGCCCGGCGCCGTACACCCGGAGGAACTCTGCCAGTTCCGGGTGGGCCGGGGCGAGGGAGTCGGCGGCGTCGATGATGTCACCGGCGGCCGCCACCGAGCGCAGCAGCGACTGGATCTCCCGGACCACGCGGCGCACGGTCGGCGCGCCCGAGCTGTTGGCCGTCTGGCTGGTGCCCGTCAGCACCGAGCCGCCCTGCGACTTCTTGATCTCGTCCATCCGGTCCGTGGCCTCGGCCGCGCTGACGCTGCCGTCGGCGACCAGGCCGGCGAGCTCCTGCAGGGCCTGGACCCGCTGGACGACGGCGGGATTGCCGATCTTGGCCCGTTGGCCGCTCATCAGCTGGGAGAGCATGGGTGCCGACAGTCCGAGCACGGCCGCGAGCCTGGCCTGATTGAGCCCGAGATCGTCGATGAGCCGACGGAAGAGCGCCCCCAGCGGCTCTCCGTACCAACTGCGCTGAAGCTCTCTGGCTCTTGCCGTGGCTTCCTGCTGCGCTGCGTCCATTACTTCTCCCCATCCCTGCGGTTCGCCACTGCGAACCTCGGTCAGCATCTTACGGAGCGTGGTCGCCGACCGGGAGTCCCAATCCTTTTGCGAGATAGAGGGGGAGACCCGGTACTCTGTTCTCGTTCCGGGGCCTTAGCTCAGTTGGTAGAGCGCTGTCTTTGCATGGCAGATGTCAGGGGTTCGACTCCCCTAGGCTCCACTCCACAAGAACACCCCCTCCGACCTGCGGTGACGCGGTCGGAGGGGGTGTTCTGCGTGTCAGGGGCCCGGTCGTGCGCATCGGCCGGGCGGAAGGCTCGGCGGGGACGCGCTCGGACCGCGGCCTCGCGAAGACGTCCCGCCGGGCGATGCACCGGTGACGGACAGGGGCGCGGTTGCCCGGCCCGCGTCGGCGAGGCCGGAGCCGGGATGCGTCAGGCCCGTCGACCGAGGGGCGAGCGCCTGGCGGGCCCGCGGCTCACAGCCGACTCGTACCGGGCCGGCCCCGCGCGGGTGCGCGCACGCTCGGCCGAGTGCTGGGCACGGATTCGCGGCTGACACGCCCTCACATCGCGTTCTTTCGGCTCCGGGTGGGCGTCACCGCCCGGTTCGCGGTGGTGAAGTGCGGTTCTCGGGGGGCGTTGCTGCGGGGCCCGTCACCGCGTACTGAGCCGTACGGGTGGTGTTCATCGGAAGAACTGCGCGGGGACGGCGTCGCTCCGCGGTTTCCAGGGGTGCGTACACATCATGAGAAAGGTATGTAAAGCGCGCAACCCGAAATGCACCATCCGAGAACGTCACGAAAGTGAGGGGCCATGGCCACCGCCAAGGTCAAGCAGTTCTGGACCGCCTTCATCTCCGTACTCTTCGCCCTGCTCGCCTCCGTGGGCCTGGCGAGCACCGCCACCGCCGCGCAGGCCCCCGCCGTGCAGCAGCCGGAGGAGCCGGCCGCCAACGGCAGCACCGCCGCCCGGGAGGCCCGTACCCGCGCCGCGGTACCCGCGCAGCGAACGCATCGGTGGACGCCGGTGCGGGACCGCTCCCTGCCGCCCACCATCAAGCAGCGCATCGGCGCCGAGGCGCACGGCTCCTCGCCCTCCGTACGGCAGCGGCGTACCGGCACCCCGGCCGAGACGGGCCCGGCCGAGCAGTCGGAACTGTCGGGTCTGGCGCTTGCCTCGGCCGCGTAGGGCGCGGGGAGTCACTTCCCTCCCCACGCCCTGCATCCGTGCCGGTACATCCGCTGTCGGCTCGTCGTCGCGACGGTCGCCCCGGAGAAGCCCTTCTCCTGGGATTCCGCCTCATCGACACTCGTCCGGTCGGGGACGGGAATCCCGTCAGGGGCACCCCTCTCCGCGAGGACACTCGTCTCTTCGGCGACACGCGTCGCTTCGGGGACTCTCGTCTCCTCCGCGACGCTCATCTCATCAAGGACGCTCGTCCCGGTCCGTGGTCTCGTCCTCGGCCGTGCCGGCTTCCGCGGCGGTGGTGTCCGCCGCATCGGCCTCGGCCTGCTTGGCCGCCATCTCGTCGTCGACGGACGACAGCACCGACTCCTCGTCGATCTCGGTAGGCGCGGGCGGTTCGACCAGCCAGTCCGGATTGGCCTGCTTGTCCCACCACCTCCAGGCGGCGTAGGCGCCGCCGGCCAGAACACCCAGGACCGCGAGTCCCTTGGCAAGGCGTCCGGCCTTCGCCCGACGCTCGTGCTTCCTCACGATCTTCCGAATTTCCTTCGGCGTCACCTGACCGCGGAGCGCGGCCCAGGCAGCGACCGAACGCGCGCCGGCCTCGTCGAGGACAGGACCGGTCGCGGCGACCGCGTGCTCGACACGCGGAACGGTGTAGTCGGCCGCCTGACGGGCGGCCTTGCGGGTCCGCACCGCGGCACGATGTGCGGCGGCGTCGACCCGCGGCGGTACGTGCGGTGCGACATGGCAGTTGTACTGCAGACGAGCTTGGTTACGTGCCTGACGCGCGGCCTTCTCGACCTTCGGCGCGAGCCGGACGCGTGCCTCGTGCGCGTAGAGAGCGGCGTGGTCCTTGGCCGTGCCCGCGTACACCACGGCCTGGTCCTTGGCCGTGGTCGCATAGGGCGCCACCACTTCCGCCGCGTGCAGCACGCTGTCCTTGGCCGAATCGGTCGCGGTGCGCACGCTGTCCATCCGGGTCACGGGATCCTCCTACTCGGTGGCGGTGTCGGTTTTTCGCCTTTCCACCCTTTTCGAAATCATGCCTGTCGTATCGCGGTCCGGCATGTGGGGCGGGCATCCGGGGCATGCGAGGATCGACCCGCCAGGGGAGACCCCGAGGAGATCGACGGAAGGCGGATCGTGGCCGAGCAGCTGTACGCCACTCTGAAGACCAGCCAGGGCGACATCGAGATCCGGCTGCTGCCGCATCACGCGCCGAAGACGGTCCGGAACTTCGTGGAGCTCGCCCAGGGCGAGCGGGAGTGGACCCACCCCGCGACCGGCAAGGTCTCCACGGACCGTCTCTACGACGGCACCGTCTTCCACCGGGTCATCAAGGGGTTCATGATCCAGGGCGGCGACCCGCTGGGGAACGGCACCGGCGGTCCGGGGTATGAGTTCGCGGACGAGTTCCACCCCGAGCTGTTCTTCGACCGTCCCTACCTGCTGGCCATGGCCAATGCGGGGCCGGGGACCAACGGGTCGCAGTTCTTCGTCACCGTCGGTGCCACGAGCTGGCTCAACCGCAAGCACACGATCTTCGGCGAGGTGGTGGGCGAGGCGAGCAAGAAGGTCGTGGACGCGATCGCCACCACGGAGACCAATCCGCGCACCGAGCGCCCGGTCCAGGACGTGGTCATCGAGTCCGTCGTGATCGAGACCCGCCAGAGCTGACCGCCCCGGAGCCTGCCGCGTCCGGGAACCTTTTCGCCCCGCCCGTCCGTCAGGAGGGCGGGGCGGTGCCGTGCGTCGCCCGCGCGCGTACATCCCAGCCGCCCCCTGTCCTCGGGAGGGACCCCATGGAGCCGGAGTCCGGCCCGCCGCGCTGTTACCGTCACCCGGACGTCGAGACCGGCATCCGCTGCACCCGCTGCGAGAAGCCGATCTGCCCCCGGTGCATGGTCTCCGCCTCCGTGGGCTTCCAGTGCCCCGACTGTGTGCGCGGCGGCTCCGGCACGGGCCACGCGCCCGACGCCAACCAGCCGCGGACCCTGGCCGGCGGCCGGGTGGCGTCCGACGGGCGCCTGGTCACGAAGATCCTCATCGCGATCAACCTGGCGCTCTTCATCGCCGTCCAGGTGGCCGGCGACCGCCTCGTGGACGAGCTGTCGCTGATCGGGTACGCGTACAGCCCGGCGCTGGCCGAGGTGGTGGGGGTCGCCGACGGCGAGTGGTACCGGCTGGTGACGTCCACCGTCCTGCACCAGGAGATCCCGCACTTCGTCTTCAACATGCTGGGCCTGTGGATCATCGGCGGGATCGTCGAGCCGGAGCTCGGGCGGATCCGCTACGCCGTGCTGTGCCTGCTCTCCGGGCTTTCCGGCTCGGCTCTGGCCTTCCTGGTCGCCGCCCCGAACCAGCCGTCGCTGGGCGCCTCGGGCGTCGTCTTCGGCCTGATCGGCTCGTGGGTGGTGCTGGCCCGCCGCCGGCGGTACGACATGCGGCCGGTGATCCTGTTCACGGCGCTGTCCCTGCTGCTGACCTTCACCCGGCCGGGCATCTCCTGGGAGGCGCACATCGGCGGCCTGGTCGGTGGCGCGCTGGTGACGTACGGACTGGTGCACGCGCCCCGGGCCCGCCGGGCGCTCGTCCAGTACGCGGCCTGTGGACTGGTACTCGTGATCGACCTGGGTCTGGTCCTGGCCCGCTCCGCCGCGCTCACCTGAGCAGCCGTGGCTGTGGATGAGCCTCTGAGGAGAGCTTTCCCCAGAGTTATCCACAGGTTGAGGGTCAGGGTGTGCGTTTCCTGGGAACAACTGTGCCCCTTGTCTCTGAGCTGGGACTTTCCCGTCAGAGCAAGGGGCCTGCCACCCTCTGTCACCAGGGCGGCGCAGTCACACCGGCGTCAACCTACCGGTGGGTTATCCACAGATCTTCGTAAGTTATCCAGTGCTGTGCACAACGCTGTGGATAACCTCAGGGCAAGGCTTGACGGCCGACCCGGGGGCGGCTACTTCCACTGGGTGGAGACGCCGAACCCGGCCGCGATGAACCCGAAGCCCACGACGATGTTCCAGTTGTTGATGGACTTCACCGGCAGCGACCCGTCGGTGACGTAGAAGACGACGATCCACACCAGCCCGATCAGGAACAGCGCCAGCATCACGGGTGCCACCCAGCTGCGATTGGTCAGCTTGATGGCGGTGGCCTGCTTGGCGGGCGGGGGCGTGAAGTCGGCCTTCTTGCGGATACGTGACTTCGGCACGAGGGACTCTCCTGTCGATGCGCTGCGTGACCGCGCAGGGAACTGTGGCTGGCGCCGGGATGTGACGTAGGAGGACCACTGCGTCCCCCGGGCGTCCGTTAGCGTAGTGCTTCCGTGGCACCGAAGGGGATCAGGGTACGTTGAGCAATTCCGCCGACTCTCCCACCGGGCCGGGCCGATCATCCCAGTGGCGGCCCGTCCGGGTCCTCACCGCTGCCGTTTTCGCCCTCGCCGGGCTGATCTTCGTCACCAGTTTCAACACTGCCAAGGGCACCAACATCCGCACGGACGCCTCGCTGCTGAGGCTCTCCGACCTGATCGAGGAACGCAGCCACAAGAACGCGGGCCTGGACGAGTCCACCGCCGCGGTACGCCGCCAGGTCGACGCCCTCGCCGCCCGCGACGACGGCTCCACCCGGGCCGAGGACGCCAGGCTGCGAGCCCTCGAGACGGCCGCCGGCACCACGGAGACCTCCGGACCCGGGCTGACCGTCACCCTCAATGATGCCCCGCAGAACGCCCAGGCGGCCCCTGGATACCCCGAACCGCAGGCCAACGACCTCGTGATCCACCAGCAGGATCTCCAGGCCGTCGTGAACGCCCTGTGGAAAGGCGGCGCCAAGGGCATCAAGGTGATGGACCAGCGGCTCATCTCCACCAGCGCCGTCCGCTGCGTCGGCAACACCCTGATCCTCCAGGGCCGGGTCTACTCCCCGCCGTACAAGATCACCGCTGTGGGTGACCGGGACGCGCTGAACAAGGCGCTCACCGACTCCCCGGCGATCCAGAACTACCAGCTCTACGTGAAGGCCTACGGGCTCGGCTGGAAAGTGGACGAGCACCGGGCGGTGACTCTCCCCGGCTACTCGGGCACAGTGGACCTCCACCACGCGAAGCCGGTGAGCTGACCGACCACGAGCCGACCGCAGGGAGGGCCGGGTGGGGCTGTCCGTACGACTGGTCGTGAGAACCCTCAGCGAGGTCTGCGTCACCGCCGGAACGGTGATCCTCCTCTTCGTCGCGTACGTGCTGTTCTGGACCGGTGTCGAAGCCGGCAGCGCCACGGCCGGCGAGGTCGACCTGCTCCAGCGCGCCTGGGTCGAGCAGCCCCTCCCCGGGCCTTCCGGGACCGGGAAGGGCACCGGGCCCGGCCCGGACACCGCCGCACCGCCCGCCCCCCGGCCGTACACGGCCGGCAAGGGCATCGCCGTCATGTACGTCCCCCGCTTCGGCGAGGACTGGGAATGGCCCGTCCTGGAAGGCACCGCCCCCGGCACCCTGAAGAAGGGGCTCGGCCACTACGCCTCCACCGCCCGCCTCGGCGGGACCGGCAACTTCTCCGTGGCCGGCCACCGCCGCACGTACGGAGATCCCTTCAAGGACGTCCCCCGGCTGCGCCCGGGCGACCCCGTCGTCCTCACCGACGGGACGACCTGGTTCACCTACCGCGTCGCCCGCGCGCCCCTCCGGACCGTGCCGACCGACATCGGCGTGATCGACCCGGTGCCCCGCGGATCGGGCTTCGAAGGACCCGGCCGCTACCTCACCCTCACCACCTGCGAGCCGGAGTGGGGCAGCAGCCACCGCCTGGTCGTCTGGGCGAACCTGGACGCCACCCGGCCTGTGACGCACGGCAAGCCACCGGCTTTGCACGGCTGACCCCTCGTGGGGGCCATCGCCCCGTACTCTGGTCCCCAGACGAACGGAAGGGGCAGTGGACGGCATGTACGGCTGGATCTGGCGGCATCTGCCGGGCAACGCGTGGGTGCGGGGTTTCCTGTCCCTCGTGCTGGTCCTCGCGGTCGTCTACGCCCTCTTCCAGTATGTGTTCCCCTGGGCGGAGCCTCTGCTTCCGTTCAACGATGTGACGGTGGACGGCCAGTGAGCGCGCGGATTCTCGTCGTCGACAACTACGACAGCTTCGTCTTCAACCTCGTGCAGTACCTCTACCAGCTCGGTGCCGAGTGCGAGGTGGTGCGCAACGACGAGGTCGAGCTGAGCCACGCCCAGGACGGCTTCGACGGCGTCCTGCTCTCCCCCGGCCCCGGCGCTCCCGAACAGGCCGGCGTCTGCATCGACATGGTGCGCCACTGCGCGGACACCGGCGTGCCCGTCTTCGGTGTCTGCCTGGGCATGCAGTCCATGGCCGTCGCCTACGGCGGCGTCGTCGACCGGGCCCCGGAGCTGCTGCACGGCAAGACCTCCCTCGTCCGCCACGAGGGCACGGGCGTCTTCGCCGGCCTGCCCTCGCCCTTCACCGCGACCCGGTACCACTCGCTCGCCGCCGAGCCCACGCGCCTGCCGGACGAGCTGGAGGTCACCGCCCGGACCGACGACGGCATCATCATGGGGCTGCGCCACCGTGAACGGGACGTCGAAGGGGTGCAGTTCCACCCGGAGTCGGTGCTCACCGAGCACGGCCACCTGATGCTCGCCAACTGGCTGGAGCGGTGCGGCGACAAGGGGGCGGTCGGGCGGTCGGCGGGGCTCGCGCCGGTGGTGGGCAAGGCCGTCGCGTGACGGCGGGGTCGCCGTGGTTCCGGGCGACGAACCCGCCGGAGCCGCAACCCGAGCCCGCGCCCGTACCCGTACAGCACCCCGCGCCGGACTCCGAGCCGGATCCGCTGACATACGCGGGACCGCAGGCGGTGCCTCATCCGGTCCCGGACGCGGTGCACGACCCCGTCACCGCGCCGCGGTACGAGGAGACGGCCTACCCGCCCTCCTACGGGACGACGGCGTACGCACCCGTACGGAAGCCCCAGGTGCCCCAAGCACCCCAGGAGACCCCCTTCCAGGGCCCGTACGAGGCCACCTACGACGCCCCGTACGCGTCCTACGACGAGACCGTGGCCCTGCGGTCGGTCGACACCGACCCGGAGCCCGCGCCGACGCCCTCGCCGAGACCCTCCCCGACGCCCGACCTGGGGCCCGGCAGAGCCGAGCGCCGCCGCGCCGCCAAGGGCAAGGGCAAAGGCAAGGGGCGCCGAGGGGCCACCACCCCCGCGCCGGCCCCCGCCGCGCCCGCCGCCCCCCTCTCCCGCGTCGAGGCCCGCCGGGCGGCGCGCGCCCGCAAGGAGAGCGTCGGCGTCGTCGCCAGCCGCGTCGTGGGCGAACTGTTCATCACCTTCGGCGTCGTCATGCTGCTGTTCGTCACCTACCAGCTGTGGTGGACGAACGTCCGCGCCGGCCAGCAGACCGACCAGGCCAAGGAACAGATCGAGGACGCCTGGACGAAGGGCCGCGCCCCGGAGGCGTTCGAGCCCGGGCAGGGCTTCGCCATCATGTACATCCCCAAGCTGGACGTCGTCGTCCCCATCGCCGAGGGCATCAACAAGCCCAAGGTCCTGGACCGGGGCATGGTCGGCCACTACGCCGAGGGCAGCCTGAAGACGGCGATGCCCTCCGACAAGCAGGGCAACTTCGCCGTCGCCGGCCACCGCAACACGCACGGCGAGCCGTTCCGGTACATCAACCAGCTGCGCCCCGGGGACCCGATCGTCGTCGAGACGCAGGACGCGTACTACACCTACGAGATGGCGAGCATCCTGCCGCAGACCTCGCCGTCGAACGTCGCCGTCATCGACCCGGTGCCCCAGGGGTCGGGCTTCACGGCCCCCGGGCGGTACATCACGCTCACCACCTGCACCCCCGAATTCACCAGTACGTACCGCATGATCGTGTGGGGCAAGATGGTCGAGGAACGCCCGCGCAGCAAGGGGAAACCGGACGCGCTCGTAGGCTGAGACCCCATTCCTCAAGACGGGACGACGTAGTGGCAGCACGTGCGCGCAGCAGGATCGCCGGAATCATCAGCCTCTTCGGTGAACTCCTCATCACCGCCGGTCTGGTGCTCGGACTCTTCGTCGTCTACTCGCTGTGGTGGACCAACGTCCTCGCCGACCGCGCCGCCGACCAGGAAGGCGATCAGGTCCGCGACCGCTGGGCCGGCGGACCGGGCGCCCTCGACACCAAGGACGGCATCGGCTTCCTGCACGTACCCGCCATGGACGACGGCGAGATACTGGTCAAGAAGGGCACCGACACCAAGACCCTCAACAACGGTGTCGCCGGCTACTACACCGACCCGATCAAGTCGGCCCTCCCGCAGGACAAGCAGGGCAACTTCACGCTCGCCGCGCACCGCGACGGGCACGGGGCGAAGTTCCACAACATCCACAAGTTGAAGAACGGCGACTCGATCATCTTCGAGTCCCAGGACACCTGGTTCGTCTACAAGGTCTACAAGACCCTGCCGGAGACGACGAAGTACAACGTGGACGTCATCCAGCCCGTCCCCGAGGAGTCGGGCAGGAAGAAGCCGGGCCGCTACATCACCCTGACGACGTGCACCCCGATGTACACCTCGGACCACCGCTACATCGTCTGGGGCGAACTGGAGCGGACGGAGAAGGTGGACCGGGACCGCACACCGCCGGCCGAACTGCGCTGACGGGCGGCCCGCGTCGCCCACGAGTCATGACGAAGGCCCCGGCATCCTCGAGGATGCCGGGGCCTTCGCGTGGTACGTCCGCCGAGGCTAGTCGAAGAAGCCGCCGCCGTCGTTTCCGCCCGCGGTGTAGACGGTGATCGTCTGGCCCGGGGTGACCTGACTGCCCTCCGGCGGGTTGGTGCCGAGGACCGTGGCGTTGTCCCTGTCCGAGCCCTGAGGCGTCACGACCAGGCCCAACGCCTCCAGCTGTTGCTTCACTTCCTGGTACTTCTTGCCGGCGAGGCCGCCCGGGATCGTGGCCGGAGGCTGCTGCTGCGGGCCCTTGGAGACCTTCAGCGTGATCTGGACGTCCTTGGGCTGGTCCGTGTTCCCCCGCGGGGTCTGCTCGATGACCGTGCCCGCGGGCTGGTCCGAGTCGACGTCCTGGCGGGCGATGTTCGTGAACCCGAGGGTCGACAGCTGCTGGACGGCCGCGTCGTACGACTTCGTGGTGACGTCGGGCAGCGGCGTCTGCTTCTTCTTCGCCACCGTGATCGTCACCTCGGTGTTCTGCTCCGCCTTCGAGCCACCGGTCGGGTTCTGGCTCAGGACCCGGCCCGGCTCCTCGTCGGACTCCTCCTTCACGACCTTCACCTGGAAGCCCTTGGCGCGCAGCTGTTCCTCCGCGCTCTCCTGGGACTTCTCGGTGACGTCCGGCACCTCGATCTGCGGGGCGCCCTCGGAGACCACGACCGAGATCGTCTCGTTGACGTTCATCTTCGCCGTGCCGTCGGCCGCCGGAGTCTGCCGGCAGATCGTGCCCTTGGGCTGGTCGCAGCGCTCGGCGCCCGACTGCGCGACCTTCACCTGGGCGTTGGTCGCGAGGCCCTCGGCCTCCTGAAGCGTCTTGCCGACGAACTGCGGCACGACCACCTGGTCCGTGCCCTCCTTGCCGTCGAAGATGGAGCGGCCGATCAGGATCGCGCCGACGAGCACCAGGATGCCCGCGAGGACCAGCAGGATCGTCGAGGTGTTCGACTTCTTCTGCTGGCGGCGGCGGGCCGGGCGGTCGTCGTAGCCGTATCCGCCGTCGTCGGGGTTGACCGGCGGCAGCATGGAGGTCTGGCCCGCCGCGTCGGTCTGGCGCAGCGCCGCCGTCGGCTGGTCGTCCGGCGGGTAGCCGCCGTAACCGCCGTACCCGGCCGCGCCCATCCCGGCGGCCGCGGCGACCGGCTGACCGTCGAGGCAGGCCTCGATGTCGGCGCGCATCTCGTCCGCGGACTGGTAGCGGTAGTCGGGGTCCTTGACCAGCGCCTTCAGGACGATGGCGTCCATCGAGGGCGTGATCTCGGGGTCGAAGTTGCTCGGCGGCTGCGGCTCCTCCCGTACGTGCTGGTAGGCGACCGCGACCGGGGAGTCGCCCACGAAGGGCGGCCGGACGGTCAGCAGCTCGTACAGCAGGCAGCCGGTGGAGTACAGGTCGGAGCGGGCGTCGACCTGCTCGCCCTTGGCCTGCTCCGGGGAGAGGTACTGCGCGGTGCCGATGACCGCGGCGGTCTGCGTCATGGTCATGCCGGCGTCGCCCATGGCTCGGGCGATGCCGAAGTCCATGACCTTGACCTGGCCGGTCCGCGTCAACATGACGTTCGCCGGCTTGATGTCACGGTGCACGATGCCGGCGCGGTGCGAGTACTCCAGGGCCTGGAGGATGCCGACGGTCATCTCGAGGGTGCGCTCGGGCAGCAGCTTGCGCCCGGAGTGCAGCAGCTCACGCAGGGTCGAGCCGTCGACGTACTCCATCACGATGTACGGGATCGAGACCCCGTCGACGTAGTCCTCGCCCGTGTCGTAGACCGCGACGATCGCAGGGTGGTTGAGCGAGGCGGCAGACTGGGCCTCACGGCGGAACCGGGCCTGGAAGGACGGGTCACGGGCGAGATCGGCCCGCAGCGTCTTCACGGCGACGGTGCGGCCGAGCCGGGTGTCGTGGGCGAGGTAGACCTCGGCCATGCCACCACGGCCGAGCACCGAGCCCAGCTCGTACCGGCCGCCGAGGCGACGCGGCTCTTCCATAGCTAATCCAGCCCTCTCCGTCTGTCCCGACCGCACCCGTGTGTGGTCCGGCGGTGTGCTGTTCGCGCATACGCTACCGGCCGCGGGGAAGGCGTTCCGCCCGCGACCGGCACCTGATACCTGACCGGTATCCGGCCGGAACCCGGCCGTACGGTCAGCTCCTGGTCTTCAGTACCGCCTTCATCACGGCCTTGGCGATCGGGGCGGCGAGGCCGCCACCGCTGATGTCCTCGCGGGAGGTGCCCTCGGAGTCCTCGACGATGACGGCGACGGCGACCGGGGAGCCCTGATCGGTCTTGGCGTAGGAGATGAACCAGGCGTAGGGCCGCTTGGCGTTCTTCTCGCCGTGCTGGGCCGTACCCGTCTTGCCGCCGACCTTGACGCCGTCCATGTCCAGGTCGGCGTTGCCGCCCGTGCCGTTCTCGACGACGTTCTCCATCATCGTCTGGATCAGCTGGGCGTTCTGCTGCGAGACCGGACGGCTCATCTCCTCGGGCTCGTTCCGCTTGAGCACGTCGAGATTGGGCGCGCGCAGCTCCTCGATCATGTACGGCTTCATGAGCTTGCCGTCGTTGGCGATCGCCGCGGTGACCATCGCCATCTGGAGCGGGGAGGTCGCCGTGTTGAACTGGCCGATGGAGGAGAGGGCGTTCCCGCCGCGGTCCATCTTCTTGTCGTAGACGGAGGCGGCCGAGCGGACGGGGGTGAACTGCTCGGCGTTGAAGCCGAACTTCTCGGCCGTCTCGACCATCTTCTCGCGGCCGACCTCGTCACCGAGCTTGGCGAAGACGGAGTTGCAGGACACTTCGAGCGCACGGTTCAGGCTGGCGTTCTCGCAGCCGTTCGCGTGGTTCTTCATGTTCGTCGTGGACAGCGGGATCTTGTACGGCTCCGGCGTGTCCGTCGGCGCGTTGATGTCCGTGACCTTGCCGTTCTCCAGCGCCGCGGCCGCCGTGACGACCTTGAAGACGGAGCCCGGAGGGTAGATCTCGCGCAGCGCGCGGTTGAGCTTCGGCTTGTTCTTGTTCTGCTCGAGCGCGACCCACGCCTTCTCGTCCTTGCGGGAGTAGCCGGCGAAGGACGACGGGTCGTACGAGGGGGTGGAGGCGAGCGCCAGGATCTTGCCCGTCTTGGGCTCGATGGCCACGACGGCGCCGGTCTTCTTGCCGAGCCCCTCGAAGGCGGCCTTCTGCGCGGCGCCGCTCAGGGTGGTGACGACGTCGCCGCCCTTCTTCTTGTCGCCGGTGAACATCGCCAGCGTGCGGTCGAAGAAGAGCCGGTCGTCGTTGCCGGTGAGGATGCCGTCCTCGATCTTCTCGATCTGGTTGGCGTCGTAGGCCTGCGAGGCGTACCCGGTCACCGGGGCCCACATGGGGCCGTCGGTGTACGTCCGCTTGAAGCGGTAGTACGGGTCCTGGGAGTCGACCGAGCCCGTGATGGGCTTGCCGTCCACGATGATGTTGCCGCGGACGTTGGCGTACCGCTCGATCTGCACCCGCTTGTTACGGGGGTGGGCGTTCAGCTCGTCGGCGCGGACGTACTGGATCCAGTTGTCCCGGATCAGCAGGGCGAGGACCAGCAGGCCGCAGAAGATCGCGACCCGGCGCAGGGGCTTGTTCACGGACGGACCACCTGGGTCATCTCGGCGTCGGGGGACGGGGCGGGGGCGGGCGCCGGGCGGCGCGCGGTGTCGCTGATCCGGATGAGGATGCCGATCAGGGCCCAGTTGGCGATCACGGAGGAACCGCCGTACGCGAGGAACGGCATGGTCATACCGGTCAGCGGGATGAGGCCCATCACACCGCCGGCGACGACGAAGATCTGCAGCGCGAACGCGCCGGACAGGCCCATCGCGAGCAGCTTGCCGAACGGGTCGCGGGCCGCGAGGGCGGTGCGGACACCGCGCTCGATGATCAGGCCGTACAGCAGCAGGAACGCCATGACACCGGTCAGCCCGAGCTCCTCGCCGACCGTGGCGAAGATGAAGTCGGAGTTGGCGGCGAAGCCGATCAGGTCGGAGTTGCCCTGGCCCAGGCCGGTGCCGAGGATGCCACCGGAACCGAAGGACATCAGCACCTGGGACATCTGGTCACAGGCCGCCGCCATGTTGGACCCCTCGGGAGCCGTCTTCAGACAGCCGAAGGGGTCGCTCCACGCCGCCACACGGGACTGGACGTGCCCGGCGAACGAGGCGACACCGGCCGCGCCCGCGATGGACATCAGCAGACCCATGACGATCCAGCTGGTCCGCTCCGTCGCCACGTACAGCATGATCACGAACATGCCGAAGAACAGCAGTGACGTGCCGAGGTCGTTCTCGAAGATCAGGATGAGGAGGCTCACGGCCCAGATCGTGAGGATCGGTCCGAGGTCGCGGCCGCGCGGCAGGTAGAGGCCCATGAAGCGGCGGCTGGCCAGGGCCAGCGCGTCCCGTTTCACCATCAGGTAGCCGGAGAAGAACACCGCGAGAACGATCTTCGCGAACTCGCCGGGCTGGATGGAGAAGCCGCCGACGTTGATCCAGATCTTGGCGCCGAAGACGTCCGCGCCGAGCCCCGGCACCAGCGGCAGCAGCAGCAGGACGAGGGCGGCGACCATCGAGATGTACGTGTACCGCTGCAGGACCCGGTGGTCCTTCAGGATCAGCAGCACGCCCACGAACATCGCGATGCCGATCGCCGAGTACAGCATCTGGTTCGGGGCGTCCGGGCTGAAGGTCTTGTACCGGGCGATGATCCGCGGCGACTGGTCGAGCCGCCAGATCAGCACCAGACCGAGGCCGTTGAGCAGCGTGGCCAGCGGCAGCAGCAGCGGGTCGGAGTACGGGGCGAACTTCCGCACCACGAGATGCGCGACGCTCGCGAGCAGGCCGAGACCGAGGCCGTACCCGAGCATGCCCGAGGGCACCTCGCCGTCCAGCGCCAGGCCGACGTTGAGGTACGCGAACACCGGGATGACGACGGCGAACGCGAGCAGCGCCAGCTCGGTGTTGCGGCGGCTCGGCGCCTCGATCGCGCCGATGGTGGTCGTGTTGGTGACAACGCTCATGGTGGTGAAAGGCCCCCTACGGGTCTTACTGCTTGCCGCAGTTCGAGGCCAGCTCCTTCTCGTCCTGCGAGAGGGTGGGACCCGGTGAGGGAGCGGCTGTGGTGGGCTTGGGGTCGGGCGAGGTCGAGCCGTCCGCGGGCGGCTTGCTCGCCTGGTCCGCGGCCTTCTCCGCGGCCGCGCGGCGCTGCTCTTCCTTCTTGCAGGCCGAGGCCTGCGCGGCGAGTCCCTGGATCTTCGCCTCCGCCTTGCCGAGGCTGCCCCCGGCGATCGTCTCCTCGACCTGCTTCCGCTGGTACGGCGGCAGGTACTTGAGTTCGATCTCGGGGTGGTCCTTCTCCACCTTGGAGAGCGAGATCCAGGCCAGGTCCTGGCTGATGCCCCGGTACAGCGCCACGTGCTCGTCCTTGGAGCCGACGTAGTACTGCGTCTGCGTCCAGCGGTAGCCGCCGTAGGTGCCGCCGCCGAGCACGGCGAGCGCGAGGATCAGGAGGAAGCTCCGCTTCAGCCACTTGCGGCCGGTGCGCGGCTTGTCGAAGTCCTCGTCGCTGTAGGCCCCGAAGGAGCCCTGCGGCGGCATCCCGCCATAGCCGTGGTCGTCACCGCTGCCGGGCGGGCCGAAGCCACCCGCGGGCGGCTGCTGGTGCGCGCCCGCGCGGCCGAGCCCGGAGGCGCGGCCGGCGGGGGTCTGCATCGCTCCGCCGTCGTTCAGCTGTGCCTGGTTCTCCGCGACCGCGCCGACGATGACGGGGGTGTCGCTGAGCTGCCCGGCGAGGGTGTCGCCGCCGTCGACGTCGAGGACGTCGGCGACGATCACCGTGATGTTGTCGGGGCCGCCGCCGCGCAGCGCGAGCTGGATCAGCTCCTGCACGGTCTCCTGCGGGCCCTGGTAACTGGCGAGGGTGTCCTCCATCGTCTGATGGGAGACGACCCCGGACAGCCCGTCGGAGCAGATCAGATAGCGGTCGCCCGCCCGGACCTCACGGATCGACAGATCCGGCTCGACGTGGTCGCCGCTGCCCAGCGCGCGCATCAGGAGGGAGCGCTGCGGGTGGGTGGTGGCCTCTTCCTCGGTGATCCGGCCCTCGTCGACCAGCCGCTGCACCCACGTGTGGTCCTGGGTGATCTGCGTCAGCATCCCGTCGCGCAGGAGGTACGCGCGGGAGTCGCCGACGTGCACCAGGCCGAGGCGCTGGCCCGTCCACAGCAGGGCGGTGAGCGTGGTGCCCATGCCCTCCAGCTGGGGGTCCTCCTCGACCATCATGCGCAGCTGGTCGTTGGCCCGCTGCACGGCGGCACCGAGCGAGGTGAGGATGTCCGAGCTGGGGACGTCGTCGTCGAGCGTGACGAGCGTGGAGATCACCTCGGAGGAGGCGACCTCACCGGCGGCCTGGCCGCCCATGCCGTCGGCGATCGCGAGCAGCCGCGGCCCGGCGTAACCGGAGTCCTCGTTGCCCTCGCGGATCATGCCCTTGTGCGACCCGGCGGCGAAGCGCAGTGACAGACTCATGCGCACCTGCCCTGTCGACGCCGCCTCGGGGTACAGCCGGTCTCGAGCCACACTGCCCACCCTCCGGTCGGGAGCCCGTGCCGGTACGCGGCCCGGGTGTGCCGGTCCACCGCGCCGTCCGTCGTGGGGACCGCCTCGGCCCGCTCGCTCCGCTCGCACTCATACATGACGTAGCACTACTTCCGCAGCTCGATGACGGTCTTGCCGATGCGGATCGGCGCGCCCAGCGGAATCGGTGTGGCGGTGGTGAGTCGGGTCCGGTCCAGATACGTGCCGTTGGTGGACCCGAGATCCTCGACGATCCACTGGCCGTCCCGGTCCGGGTAGATCCTGGCATGCCGGCTGGAGGCGTAGTCGTCGTCCAGCACGATCGTCGAGTCGTGGGCCCGGCCCAGCGTGATGGTCTGCCCCTGGAGGGCGACCGTCGTGCCGGTGAGGGTGCCCTCGGAGACGACCAGCTTCGTCGGGGCGCCACGGCGCTGGCGCCCACCGCCCGCGTTCTGCTGGCCGCGCTGCTGGGGCGGCGCGGCCCCTTGGCGCGCGTTCTGCTGCGGCCTGGCGTCCTGGCGCCGCGAACCGCGCTGCGTGACACGTGTGCCGAACAGATCGCTGCGGATGACCTGGACGGCCACGATGACGAACAGCCACAGAACGGCCAGGAAACCCAACCGCATGACCGTAAGGGTCAGCTCTGACATTGCCCCCGCTTCACCCTTCGGCTTGCCGGTAAACGATGGTGGTGCTGCCCACGACGATCCGCGAGCCGTCGCGGAGCGTAGCGCGGGTGGTGTGCTGCCCGTCCACCACGATGCCGTTGGTGGACCCGAGATCCTGGATCGTCGAGGGCGTTCCGGTCCTGATCTCGCAGTGCCGGCGGGACACGCCGGGATCGTCGATCCTCACGTCCGCGTCGGTGCTGCGGCCAAGGACCAGGGTCGGGCGGGAGATCTGATGGCGGGTGCCGTTGATCTCGATCCACCGGCGCACCTGGGAGCCGGCGGAAGGCATGGGGCCGGGCGCACCGGCGGCGGGGCGGCCGGCGGGCGCGGAGCGCTGCGGACCGCCCGGCGGCGGGGCCGCGGGCATCGGAGGGGCACCGACGGGAGGGTAGCCGTACCCGGGGGCGCGGCCCTGGGCGGAGCCGCCGACCGGCGGCTGCGGCTGGGACTGTGACGTACTCGATGCGAGCGTGCGGCTGCGCACCCGGTACAGGCCGGTGTCGAGGTCGTCCGCCTTCTCCAGATGGACCTTGATCGGGCCCATGAAGGTGTAGCGCTGCTGCTTGGCGTAGTCCCGGACCAGGCCGGACAGCTCGTCGCCGAGCTGGCCCGAGTAGGGGCTGAGGCGCTCGAAGTCCGGCGTGCTCAGCTCCACGATGAAGTCGTTCGGGACGACGGTCCGCTCGCGGTTCCAGATCGTCGCGTTGTTGTCGCACTCACGCTGGAGAGCGCCCGCGATCTCGACGGGCTGGACCTCGGACTTGAAGACCTTGGCGAAGGTGCCGTTGACCAGGCCTTCGAGCCGCTGCTCGAAACGCTTCAGGACTCCCATGGGGCACCTCCTCCGTCGTTGCCGTCCTGGTACTGCTTACTGATCGTATCCACGCGTCGGGAAATCGGCTGGTTCCCCTTCTCTGCCCTGTGGACGAGTGTCACCTCTCACACGGATCGTAGAGGCGGCCTGTGGACAGTGTCCCGCACCCGGCGGGTGCGCAGGGAGAGCGGGGCGAAGCGGCGGGATCGCCGGCGGGCGGTCCGTCCCCTTCCTCCCCTTCCGGTACGGATCCGACGCGTGCGTTCTCCTTCTTACCGCGCCGACTCGTCCTGCGGCTCGCTTCAGGGCTTCTTCCCTGTCTTCGTCCCGGTCTTCCGTCTTCCTGGGTCCCGGTGTCGGCTTGGGCGTCCGGTCGCGCGTCCGTCTCGGTGTCGACTGCCGGTCGGTGGTGCCCTCGAATCCGCCCCGCCTCCTCGGCTCTGCTCGGACTTTCCTTGCCCCGCCCCGCCTTTCGTCGGTCTTCGCCGGCTTCGTCGGGCTCTTCCCGGGCCTCCCCGTCTCTCCCTGTTCGCTGGACGGGGGGCCGAAACAACGGATGTGAATCCACCGTCTGCGACGTGCTAATCTTCAGATGTCGCCAGGCGCTCGCACCGAAAGGTGAGGGCCGGAGACACACCCAATGCGCGGGTGGCGGAATAGGCAGACGCGCTGGATTCAGGTTCCAGTGCCCGAAAGGGCGTGGGGGTTCAACTCCCCCCTCGCGCACCAGACGGAAGCCCCGTAGGTCATCGACCTACGGGGCTTCCGCGTTGTACAGCTCACATGACGCGTCGGTCACACGGCGGGCGTGGCCCGGCATCGCGAGCGCCGGGGACCCCGGTCCCACGTCCCACGTCCCGCCGGGCCTGCGGTCTGCCGGCCGCAGGGCGGGTCACCCGGCCGCCTGGTGCGTGCGACGTTCGTCGCACGACGGCGAGACGAAAGAGAGCCGCGGGCGGGCCGGGGCGCTGCCTAGGGTGCGAGCGTGGAAGCGTCTTCGAAGATCAGAACCGGGATCGCCGCCGGGTGGCGGTGGTTCGCGGCGCCCGGCATGTGGTCGCGGCGCAGGACCGCCGGCGAGGCGGTGCTCGCGGTGGTGCTGGCACTGCTGGCCGCCGGGACCGAGGAACTGCTCGGCGGCGAGGGATGGCAGCTCGCCGGCGTCGCCCTGGCCGCCGCCGTCCTGTCGCTGCTCCGGCGCCGGCTGCCCGCCAGCGTGCTGATCGTCACCGGGGCACTCGCGCCGCTCCTGCCGGGCTTCCTGGTCCTGCTGATCGTGGTCGGCTGGTCGGCGGGCCGCCGTATCGCCGGCGCCGGACGGGCCCTGGTGGCGTACAGCGTCGCGTACGTACTGAACGTCGCGACGACGCTCGTGGAGTCCTGGGACCAGCACCGGGTGCTGAGCCTGGTGTTCCTCTCCACGCTGTACTACCTGGCGACGACGCTGGCCCCCGGACTCGCCAACCGGTACTGGACCCAGCGCCGGACCCTGCTGCACGCCCTGCAGGAACGCAACGCCCAGCTGCTGCGGGAGCGGGTCATGGTGGCCAGTCAGGCCCGACTGCGGGAGCGGCAGCGGATCGCCCAGGACATGCACGACAGCCTCGGTCACCAGCTGGCGCTGATCTCCGTGCACACCGGCGCCCTGGAGGTCGACAGGGAGCTGACCGACCGCCAGCGCCAGGCCGTGGGCGTCCTGCGCAACGCCTCGGTGACCGCGATGCACGAGCTGCGCGAGGTCGTCGGCATCCTGAGCGACGGGATCGAGGCGCCGGACGCGGGGCCGCCCGCGCCTGTGCGGGCCGGAGACGAGTCGGGACGGGCGGCGCGGGGGACCGCCGGTATCGAAGGGCTCGTGGAGGCGGCCAGAGCCGCGGGGAACCGGGTGGAACTACGCCGGACCGGCGGGCCCCAGGCGCTGCCGCCCGCTGCGGACCACGCCGCGTACCGGATCGTCCAGGAGGCGCTGACCAACGCCTACAAGCACGCTCCCGGCGCCCTCATAGGCGTCGAACTGCGCTACGAACCTGACTCCTTCGTCGTGGAGATCGTCAACGAGCCGGCCGCGTCCCCTCCACGCGACGTCGTCAGCGGCGGCCAGGGCCTGACCGGGCTGCACGAGAGGGCCCGGCTCGTCGGCGGCATGGTCCACGCCGGCCCGGTGGACGGCGGCGGCTTCCGGGTCGCCGGAGTCCTGCCCTACGGGGTGGGAGAAGCAACGCCTTTGGTCGATGTCGCCGACGACTTCCGGCAGCAGTCGACGGCGCCCGTGTTCGACGACGGTGGACCGGTCGCGGTCGGACCGGCCGACTGGACGTTCACGGAGCGGGAGCTGGCGATGGCGTTGCGCGGGGGCAGGAGCAAGGCGAACGGGTTCGCGCTGGGATGCGGGATCGCCTTCGCGGCGCTGGTGCTGCTGATGGTGGCGGCCGGCTTCGGCATCTACTTCCTGGTGGGATCCATGAAGGAAGGAATGATCGACCCCGGCGAGTACGAGGCGGTGAAGGTCGGCACCGCCGAGCAGGAGGTCCGCGACCGGCTTCCCTCCGGCGACACCATCGCCACCACGGGGCTGCACGGCAGAGGACCCGCCGAGCCGGCGGGGTCCACCTGCCTGGTGCTGATGTCCTCGGAGATAGGGGACGACTTCGAGGCGGAGCCGGTTTTCCGGTTCTGCTTCAAGGACGGCAAGCTGATCGAGAAGAAGTCCTACGAGGTCAAGCGGTAGCGCTGGCCGCGCCGTGTCGGTAGCCGTTGGGGAGTAGCTGTGGGGCAGCGCATCAGGGTCGTGATCGCCGATGACGAACCGCTGATCAGGGCGGGGATCCGGATGATCCTCACCTCGGACCCGGAGATCGAGGTGGTCGCGGAGGCCGCCGACGGCAGGGCGGCGGTCGACGAGGCCCGGGCGCACGCGGCCGACGTGGTGCTCCTCGACATCCAGATGCCGGTGCTCGACGGGCTCTCCGCCCTCCCCGAGCTGCGCCGGGCGGCTCCCTCGACGCGGGTGATCGTGCTGACCACGTTCGGCGAGCGGGAGAACGTGCTGCGGGCCCTGGAACACGGCGGTGCCGGGTTCCTCCTCAAGGACACCGCGCCCGCCGAGCTGATCCGGGCGGTGCGGGCCGCCGCCGCGGGAGACGCCTACCTCTCGCCGGCCGCCACCCGGCACGTGGTCGAGCGGCTCGCCTCGGGGCGGGAGGCGGCCCGTGCCGAGGAGGCCAGGGGCCGGGTCGCGGCGCTGAGCGAGCGGGAGCGGGACGTGCTGGCGCTGCTCGGAGAAGGGCTGTCCAACGCCGACGCGGGGAGGCGGCTGCACATGAGCGAGGCCACGGTGAAGACCTACGTGAGCCGGATCCTGGCCAAGCTCGGCTGCGAGAACCGGGTGCAGGCGGCGCTGCTGGCCAGGGACGCGGGGCTCTAGCCGGGAGTCCGGCGGGAAGGGAAGCGCTCCCGGCCGCCGTCGCGGGGCGGTCCGGGGGCGAGGCTGAGGGGTCGTCGGCCCGGGCCGGCGGGGGCGGGGTCAGCGGAGGGGGTCGGGGAAGCCGGCCGTGCCCGCGGCGTTGTAGCGGAGGAGATACGCGGCGAACCGGGCGAGATCGTCGGCGGACCAGTCCTTGAGGCGTTCCTGGTAGGCGGCGAGGCGGTTCGCCTGCGTGGACGAGAGAAGACCGGTGCCCGCCTCCGTCGGGTGCAGGACCTGCACGCGGTGGTCGTCCGGGTCCGGGCGGCGCTCCACCAGGCCCATCTTCTCCAGGCCGGCGACCTGCCTGCTGACCGTCGACTTGTCCAGCATGTAGTGCGCGGCGAGGTCCGTGGCCCGGCAGCCCCGCTGGTCGACGATGTGGGCGAGCAGCGTGTAGGAGACGAGCGGCAGCTCGGGGTGGAGCCGGGCCGCCGCGGCACGCGCCCGGCGGGCGAAGGCCGTGAGTTCCCGCTGGATGGTGTCGACGGAGTTCTCGCGGTCGCCGTCGGTCATGACGCTCCTCGGTGTGGCTGGCGGACTGTCCCGTGTCGGTTGTATAGTACAACGGTTGTTAGTTGTAAAAGCCAACCATGGAGGTGCGTACGTGACCGCCCGCCCCGCCCCCACAGGAACCAACCCCCCGGGTGCGCTGCGGCACACCCTCGGGCACCTGCTCACCCCCCTCCTCATGTGCATCGGCATGGGCCTCGCCTACCTCGGCGCCTTCCACGCCCCCCAGCCCCACGACCTGCACGTCGACATCGTCGGCTCCGGGCCCACCACCCAGGTCCTCGCCCAGACCCTCCACGACAAGGGCGACGGCGCCCTCGACATCAGCACCCTCGCCGACCGGGACGCCGCCGTCTCCGCGCTCCGCGAGCAGACCAGCTTCGGCGCCTACATCCCCGGGCCACACCCCGAACTCCTCGTCGCCTCCGCCTCCTCCGACACCAGCGCCATGGCCGTCGAGAAGGCATTCACCAAGGTCGCCGCCCAGCAGGGCGCGCCGCTCACCGTGACCGACGTCGCCCCTCTCTCCGCAGGCGACCCCACCGGGCAGGGCGTCTTCTTCCTCCTGGTCGCCCTGAGCATCGGCTCCTACGCGTCCGTCGCCGTGATCGGCGGCGCCGGAGCCGTCCTGGCCATGCGGATACGGGCCCTCCTCGCCGTCGGCATGTCCCTCGCCGTCAGCCTCGTCGGCACCCTCTTCGCCGGACCCGTGTTCCACCTCGTCGACCACGGCCTCGGCGGCCTCTGGGCCATGTCCTGGCTGTACTCGGCCGGCATCCTCCTCATCGGCGTCGGACTCCACACTTTCCTGCGCCGCTGGACCACCCTCGGCGTGATGGTGCTGTTCGTCATGCTCAACTTCACCAGCTCCGGCGGCATCTACCGCCCCGAACTCCAGCCCGGCTTCTTCGCCGCCCTGCACTCCTTCTGGAACGGCGCCGGCTTCGTCGAAGGCGCCCGCAGCCACGTCTACTTCGACGGCAACGCCCTCGGCGGCCACCTCCTCGTCCTTGCCCTGTGGCTCGCCGCCGGCCTCGCCCTCACCGCCCTCGCCGCACTGACCGAAACCCGCCGCCGTCAGCTCCCGGCCCCCACCACCGCATCCACGCCGGCACAGACACGGACGCAGACGAAGCGGGAAACGCAGGCCGACGCCGAGGCGGAGATGGAAGAAGCCGTCGGCGTGTAGCCGTCCCTCGTGAGGGGCACCCCGGCGTCCACACAGCACCGGTTGTCCACAGGGGCAGACGGCTCGAAGAACCCGGCGGTACGGTCGTCCCCAGTTGATGTCGGACAGATCGCACCACACGGTGGCGAGGTCGGGGGAGGACGTTCCATGAGCGAGATTCGGACAGCGGTACCGGGACAACGGGACACCGGAGACGAACGCATCCCGCACGTCCCCGGGTTCGCTCCGCGCGCCAGCGCGGGAGCGACGGACTCCCCCAAGAAGCAGGGCAAGCACCTGCGCGAACGGATCCCACGCTCCGCGCACAAGGAACTGTCCCTCCCCGCAGGCCGCCCCGACGCCCTCCGCGCCGTGGAGGAGTCGAGCCGCGACCGGGTCCCGGAACTCGCACCGATACGCGTCGGCAGAATGGCCGCCGGCCCCTTCGCCTTCCTCCGAGGCTCCGCCGGGCTCATGGCCCACGACCTCGTCGGCTCCCCTGTCACCGGCATCGCCGCCCAGATATGCGGCGACGCCCACGCGGCCAACTTCGGCCTCTACGGCGACGCCCGCGGCGGACTCGTCATCGACCTCAACGACTTCGACGAGACTGTCGTCGGCCCCTGGGAATGGGACCTCAAGCGGCTGGCCACCTCACTCGTCCTCGCCGGACGGGAGGTGGGCGCCGACGAGGACACCTGCCGGGCCGCCGCGTTCGACACCGTCGGCGCCTACCGCCGAACCATGCGGCTCCTGGCCCGGCTCCCCGTCCTCGACGCCTGGAACGCGATCGCCGACGAGGAACTCGTCTCCCACACCGACGCCCGCGACCTGGTCGGCACCCTCGAACGGGTCTCGGAGAAGGCCCGGAACAACACCAGCGCACGCTTCGCCGCCAAGTCGACCGAGACCGTCACCGACGCCGAAGGCGGCGGCCGACGCTTCGTCGACGCGCCACCCGTACTCCGCAGAGTCCCGGACGCGGCGGCGGCGGCCGTCGCCGCCTCCCTCGGCCCGTACCTCCACACCGTCTCGGAGGACCGCCTGCCGCTCCTCTCCCGCCATGCCGTCCACGACGTCGCGTTCCGCGTCGTCGGCACCGGCAGCGTCGGCACCCGCTCCTACGTCGTGCTGCTGCTCGACCACCGAGGCGAACCGCTCGTCCTCCAGGTGAAGGAAGCACGGCCCTCGGCCCTGCTCCCCCACCTCCCCGATGTCGGCTTCACCGTCCAGGAGCCCGGGCACGAGGGACGGCGCGTGGTCCTCGGACAAAAGCGCATGCAGGTCGTCAGCGACAACCTCCTCGGCTGGACCACGGTGCAGGGGCGCCCCTTCCAGGTGCGGCAGTTCCGCAACCGCAAGGGAAGCGTCGACCCGGCGGCCCTCACCGCCGACCAGGTCGACGACTACGGCCGTATGACCGGCGCCCTGCTGGCCCGCGCCCACGCGCACAGCGCCGACCCGCGCCTGATAGCCGGCTACTGCGGAAAGAACGAGGAACTGGACGAGGCGATAGCCGCCTTCGCCGTGGCCTACGCCGACCGCACCACGGCGGACCACGCCGACCTGGTGACGGCGGTACGCGACGGCCGGATTCCGGCCGAGCTGGGCGTCTGACGGCGGTGCCCGCCGCCCGGCGGCGGGCACGGCACACGGGGGCAGGGGGTGGGGAGGGGTGGGGGAGGGAGGGGGGAGGGGCCCCCGAGGGACCGTAGGCTGGTGAGGTGACGAGCCGGAGCGAGGACATGGACGTGGACCGAGACGCGGACGCAGGCGTGGACCAGGGACAGGACCAGGGCCCGTCCCAGGGTTGGGATCAGGGCTCCGCCCGGAGTGCTCACCAGGACGCCGCGCAGGGCCCCTCTCAGAGCGCCGCCCAGGGCCCCTCCGGGAGCGACGATCAGGGTTCGGGGCAGGGTCATGAGGCCGGTCCGGCCGGGGTGCAGGGTGCCGGGGAGCGGCCCGAGGCGCGGCTGGAGAAGGCCGTCAGGGTGGCCGAGCAGGCGTTGATCGAGTTCGAGATCGCGGTCGAGACGTTCCGGGTCGAGGTGGAGAACTTTTCCCGGCTGCACCACCAGAAGCTCGGTCCCATGTACGCGCGGCTCGACGAGCTGGACGCGCAGATCGCGGAGGCGCGGGCGGCCAGGACGGGCGACGCCGAGGATCTGCGGCGGGCGCGCGAGGCGCGGGCGGCCGTCATGCCGATGCCGGGCGTCGACGAGCTCTTCCATGACTGGCTCGACTCCGACGGTCTGTCCCCCGAGGCCGCCGCCATGCTGACCGATCAGCCGGTGCGGCCGCCGAAGCGGGTCAGGCCCAGTGAGGAGGCCCGCAAGCTGTACCGCGAGCTGGCGCGGAAGGCGCATCCGGATCTGGCTCGGGAGGATGGCGAGCGCAAGCGGCGCGAGGAGTTCATCACCCGGGTGAACGCGGCCTACGCCCGTGGTGACGAGACCATGCTGCGCGAGCTGTCCGCGGAGTGGGCGGCCGGTCCGACGCCGGCCGAGGAGCGGCTGAGCGAGAGCGAGGAGCTGTACGCCCGCCTCGAGTGGCTGTCGCAGCGCAAGGAGCTGCTGAGCCTGGTCGCGCGGGAGCTGGAGGAGAGCGCGATCGGCGCGATGCTGCGGATGGCGTCCGACGATCCGGACCATCTCCTGGAGGAGATCGCCGAGCAGCTGCTCGCGCAGGTTTCCGAGCGTGAGGCGGAGCTGGCCGGGCTGGTGCAGTAGTTTTCCCGGGAGGCTCGGTTTGGTTCGAGCGATCCGTACGCGTACGAGAGAAGGCACGTCCCATGAATTTCGCCCCGCTGCCCTCGGTGGACGCGGCCTCTGTGCCGGCCGATGCCCTGGTGTTGGACGTCCGGGAGGACGACGAGTGGGCGGCCGGGCACGTCGAGAACGCCCTGCACGTGCCGATGAGCGACTTCGTGGCGCGCTTCGGTGAGGTGACGGAGGCGGTGGCCGAGGGGCGTCGCGCGTATGTGATGTGCCGGGTGGGTGGCCGGTCGGCGCAGGTCACGCAGTATCTGGTGCAGCAGGGGATCGACGCGGTGAACGTCGACGGCGGCATGCTCGCCTGGGATGGTGCCGGGCGTCCGATGGTGACGGATCACGGCAGCCCGGCCTTCGTTCTCTGAGCGCTGTCCCCTGCCCTGCGGTGCTTCCGCCGCCTCTGAGCGCTCGGTGGCCTGAGGCGGGGGCACGTTTCAGGCGAGGGGATGGGCGGCCAGGAGGTCGCCCAGGGTCTCCTCGTGGGCCGCGGCGGGGCCGAGGGACAGTTCCAGCTGTTTGGCCCAGGCGTGGTAGCGGTGCAGGGGGTAGTCGGTGTCGGCGCCGAAGCCGCCGTGGAGGTGCTGGGCGGTCTGCACCACGCGGCGGATGCCTTCGGAGGCCCAGATCTTGGCGACGGCGATGTCGGCTTCCGCGGGGAGCGGGCCGCCGGCCGAGGTGCTGGTGCGCCAGGCGGCCTGCCAGAGGGTGACTTCCATGGCGCGTAGGTCGATGTAGCGGTCGGCGGCCTGGACGGCGACGGCTTGGAAGGTGGCCACGGGGTGGCCGAACTGTTCGCGTTTTCCGGTGTACCGGCTCGTCATGGTGAGGACGGCTTCACCGAGGCCCAGGGCGAGGGCGCAGGTGCCGGTGGTGAGGACGGCGCGGAGTGATTCCCAGGCGCCGTCGGTCTCGATGACGTCGGTGGGGTCGAGGCGGACGGCGTTGAGGTGGAGTCGGGCGAGGAGTTCGCCGCTGGTGGAGTACTGGTCGGCGAGGGTGACGCCCGGCTGGGTGCGGGGGACCAGGGCGAGGACGGTGCGTCCTTCGGGGGTGTGGGCGGGGACGGCGATGCGGTCGGCGCCGTGGGCCCAGGGGACGGCGCTCTGGAGGCCGTCGAGGGTCCAGTGGCTGTCGTCGCGGTGGGCGGTGACGGCCTGTTCGGCGGGGTCGTGGCCGCTGAGGCCGTTGGGGGCGGCGGTGAGGACGAGTTCGCCGCGGCCGACGCGGGGCAGGAGGCCGGCGGCGAGGTGGGCGTCGGCGTAGCGCTCGATGGTCATGGCGACGGCGCTGGTTTCGAGCAGGGGTACGCGGGCGAGGACGCGGGCGGATTCGCGCAGGACGAGGCAGAGGGCGATGGTGTCGAGGCCGGCGCCGCCGTGTGCGGGGGTCAGGACGAGGCTGAGGAGGTCGGCGGCGGCGAGGCGGGCCCAGAGGGGCCGGTCGAGGTCGTCGGCAACGGCGCCGGGGGTGAGGGCGGGGCTGGGTACGGTGTCGGGTGCGATGTCCGCGAAGGCCGCCCGGGCCGCCTCGGCGGCGGCCTGCTGTTCCTCGGTGAAGGTGAAGTCCACGGGCTTTCCCTTCCGTTGCCTGCCTGGCGTCTGTCGTGACGACCCGTCTGGCGGGTCCTGACGGGCCGTCAAGATAGAACAGGTTCTAGGCGATGGGAAGGGTCGCTCGGGCGGCGCGTGGGCGGTCAGCGGTCGAAGTCGAGCTCCACTTCGGGGGTGGCGGGGTGGGACTGGCAGGCCAGGACGTATCCGGCTTCGGTCTCCTCCGGCTCCAGGGCGAAGTTGCGGTCCATGCGCACCTCTCCGCCGACGAGGAAGGCGCGGCAGGTGCCGCATACGCCGCCCTTGCAGGCGTACGGGGCGTCGGCGCGGGCCTTGAGCACGGTGTCGAGGAGGGTCTCGCCCTCTTCCACGGGCCAGTTCCCGGAGCGGCCGTGGAGGGTGGCCGTCAGCGTGGCGTGGACCGGTGTGCCGGTGGCGGGAGCGGGGGCGTCGGTGGAGCCGTCGTCGACGTGGAAGATCTCCTGGTGGATCCGGCCGCGTGCCACTCCGAGGCCGTGCAGGGTCCGTTCGGCGCTCTGGACGAGTCCGAAGGGGCCGCAGAGGAACCAGCCGTCGATCTCGTCGACGGGCAGCAGGGCGGGGAGCAGGCTGGTGAGCCGTTCCTGGTCGAGTCGCCCGGAGGGCAGGCCTGACTGCTGTTCTTCGCGGGAGAGGACGGTGACGAGCTGGAACCGGTCGGGGAAGCGGTCCTTCAGGTCGGCGACGTCGTCGAGGAACATCGTGGAGGAGGCGGTGCGGTCGCTGCGGATGAGGCAGAACCGGGCGTCGGGCTCCTGGGTGAGGAGGGTCGCCGCCATGGAGAGGACGGGCGTGATGCCGCTGCCGCCGACCACGGCGGCGAAGTGGCCCGGGCGCGGGGTGAGGACGAAGCGGCCCATGGGCCGCATGACCTCGACGGTGTCGCCGACGGCCAGTTGCTTGAGCGCGTACGTGGAGAACTCGCCGCCGTCGACCAGGCGGATGCCGACGCGCAGTGCGGGGTCCTGTCCGGGCGGGGCGGCGGGGGCGCAGATGGAGTAGGTGCGGCGGATCTCCTCGCCGTCGCGCGCGGTGCGGCGCAGGGCGAGGTGCTGGCCGGGCGTGTGGCGGTAGGCCTCGCGCAGTTCGGGCGGGACCGTGAAGGTGACGGCCACCGAGTCGTCCGTGAGCTGCTCGACGTCGCTCACCCGGAGCGGATGGAACTCGGCCCGTCCGGCGCCTGAGGACACCATCTACAGCTCCTTGAAGTGGTCGAACGGTTCGCGGCAGGCGGTGCAGCGGCGCAGGGCCTTGCACGCGGTGGAGGAGAAGCGGCTCAGTAGCTCGGTGTCGGTGGAGCCGCAGTGGGGGCAGCGGATCGCGAGGGTGACCGCGACCGGTCCTCCGGCCGGGCCCTGGGGGCGGGGTGGTGCGATGCCGAACTCGGCCAGTTTGCGGCGGCCTTCGTCGCTGATGTCGTCGGTCGACCAGGCGGGTGCGAGGACGGTGACGACGGAGACGTCGGGGATGCCGTGCTCGTGGAGCGCGTGCTCGATGTCGTGGGACATGGTCTCGATGGCGGGGCAGCCGGTGTAGGTCGGGGTGAGTTCGACCTCGACGCGGTCGGGGCCGAGCATCCGGACGCCGCGCAGGACACCGAGTTCCTCGAGGGTGAGGACGGGCAGCTCCGGGTCGGGGACGGCGCCGGCGATGCGGCTCAGTTCCTCTTCCAGGGCGGTCATGGTCACCATGTCGCCCCCGGGTGGCTGCGGTGCAGGTGCTGCATCTCGGCGAGCATCCGGCCGAAGGATTCGGTGTGCAGTCCCTGCCGTCCGGCGCCGGCGGCCCAGGCGCCGGTGCGGGGGCCGTCCGGGAGGGTGAGGGTGGCCCGGGTGAGGACGGCGGTGAGGGAGTCGAGCCAGGCGGCTTCCATGGCCTTGTGGTCGACGTCGAGGCCGTCGACGGGCTGGAACAGTTCGCCGGTGTAGCGCCACAGGGCGTCGCAGGCGCGCTGCATGCGGTCGTGGCTCTCGGGGGTGCCGTCGCCGAGGCGGAGGGTCCAGTGTTCGGCGTGGTCCTGGTGGTAGGCGACTTCCTTGACGGCCTTGGCGGCGAGGCCGGCCAGGGGGCTGTCGCCGGTGGCCAGCTGTCCGTAGAGGAGTCGCTGGTAGGTGGAGAAGTAGATCTGGCGGGCGATGGTGTGGGCGAAGTCGCCGTTGGGCTGTTCGACGAGCTGGACGTTGCGGAAGTCCCGCTCCTCGCGGAGGTAGGCGAGCGTGTCCTCGTCTCCGACGAGGGAGAGCAGGACGCGGGCCTGGCCGAGGAGGTCGAGCGCGATGTTGGCGAGGGCTACGTCCTCTTCGAGGACGGGGGCGTTGCCCGCCCATTCGCCGAGGCGCTGGGCGAGCACGAGGGCGTCGTCGCCGAGGGCGAGGGCGGCCGCGGGGGTGAGTGCGGTGTCGCTCACAGGTGCTTCACCCCCTCCGGGATGTCGTAGAACGTCGGGTGGCGGTAGGGCTTGTCGGCCGACGGCTCGAAGAAGGGGTCCTTCTCGTCGGGGGAGGAGGCGGTGATCGCGGTGGAGGGGACCACCCAGATCGACACGCCTTCGTTGCGGCGGGTGTAGAGGTCGCGGGCGTTGCGCAGGGCCATTTCGGCGTCGGGCGCGTGCAGGCTGCCCGCGTGGGTGTGGGACAGTCCGCGGCGCGAGCGCACGAACACCTCCCAGAGGGGCCATCCGTCGGTGGTCATGCCCGTGCCTCCCCGTCCTGCCGGTCCGCGCGGGTGCCGCGCTCGTCGTGTTCGGTGTGCTGGTCGTTTGCGTGGTGTGTGGCGCGCGGGTCGTGCTTCTCGGCGTAGGCCGCGGCGGCCTGCCGGACCCAGGCGCCGTCTTCGTGGGCCTGGCGGCGCTTGCTGAGGCGCTGGTCGTTGCAGGGGCCGTTGCCCTTGAGGACTTCCCGGAACTCGTCCCAGTCGATGGGGCCGAAGTCGTAGTGGCCGCGCTCCTCGTTCCACCGGAGGTCGGGGTCGGGGAGGGTGAGTCCGAGCGCCTCGGCCTGGGGGACGGCGATGTCGACGAACCGCTGGCGCAGGTCGTCGTTGGAGTGCCGCTTGATCTTCCAGGCCATGGACTGGGCGGAGTGGGCCGACTCGTCGTCCGGCGGGCCGAACATCATGAGCGAGGGCCACCACCAGCGGTTCACGGCGTCCTGGGCCATGGCGTGCTGGGCCTCGGTGCCCTGGGAGAGGGCGAGCAGCGCTTCGTACCCCTGGCGCTGGTGGAAGGACTCCTCCTTGCAGATCCGGACCATCGCGCGGGCGTACGGGCCGTAGGAGCAGCGGCAGAGGGGGACCTGGTTGGTGATGGCGGCGCCGTCGACCAGCCAGCCGATGGCGCCGACGTCGGCCCAGGTCAGCGTGGGGTAGTTGAAGATCGAGGAGTACTTCTGGCGGCCGGAGTGGAGCTTGTCGAGCAGTTCGTCGCGTCCGGTGCCGAGGGTTTCGGCGGCGCTGTAGAGGTAGAGGCCGTGGCCGGCCTCGTCCTGCACCTTGGCCATGAGGATGGCCTTGCGCCGCAGCGAGGGCGCGCGGGTGATCCAGTTGGCCTCGGGCTGCATGCCGATGATCTCGGAGTGGGCGTGCTGCGCGATCTGGCGGACGAGGGAGGCCCGGTAGGCGTCGGGCATCCAGTCGCGTGGCTCGATGCGCTCGTCGGCGGCGACGGCGGCGTCGAACACCGCCTCATAGGCGGCCTGGGTCGCTTCCTGGGCCGTGTCCTGCCCGGGCCGCGCGTGCTGCGCGTCCGGGGTCACTGCTGTCGCTGCCGTCCCTGCGGTCATCAGATCCCCTACCGACCGATCGTTCGGTTGAATGACTTCAATGGTGGGTCGGCGGCCCGTATGGTGTCAACCCTGTGGATAACGTGGTGGGCCGATCGGGATCGGGGCGGGGATGGACGCGTACGACGGCGAGGATGTGCGTGAGGGGGTTCCGGCGCCCCCGTACGAGGCCCTCCGGCCCGGCGCCGGGATAGCGTCCCTGTCGATGCCGTACCAGGTCGTCGCCGCCGTCGCACTGGCCGTCGTCGGGGTCTTCGCCTGTGTCCACGTCGGCATGGTGTTCCTGCACGTCGCGCCGTCGAACACGCTGACCAAGCAGCACGGGGCGGCGGTCGACGGCTGGGTGTATCCCGAGTTCGAGCAGAACTGGAAGCTCTTCGCCCCCAACCCGCTCCAGCAGAACATCGCCGTCCAGGTGCGGGCCGAGGTCGCGGCCGACGACGGCCCCCGGCGTACCACCGACTGGATCGACCTCACCGCGCAGGACGCGGAGCGGATCCGCGGCAGCCTGTTGCCCAGTCACACCGACCAGAACGAACTCCGGCGGGCCTGGGACTTCTACCTCAACTCCCACAGCGCCGACCACCGGCCCAACGGGCTGCGCGGCCGGCTCTCCGAGAGCTACATGCGCAGGATCGTGATGCTCCGGCTCGCCGAGGAGGACCTCGGCGGCACCGTGGAGGCCATACAGCTCCGCTCCTCGACCCGCGCCGTCCCCGCTCCCGTCTGGAGCGACGAGAAGACGAACACCGACCCGGTCCACCGGGAGGTGCCGTGGTGGAAGGTGCGCTCCGCCGACCTGCCCGAGCGGACGCGGGACGACCGCGAGGAGGGGGACCGGTGAACCCGTCCACACCCCACGCAGCCCACGGCCGCGACGCCCGTGAGCCGATCGACCGGCGGCTCGCCCGGGCCGTCCAGCGCGTCACCGCGTCGGCCCTCGGCCCCTACCAGAGCGCCATCGTTCGCATCGGCTTCTCCCTCACCTGGCTGCTCTTCCTGCTGCGCGAGCTGCCCCACCGCCACGAGCTGTACGGACCGGACGGCCCCTGGTCGTGGGAGATGGGCCGGCAGCTGATCACGGACAACGGCGCCTTCACGGCGCTGATGTGGTCCGACGGCCGGCTGTGGTTCGAGGTCGTCTACGGGCTCGCCGTGCTCTCCGCCCTCCTGATGCTGCTCGGCTGGCGCACCCGCGCCGTGTCGGTGGTCTTCATGGCCGGGGTGCTGTCGCTGCAGAATCGCTCCATCTTCGTCGGCGACGGCGGCGACAACGTCGTCCACCTCGCCGCCGTCTACCTCGTCCTGACCCGCTGCTCCCAGGTCTGGTCCCTGGACGCGCGCCGGGCGGCGCGGGAGGCGTACGAGGCCGGGGACGAGCCGCCGCCGCGGCGGGACGTCGTCGGGCCGCTGCTGTGGACCGTGCTCGGCGGGTTCCTGCTCGCCGCCACCGCCTTCTCCGGTGTGACCGGCGAATGGTGGCTGCTGGTGCTGATGTGGGTGCTGTGGCTGGCGCAGGCGCTGTGGTGGCTGGTGTGCCGCTTCGCCCCCGGCGAGCCACGCGTCCTGCTCGACGTGCTGGCCAACCTCGCTCACAACGCCACCCTCGTCGTGATCATGGCGGAGGTGTGTCTGATCTACGCCACGGCGGGCTGGTACAAGATCCAGGGTTCGCGCTGGCAGGACGGCACCGCCCTCTACTACCCGCTCAAGCTGGACTACTTCGCGCCCTGGCCGGCCCTCTCCGACGTGCTGGGGTCGAGCGCCGTGATGGTGATGGCGCTGACCTACGGCACCGTGTTCGTCCAGGTCGCCTTCCCCTTCGCGCTGTTCAACCGCAGGGTCAAGAACGTCCTGCTGGTCGCGATGATGCTGGAGCACGCGGGCATCGCCGTCCTGCTCGGGCTTCCCGTCTTCTCGCTGGCGATGATCTCCGCGGACGCCGTGTTCCTGCCGACGGCGTTCCTGGTGGGGCTCGGCGCGGTGGTGGGGCGCGGCCGGGACCGGCTGCTGTCGCGGCTGCCGGGCCGGTCGGTGCCGAAGCAGCGCCGTACGGGCGAGGAAGTCGCCCCCCGTACCCTCGTCGGGTGAGCACCACCGAGAATCCCGAGGCCGGCGGGTCGGCCGAGCCGGTCCAGTACGACGAGGGGCACGCGCCCGAGGTCGGCGTCGGGCCGCACCCGCTGCCCTGGCCGGAGGGCGAGCGCTACGACCGCGAGCTGCTGGCCGAAGGCGACCGGCGCAACGTCGTGGACCGCTACCGGTACTGGACACGGGAGGCGATCGTCGCCGACCTGGACACGCGGCGCCACGACTTTCACGTGGCGGTGGAGAACTGGGGCCACGACTTCAACATCGGCTCCGTGGTGCGCACCGCGAACGCCTTCCTGGCCAAGGAGATCCACATCGTCGGCCGCCGGCGCTGGAACCGGCGGGGCGCGATGGTCACCGACCGCTACCAGCACGTGCGCCACCACCCGGACACCGAGTCGCTGACCGCGTGGGCCGCGGCCGAGGACCTCCCGATCATCGGGATCGACAACCTGCCGGGCGCGGTGCCGCTGGAGCGGACCGTGCTGCCGCGGCGCTGCGTGCTGCTCTTCGGGCAGGAAGGGCCGGGGCTCACCGAGGAGGCCCGCGAGCACGCGATGATGGTGTGCTCGATCGCCCAGTTCGGCTCCACCCGGTCGATCAACGCGGGGGCGGCGGCCGCCATCGCCATGCACGCGTGGGTGCAGCGGTACGCCGAGATCGACGCGAGCGCGCAGCTCGCCGCCCTCCCGGAAGGCGCGGAGGCGCCGTAAGGGCCTCCGCGCCGGTGGGGTCAGGCCTGGCGGCGGACCTCCACCACCCGGAAGCGGTTGGAGACGAACGCCCCGTCGCACAGGGCGGCGTTCGCGGCCGGGTTGCCGCCGGAGCCGTGGAAGTCGGAGAACGCGGCCGTCTGGTTGACGTACACCCCGCCCGTCAGGTTCAGCGAGAGCTGGGCCGACTCCTCCAGACAGACCTCCTCGACCGCGCGCTCGACCGACGCGTCGGTGGTGTACGCGCCGACCGTCATCGCGCCCTTCTCGCGGACCGTGCGCCGCAGCAGCTCGAGGGCGTCGTCGGTCGAGTCGACCGAGACGGCGAACGAGACGGGGCCGAAGCACTCGGAGAGGTACGCGGCCTCGGCGTCCGGCTTGGAGCCGTCCAGCTTCACGATGACGGGCGTGCGCACCACGGCGTCCGGGAAGTCCGGGTTGGCCACCTCGCGGGAGGTGAGCGCCACCTCGCCGAGGTCGGCGGCGGCCTCCAGACGCGCCTTCACGTCGGGGTTGACCAGAGCGCCGAGCAGGGCGTTCGCCCGGGCGTCGTCGCCGAGGAGCCCGCCGACCGCCCCCGACAGGTCGGCGACGACCTCGTCGAACGACTTGGGGCCGGCGTCGGTCGTGATGCCGTCGCGGGGGATCAGCAGGTTCTGCGGGGTGGTGCACATCTGGCCGCTGTAGAGCGAGAGGGAGAACGCCAGATTGGACAGCATGCCCTTGTAGTCGTCGGTGGAGTCGACGACGACCGTGTTGACGCCGGCCTTCTCGGTGTAGACCTGCGCCTGGCGGGCGTTGGCCTCCAGCCAGTCGCCGAAGGCGGTGGATCCGGTGTAGTCGATGATCCGGATCTCGGGGCGGACGGCCAGGGTCTTGGCGATGCCCTCACCGGGCCGCTCGACGGCCAGCGCGACCAGGTTCGGGTCGAAACCGGCCTCGGAGAGGACCTCGCGGGCGACGCGGACCGTGAGCGCCAGGGGCAGCACGGCGCGGGGGTGCGGCTTGACCAGGACCGGATTGCCGGTGGCGAGGGAGGCGAACAGGCCGGGATAGCCGTTCCAGGTCGGGAAGGTGTTGCAGCCGATCATGAGCGCGATGCCGCGGGCGACCGGCGTGAACTGCTTGGACAGCTCCAGCGGGTCCCGCTTGCCCTGCGGCTTGGACCAGTCGGCGCTGCCGGGGGTGCGGGTCTGCTCGGCGTACGCGTACGCCACGGCCTCCAGGCCGCGGTCCTGGGCGTGGGGGCCGCCGGCCTGGAACGCCATCATGAAGGCCTGGCCGCTGGTGTGCATCACGGCGTGGGCGAATTCGTGGGTGCGGGCGGAGATCCGGGCGAGGATCTCCACGCAGACCAGGGCCCGGGCTTCGGCCCCGGCGTCGCGCCAGGCGGCCATGCCGGCGCGCATGGCCGGCAGCAGGACGTCGATGTCGGCGTGCGGGTACTCGATGCCGAGTGCCGGGCCGTACGGCGAGACCTCGCCGCCGGTCCAGCCGTCCGTGCCGGGCTGGTCCAGCTCGAAGCGCGTGCCGAGCGCGGCCTTGTGCGCCTCGAGTCCGGCGGCGGCGTCCAGGGAGCCGTTCTCGCCGTACGCCTTGGGGTGCTCGGGGTGGGGTGACCAATAGGCACGGGTGCGGATGGTGTCGAGCGCCTGGTCGAGTGTGGACCGGTGCGTCGCGGCCAGGTGGTCGATGGTCAGCTGAGCGGCGGCCATGGGCGCAACTCCTCGTCGAGCTGGGCAGGGTCAGGCGGACAGAGTTAGAGTAACCGAACGATCGGTCGGGACAAGGGGGTCTGTCGAAGCTGTGGACACCCCATCGGGGAGGATCAGTCGTATGACCGCCAATGTGAGCGACGCGGTGCCGGACGCCGGTACCGAAGCCATCGACCGGAGCCGCGGCGTCGCTGTCGTCGGCACGGGCACCATGGGCCAGGGAATCGCCCAGGTGGCCCTGGTCGCCGGCCATCCCGTACGGCTCTACGACAGTGCCCCCGGCCGGGCCGAGGCGGCGGTGGCCGCCCTCGCGGCCCGGCTGGACCGGCTGGTCGAGAAGGGCAGGATGGACCGGGCGGAGCGCGACGGCGCGGTGGCCCGGCTGCACGCCGCCGCCGACCTGACCGAGCTGGCCGACGCGGCGCTCGTCGTCGAGGCGATCGTCGAACTGCTCCCGGTCAAGCAGCAGCTCTTCGCCGAGCTCGAGAAGATCGTCGGCGACGACACCCTGCTCGCCACCAACACCTCCTCCCTCTCCGTCACCGCCATCGCGGGCGGGCTGCGCCTGCCCGGCCGGTTCGTCGGCCTGCACTTCTTCAACCCGGCCCCGCTGCTGCCGCTCGTCGAGGTCGTCAGCGGCTTCGCCACCGACCCGGCCGCCGCCACGCGCGCGTACGAGACGGCGCGGAGCTGGGGCAAGACGCCGGTGCGCTGCGCCGACACCCCCGGCTTCATCGTCAACCGCATAGCCAGGCCCTTCTACGCGGAGGCGCTGCGGGTGTACGAGGAGGGCGCGGCCGACCCGGCCACCATCGACGCCGCCCTGCGGGAATGCGGCGGGTTCCGGATGGGGCCCTTCGAGCTGACCGACCTCATCGGCCAGGACGTCAACGAGGCCGTGACCCGCTCCGTGTGGGAGTCCTTCTCCCAGGATCCCAAGTTCACCCCCTCCCTCGCCCAGCGCCGGCTGGTCGAGTCGGCGCGGCTCGGCCGCAAGTCGGGGCAGGGGTGGTTCCCGTACGGGGAGGGCGCGACGGCCCCCGAGCCGCACACCGCGCCGCCCGCGGAACCGCCCTCCGCGGTGGTCGTGCAGGGCGATCTGTACCAGGCGGAACCGCTGGTCCGGCTGCTGCAGGAGACGGCGTCCGTCACCGTCGACCTCCGCGAGGACGCGGTCGCCGGCTACCCGGGCTGGATCGAGCTGCCGAGCGGGGCCCGGCTCTTCCTCACCGACGGGACGGCCGCCGACGACGCGGCGATGCCCGTCATCCACTTCGACCTCGCGCTCGACTTCGCCACCTGCGAGCGGATCGTCCTCGCGCCCGCCGTGACCGTGGACGAGCGGTCGCTGCGGGAGGCGATCGGGCTCTTCCAGGCCCTCGGCAAGAAGGTCAGCGTCATCAAGGACGTCCCGGGCATGATCGTCGCCCGTACCGTCGCCATGCTCGCCGACTTCGCCCTGGACGCCGCCACGCGTGCGGTGGCGGACGCCGACGACATCGACACCGCGATGCGGCTCGGCGTGAACTACCCGCGCGGCCCGCTCGCCTGGGCCGAGGAGCTGGGCGCGGACTGGGTCCTGGAGACGCTGTCGAATCTCCACGAGGAGTACCCGACGGGCCGCTACGCCCCCTCCCAGGCGCTGCGCCGCCGGGTGGCCGCCGACGCGGCCGCGGCCGCGTCGGAGCGGGACGCGGACGCGACGGGCGGGGAGGGCGCGTCGTGACGACCGCGAAGCGGGACACCTACACCCCGGAGACGCTGCTCTCCGTCGCCGTCCGGGTCTTCAACGAGCGGGGCTACGACGGCACGTCCATGGAGCACCTGTCCAAGGCCGCGGGCATCTCGAAGTCCTCGATCTACCACCACGTCTCCGGCAAGGAGGAGCTGCTGCGGCGGGCGGTCAGCCGGGCGCTCGACGAGCTCTTCGCCATCCTCGACGAACCGGGGGCGAGCCAGGGGCGGGCCATCGAGCGGGTCGAGTACGTCACCCGGCGTACCGTCGAGGTGCTGATGGCGGAGCTGCCGTACGTCACCCTGCTGCTGCGGGTCCGGGGCAACACCAGGGCCGAGCGGTGGGCACTGGAACGGCGGCGCGAGTTCGACCAGAGAGTGGCCGATCTGCTGAAGGCGGCCGCGGCCGACGGGGATCTGCGGGCCGATGTGGACATTCGGCTCGCCACCCGTCTGCTCTTCGGCATGATCAACTCGCTGGTGGAGTGGTACCGGCCGCATCCGGGCGGGGACGCGGACCGGGAGCAGCTGACGGACACCGTCGTCCACCTCGCCTTCGACGGGCTGCGGACGGCCCGCTGAGACAGCCGGGCGGGGCCCGCCGGGCGGTGGGCCGCCCGGTGTGGCCCGCCCCGGGCGCGGGGGGCGGTGGTGCGCGTGCAGGGCCCGAGGGCCGTGCCGTGGGCCGGGGCGTGGTGGGGAACCCACCCGGTCCGCCGTCACCCCGCGTGGTCGGGGTCCAGGTCCGTCTCCTCGAAGACCAGCAGCGTGCGGGTCGAAAGGACCTCGGGAATCGACTGGATCCGGGTGAGGACCAGCTCCCGCAAGGTCCGGTTGTCCGGGGTGTGCACGAGCAGCAGGACGTCG
Source organism: Streptomyces sp. NPDC036822 (assembly GCF_055609145.1). Classification (NCBI taxonomy): domain Bacteria; kingdom Bacillati; phylum Actinomycetota; class Actinomycetes; order Kitasatosporales; family Streptomycetaceae; genus Streptomyces; species Streptomyces sp. NPDC036822. The sequence continues at coordinate 300,708 of NZ_JBVJPY010000003.1, forward strand.
AAGTCGCCGCTGACCAGTGCGATGTGCGCCGCTCCCGGCAGGGCCTGGAGCTGCTCGCGGACCGTGCGCCACGAGTTCTGGACGATCTTGAGCGTGATGTAGGCGGAGGCCCCGTGCCCCGCCCGCTCGTGGTTCAGCCGGGCGCTGAACCCCCGGATCACCCCGTCGTCGATCAGCCGGTTGATGCGGGCGTAGGCGTTGGCGCGGGAGACGTGGACCCGCTCGGCCACGGCGCGGATCGACGCGCGCCCGTCCGTCTGGAGGATGCGGAGGATGGACCTGTCGATGGCGTCCAGCGGCCGCGCCGCGGAACCCCTCTCCCCCTCGTGGGCCATTTGTTCATCCGCCATGTCCCCCCGCCTCTCTCCCATGGACGACCTGCCTCTATCCCAGGCTGTGGAGAACCGATTGTCCACAGGCTGAGGGCGCCTGTAGCCAAAATGCCTCCACGACCGAACAATCGGTAGGTGAGGCGCGCCACATTCGCGCCACCCGTCTTCGGGTCTTATGCCCGCTCCCACGAGGAGGTGGACTCGTTGCAACAGCGCAGTTCGACAGTCCAAGAGCCCCCCGCTGCCGCCCCGGTCTACCGGCCCACCCCGCCTCCGGCGTGGAAGCCGCGCACGGACCCCGCCCCGCTGCTGCCCGACGCCGAGCCGTTCCGGGTCCTCGGCACGGACGCCGTGGCCGACGCCGACCCCGAGCTGCTGCGGCGGCTCTACGCGGAGCTGGTGCGCGGCCGGCGGTACAACGCCCAGGCCACCGCCCTGACGAAGCAGGGCCGGCTCGCGGTCTACCCGTCGACCACCGGCCAGGAGGCCAGTGAGGTGGCCGCCGCGCTGGCGCTCGAGGACCGCGACTGGCTCTTCCCCTCGTACCGCGACACCCTGGCGGCCGTCGCCCGCGGTCTCGACCCCGTGCAGGCGCTGACGCTGCTGCGCGGCGAATGGCACACCGGATACGACCCGCGGGAGTACCGGATCGCTCCGCTGTCCACCCCGCTCGCCACCCAGCTGCCGCACGCCGTCGGCCTGGCCCACGCCGCCCGGCTCAAGGGTGACGACGTGGTCGCGCTCGCCATGGTCGGCGACGGCGGCACCAGCGAGGGCGACTTCCACGAGGCGCTGAACTTCGCGGCCGTCTGGCAGGCCCCCGTGGTGTTCCTGGTGCAGAACAACGGCTTCGCGATCTCCGTACCGCTCGCCAAGCAGACCGCCGCGCCGTCCCTCGCCCACAAGGCCGTCGGATACGGCATGCCGGGCCGGCTCGTGGACGGCAACGACGCCGTCGCCGTCCACCAAGTGCTCACCGAGGCCGTGGCGCGCGCCCGTCGGGGCGGCGGACCGACGCTGGTCGAGGCCGTCACCTACCGCATCGACGCCCACACCAACGCCGACGACGCCACCCGCTACCGCGGTGACGGCGAGGTCGAGACGTGGCGGGCCCACGACCCGATCCGGATCCTGGAGCGGGAGCTGACGGAGCGCGGACTTCTCGACGAGGACGGCAAGCGTGCGGCGGCCGAGGCCGCCGAGACGATGGCCGCCGCCCTGCGCGAGCGGATGAACGCCGACCCGGTGCTGGACCCGATGGACCTGTTCGCGCACGTCTACGCCGAGCAGACCACGCAACTGCGTGAGCAGGCGGCTCAGCTGCGCGCCGAACTCGACGCCGAGAGCGAGGCGTGATGACCACCGCGCAGAAGACGGCGGACCGGGCCGCGGCCAAGCCCGCCACCATGGCGCAGGCCCTGCAGCGGGCCATGCGCGACGCGATGGCCGAGGACCCGACGGTGCACGTGCTCGGAGAGGACGTCGGCACCCTCGGCGGCGTCTTCCGGGTCACCGACGGGCTCGCCAAGGAGTTCGGCGAGGACCGCTGCACGGACACCCCCCTGGCCGAGGCGGGCATCCTCGGCACGGCGGTCGGCATGGCGATGTACGGGCTGCGGCCGGTCGTCGAGATGCAGTTCGACGCCTTCGCCTACCCCGCGTTCGAGCAGTTGATCAGCCACGTCTCGCGGATGCGGAACCGCACCCGCGGGGCGCTCCCGATGCCGCTGGTGGTCCGGGTGCCCTACGGCGGCGGCATCGGCGGCGTCGAGCACCACAGCGACTCCTCCGAGGCGTACTACATGGCGACCCCGGGGCTCCATGTCGTCACCCCGGCCACGGTCGAGGACGCCTACGGCCTGCTGCGGGCGGCCATCGCCTCCGACGACCCGGTGGTCTTCCTGGAGCCGAAGCGGCTCTACTGGTCGAAGTCCGACTGGTCGCCCGAGGCGCCGAAGGCGGTGGAGCCGATCGGCAAGGCGGTGGTGCGGCGCAGCGGCCGCAGCGCCACGCTGATCACGTACGGGCCTTCCGTGCCGGTCTGTCTGGAGGCGGCGGAGGCCGCGCGGGCCGAGGGCTGGGACCTGGAGGTGGTCGATCTGCGCTCGCTGGTGCCGTTCGACGACGAGACGGTCTGCGCGTCGGTGCGGCGCACCGGCCGGGCGGTCGTGGTGCACGAGTCGACCGGCTTCGGCGGGCCGGGCGGGGAGATCGCGGCGCGGGTGACCGAGCGCTGCTTCCACCACCTGGAGGCGCCGGTGCTGCGCGTCGCCGGATTCGACATCCCGTATCCGCCGCCGATGCTCGAGCGGCACCACCTGCCGGGCGTGGACCGCGTCCTCGACGCGGTGGCGCGGCTGCAGTGGGAGGCGGGGAGCTGATGGCCCAGGTGCTCGAATTCAAGCTGCCTGACCTCGGCGAAGGCCTCACCGAGGCGGAGATCGTGCGCTGGCTGGTGAACGTCGGCGACGTCGTCGCCATCGACCAGCCCGTCGTCGAGGTCGAGACCGCCAAGGCGATGGTGGAGGTGCCCTGCCCTTACGGGGGTGTGGTGACGGCACGGTTCGGTGACGAGGGAACCGAGCTTCCCGTCGGCGCTCCCCTGCTGACCGTCGCGGTCGGCGGCACGGAGACCGGGGCGGGGACGGTCGCCGCGTCGGCCGGCGCGGCTGCCGGGTCCGCCGGGGCGAGCGGGTCCGCGGGCACCGCCGCGGCTGCCGAGTCCTCGGAGTACTCCGGCAACGTGCTCGTCGGGTACGGCACGGCCGGACCCGCGGCCCGACGCCGCCGGGTCCGCCAGGCGAGCCCCGCCGCGGCGGCGGCCCCCGCCGCCACACCCTCGGCGCCCGCTGCCGCACCCTCGGCGCCCGCCGTTTCCGCGGAGACCGCGAACGGTGCCCACGACGGGCCCGTCCCGGTCATCTCGCCGCTCGTGCGCAAGCTGGCCCGGGAGCGGGGACTGGACCTGCGGGAGGTGCGCGGGTCGGGACCGGAAGGGCTCATCCTGCGCGCCGACGTCGAGCAGGCCCTGGCCGCCGCGGCGACCCCTGTGCAGGCCCCTGTCACCGCACCCACGCCTGTCGCCTCCGCGGCGCACGGCGAGCGGATTCCGCTGCGCGGGGTCCGGGGGGCCGTGGCCGACAAGCTGTCGCGCAGCCGGACGGAGATCCCGGACGCGACGTGCTGGGTCGACGCCGACGCGACCGAGCTCCTGGCCGCCAGGGCCGCGATGAACGCGGCCGGCGGCCCGAAGATCTCGCTCCTCGCGCTGCTCGCCCGCATCTGCACCCACGCGCTGGCCCGCTTCCCGGAGCTCAACTCCACGGTGGACACGGCCGCCAGGGAGATCGTCCGGCTGCCGTCCGTGCACCTCGGGTTCGCGGCACAGACCGAACGCGGCCTGGTCGTCCCGGTCGTCCGGGACGCCGGTACGCGCACGGCGGAGTCCCTGACGGCGGAGTTCGCGCGGCTGACCGAGGCGGCCCGGCAGGGGACGCTGACCCCGGCCGACCTGACCGGCGGGACCTTCACGCTGAACAACTACGGGGTGTTCGGTGTCGACGGCTCCACGCCGATCGTCAACCACCCCGAGGCGGCGATGCTCGGCGTCGGCCGGATCATCCCGAAGCCCTGGGTCCACCAGGGCGAGCTCGCCGTACGGCAGGTCGTCCAGCTGTCGTTCACGTTCGACCACCGGGTGTGCGACGGCGGCACGGCGGGCGGCTTCCTCCGCTACGTCGCGGACTGCGTGGAACAGCCCGCGGTGCTGCTCCGCACCGTCTGATCCACGGCCGGGGGCGGGCCAGGACGGCCCGCCCCCCCCGGACGGTGACCTTTCGACAGGGCGGCGGCCCCGGCCCCGCACGTGGCCTCCCGTCGCCGGAGGCGTGTTCGGGCGCCTCCTGTCCCCCTGAAGCCCTCTGAAGCCCCCGGACCCGGCCCGTGCCCTGGGGCGGGCCCCGGGCAGGCGGGGGATGTCTCCGTCCGTGAGACGTCGCCGATCTTCCGGGTGCATCCCGCCGGGCGCGGCCCATACTGCTGGGATGACGACCGCGTATGACGCCATCGTGCTGGCCGGAGGGGCCGCCAGGCGGCTCGGCGGGGTGGACAAACCCCAGGTGAGGGTCGGTGGGCGGGCGCTGCTCGACCGGGTGCTCGGCGGCTGTCGGGAAGCCGCCAGGACGGTCGTCGTCGGGGACCGACGTCAGACCGTGCGGCCCGTGGAGTGGACCCGCGAGGAGCCGCCCGGCGGGGGACCGCTGGCCGCGCTCGACGCCGGAGTCCGGCGGGTGACGGCCGAGCAGGTGCTCGTCCTCTCCGCTGACCTGCCTTTTCTCGACGAGACGACCGGTCGCCGTCTCCTCGACACCCTGAACAAGACGTCAGGCCCGCCCGACGCGCCGCCTGCCGAGGTCGCGCTGCTGGTCGACGGCGAAGGGCGCGACCAGCCGCTGGTCGCCGCCTACCGCACCGAGTCACTGCGGCGTGAGCTGTCTCTCATCGCCGCCGAACACGGCATCCTCAGCGGCCTCCCCCTGCGTCTGCTCACCGGAAGGCTCCGCACCACCCGGGTCACCGCGGAGCCCCTCGCCTCCTTCGACTGCGACACCTGGGAGGACATCGCCACGGCCCGGGCCCGTATCAGGGAGCATGGGAACGTGCTGGACGAATGGATCACCGCAGTCAAGGACGAGTTGGGCATCGAGATCGACGTCGACACCGGCGTCCTGCTCGACCTGGCTCGTGACGCCGCCCACGGGGTCGCCCGCCCCGCCGCGCCGCTGACCACGTTCCTGGTCGGCTACGCGGCGGCTCAGGCAGCCGCCGGTGGCGAAACCGCCCCGGAGGCGGTCGCCGAGGCCGCCCGCAAGGCCGCGGCGCTCGCGAACCGGTGGGCCGCGGAGACGGAGCAGGGCACCGCAGGATGACACCGCAGGAGCGCGGGACCGACACCCGCCCGCAAGCCGTCGCCGCCACACGTGCCACCACCGGCCTCGACCCCCGCCCCGGCCCGCGGGCCGCCACGGGGCCCGAGGCCGGCCCTGAGGCGACTCCCGGCCCTCAGGCCGCCCCCGGCCGTCGAACCGGCTCCGGACCCGAGCCCGGAGCGAGGCCCGCGACCCCCTCCAAGCCCACGACCCGCTCCGCCCCCTTGTCCGGCCACGACCCTCTGTCCGGCCTCGCCCCCGAGACCGGAACCGCCCCCGAGACCGGAACCGCCCCCCGGACCGGCACCGCCCCCCTGACCCGCCCCGGTCTCCAGGTGGCGGCCGCTCCCGAGCCGCGCCCTCGCGACACGTCCGGTCCCCAGCCCACCCCCCAGCCCGCCTCCCATGCCGCCGAGAGCGACAGCGACAGCGACGGTGTCGACGACGCGCTCGCCCTCCTCGGGCGGCCCCGCACCGCCGGGCCGCGCCCGGAGCAGGCCCACCGAGCCACCTCGTGGCCCGCGGCGCGGTCCGTCGCCGTCCGGTCGGGAGCGGAGGCCGGGGCAGGCCGCGCGCCGCGCGCCGTCCCGCTCGGGCAGGCGCTCGGCCAGGTGTTGGCCGAACCGCTGCGCGCGCTCACCGACCTGCCGCCCTTCGACACCTCCGCGATGGACGGCTGGGCGGTCGCCGGCCCCGGCCCCTGGGAGATCCGCGAGGCGGAGTCCGTTCTCGCCGGAGACGCCCCCGCCGGCGCGCTCGCCGACGGCACGGCGGTACGGATCGCCACCGGCGCCCGGATCCCGGCCGAGACGACGGCGGTCATTCGCAGCGAGCACTCCCGCACCGACACCGGCGGACATCTGCACGCCCGGCACCGGGTGGTCCACGGCCAGGACATCCGTCCCCGGGGCCAGGAGTGCCGCTCCGGCGACGACCTGCTGCCCGCCGGCACGCCGATCACCCCCGCGGTGCTCGGCCTCGCCGCGGCGGCCGGATACGACGCGTTGAACACCGTGCCCCGGCCCCGGGTGGAGATCCTGGTCCTGGGGGACGAGCTGCTCACCGCGGGCCTCCCCCACGACGGCCTGATCCGCGACGCCCTCGGTCCGATGATCGGCCCGTGGCTCAGCGCGCTCGGAGCCGAGGTCCTCGCCACCCGCCGGATCGGCGACGACGCCGAGGCGCTGTACGCGGCGGTCACCGGGTCGGAAGCCGATCTGGTGATCACCACCGGTGGTACGGCAGCAGGCCCCGTCGACCACGTTCACCCCGTCCTCGCCCGAGCGGGCGCCACCCTGCTCGTGGACGGCGTGAAGGTCCGCCCCGGCCACCCGATGCTCCTCGCCCGCCTTGACTCCCCCGACAAGGCGCAGGAAGCCGAGCGCCCCGGCAGGTATCTGGTCGGCCTGCCCGGCAACCCGCTCGCCGCCGTCTCCGGGCTCCTCACCCTCGCGGAGCCCCTGCTGCGTGCGTTGGGAGGTGCCCCGGCGCCCGCGCCGTACCGGGCACCGGTACGCGACGAGGTGCACGGCCATCCGCACGACACCCGGCTCGTCCCGGTCGTCCATCGCGGCGAGGAGGCCGTACCCCTGCACTACAACGGCCCGGCGATGCTCCGGGGCATCGCGGCCGCGGACGGCATGGCCGTAGTGTCGCCCGGCGGCGCGAAGCCCGGTGACGTCCTGGAGATTCTCGACCTCCCCTGGCCCGTGGCGCCGGCCGCAGGAGCGTCCCAAGGAGTGTGTTTCACGTGAAACTTCCCAGTCGGGACATCATGGCCCGCCATGTCGACGAAAAGGTGGTCCCCTCCCGGGTCCACATGCCCCGACAGGTCGTCGAGCGGCCGCTGCGCCAGGTGGGCAAGCGGCTGCTGATGGCGCTGGCGGTCCTCCTCGTGACGGTCCTGATCGTCTATCTCGACCGGGACGGGTATCACGACAACGCCAATGAGACGGTCTCTTTCCTCGACTGCTTCTACTACGCGACCGTGACGCTCTCGACCACCGGATACGGCGACATCGTCCCGTACAGCGACTCGGCGCGGCTCGTCAACATTCTGCTGGTCACGCCCCTGCGCGTGCTTTTCCTGATCATTCTGGTCGGCACCACTCTCGAGGTCCTCACCGAACGGACCCGGGAGGAGTGGCGGCTGAACCGCTGGAGGTCCACCTTGCGTGACCACACCGTCGTCGTCGGCTTCGGTACGAAGGGGCGATCCGCGATCCAGACGCTCTGTGCGACCGGACTGCGCAAGGAGCAGATCGTCATCGTCGATCCCTCGAGCAAGGTGATCGAGACGGCGAACGCCGACGGCTTCGTCGGTGTGGTCGGCGACGCGACCCGCAGCGATGTGCTGGTCCGCGCCGAGGTGCAGAGGGCCCGTCAGATCGTCATCGCCACACAGCGCGACGACACCGCCGTCCTGGTCACCCTCACGGCCCGGCAGCTCAACCGGGGCGCGAAGATCGTCGCGGCGGTACGGGAAGAGGAGAACGCGCCGCTGCTGCGCCAGTCCGGCGCGGACGCCGTCATCACCAGTGCCAGTGCGGCGGGCCGCCTGCTGGGGCTTTCGGTGCTCAGCCCCAGCGCGGGCACGGTGATGGAGGACCTCATCCAGCAGGGTTCGGGCCTCGACCTGATCGAACGGCCGGTGATAAAGGCCGAGGTGGGCAAGAACGTACGCGAGACCGAGGACCTGGTGGTCAGCGTGCTGCGCGGACACCGGCTGCTCAGCTACGACGACCCGGCCGCCAGTCCCCTGCAGTTGACGGACCGTGTGATCACGATCGTGCGCGCGGCGGCTGTCACGCCGTTGTCGACGCCGCCGGAGTAGCCTCGCCGCCATGCATGCGATCACGATTCCGGAACCCGGTGGTCCCGAGGCCCTGGTGTGGGCCGAGGTGCCCGATCCCGTGCCCGCCCAGGGCGAGGTCCTCGTCGAGGTGGTGGCGAGCGCCGTCAACCGCGCCGATCTGCTCCAGCGACAGGGCTTCTACGACCCGCCGCCCGGTACCTCTCCGTATCCAGGTCTGGAGTGCTCCGGACGGATCGTCGAACTCGGCCCCGGGGTGTCCGGCTGGTCGGTCGGCGACGAGGTGTGCGCCCTGCTCGTCGGGGGCGGTTACGCGGAGAAGGTGGCGGTCCCCGCAGGCCAGTTGCTGCCTCTCCCGGAGGGGGTGGACCTCGTCACGGCCGCGGCGCTGCCCGAGGTCACCAGCACCGTCTGGTCGAACGTCTTCATGATCGCCCACCTGCGGCCGGGTGAGACGCTCCTCGTGCACGGTGGGGCCAGCGGCATCGGAACGATGGCGATCCAGTTGGCCAAGGCGGTGGGTGCGCGGGTGGCGGTGACCGCCGGCGGGCCGGAGAAGCTGGCGCGCTGCGCCGAGCTGGGCGCGGACATCCTGATCGACTACCGCGAGCAGGACTTCGTCGACGAGTTGCGCAAGGCGACCGACGGAGCCGGTGCGGACGTCATCCTGGACATCGTCGGGGCGAAGTACCTGGACCGCAACGTCAAGGCGCTCGCCGTCAACGGGCGGCTCGCCGTCATCGGCATGCAGGGCGGAGTGAAGGGCGAGCTGAACCTGGCCGCGCTGCTCGCGAAGCGGGGCGCGATCACGGCGACGACACTGCGCGCCCGCCCGCTCGAGGAGAAGGCCGCCATCGTCTCCGCGGTGCGCGAGCACGTCTGGCCGTTGATCGGCGCGGGCACGGTCCGTCCGGTCGTCGACCGCACGCTGCCGCTGCGGGACGCCGCCGAGGCCCACCGGGCGCTCGATTCCGGGACGCACGTGGGGAAGGTCCTGCTGCTCGCGCAGGGCTGACACCCGTCCTATGCCAAAGGGGCCCGGCACACACGCTCGTGTGCCGGGCCCCTTCGCGCGCTGTACGGGCCGGGAACTCCTAGGCCGTGTCCGGAAAGACTCGCCTGGGTCGCGATCGACTGCACACCCCTGGAGGTCTGGGTTGCGATCGGCCGGACACCCCTAGAGGTAGGGGCCGGAGCGGATCGCGTGGCCGTGGCCCTGGTCGTCGTCCTCGTCGTGCGAGGTGCCCGGCGGGAGGGCCCGCCGCATCTGCTCCAACTGGGCACGGGCCGCCATCTGCTGGGCGAACAGTGCCGTCTGAATGCCGTGGAAAAGACCCTCCAGCCAGCCCACCAACTGGGCCTGCGCGATGCGCAGCTCCGCCTCGGAGGGGATCGCCTCGTCCGTGAACGGCAGGGAGAGACGCTCCAGTTCCTCGACCAGCTCGGGCGCGAGCCCGTCCTCCAGCTCCTTGACCGAGCTGGCGTGGATGTCCTTGAGCCTGACGCGGCTGGCCTCGTCGAGAGGTGCCGCCCGTACTTCCTCCAGGAGCTGCTTGATCATGCTGCCGATCCGCATGACCTTCGCAGGCTGCTCGACCATTTCCGTCACCGGGACCTCGCGGGATTCGTCGTCACCCTGAGTGCCGCCGAGAGCCATACCGTCCTGTCCCACGATGAGGACCTGGGGGCTCTCCTGCGACCGTTCATTCCTCGGCATCTCCATGCCGCCATTCTCTCGCACACATGCCTCACCACACGGTGTGCCCCTGTACGAGGGTGATCCACCCTCGTACAGGGGCACAGCAAGGCAACGGAACGGGCGGGAACGGCCCGGTCAGGTCGCGGCGCGGCGGGCCAGGGCTCCGCGTGAACGGGTCACCAGGGCGGCCAGGATCGCGGCGCCGAGGGGGACCAGGACCAGCAGGGCGAGCAGCGTCGCCCACGGCATGACGATCGTGACCTGCGGAGGCGTGAGCGCACCGCCCCAGCCCTCCGCGAGGGCCTGCTCGAAAAACCGCTCCCGCTGGCGCTGCTCGGTGAGACGCAGCCCGATCGCCGGCAGCACTCCGGCCATCGATCCGAGAATGACACCCATCGCCGCGACCACACCGCACTGGAATCCGCTGAGGCTACGGCGGACGCGGGGCGGTGCGCCGACCGCGGCGAGGGTCTTGAGGTCCGCCTCGGCGTCGGCCTGCGCGAGACCGGTGGCGATACCGGCGGCGCCGATGGTGACCAGGCCCGCGAAGACGGTCAGTGCCAGGAGCACGATGCTGGTGTCGCCGACGAAGCCCTCCTCCACGCGGAGGTCGACATCGCTGCCGATTTTGGCGAGCTCGCCGTCCAGCTTCTGCCGGGCCTCGGTGCCGGGCAACGTGTCGGTGGAGAAGAACGAACCGAGCGGCACGGTGGAGAACCCCGCCGCCTTGGCCGCGGCCGGGGTGATGAGCCCTTGCAGGCCGTACGCCTTGTGGTCCCCGGTCACCAGGTGGGCGGGGAGGGTCTTGACCACACCGGGGAGCGGCTTGCCCTCCTGCTCGGCCCGGTCGGCCGCCTCCGCGTCGGCGATCAGCTTGACCGAGATCGTGCTGTCCCGTCCGACCTGCGCCCGGGAGAAAGTGACGATCTTGCCGTCGGCGAGCGCCTTCTCGGCGGCCGCGTCCTTGATGCCGAGCACCTTCAGGACGGGGGCGTCACCCACGAGCAGACCGCCTTCGGCACCGATGATCCCGCCGTTGCCGCTCTCCAGGCAGCGCCAGTCCTTGGCCAGCTTCTCGCGCTCAGCCCGGGTGAACTTGGACGCCGGGTCCTCGCCGTCGGCGCTCGGACCCCACAGCGGGCACTCGTTGGCCTTCGGGATGACGATGTCGAACCGGCCGCACCCCGGCTCGCCGCCGTAGGGCGCGCAGGTGGGCTTGCCGACGTGGACGCGGGCGACGTCGGCGCGGGTGTCGACGGGGAACAGACGCTGGACGGCGTCACGGACCGCCGGAACGTCCCGGCCGCCCTCCTCGACGACGAGCGCGGAGACCGCGCCGTACGGGAGCTGGGCCTGGTACTCGGCACGGGCCTCGGCCTCGTCGCTCGCCGCGTAGGTGGAGACGGCGACGGTACCGGCGACGGCGGCGAGCACGGCGGCGACGGCGGGGGCCGTACGACCCCGGTTGCGCACCGCGTCCCGCAGGGCCAGCCGCGGTGACAACGGCAGCCAGCGGCCGATCCGCCCGAACAGGCCCACCAGGGCCGGGGTCAGGGCGACCACGCCCAGCTCGGCGATGGCGCTGCCGCCCGCGACGATGACGAACTGGTCCGTGACGACCGAGCCGTACAGGGCGATGGCCCCGCCGAGGAGCACGGCGCCGAGGCCCACCATGGGCAGCACACGGCTGCTGCGGCGGACACCGCGGCGGCCGGTGAGCGAGGCCAGGACGGTCTGCCGGGAGGCGGTGACGGCCGGGACGATCGCCGCCAGCAGGCCGGTCAGGACGGCCAGCAGGGCGATGCCGAGAAGCTCCAGCGGGCGGACGTCGAAGGCGCCGAACCGCTGGCCCATGTACTGCTCGAGGAGAGGCTGCAGGGCGAAGGTCAGGATCAGGGCCAGGACCGTGCCGACGACGGCCGCGGCGACACCGATGACCAGGCCGCCGGCCAGGACGATGGCGCGGATGTGGTTCCGGGCGCCGCCGTTGGCTCCGACGAGGCCCAGCTGGCGGCGCGAGCGGCGCGCGCCGACGGCGAAGGCGGGGCCGGCAAGGAGACAGATCTCCAGCATCGCCAGGCCCACGACGGTGCCCAGGGCGGCGAGTTCGGCGGTCTGGGCGCCGACGCTCTGCTGGTAGTCGCCCCAGCCGGCCATCTGGAGGAGCGGGACCTCCGAGTCGGCGGGCGGGTCCAGCAGGACCAGGCGCGAGAGGACCGCCACGCCCTTGGTGTTGATCTGCTGCACGCTGTTCCACGTGAAACCACCGGAGTGCTTCACCAGATACGTGGTGGAGGGCTGCGGCTTCGACAGGCCGGCGCTCTCGGCGGCCTTCGCGTACGGGGCGAGGAAGGCCCCGGGCAGGGCGTTGACCTGGTCGGTCTTCAGGTCGTTGGGCAGTTCGTAGGCGCCGACGATCCGGTACGGGCGGTCGTAGCCCCGCGCGGAGAGGGTGGAGCCGATCGACAGTCCGCTGGTCTCCAGGAAGTGCGTGGTGGCGGCGACCTCGTCGGACTTCTCGGGGAAGCGGCCCTCCTGGAGACTCATGATGCCCCCGGCGACCGGGTCGGCGGCCTTCAGTTCACGGACCTCGGTCTGGAGCAGTCCGTGGACGGTGGTGAGCTTGGCGTTGCCGGTGGTGTCGGTCAGGACAATAGAGCCGGCCGGGATGGCCTTGGTGACATCGGTCGGGCCGCTCGGCCAGACCGCGTCGCCGTAGTCCTTGGCCGGCGTGTGTATGTCCCCGTCAGGGGACTGGTAGATGGGCACGCCCGCGTACTGCGTGTCGCTGAAGCGGGCGTCGGCCGCGCCGATGCTGCGCTCCAGCTGCTCCTGGGGGGAGAGTTCGGAGCTGCGCAGGGTCAGGTCGGCGGCGCTGACGCCCAGGATGGGCAGGGCGATCATCGCGAGGACGAGAAAGCTGCGGCCTTTGAAGCGCCAGGCGTCGCGGCGGGCGATGCGGATGGCGGCGCGCCAGGAATGGAACCAGTTGTTCACCGCTCGGCCGCCTGGCCGGACAGGAGCGAGTCGGCGTCGCTGCGGACGGTCTGGTCGACGACGGCGCCGTCGCGCAGGAAGACGACCCGGTCGGCCCAGGCGGCGAACCGCGGTTCGTGGGTGACGAGGACGCCCGCGGCGCCGGCGTCGCAGCGCGAGCGGAGCAGGGCGAGGACGGATTCGCCGGTCTCGGAGTCCAGGGCTCCGGTGGGTTCGTCGGCCAGGACCAGGCGGCGGTCGCCGACGAGGGCGCGGGCGATGGCGACGCGCTGCTGCTGGCCGCCGGACATCTCGTCGGGGAAGCGGTCGGCGAGGTGGCCGAGCTCCATCTCCTCCAGGGCGGCGAGGGCCTCGGTGCGGGCCTTGCGGGCGGAGACGCCGTCCAGCTCCCGGGGCAGGGCCACGTTCTCGGCGGCGGTCAGGGCCGGGATGAGGTTGTAGTCCTGGAAGACGTAACCGATGCTGCGGCGGCGCAGGGCGGCGAGCGCCTTGCGGCCGGCGGTGGTGATGTCGGTGTCCTCGACGATCACCCGGCCGGAGGTCGGGGTGTCGAGCCCGCCCGCGATGGTGAGCAGCGTCGACTTGCCGGAGCCGGAGGGGCCCATGACGGCGACGAGTTCACCGGGGTAGACGGCGAGGTCGATGCCGCGCAGGGCGTGCACCTCGGTGGCGCCCGAGCCGTGCACGCGGGTGAGGTTCTGGAGTTGCAGCACGGGCTTCTGTGGCTGCCGTGACTGCTGTGGCTGATGGGACTGCGCTGTGGTCATGGAGGGGTCCCCCTAGGTCGTACGCGGGATCGACGCCCGGATGACGGGCGGTGGGCGCGTACGGAGCGGTCGAAGAGGCGGTACGGATGGTGGGGCCGCGGGTCGGCCCGGTGCGGTGCGGTCCGGGTGGCGGCGCGGCGGTGGGTGGAGCGGAGTCGGGCGGGGTCGGTGCGGAGGCTCCGCGGAACAGCGGCTTACCGTCCGGGGAAGACGCTTCCCGTGTGGGGAAAGAGGCTTCTCCGGCGGGACCGGCCGGCGGTCAGCGCAGGGGTGCCGGGCGCACGTCCTCGGCGGGCGTGACCGCCCCTGCGGGCGTTCCGGTCTCCTTGACGGCGGCGGCCGTCGCCGAGAGGCGGATCAGCCGGGCCTCGCAGTGGTCGAGCCAGCGGGCCTCGGCCTCCGTCTGGAAGATCAGCTGTTCCAGGACGAGCAGCCAGGCCACGTCGTCCCGTTCCCGGCTCTCCCCGCTCTCCAGCGCGGCGAGGGCCTGGGCCTTGAGCCGGGTGTAGTCCTGCATCGCCTTCACGGTGTGATGGCGCTGGGACTGGATGACGGCACGGATGTCCACGCCGGGCGCGCCGACGGCCATGGCGAGCTTGATGGCCAGTTCGTCACGGGCGGGGCTCGTGCGGTCGACGGGCTTCTCGAACCAGGACCTCAGCTCGGCCCGCCCGCCGTCGGTGATCCGGTAGAGGGCGTGGCCTGCCTCGTCCTCCCCGTCCTGGGCGACCATGCCGTCGCGTTCGAGACGGTTCAGGGTCGTGTAGACCTGGCCCACGTTGAGCGGCCAGGTGGAACCGGTGCGGGACTCGAACTCCGTACGGAGCTGTGAGCCGTACCGAGGACCCCGTTCGAGGAGGGCGAGAAGCCCGTGACGGATCGACATACTCAGTATGTATACCGAGTATGTCCACGCCGACAAGCGACCTCAGACGGAACCGTCGCGTCCGTCTCAAGGGGGACCCGGAGGCTCAGCGGCGCCGCATCCGGATGCCGAGGAAGCCGATCCCGAGGCCCATCAGGGCGAGGCCCGCGCCCAGGGTGAGGACGGGAATCTGCCGGTCAACGACGGTGGAGGTGGATTCCGTGCCCAGTCGGCGGGCGGCGGCGGGCAGGCTTTCGGGCGCTCCGGAGGGGAGCGTCGCCTCCGTCGCGGGTACCCCTTCGTGGTCCTGTGCCTCGTCCTCCGTCAACGTCGGAGGGTCGTCGGCTGTTGCGGTTTTGGTACGCGAGGGGTCGGCCGACTCGCCGGGGGAGAGCGGTACCGGCACCGGGGACGCGGCGGGGCGGCCGGGGCGCTCACGCCCCTGTCCGGCCGGGCGTCCGGCGAGCGAGGCGGACCTGCTGGGGGCGCCTGGTTCGGAGGGCCCGGGCGTCACCGAGGGCGCGGCGGGGGCGGCGGGCGCTCCGGAGGCGCCGGGCGTGGCCGCCGTCCCGCGACCCGGGGCCGCCGTGGCCGGCCGCGAGGCCGTGGCCTTTCCGGAGGCGGGCCTCTCGACACCCTTGCCGGGGGCCTTGCCGGGCGCGCCCGGCCTGTGGGTCGTGGGAGCTCCGGGGCGCTTGCCCCCGCCCGCCGCCGATGACGCGGCGGGAGCCGAGGGGGCGGAAGGTACGGGAGTCGTCGCCGGAGCCGGCTGCGCGGCGGAGGCCCCCGCCACGCGCTGGTCCGGCTGCGCGGCGGAGGCCCCCGCCCGCGCCGCGCGCACGTCCGGTCGCGCGACGGAGGACCCCGGCCCCGAGTCGGAGACCCGGGCGGCGCCGGACCCCGCTCGCGCCACAGAGGGTGCCGCCGTCCCGCTCACCGCGGGGCCCGCCGGCCAGGCGGACGCGTTCTGCGCTCCGTAGGAGAGGGGCGCGCCACTCACCACCAGCGAGCACACGAACACCGGGCCGAGGGCCCGTCGCCGTGCCCCGCGGAGTACTGGAGTCACGGGGTGACCCCCTCCCGTACCGAGCCGCCGAGGAATCGAACTCAGCGTCACATGTCGGGACACTTCCGGCATCCCGGGCGGGACAGGCGGAGGACGACCGCGGTGGGAGGAGTCTCGGCGCCCCCGTGAAGGCCCACCGCCGAGCCGCCCCCGCGAAGGCCCACCGCCAAACCCCACCGCCGAGCCCCGCCCCGCGAAGGCCGCTGAGGCCGAGCCGGCAGGAGCGGCCTGAGCGGGGGCAGGGCGGGCGGAGGCTACTGCGGCGGGTTGCCGGTCGACACCTTCAGGGTGAACTCGGCGTCTTCCTTCGAGGCGTCCTCGCCGGACGGCGGGTACTGCTCCAGGACGGTGCCCTCGCCGTAGGTGGCCTCGTCCACCGGCGTCTGCGTGGTGATCTTCCACCCGGCGGCCTGGATGCACGCCTTCACGGACTGGATGTTCTTGTAGGTGAAGTTCGGGATCTGGAACTTCGCCGGGTCGTCGTTCGACTCGGTCGGCTCCGTGCACTTCTTCGGGTCGATGGTCTTCGTCAGGTCCGGACCCTTGTGACCGGGAGCCGCCGACTGGCTCTGGCTCGGGTCGCCGGTCGCGTTGGCGTTCGGGTCGTCCTTGTTGAGGGAGATCGCCGTGATCACCCCGCCGATCACGACCAGCACCACGACGATCGCACCGACGAGCACCGGCATGTTGCGGCCGGAGCCGCCCGATCCCCCGTGGCCGCCGACGGAGGACGGCGACGCGGAGGTCGAGGGCTGCGGCGACATCGTGTACGGCCCGGGCGTGGGCGTCTGGTACGCCGGGGCCTGCGGCGGATATCCGTACGAGGGCGCGGGGGCCGGGGTGGGGACGCCGTACGGCCCGGGCTGCGGTGTCGGAGCCTGGTAGGGGTGCTGCACGCCCTGCGTGGAGGGCGGCGGGGTCTGGCCGACCGGCGGGAAGACGGCCGAGCCGACGCCCGCACCGCTGCTGACCGGACCGCCCGCGACGATCACGGGAGCGCCCGTCTGGCCCGCCGACAGCACCCGCAGGCACTCGTCCTGCATCGCCGCAGCGCTCGGGAACCGCTCGTTCGGGTTCTTCTTCAGCGCGCGGGCGACGAGCGCGTCCATCGCCGGCGTCACCGACCGGTTGATGGAGGAGGGAGCGACCGGCTCCTCCTGGACGTGCGCGTAGGCGATGGCGAGCGGCGAGTCCGCGTCGAACGGGAGGCGGCCGGTGAGCAGCTGGAACAGCATGATGCCGACCGAGTAGAGGTCGGATCGGGCGTCCACCGCGCGGCCGAGCGCCTGCTCGGGGGAGAGGTACTGCGGGGTGCCGACGACCATGCCGGTCTGGGTCATCGAGGTGACACCGGACTGCATCGCACGGGCGATGCCGAAGTCCATGACCTTGACGACGCCGCGCTTGGTCATCATGACGTTGCCGGGCTTGATGTCGCGGTGGACCAGGCCCATCTCGTGGCTGGTCTCCAGGGCGGCCAGTACGTCGGCCGTCACCTTCAGCGCCTTGTCGGCCGGCATCGCGCCGTACTGCCGCACGTCGGAGGCGAGGACCGAGCCGAGCGGCTGTCCCTCCACGTACTCCATGACGATGTACGGCATGACGGCGCCGTCGAGGGTGTCCTCGCCGGTGTCGAAGACCGAGACGATGTTGGTGTGCGACAGCTTCGCGACCGCCTGCGCCTCACGGCGGAACCGCTCGCGGAACGACTGTTCCCGGCCGAGCTCCGTGTGCAGGGTCTTGATGGCGACCTGCCGGTCGAGCGCGCTGTCGTAGGCCAGGTAGACCGACGCCATGCCGCCTTCGCCGAGCAGATCACGAAGCTGATAACGGCCGTTCGCGACCGAACCGCCCGCATAGCGGCCCTGTGCGCCGTCCTGGCTCATTCGTGCTTCCCCCTACGCGCGCGTGGCGGCGCTCCACCGATTTTTCCTGGCCAAGTCTGCCCCAGGGCACCGACACGTCAAGCCGGGTGCCCGTTCCGTGACCCTCAGCACAAGAAGCGTCTCGGAAGCGTTACAGGAACCGCCTGGAATTTGCACAGGTGTACGCGGAAGGGGTTGGATGGCCGGTCCATCTCGGACCGTGCTGTCGGACGGAGCCTGTAGCGTGACGGGTCAGACGTGACGGCAGGGCACGGCAAGACATGACGGCGAGGACTGATGGCACCCGAATCCGAAGCAGGCGGCGGCGGTGTGCCGGATGCCGGGGCGGAGTCCTGGGGAGTCGGCGGCGTGGTCGGTGACGGGCGCTACCGCCTGACCCACCGTCTCGGGCGCGGCGGCATGGCCGAGGTGTTCGCCGCCGAGGACGTGCGTCTGGGCCGGACCGTCGCCGTGAAGCTGCTCCGCGCCGACCTCGCCGAGGACCCCGTCTCCAAGGCCCGCTTCACCCGTGAGGCGCAGTCGGTCGCCGGCCTCAACCACCATGCCATCGTGGCGGTCTACGACTCCGGCGAGGACGTCGTCGGCGCCCAGTCCGTCCCCTACATCGTGATGGAGCTGGTCGAGGGCCGCACCATCCGCGATCTGCTGATCAGCGCCGAGGCGCCGGGCCCCGAGCAGGCCCTCATCATCGTCTCGGGCGTTCTCGAGGCACTCGCCTACTCCCACCAGCACGGCATCGTGCACCGCGACATCAAGCCCGCGAACGTCATCATCACGCACGGCGGCGCGGTCAAGGTCATGGACTTCGGCATCGCGCGCGCCCTGCACGGCGCCCAGTCGACGATGACGCAGACCGGCATGGTCATGGGCACCCCGCAGTACCTCTCCCCCGAGCAGGCCCTCGGCAAGGCCGTCGACCACCGCTCGGACCTGTACGCCACCGGCTGTCTGCTCTACGAACTGCTGGCGCTGCGGCCGCCCTTCACCGGCGAGACGCCCCTGTCGGTGGTGTACCAGCACGTCCAGGACATGCCGGTCCCGCCGTCCGACGTGGCGCAGGCGTCGCCGCCTGAGCTCGACGGTCTGGTCATGCGCTCGCTGGCGAAGGACCCGGACGACCGGTTCCAGAGCGCCGAGGAGATGCGGGGCCTGATCCAGTACGGCCTGCAGATGCTCCAGCAGCAGGGCGGCCACACGGGCACCTGGAACACGGGCCCGGTGGAGCTGCACGAGGGTGCCCACACGCCGGGCGGCGGCGTCACCGCGACGACCGCGCTCGGCCACCCGATGCACCACGAGACCTCGCAGGGCCCGATCCTGCCGCCGATGAACCCCGACGACGGCGGGTACGACGGCCACGGCGCGTACGGCAACGGCCGCAGGGGCCGCGGCAGGATGTGGCTGTTCGTCGCGCTCGCGCTGATCGCGATCGTGGCCGGCGTCGCCTACGCCGTGGACAAGGCGGGCGGTGGAGGCGGCGGTACGACGGACAAGCCGACCGTCACCACCTCGCCGTCCACGACGTCCCCGACTCCGACGCCGTCGCAGGACCCCACGGAGGAGACGGGCTCGCCGGACACCTCCTCGGGCGGCAACCAGGACACCTACGAGCCGTCCTACCGGCCGTCCTACCGGCCGACGACCCCGAGCACGCCGTCCGGCGACCCGTCGACGCCGCCCACCGATCCGACCGACGGCGGAACGGACGACGGGGGTACGACGGAGGGCAACACCACCGAGGGCACCACCGAGGGCACCACCGAGGGCACGACGGAGGGCAGCACCACCGAGGGCAGCACCAACCAGGGCACGTCCTCCGGTACCTCCTCCGGCACGACGACCGGCACCACGACCGGCGCCATCGGCGAGCCCACCGGGGGAACCACCCCCTGACCGCTCCTCACCTCACCCCGTGAACGCGTCGCGCACCGCCTCGTATTCGCGGGTCCACCACACCACCAGGGCCGACGCCGCGGGAAACTGCGGGTCGGCCCTTCGGTCGTGGAGCTGGTAGCGCCAGCGCAGTATCCAGAAGTCGTTGAGACGCTCCCACCACACCCGGTGCACCGCCGCCGCCAGTTCGGCCCCGTCCGCGCCCGCCGCGCGCCGGTAAGCCCGGGCGTACGCCCGCACCTTCCGCAGCGCCAGCTCGCCGGCCGGACGGACGAAGAAGATGGCGGCGGCCCTGACCGCCTCCTCGGCGCGCGGCCGGACGCCGAGGCGGTCCCAGTCGACGATCGCGGCCGGCTCGGCGCCCCGGTAGAGCAGGTTCAGGGGGTGGAAGTCGCCGTGCACCCAACCGGCCGCGGCGGCGGGCGGAGGGCGGCGGTGGGCGTGCTCGGCGAGCAGGAAGCGGCGTTCGACGAGCCGGTGTTCGGCGAGTTCGTCGAAGCTGTCACGGGGGCGCCGGGCGCGGGCGAGGCGGAGCAGTTCGTCGATGATCCGGAAGGTGTCCTCGGGCCGGGCGCTCGCGTACGGCCCGCGCTCGTACGTCCCGCCGGGCGGGGCCTCCATCACCTGCTCCAGACAGGTGTGGACGTGCCCGAGGAGGGTGCCCAGGCGGCGGGAGCCGGCGGCGGAGAGCTGGGCGCCGTCGCGGTGGCGCCCCTCGATCCAGGGGTGCAGGGCGTAGCAGCGGCCGCCGATCACGGCGACGGTGCGGCCGGCCCGGTCGGCGAGCGGCGGCGCCACGGGCAGTCCGAGGGCGTGCAGGCGCTCGGTGGCCCGGTGCTGGCGGCTGATGGTGTCCCGGTCGGCGGTCGGAGCGTCGAGGTGCTGCTTGAGGAAGTAGGAGCCGCGGGTGGTGGCGAGGCGGTAGCCGCGGTTGAGGAGGCCCTGCGAGACCGGTTCGCAGGAGAGCGGCTCGCCGGCGTGGCGGTAGCGGCGCAGCAGGTCGCCGAGAGGCGGAGCGAGCGTTTCAGATGAGCGCGGCACTCACCAGATGTTAGATCACGCTACGTGGTGGGTCTGTCGCGGGACGGAGTGCCCGCCGGGGGGAGGGTGGTGCGGCCTCGGGTGCGGCGGTGTGGCCGAGGGTGTGCACGGTCACGAAGTGGGGCTCGACGCTCAGGTAGACCGGTTCGAAGGGGGCCCCGTCCACGGAGCGCGGCGCGGGGCCGAAGGCGCCCAGCGGGGCCGGACCGGTGGGGTCACCGGGCGACGGGTCGCGTCCGGCCGGGTGACGTCCGCCCGAGTGACCCCCGGCCGGGTGACGCCGGGCGGATCCCGCTCGGGCGGGCTAGTGCCGCTCGGCCTGCATCCGGGCCACGTACGCGGCGGCCTGCGAGCGTCGCTCCATGCCCAGCTTGGACAGCAGGCTGGAGACGTAGTTCTTGATCGTCTTCTCCGCGAGGTGCAGTCGCTCGCCGATGGCCCGGTTCGTCAGGCCCTCGCCGATCAGGTCGAGGATCCTGCGCTCCTGGTCCGTCAGGTTGGCGAGCCGGTCGTCACCCTTCGGGTTGTTTCCGTCGCGCAGCCGTTCCAGGACGCGGGCGGTCGCCACCGGGTCGAGCAGCGACTTGCCGGCCGCGACGTCCCGTACGGCCGAAAGGAGCTCGTTCCCCCGGATGGCCTTGAGGACGTACCCCGAGGCACCGGCCATGATCGCGTCGAAGAGCGCCTCGTCGTCGGCGTACGAGGTGAGCATCAGGCACTTGATCTCGTCGTTCCGCGAACGGACCTCGCGGCAGACCTCGACGCCGCTGCCGTCCGGAAGCCGGACGTCGAGCACCGCCACGTCGGGACGGGTCGCCGGGATCCTGACCAGGGCGTCCGCCGCCGTGCCGGCCTCTCCGACCACCTCGATGTCGTCCTCCACGGAGAGCAGCTCGTGGACGCCGCGCCGGACGACCTCGTGATCGTCCAACAGAAATACACGGATTTTTCCATCTTCGCGCACGGGGTCAGTCTCACATATTGGCTCTTCCCGTGCCCGGGGGTGCCGGGATACCGTGCCCGTGTTCCGGCGGCCGCACGGCCGTTGCACCGCGCTGACCAGCTGTGTTCCCGTATTCCTCGATTTACTTGGAAATCCAAGCAAAATCGCAGGTCAAATGGGGTTTCGCAGGAATGCGGCGCACTGGGTAACGTGCCTATGACAGGGCGCTCGCCGGGGCACCTGTCACGCCTGTCCCCGGCTGCGTCGCACCCACCCCGTGCGCGGGTCGGATAAGGCGGAGCCTCCCCTTACCTCCGGTAGGGGGGACCCCAGGCCCACCCGGCGAACCCGGGGGCCGGACCGACGGAGGAGCACGCACGTGACCGTGGAAAGCACTGCCGCGCGCAAGACGACGCGACGCAGCAGCGGCACCAAGCGCACCGCCAGCGCGAGCGTCAAGAAGGGGCCGGGCGCCGAGCCCGAGCTCGTTCAGCTGCTGACGCCCGAAGGGGAGCGCGTCCAGCACCCCGACTACGACATCGACCTGAGCGCCGACGAGCTGCGCGGCCTCTACCGGGACATGGTCCTCACCCGCCGCTTCGACGCCGAGGCAACCGCCCTGCAGCGTCAGGGCGAGCTGGGCCTGTGGGCGTCGCTGCTCGGCCAGGAGGCCGCGCAGATCGGCTCCGGCCGGGCGCTGCGCGACGACGACTACGTCTTCCCGACCTACCGTGAGCACGGCGTCGCCTGGTGTCGTGGTGTCGACCCGACCAATCTGCTGGGCATGTTCCGCGGTGTGAACCACGGCGGCTGGGACCCCAACAGCAACAATTTCCACCTGTACACGATCGTCCTCGGCTCGCAGACCCTGCACGCCACCGGCTACGCCATGGGCATCGCCAAGGACGGGGCGGACTCCGCCGTGCTCGCGTACTTCGGCGACGGGGCCTCCAGCCAGGGCGACGTCAACGAGTCGTTCGTCTTCTCCGCGGTCTACAACGCCCCGGTCGTGTTCTTCTGCCAGAACAACCAGTGGGCCATCTCCGAGCCCATCGAGAAGCAGACCCGCGTCCCGCTCTACCAGCGAGCCCGCGGCTTCGGCTTCCCCGGCGTCCGCGTCGACGGCAACGACGTCCTCGCGTGCCTCGCCGTGACCCGCTCCGCCCTGGAGCGTGCCCGCCGGGGCGAGGGCCCGACCCTCATCGAGGCGTTCACCTACCGGATGGCCGCCCACACCACCTCCGACGACCCGACCCGGTACCGCCGCGACGCCGAGCGTGAGGCGTGGGAGGCCAAGGACCCGATCCTGCGCCTCAAGGCGTACATGGAGAACGAGGGCCACGCCGACGCGGCCTTCTTCGAGGAGCTCGAGGCGGAGAGCGAGGCGCTCGGCAAGCACGTACGCGAGGTCGTCCGCGCCATGCCCGTTCCGGAGCACATGGCGATGTTCGACAACGTGTACGCGGACGGGCACGCGCTCGTCGACGAGGAGCGCGCGCAGTACGCCGACTACCAGGCGTCCTTCGCGGGCGGAGAGGCCGAGTAGACATGGCTGTACAGAAGCTTCCCCTCGCGAAGGCGCTCAACGAGTCGCTCCGCAAGGCCCTGGAGACCGACCCCAAGGTCGTCATCATGGGTCTGGACGTCGGCAAGCTCGGCGGTGTCTTCCGGATCACCGACGGGCTGCAGAAGGACTTCGGCGAGGACCGCGTCGTCGACACCCCGCTCGCCGAGTCCGGCATCGTCGGCACCGCGATCGGCCTCGCGCTCCGCGGCTACCGGCCGGTCGTGGAGATTCAGTTCGACGGCTTCGTCTTCCCGGCGTACGACCAGATCGTCACCCAGCTGGCGAAGATGCGGGCCCGCTCGCTCGGCACGGTCAAGATGCCGGTCGTCATCCGCATCCCGTACGGCGGTGGCATCGGGGCCGTCGAGCACCACTCCGAGTCCCCCGAGTCGCTCTTCGCGCACGTCGCGGGCCTCAAGGTCGTCACCCCGGCGAACTCCTCCGACGGCTACTGGATGCTCCAGCAGGCGATCCAGAGCGACGACCCGGTGATCTTCTTCGAGCCCAAGCGCCGCTACTGGGACAAGGGCGAGGTCGACACCGAGGCCATCCCCGGCGAGCTGCACAAGGCCCGGGTCGCCCGCGAGGGCACGGACCTCACGCTCGCCGCGTACGGCCCGATGGTGAAGACCTGCCTGGAGGCCGCCGCGGCCGCCGCCGAGGAGGGCAAGTCGGTCGAGGTCGTGGACCTGCGCTCGATCTCCCCGCTCGACTTCGACACCATCCAGGCATCGGTCGAGAAGACCCGCCGCCTGGTCGTGGTGCACGAGGCCCCGGTCTTCTTCGGCTCCGGCGCGGAGATCGCCGCGCGCATCACCGAGCGCTGCTTCTACCACCTGGAAGCCCCCGTCCTGCGGGTCGGCGGCTACCACGCGCCGTATCCGCCGGCGCGCCTGGAGGAGGAGTACCTGCCGGGCCTGGACCGCGTGCTCGACGCCGTCGACCGCTCGCTGGCGTACTGAGGAGAGCATCGTGACGATCCGCGAATTCAAGATGCCCGACGTGGGCGAGGGCCTCACCGAGGCCGAGATCCTCAAGTGGTACGTCCAGCCGGGTGACACGGTCACCGACGGCCAGGTCGTCTGCGAGGTCGAGACGGCCAAGGCGGCGGTCGAGCTGCCGTGCCCCTTCGACGGTGTGGTGCACGAGCTGCGCTTCCCCGAGGGGACGACGGTCGACGTCGGCGAGGTCATCATCTCGGTGAACGTCGGCGGCGCGGCCCCGGAGGCCGAAGCGCCGGCCCAGGCGCCGGTCGAAGCGCCCGCTCCCGCCGCCGAGGAGGAGGCCGAGCCCCAGGGCCGGCAGCCGGTCCTGGTCGGTTACGGCGTGGCCGCGACCTCCACCAAGCGCCGCGCCCGCAAGGCCGCCCCGGCCGGTGCCGTGCAGGCGCCCGCCCCGGTGGCACCCGCCCCGGCGCCCGCCGCGCCCGCCTCCGTACCGGAGCAGCTCAACGGGCACGGTCCGGCGAGCGGCCGCCCGCTGGCCAAGCCGCCGGTGCGCAAGCTGGCCAAGGACCTCGGGGTGGACCTGACGACGGTCACCCCCACCGGTCCGGACGGGATCATCACCCGGGAGGACGTCCACGCGGCGGCCGCCCCGGCTCCGGCCGTTCCGGCGCCCGCCGCCGCTGCTCCGGCACCGACGGCCTCGTCGGCCGCGGCCCCGGCTTCCGCCGCTGCCGCGCCCGCGGTGGCGACGGACGCGCGGGAGACCCGTATCCCCATCAAGGGAGTCCGCAAGGCCACGGCGGCGGCGATGGTCGGCTCGGCCTTCACCGCGCCGCACGTCACCGAGTTCGTGACCTTCGACATCACGCGCACGATGAAGCTGGTCGAGGAGCTGAAGTCCGACAAGGACATGGCGGGCCTGCGGGTCAACCCGCTCCTGCTCATCGCCAAGGCCGTCCTGGTCGCCGCCAAGCGCAACCCGGAGATCAACGCGGCCTGGGACGAGGTGAACCAGGAGATCGTGCTCAAGCACTACGTGAACCTGGGCATCGCCGCGGCCACCCCGCGCGGGCTGATCGTGCCGAACATCAAGGACGCGCACGCCCAGACCCTTCCGGAGCTGTCGCGGTCCCTGAGCGAGCTGGTCGCCACCGCCCGCGAGGGCAAGACGACCCCGGGCGCGATGCAGGGCGGCACCTTCACCATCACCAACGTCGGCGTCTTCGGCGTCGACACCGGTACGCCGATCCTGAACCCGGGCGAGTCCGCGATCCTCGCGGTCGGGGCGATCAAGCTCCAGCCCTGGGTCCACAAGGGCAAGGTGAAGCCGCGTCAGGTCACCACCCTGGCGCTGTCCTTCGACCACCGACTGGTCGACGGGGAGCTGGGCTCCAAGTTCCTGGCCGATGTCGCCGCGATCCTGGAGCAGCCGAAGCGGCTGATCACCTGGGCGTGATGCGCCCGTACGTCTGAGTTCCGCTGTTTCACGTGAAACGCCCGGCCGGTGGCAGTGCCCCGGCCGGGCGTTCTCGCGTGCGGAGCGGCATCGGGCTCCTGTGGTTCAGAACGGCATCTTGCCCCGCGCCTTGCGGCCTGCGGAGCCGCTCTTGCCGACCGCCTTCTGGCTGCTGTTGAAGGGCTTGCTGAACAGGCGGCCCAGCACGCCGGGCGCCTTGCCGCCCGCGCGGGAGCCGAGGCCGAGGGTGCGCTGCGTGCCGCGCTGAGGGTGGTGGGAGAGCCGGGGCACGAGGAACGCCAGGACGGCGAGGACGACGCACACGGCGACTATGCCGACGATGAGCACGAGAAACTCCTTGTCTGCGGGTGTCGTGTTCGCGTGCCCGGCCTCACACCGCCCATGCGTCCACATCGCGGACGGGCCTGCCTGTTGCACCCCTGTTGTATCTATGCTGTGCGCATGCCTTCCGCGCCGCCCGCAGCCGACCGCGTCTACATGCACGTCAAGCAGGCCGTCCTCGACCGCCGTTACGAAGGCGGGACCCTGCTCACCGAGGGGGAACTGGCCCTGGCCGTCGGCGTCTCCCGGACGCCCGTGCGCGAGGCGCTGCTCAAACTGGAGATGGAAGGGCTGCTGAAGCTCTACCCGAAGAAGGGCGCCCTCGTCCTCGCCGTCTCCGCGCAGGAGATCGCCGACGTGGTCGAGACCCGCCTGCTCGTCGAGGAGTTCGCCGTGCGCCGGGCCGTCCCCGCCACGCCCGCGCTGATCGCGCGCCTCGAGGAGCTCCTGGAGGAGCAGAAGTGCCGGGCCGAGGCCGGGGACCTCGCCGAGGTCGCCGTCACCGACCGCTGCTTCCACGCCGAGATCGTCCGGCACGCGGGCAACCAGATCCTCGCCCGCCTCTACGACCAGATGCGCGACCGGCAACTGCGGATGGGCGTCGCCGTGATGCAGTCGCAGCCCGACCGCGTCGCCAAGAACATCGCCGAACACGCCGAGATACTGGAACGGATCCGGGAGGGCGACGTCGAGGGCGCCGCCGCCTGCGTCCGGCAGCACCTCAGCTGGGTCAAGGTCCTGGTCAGGGGTGAGGCGCGGTGAGCGGACGCGGATTCGGATCCTCCGCCGCCCTCCCCGGCGACCCGCCCGGCGGCAGGCGCGCGGCCCTCGTCTGGGGCGTCGGCGTCGCCGTCTACTTCGTCGCCGTCATCTTCCGTACGTCCCTGGGCGTCGCCGGCCTCGACGCCGCCGACCGCTTCGACGTCAACGCCTCCGCCCTGTCCACCTTCTCCATCCTCCAGCTGCTCGTCTACGCCGGCATGCAGATACCCGTCGGCCTGATGGTCGACCGGCTCGGCACCAAGAAGGTGCTGACCCTCGGCGTGGTGCTCTTCACCGTCGGACAGCTGGGCTTCGCGCTCTCCCCCTCGTACGGCATGGCACTCGCCTCCCGCGCGCTGCTCGGCTGCGGCGACGCGATGACCTTCATCAGCGTGCTACGGCTCGGCAGCCGCTGGTTCCCGGCCCGGCGCGGGCCGCTGATCGGGCAGGTCGCCGCCCTCTTCGGCATGGCGGGCAACCTCGTCTCGACCATCGTCATCGCGCGGGCGCTGCACGGCGTGGGCTGGACCGCGACCTTCGTCGGCAGCTCGGTCGCGGGCCTCATGGTGCTCGTCCTGCTGCTGCTCTTCCTCAAGGACCACCCCGAGGGGTACGCCCCCGCGCCGGTCCGGCACGCCGGATCCGCGTTCGTCCGGAAGCAGATCGCCGAATCCTGGCGCGAACCCGGCACCCGGCTCGGCATGTGGGTGCACTTCACCACCCAGTTCCCGGCCATGGTGTTCCTGCTGCTGTGGGGCATGCCGTTCCTCGTCGAGGCGCAGGGGCTCTCGCGGGGAGTCGCCGGCGAGCTGCTGACGCTCGTGGTGCTGTCCAACATGGTGGTGGGGCTCGCCTACGGTCAGATCATCGCCCGGCACCACGCGGCGCGGGCCCCGCTGGCCCTCGGCACGGTCGCGGCGACCGCGCTGGCGTGGGGAGCGACCGTCGCCCACCCCGGCGACCGGGCGCCCATGTGGCTGCTGATCACCCTCTGCGCGGTCCTCGGCGCCTGCGGACCCGCCTCGATGATCGGCTTCGACTTCGCCCGCCCGGCGAACCCGCCGGAGCGTCAGGGCACCGCCTCGGGCATCGTCAACATGGGTGGTTTCGTCGCCTCGATGACGACCCTGCTCGCCGTCGGCGTCCTCCTCGACGCCACCGGCGACAACTACCGGATCGCCTTCTCCTCCGTCTTCGTCCTGGAGGCGCTGGGCGTCACCCAGATCCTCCGCCTCAGGTCCCGTACCGCGCGACTCGAGCGGGAACGCCTGGTCGCCAGCCGAGTGGAGGCCGTGCACGTCCCGGTCTGAGCCCGGCAAGGCCCGGCGCGACCGTTCTCCGGCCGGAGCGGCCGGACGCGGGAGGGGCGTGCTACCGGGGCGTCACCGCGAAGTTGTCCAGGATCGCCGCCACCAGGTCCGCGTCGCCGTCGGTCTTGATCCGGTCGGCCACGTCCGCCGGCCGGACCCGGCCGCAGGCCAGACGGACGTACGTCTCCCAGTCCGTCGCCAGCGTCGCCGCGGGCCCGAGCGACGGCGCGCCGTCGACCGATCCGCGGCCCTCCGCGTCCACCCTGACGGTCCGCAGGAACTCGACGGGCCCGTGGACGTCGATGACGACCGCCGAGCTCGCCGGCGCGCCCGCGTCCTTGGCGACGACCTTGGGCAGCGCCTCCAGCAGCACGTCACGGGTGATCAGGGCGGCGGGGGAGTCGAGGTTGCCCGGCCGGCCGAGCGCGGCGCGCAGGTCCTGCTCGTGCACCCATACGTCGAAGGCCCGCATCCGGTAGGCGACTTCCAGGGTCTGCTCGGCGCCGAGAGGCGCACGGATCAGATGGTCGGGCTGCCGGTTCTCGTTGCGCAGCTGCCGGGCACGGCGGATCAGGACGTACTCCAGCTCCGAGGTCATCTCGGGGCCGGTGTGGTGCCGCCGCACGTCGACCTGCATCTCCATGTAGCGGGCGAACTCGGTGCGCACGTGGTAGAGATCACGAGGCAGGGAGTGGATGGGGCGCGGGTCGCCCAGCATCTCGCACTCCATGCCGATCACATGGGACACGATGTCGCGCACCGACCAGCCCGGGCACGGAGTGGCGCGGTTCCATTCGCCTTCCACGAGCGGCTGCACCAGCTCGGATATCGCTTCGATGGAGTGGGTCCAGGCGTCGGCGTAGGTCTGAAGGCTGGGATGGACGGTCACGGGACCCCTCGGCGGTTCTGCGGTGCGCGGGCTGAAAACAAGACTGCGTGGGAGGCTCGGACGCTAAGTTACGCTGCCCGAAGGCACCCCGGCAGTGCTTTCGTGTGACGATCGTAGGCCCGTGTTGACGGCTCGAATGCCAGGACGGTGGTAGTGTGCGCGCCTCGCTGATCCAGATCGCAGTAGACCCGGATGAACCGGTTGACTCCCGCCGGGCGCGCGTGGCCGCTCTCGTACGCGCGGAGCGCGGCGCCGCCGACCTCGTCGTCCTGCCGGAGCTGTGGCCCATGGGGGCCTTCGCGTACGAGTCCTTCGCCGCCGAGTCGGAGCCGCTGAACGGGCCGACGTACGAGGCGATGTCGGCGGCCGCCCGGGACGCCGGGGTGTGGCTGCACGCCGGGTCCGTCGTCGAGGCGGCGGGCGGCGAGCTCTACAACACCTCGCTCGTCTTCACCCCCGGGGGCACCCTGGCCGCGAGCTACCGCAAGATCCACCGCTTCGGCTTCGACAAGGGCGAGGCCGTGATGATGGCGGCGGGCGAGGAGCCGGTGACGGTCGCGCTGCCCGAGCTGACGGTCGGCGTCGCCACCTGCTACGACCTGCGCTTCCCCGAGCTGTTCCGGGGCCTGGTGGACGCGGGCGCCCAGGCGTTCGTGGTCCCGGCCGGCTGGCCGGCCCGCCGGCGCGCGCACTGGACCCTGCTCGCCCAGGCGCGGGCCGTGGAGAACCAGGCGTACATGCTGGCCTGCGGCACGGCCGGCACGCACGCCGGCGTCGAGCAGGCCGGCCACTCCCTCGTGGTCGACCCCTGGGGCGAGGTCCTCGCCGAGGCGGGCTCGGACGAGGAGATCCTCCGGGTCACCCTCGACCCGGCGAAGGTGACGACGACCCGGGAGCAGTTCCCCGCGCTGAAGGACCGGGTCCTGGGCGTGGCGAAGCCGCCGCGCCCCTGAGTGCGCGGCCCTGGGGCCGCGGCGGCCGGAACGCGGGCCCGCTCCGCGGCCCTGGGGCCGTCGGCCTGCCCCTCGGCGGCGCCTTGGACCGCGGGCCCCCGGCGCGGCAGGCGGGCCGGCGCGCTTCCCTCGGCCGGCGGCCGCCCCCCCGGCCTCCGCGCTCAGTCCTCCCGGTCCTCCCGCTCGCGCTCGGCCATCCGGATGACGCACACCGCCACGGCGATCAGCAGCGCCGCGTCGGCGTCCTCACGGACGACGTTCACGGCGTACGTGTCCCGGGCCCGGAACCACCGGCGGGAGATGTGGGCGAGGAGTTCGCCCTCGTACTCCACGATGAACTCCCGGTCCAGGATCCGGCCGCTGACGTCCAGCTCCGTGCCCTCGACCAGCGTGACGCGGTAGTGGTTGCGCAGCAGCGAGAGCCGCTTCCTGCGGATCGTGGCGAGCGGCCGTTCGTCCCGCTCGATCGTCATCGCGTCCCGCAGGGCGAACACCTTCTGCCGCAGCGTGACGAGGACCTGCCCGAGAGGGTCCTTCAGCTCCAGGGTGTCGCGCAGCCGCAGGGCCTTGCCGTCGACGAGGAAGGCATGGCGGCCGTTCTCGTCCTCGATCCAGTAGTCGTCGCCGACGGCGAAGAGCTTGTCGCGCACGAGGTATTTGTGGGGGATCGTCGCCTGTTCCCCGGAATGTCGCTCCATGAGGAGAGCGCTTCCCCGCAGGGCCGGCCTTCACGCGTGTCCCGACGCCCGCCCGTGCCGGACACGCCGCTTCCGCCCCACCCGTCCCCGGCTTTCACGCGTACGGCACCCTTGAACCATGAACGATGCCGTCCCGGCGCCCACCCCCGCGCCCGCGCCCCGCCGTGCCCGTGTCCGTGCCCCCGAGCTGATCGGCAAGGGTGGCTGGCTGAACACCGGCGGAGACGATCTGACCCTCGCCGACCTGCGCGGAAAGATCGTTCTGCTCGATTTCTGGACCTTTTGCTGCATCAACTGCCTGCATGTCCTCGACGAGCTGCGTGAGCTCGAGGAGCAGCACCGGGACACCCTCGTGATCGTCGGCGTCCACTCCCCGAAGTTCGTGCACGAGGCCGAGCACCAGGCCGTCGTC
This sequence comes from Streptomyces sp. NPDC036822, assembly GCF_055609145.1. Taxonomy (NCBI): domain Bacteria; kingdom Bacillati; phylum Actinomycetota; class Actinomycetes; order Kitasatosporales; family Streptomycetaceae; genus Streptomyces; species Streptomyces sp. NPDC036822. The sequence continues at coordinate 331,273 of NZ_JBVJPY010000003.1, forward strand.
GACGCCGTCGAGCGGTACCAGGTGCACCACCCGGTGCTCGACGACCCGGAGCTCGCCACCTGGAAGCAGTACGCCGTACGGGCCTGGCCGACGCTCGTCGTCATCGACCCCGAGGGCTACGTCGTCGCCCAGCACGCGGGCGAGGGGCATGCCACCGCCATCCGGAGCCTCGTCCAGGAGCTGGAGGCCGAGCACGAGGCCAAGGGGACGCTGCGGCGCGGTGACGGGCCGTACGTGCCGCCGGAGCCGGTCGCGGGGGATCTGCGGTTCCCCGGGAAGGCGGTCGTCCTGCCCTCCGGCAACCTCCTCGTCTCCGACACCACACGGCATCAGCTCGTCGAGCTGGAGCCGGACGGCGAGAGCGTCGTACGACGGATCGGCGAGGGCGAGTTCCGGGAGCCGCAGGGGCTGGCCGTGCTGCCCGACGGCAAGGTCGTCGTCGCCGACACCGTGCACCACGCGCTGCGCCTCCTCGACCCGGCGACCGGCGCGATCGAGCTGATCGCCGGGACCGGCCGGCAGTGGTGGCAGGGCTCCCCCACCTCCGGCCCCGCGCTGGAGGTCGACCTGTCCTCGCCGTGGGACGTGGCCTGGTGGCGGGGCAAGGTGTGGATCGCCATGGCCGGCGTCCACCAGCTGTGGACGTACGACCCGGAGACGGGGACGGTGGAGGTCGCGGCCGGCACCACCAACGAGGGCCTGGTGGACGGGCCGGCGGCCGAGGCGTGGTTCGCCCAGCCGTCCGGGCTCGCCGCCACCGAGGACCGGCTGTGGGTCGCCGACTCCGAGAACAGTGCCCTGCGCTGGGTCGACACGGAGGGCGCGGTGCACACCGCCGTCGGCACCGGTCTCTTCGACTTCGGTCACCGGGACGGCGCCGCCGATCAGGCGCTCCTCCAGCACCCGCTGGGCGTCACCGCCCTGCCCGACGGGTCGGTCGCCGTGAGCGACACGTACAACCACGCCCTGCGCCGTTTCGACCCGGCCACCGGCGAGGTCACCACTCTCGCCACCGATCTGCGCGAGCCGGCCGACGCCGTCCTGGTCGGGGACGACATCGTCGTCGTCGAGTCCGCCCGGCACAGGCTGACGCGGCTGCGGCTGCCGGAGGAGGCGGTGCGGGTGGAGTCCGTCGCCTACCGCACCCGGCGCGAGGCCACCGAGGTCGCCCCCGGGCGGCTCCGCCTCGACGTCGTCTTCCAGGCGCCGACGGGCCAGAAGCTGGACGAGCGGTACGGTCCGTCCACCCGGCTCCTCGTCTCCTCGACCCCGCCCGACCTGCTGCTGGGCGGCGAGGGGACGGGCACGGACCTCTTCCGGGAGCTGGAGCTCAACCCGGACCTCGCCGAGGGCGTGCTGCACGTCTCGGCGATGGCGGCGTCCTGCGACGACGACCCGGCCAACGAGTACCCGGCCTGCCATGTCCACCAGCAGGACTGGGGTGTTCCGGTGAAGGTGACCGCGAGCGGCGTCGCCCGGCTGCCGCTGATCCTCGCCGGCATGGACGCCTGACCGCGCGGTCCTCTCCGGGAGGGTGACCCGCCGCGCGCCGCCCGGCGGGGCACCCTCAGGGGAGGATCCCCTGGTTCGAGGACGGGCGGCCCGCCGCTCCGTCCAGGCAGCCGGACACCCAGGCCGCCGGGTCGTGGACCGACCGGTCGCCGCCCATGCCCCGCCGTTCCATGGCGGCGCACTCCCCGGCCAGCAGGGCGCGGGTCCGTTCCCCGGTCAGGTCGTACTGCCGGATCCGGACGGCCTGGAGATAGCCGCCCTCGTACGCGATGTCCGTGCCCCACGGGGGCCGTTCGTCGAACTCCGCGATGCCGTACGCCGCGACCGCCATGCCGAGGAGCATGGCGGTCGCGGCGCAGACGATGAACTTCCGCCGGGGCGGGCCCTCGTGACGATGCATAGGGGCGATCGTGTCGCGTGGGGCCTTTCCCGGATGTTTCGCGCGTACGGGGGCGTGCCGGAGCGCACCCGCGCGTACGGCGGTGCGCCGGAGCGCACCGGTGTCAGTAGCGACGAGTGGGGTCGTCGTCCACGACGGTGGGCGCCACCGGCCGTACGACCGCCCGACGGCGCCGCGCGATGCTGGTGAAGGTCGCGACGCCGATGAGGCCGACCGCCATGAGGATCAGCCCCACGAGGTCGAGGTTGACGCCCTGGAGCTCCCAGTCCGTCGCGAACGTGAGTATCGCTCCCACGGCGATGAGGATGATGCAGCCACCGAGGCCCATGGATCCCGCCTCCTCCTGGAGTAGTGGGAGTCGCGTACCCCGGTTGTCCGCCGCTATCCCTCCAGGAACGCCACCAGCGCGTTCGCCAGCAGGAACGGGTCGTCGGCGCCGCAGAGTTCGCGTGCGCTGTGCATGGAGAGGATGGCGACGCCGATGTCCACGGTGGTGATGCCGTGGCGGGCGGCGGTGATCGGGCCGATCGTCGTGCCGCAGGGCATGTCGTTGTTGGAGACGAACGTCTGCCACGGCACGCCCGCCCGCTCGCAGGCGGCGGCGAAGACGGCCCGGCCGCTGCCGTCGGTCGCGTACCGCTGGTTGACGTTCACCTTGAGGATCGGGCCGCCGTTGACGCGCGGGTGGTGCGTCGGGTCGTGGCGCTCGGCGTAGTTGGGGTGGACGGCGTGGCCGGTGTCGGAGGAGAGGCAGACCGTACCGGCGAAGGCGCGGGCGCGGTCCTCGTAGGCGCCGCCGCGGGCGTAGACGGACCGTTCGAGGACGGAGCCGAGGAGGGGGCCCTGGGCGCCGGTGTCGGACTCGGAGCCGTTCTCCTCGTGGTCGAACGCGGCGAGGACGGGGATGTGGGTCAGGCCGGGCCGGGCCGAGACGGCGGCGAGCGCGGCGACGCCGGCGTGGACCGAGAGGAGGTTGTCCATGCGCGGCCCGGCGACCAGTTCGCGGTCGCGGCCGAGGTAGGAGGGTGCCTCGACGGGGTGGACCATCAGGTCCCAGCCGGCCACGTCGTCGGCGTCGACGTCCGCCTCGGCGGCGACGAAGGAGATCAGGTCGCCCTCGTGGACGTCACCGAGGCCCCAGATCGGCTGCATGTGGCGCTGCCGGTCGAGCTTGAGGCCTTCGTTGGCCTGGCGGTCGAGGTGGATGGCGAGCTGCGGGACGCGGAGCACGGGCCGGTCGACGTCGACCAGGCGGTGGGTCCCGTCGCGCAGGGTGAGGCGGCCGGCGAGGCCGAGGTCGCGGTCGAGCCAGGTGTTGAGCAGCGTGCCGCCGTAGATCTCGACGGCGACCTGGCGCCAGCCCTGCGTGCCCATGTCGGGCTGCGGCTTGACGCGCAGGTTGGGCGAGTCGGTGTGGGCGCCGACGATGCGGTACGGGGTGTGGGGGGCGGCGCCCTCCGGTACGTACCAGGCGATGAGCGCCCCGCCGCGGACGACGTACTTCCCGCCGGCCGTCGCGTCCCAGGCCGCGGTCTCCTCGACCTGCCGGAAGCCGGCCTTCTCCAGGCGCTCGGCGGCGGTCGCCACGGCGTGGTACGGCGACGGGGAGGCCGCCAGGAAGGTCATGAGGTCATCGGTGTGGCCGCGGTCGAACGGGTGCGACGGGCCGGAGGGTGCGCTGCTCATGCGTTCACCTTACGCACGGTCCGAAAGCCGTCGAGCGGACCCCGGAAAACGGAACGGCCCGCCCCCCTCCCCGGGGACGAGCCGTTCCTGTGTGGAGGAGGCGCGTGCTAGAACGCGGCCTCGTCCAGGTCCATCAGCGAGCCGTCGACGGCCTCGGCGAGGGCGCGCTCGGCGGAGACGCCCGGCAGGACGTTGGCGGCGAAGAACTTCGCGGCGGCGATCTTGCCGGTGTAGAACGCCTTGTCCTTGGCGGAGGCGGTCTCCAGCTTCTCGGCGGCGACGGCCGCGCCCTTCAGCAGGAGGTAGCCGACGACGACGTCGCCGGAGGCCATCAGCAGGCGGGTGGTGTTGAGACCCACCTTGTAGATGTTCTTGACGTCCTCGCCGGTGGCGGTGAGGTCGGTGAGCATCGTGCCGACGATGCCCTCCAGGTCCACGGCGGCCTTGGCGAGCGCGTCGCGGGCGGCGGCCAGCTCCTCGCCGCCGGTGCCGACCGCGAGGAACTTCTTGATCTCCTCGGCCAGCGCGTTCAGGGACGCGCCCTGGTCGCGGACGATCTTCCGGAAGAAGAAGTCCTGGCCCTGGATGGCCGTGGTGCCCTCGTAGAGGGTGTCGATCTTGGCGTCCCGGATGTACTGCTCGATCGGGTACTCCTGCAGGAAGCCGGAGCCGCCGAAGGTCTGGAGGGACTGCGCGAGCTGCTCGTAGCCCTTCTCGGAGCCGTAGCCCTTGACGATCGGGAGCAGCAGGTCGTTGAGGCCGACCAGCGCCTTGGCGTCCTCGCCGGCCGCTTCCTTGAGCTGGATCTCGTCCTGCACGGCCGCGGTGTAGAGGACGAGGGAGCGCATGCCCTCGGCGTACGCCTTCTGCGTCATCAGCGAGCGGCGGACGTCGGGGTGGTGCGTGATGGTGACCTTGGGGGCGGTCTTGTCCATGAACTGCGCCAGGTCGGTGCCCTGGACGCGCTCCTTGGCGTACTCGAGGGCGTTGAGGTAGCCCGTCGAGAGGGTGGAGATCGCCTTCGTGCCGACCATCATGCGGGCGAACTCGATGATGAGGAACATCTGGCGGATGCCGTCGTGCTTGTCGCCGATCAGCCAGCCCTTGGCGGGGTGCTGGTCGCCGAAGGTCATCTCGCACGTGTTGGAGGCCTTCAGGCCCATCTTGTGCTCGACGTTGGTGGCGTAGACGCCGTTGCGCTCGCCCAGCTCGCCGGTCTCCCAGTCGAAGTGGTACTTCGGCACGAGGAAGAGGGAGAGGCCCTTGGTGCCGGGGCCGGCACCCTCGGGGCGGGCGAGGACGTAGTGGAGGATGTTCTCCTCCATGTCGTGCTCACCGGACGTGATGAAGCGCTTCACGCCCTCGATGTGCCAGGAGCCGTCCTCCTGCTGGACCGCCTTGGTGCGGCCCGCGCCGACGTCCGAACCGGCGTCGGGCTCGGTCAGGACCATCGTGGAGCCCCACTGGCGCTCGACGGCGATCTGCGCGACCTTCTTCTGCGCCTCGTTGCCCTCGTTGAAGAGGATGCCAGCGAAGGCCGGGCCGGAGGAGTACATCCAGACGGCCGGGTTCGCGCCGAGGACCAGCTCCGCGTAGGCCCAGATCAGGGAGCGCGGGGAGGTCGTGCCGCCGATCTCCTCGGGCAGGCCGAGGCGCCAGTACTCGGAGTCCATGAAGGCCTTGTAGGACTTCTTGAAGCTGGCCGGGACCGGGGCGGTGTTCGTCTCGGGGTCGAAGACCGGGGGGTTGCGGTCGGCGTCGGCGAAGGACTCCGCGAGCTCGTTCTCGGAGAGGCGGGTCAGCTCCTCCAGGACGCTCTTGGCGGTCTCGACGTCCATCTCCTCGAACGGACCGGTGCCGTACACCTTGTCGCGCCCGAGGACCTCGAAGAGGTTGAACTCGATGTCGCGGAGATTCGACTTGTAGTGCCCCATGGCGACGGCTCCGTAAGGATCGGGGAGGCAGGTTCCTCGTACACGTACCAGCAAGTAGCTAACGCTCTCATCGATGATGCTACCCGTCGGTAATAAGAGCAACCCCTCTCGGGTCATCTGTGACGCAGTAGGCTCGTGGTCCATGTACGGCTACGACCAGAATCCGGGCTCCCAGCAGCAGTACGCCCCGCCCCCGCAGCAGCCGATGCAGGGTGGGATGCAGGGCGGAATGCAGGGTGGCATGCAGGGTGGGTACGGCCAGCAGGCCCCGCTGTACCCCGAGCCGTCGCCGCCCTCGCTCGCCGACGCCGTACGGGCCTTCACGACCGGTTCGCTGGCGGCCGAGGACTTCCAGCAGATCTTCGCGACCTCGAAGGTCTACTGCCCCCGCGGCGACAACCCCGGGTTCCTGGCCCTGCACAACACGCAGCAGCCCGTCATCCCGATGTTCACCTCGCTCAAGGAGCTGCGGCGGTACGCGGGCAAGGAGTCGAAGTACTTCGTGATCACCGGCGCCGAGGTGATCGACCTGCTGCCGACCGGCTACGGCTTCGTCCTCGACATGGAGGGCGATCACCGGATGGTCTTCGACGCGAAGGCCGTGGAGCAGATGGTCGACTTCGCGATGCGGCGGATGTACGGCTGACGCGGGCCGACGCGGCCTACGCGGGCCAGGGACGACGCGGGAGAGCGCCCGGGGGAATTCCTCCCGGGCGTTCCGCGTTCCGGGTGGCAGGAAGTTCATTGTTCAACTATTCTGGACCCACAAGGATGGAGGTCCTGAGATGCCTGCCGTGACCGTCGAGAACCCGCTCAGCCTGCCGCGCGTCGCCGCCCCCGCCGACGCCGTCTCCCGCCCCGTGCTCGCCGTGACCACGGCGCCTTCCGGCTTCGAGGGCGAGGGTTTCCCGGTGCGCCGCGCGTTCGCCGGGATCAACTACCAGTACCTCGACCCGTTCATCATGATGGACCAGATGGGGGAGGTGGAGTACGCCCCGGGCGAGCCCAAGGGAACGCCGTGGCACCCCCACCGCGGCTTCGAGACCGTCACCTACATCATCGACGGGACCTTCGACCACCAGGACTCCAACGGCGGTGGCGGCACCATCACCAACGGCGACACCCAGTGGATGACCGCGGGCTCCGGACTGCTCCACATCGAGGCCCCGCCGGAGTCCCTCGTCGTCAGCGGCGGGCTCTTCCACGGGCTCCAGCTCTGGGTGAACCTGCCGGCGAGCGACAAGATGATGGCCCCCCGCTACCAGGACATCCGCGGCGGCCAGGTGCAGCTCCTCGCCTCGCCCGACGGCGGCGCGCTCCTGCGCGTCATCGCCGGCGACCTGGACGGCCACGCGGGCCCGGGCATCACCCACACGCCGATCTCGATGATCCACGCGACGGTCCGGCCGGGCGCGGAGGTCACCCTGCCGTGGCGCGAGGACTTCAACGGCCTCGTGTACGTCCTGGCCGGGCGCGGCTCGGTCGGCGCGGAGCGACGGCCGGTCCACATGGGCCAGACCGCCGTCTTCGGCAAGGGCGGCTCGCTCACCGTCCGCGCGGACGAGAAGCAGGACGGGCACGCGCCCGACCTGGAGGTCGTCGTCCTCGGCGGCCGGCCGATCCGCGAACCGATGGCGCACTACGGCCCGTTCGTCATGAACAGCCAGGCGGAGCTGCGCCAGGCCTTCGAGGACTTCCAGGCCGGCCGGCTCGGCACGATCCCGGCGGTCCACGGGATGGGCGAGTAGGGACGGATACGGGGGCGGGCGGCCGCCCCCGTGACCGCCGGCCGGTGGGCGCCTCCGCTTGAGGGACGCGGCCGTCCGGCCCGGCGGCCGGGGCGCCATGCCAGGCCCGCCGGCCGGGGCCCGGCTCCGGCGTCCACACAGGCCCGCCGCCGCCCGGTGCCCGCACCGGCCCCTGTCGCCCGGCTGCCGGGGGTGCCTTGCCCGGCTCCGGCCCCGGCGTCCACAGCGCCCCCGGCCTGACGAGGCGTCACCCGCGCGGCCCGCCCCGCAGGACGGCGTACGGGCCGCGTGATCGGGTGGGGACCGTGCAGCAGCAACCGCCCGCGTCCCCGCACCCTCCCCCGCCTCCGTCGCCGCCCCCGGGCCCGCGGCCGCTCCTGCCCGAGGCGGTCCGGCGGGTCGCCGCCTGGTGCATCGTCGTGTTGTTGCTGACCGGGGTCGCCGCGGTCGGCGTGTGGTTGTGCGTCGTCTTCAAGACCGCCGTCACCCCCGTCCTGCTCGCCCTCCTCGGCACCGCGCTCCTCGGCCCGCTCTACCGTCGACTGCTGCGCGTCAAGGTGCGCAAGTCCCTCGCCGCCGCGATCACCTGCGTCGCCGTCGTCGCGGTCGTCGGCGGCGCCGCGTACATCGTCGTCAGCGCGCTCGTCGAGACCGGCGACCAGATCGTCGCCTCGCTGCGGCAGGCCGCCCGGGACCTGACCCGGCACCTCGGCGCCACCGGCACCTCCCTGGACGACGTCGCCGCGAACGCGAAGGAGCTGCTGGAGAAGTTCGGCGGGACCGCCGCCTCGGGGGTGATCAGCGGCCTGAGCGTGGTCGGCGAGATGATCGCCGTCGCCGTCCTCGCCCTGCTCCTGGTCTTCTTCTTCCTCCGGGACTCCGACAAGGCGGTCGGTGCGCTGCGCTCCCTCGCCCCGCGCTCCACCGGCGACACCATCGAGGCGATCGGCCGCCGCGCCTTCGAGGCCGTCGAGGGCTTCATGCGCGGCACCACCTTCATCGCGCTGATCGACGCCCTCCTCATCACCATCGGTCTGCTGGTCCTGAGGGTCCCCGGCGCCGTCGGGCTCGGCGCGCTCGTCTTCGTCGGCGCCTACATCCCGTACCTCGGCGCCTTCATCTCCGGCGCGGTCGCCGTCCTCGTCGCCCTCGCGGACCGGGGGGTCGTGATCGCGCTGTGGGCGCTCGGGGTCGTCCTGGCGGTCCAGGTGCTCGAAGGACACATCCTCCAGCCCGCGATCCAGAGCCGGACCGTGCAGATGCACCCGGCCGTGGTGATGCTGGCCATCACGGCCGGAGCGTCCGTCGCCGGAATCCTCGGCATGCTGCTCGCGGTCCCGCTGACGGCAGCCGCGTTCGGCGTCATCGGCGAACTGCGGGGGCGGTACGACGAGCAGCGCGCGCCGCTCGCGGAGGGCGACGGGGGCTGACGGCCCGCGGCAGGGCGTGTTCCGCTCCGGCGTCCGGGCGGGTCGGGGTGAGTGGCGCCGGGCCACGGGCCCGGCCGGCACCGGGGCCCGGTCACGTGCCGGGCGGGGCACGGCGGGTCAGGTGGCCGCCGGCATGCCTCCCGGCTCGAAGCCGGCCAGCATCTGCTCCAGAGCGGCCTGGTCCGGTCCCACGAACGGGTCCGAGTCCGGCGCCATGCCGATCGTGTCGAGGAGCGAGTCGATCATCCGGACGGCCGGCGGCAGATGCGTGCTGAGCACGATCTCCGGGTTCATCTCCCGCAGCGGTTCCATCGACGCCCGGTACTTCGCCGCGTCCACCATGTGCACCCACGGGCTGTCCACGGTCGCCCAGAGCAGCTGGGTGGCCCGCAGCTCGTCCGGCTTCAGGTCGGCGGCGTGTCCGCTCTCCGCCAGCTCGGCGGTCGGCATCGGCCCGCCGAAGCAGTCGGAGGTGAAGCAGGTGCGGGTCCTGTCGTCGTAGAACCCGACGGTGGCCGGGTTGTCGAAGAGCGGCGGCCTGAAGGCGCGCAGCGTACGGTCGCCGACGTCCAGCGACTGGCCGGGGTTGAGGAAGTAGACCCGGTCCGGGGGCAGCGGGCGCTCGGTGGTCATGATCCCCGCGCCGATGAAGGTGGTCACCACGCGCGCCCGGGGCGCGGCGACGAGCAGGTCGAAGATGCCGCCGGTGTGGTCGCGGTCGGGGTGGGTGAGCCAGATCCAGAGGATGTCGGCGGGGTCGACCACGCCGCCGATCGCGCTGACGAAGTCCCGGTCGGAGACGGAGAGCCCGGTGTCGACGACGACCGGCTCCCTCGCGGTGAGGACGTAGGCGTTGACGGGGATGTGTCCGATCCCCGGCACTTCGAGGCTGTCGGCCAGGACGGTGGTGTCGCTCCCGACCTTGTGGGTGTCCATGGTGTTCTCCGTGGTCCCCCCCGGCGGCGGCCGTACGAATCCAGTCTCCTCCGCCCCCGCCCGCCCCGCGCGCCCAAGGAACCGGCGGCGCGGCCGGGGCCCGTACGGCCCGCCGGAGCCGTACCGCGGGACTTATACGGCCCGCCGGAGCCGTACCGTCCACCACCCCCGTACGCCCCGGGGGTCTCGCCCGGTCGCCCCGCCTAGGCGCAGCCGGCCCCGGCCCCGTCACCGTCGTCCGGCGGCTCGTTCAGCTCGAACCAGATCGACTTGCCCTCGCCGCGCGGATCCACGCCCCAGGCGTGCGCCAGCATCTCCATCAGCACCAGACCGCGCCCCGACGAGGCCATCTCCCCCGGGTGCCGCTTGTGCGGCAGCTCGTCGCTGGAGTCCGCGACCTCCACCCGCAGGCGGCGCGTCTTCTCGTCGCAGGTCACCTCGGCGACCAGCAGCGCGTCGCCGTCCGTGTGGATGAGGACGTTGGTGACCATCTCCGAGACCATCAGGACCGCCGAGTCGACCTGGTCCGCGTCGGCCCAGTCGTGCAGCAGCTGCCGCAGGTGCTGGCGGGCGGCGGCGATGCGTTCCGGCTCGGCCTGGGCCACGGTCATCATCGTGCGGCGCGGGGCCTCCCGGGCGATCGTGCCCTGGCGGGAGACGAGCAGGAGGGCGATGTCGTCCTCGCGGCGGTCGGCGAGCGGCCCGGTGGTGTGGTGGGAGCCGGGACCGTGGACCGCCTGGACGAGCTCGTCGGCGAGCTCTTCGAGGGACTCGCCGTCGTGCCCTTCGAGGAGCTCGCGGACCCGCTCCCAGCCGCTGTCGAGATCGTGGCCGCCGGTCTCCAGGAGCCCGTCGGTGCACATCATCAGGGTCTCGCCGGGCTCCAGGGTGAACCGGGTCGTCGGATAGTCGGTGTCCGGGTCGATGCCCAGCGGCAGCCCCCCGGCGGTGGGCCGCAGCAGGACCGTTCCGTCGGCCATCCGGACCGCCGGGTCGGGGTGGCCGGCCCGGGCGATGTCGACGACCCCGGTGACCGGGTCGATCTCCAGGTAGAGGCAGGTGGCGAAGCGCAGCCCGCCGCCGTCCTCCCCGTGCCCGCCGCCGCTTCCGTGGCGGTCGCCGGGAGCGAGGTCGCCCCGCACGCGCCCGCCGCCGTTCACGCCCGCGCTCCCGCTCGCCTCGCCGTCGCCGCTGGTGATCCCGTACAGGAAGCGCGAGGCGCGGGAGAGCACGGCGTCGGGCCGGTGGCCCTCGGAGGCGTACGCGCGCAGGGCGATCCGCAGCTGCCCCATCAGCCCGGCGGCGCGGACGTCGTGGCCCTGGACGTCGCCGATGACGAGCGCGATGCGCCCGGCCCCGGCGCCGCCGGCCCGGGACGTGCCTCCGGGGAGCGGGATCATGTCGTACCAGTCGCCGCCGACCTGGAGCCCGCCGCCGGTCGGGACGTACCGGGCGGCGACCTGGAGGCCGGGGGCGCCGGGCCCGAGGACGGGCATCATCGTGCGCTGGAGCCCGAGCGACAGTTCGCGCTCGGACTCGGCGACACCGGCCCGGGCGAGGGCCTGGGCGAGCATGCGGGCGACGGTCGTCAGGACGGAGCGCTCGTCGGGGGTGAAGGCGACGCGGTGCTTGAAGGCGGCCATCCAGGCGCCCATGGTGCGGCCGGCCACGATGAGGGGGAGGTAGGCCCAGGACTGCCGGCCGAAGCGCTGCGCGAGCGGCCAGGTGACCGGGAAGCGCCGGAGGTACTCCTCCGGCGACGGCAGGTAGATCGCCCGCCCGGTCCGGGCGACCTCGGCCGCCGGGTAGTCGGTGTCGAGGGACATCGAGCTGAAGGGGCCCTCGTCCCCGGCGTGGTGTCCGTGGTGGCCGATGATCGTCAGACGGTCGCCCGCGACCCCGAAGACGGCGAGGCCGTCCGGCGAGAAGCCCGGCATCGAGAGGGAGGCGGCGACGCGCAGGACCTCGGAGGTCGACCGGGCCTCGGCGAGCGCCCGCCCCGCGTCGAGCAGGAACGCCTCGCGCGAGCGGCGCCAGTCACCGGTGACGGGGGTGCGGGCGGCGGTGCCGGGCTGCGGCTCGGCGACTTCCTGGAGGGTGCCGACGAGCGTGTAGTCGCCGCCGTCGATGAGCGGCTTGGACCGGCTGCGTACGGTACGGATCACCCGGCCCTGCTCGTCCATGATCCGCAGCCGGGCCTCCGCGAGGGTCCCCTCCGCGACGGCCAGGTTGACCACGCCGTCGATCTCGTTCCAGTCGACGGGATGAAAGCGGGAGCGTACGGCCGCCTCGGTGAACTCGGCGGGCTCGGCGGGCAGCCCGAGGAGCCGGGCGGCCTCGGCGTCGAGCGTGACGATCCCGGAAGCGTTGTCCCAGCGCCACAGGCCGGTCGCGATCGCGGCCAGGACGTCCTCGGTGCGCATTGCCCTACTTTATGAATATCGGACAGCAAGACGCCACCGAGACTATTCGAAAAGCGATCTTGGGTGGCCCGGTACCCTTGACGGGCCTGGACACGTCCCGGCTCCCCACCGATTTCGAAGACTGGATGAACGACGATGCATCGGTACAGGTCCCACACCTGCGGCGAGCTCCGCGCCTCTGACGTCGGCACCGACGTCCGGCTGAGCGGCTGGCTGCACAATCGGCGCGACCTGGGCGGCATCCTCTTCATCGATCTGCGCGATCACTACGGCATCACGCAGCTCGTCGCCCGCCCCGGCACCGCCGCGGCCGAGGTCCTCGACAAGCTGACCAAGGAGACCGTCGTCCGCGTGGACGGCAAGGTCGTCTCCCGCGGCGCCGAGAACGTCAACCCCGAGCTGCCGACCGGCGAGATCGAGATCGAGGCCGCCGACGTCGAGGTCCTCGGCGCGGCCAAGCAGATCCCCTTCACCATCAACGCCGACGACGGCGTGAACGAGGAGCGGCGGCTCGAGTACCGCTTCCTCGACCTGCGCCGCGAGCGCATGCACCGCAACATCATGCTGCGCTCCGCCGTCATCGCCGCCATCCGCTCCAAGATGGTGGCCCTCGGCTTCAACGAGATGGCGACCCCGATCCTGGCCGCGACCTCCCCCGAGGGCGCCCGCGACTTCGTCGTCCCGTCCCGTCTGAACCCGGGCAAGTTCTACGCCCTGCCGCAGGCGCCGCAGCAGTTCAAGCAGCTGCTGATGATCTCCGGCTTCGACCGCTACTTCCAGATCGCGCCGTGCTTCCGCGACGAGGACGCCCGCGCGGACCGCTCGCCCGGCGAGTTCTACCAGCTCGACGTCGAGATGAGCTTCGTCGAGCAGGAGGACGTCTTCCAGCCGATCGAGAAGCTCATGACCGAGCTGTTCGAGGAGTTCGGCGGCGGCCGCCACGTCACGTCGCCCTTCCCGCGGATCCCGTTCCGCGAGTCGATGCTGAAGTACGGCAACGACAAGCCGGACCTGCGCACCGCGCTGGAACTCGTCGACATCACCGACGTCTTCGCGAACTCCGAGTTCAAGGCCTTCGCCGGCAAGCACGTGCGCGCCCTCGCGGTGCCGGACACGGGTGACCAGCCGCGCAAGTTCTTCGACGGCCTGGGCGACTACGCCGTCTCCCTCGGCGCGAAGGGCCTGGCCTGGGTCCGCGTCGGCGAGGAGGGCGCCCTCACCGGCCCGATCGCCAAGTTCCTCACCGAGGAGAACGTCAAGGTCCTCACCGAGCGCCTCGGCCTCGCCGCCGGCCACGCCGTCTTCTTCGGCGCCGGCGACTTCGACGAGGTCTCCAAGATCATGGGCCCGGTCCGGGTCGAGGCCGCCAAGCGCGCCGGCCAGTTCGAGGAGAACGTCTTCCGCTTCGCGTGGATCGTCGACTTCCCGATGTACGAGCGGGACGAGGAGACCGGCAAGATCGACTTCTCGCACAACCCGTTCTCGATGCCCCAGGGCGGCCTCGAGGCCCTGGAGACCAAGGACCCGCTGGACATCCTCGGCTGGCAGTACGACATCGTCTGCAACGGAATCGAGCTCTCCTCCGGCGCCATCCGGAACCACGAGCCCGAGGTCATGTTCAAGGCCTTCGAGATCGCGGGCTACTCCCGCGAGACCGTGGAGACCGAGTTCGCGGGCATGCTCCGCGCCTTCGAGTACGGCGCCCCGCCGCACGGCGGCATCGCCCCGGGCGTGGACCGCATCGTGATGCTCCTCGCGGACGAGCCCAACATCCGCGAGATCATCGCCTTCCCGCTCAACGGCAACGGCCAGGACCTCCTGATGGGCGCCCCGACGGAGCTGGACGAGAGCCGCCTGCGCGAGCTGAACATCCAGCTGCGCAAGCCGGTCGAGAAGAAGGTCGTGGACGACCGCCCGGTGACGGAGTCGGTCCACCCGGACGCGGCCCGGTAGTCAGCACGTCAGTAGCCGTCCCACGGACGGGTGAAGGCCCGGGATCCTCGGATCCCGGGCCTTCGGCATATGCCACGCTGCCGCCCATGGCGTCCGTGGGGAAAAGTCTGCCGTGAGCGTCCTGACACAGGAGGGGTTCGAGGAACTCGCCCGTCTCGGCGAACGCGTGGACGAAGCGCTGCGTCTGGAGTTCATCGACGGCAGGATCGGGGAGAAGGCAGTGCCGGACGGCAACTGCGGGCGGATCATCGAGTGGCTGACGCGACTCTGCATCCGAACGAACGTCGGCTGGTGGCTCTATCCGGACCAGGGCCTACGGATCGAGAAGTACCGCAAGGGCAACGCCCGCCCCGACGGCTGCCTCGTCCCGCTGGACGCCTTCGTCGGCCAGGGCGAGTGGGCGAGCGCCGACGACGTCCTCATGGTCGTCGAGGTCACCTCCGGCGACTCCGACACCGGCCGCCGCGACCGGGTCGAGAAGCCGCGCGCCTACGCCGAGACGGGCATCCCGGTGTACCTGCTGATCGACCGGACCACCGGCGAGGTCAAGGTCCACTCCCAGCCGGACGGCGAGCGCTACGAGATGGTGGCGACGGTCCCCTTCGGAAAGACGGTCACACTCCCGGACCCGGTGGGCATGGAACTGGACACGGCGCCGCTGAAGGACTGGGCGGGCTGACGGGGCCCGGGCCCGTTGTGGACCACATTTACTTCTCGGATTGTCGTGGGAAAAGGACTGCGCAGCTCTCGATCGTGCGTCGAAACCTACCCTGTCGTCTCATTGTCCGTTTGGGTGATGCGTGGAGCGAATTCCTCCATGTAATCGCGATGTTCGACTTTGATTGCGGATTCCGGGATCTCTCCCAGGGGTGAGAGATCGACACCATCGAGCTTTCCGCACCCATCGAGATCGCTCAAGGCGTGCAGGAGGGCCTCCAGTGCAACGCGAGATTCTTCGTGCGGAGTTAGCATGGCGATCAAATCGCCTGTCACCCGAGCCTGGGTTTCCGACAGGAGGTTGACGAAGTCCTGCACGCGATCGCTCGCCTCCGTACGGACCGCTTCATTGGAACTCAGGAGGTCCGCGAGGAATTCGATGTAGTGCTTAGTCTCCATTGGTCCCACCTTCCGAACTACTGCGGGTAAGGTACTGGCAGATGGCTGGGCCATGGAATGTGGGTGTCATTGATTGCCTTTTCATTGTAGTTCGGACTATTCGGGTTTCCGATCTGAGCGTGATATAGATTACCCGCCTCGTCCTGGAACTGGTGCGATATTTGAATCCTGTAGATCGGGCCGCTGCTGGCATTGGGGCCGGCATGTGGGCCGAGGTCGGGACCGTGGACGCGCATACGAACCGTCTTTCCCGTGACATCGTCTGTCCATTTCCACTTGATGCCGTGTTCGACACCACCGGGGATGGGCTTCCAGGCTTCTTGAACGGCGTCCTTAGGGATGATGCTCAATGGGTCCACATCTCCACGAAGATCCCAGCCGCCACCCTCGATCCGGGGCGGGCACGGCGACAACCCCAGTGGGTCGCTCCACGTGTGGGGGTTGTGGACGTACGTCGACGGGTTCGGGGCCGGGCTCAGGCCCAGGGGGTCCTGGGTGAGGTAGCGGGCCGATTCAGGGTCGTAGTAGCGGAAGTGGTTGTAGTGGAGGCCCGATTCCGGGTCGAAGTACTGGCCCGGGAAGCGGAGCGGAGTGTAGGCCGTCGCGTCGCGGGTCCAGGTGGTCGTGCCCCAAAGGGTGGAGCGGGTGCGCCATGCCAGGGCGCCCGACTCGTCGACGAGTTCCGTCGGGGTGCCGATCAGGTCGGTGACGATCGCGAAGAATCGTTCGTCGTCCGTGCCCGTGCGGCGTTCCGTCTGGGACAGCGGGCGCAGGCCCGCGTGGTCCCAGGTCAGGGTGACGTCCGCGGTCGTCTGTTCGCAGAGGGTCGTGCCGTCCCAGGTGAAGTGGACCGTCTCCAGCGCCGACCGCTTGGATATTCGGCGGCCCAGGGGGTCGTACGCGTAGTGCCAGACCGTGCCGTCGGGAGTCGTGACCGACGTCAGGCGGTCCTCCGCGTCCCACGCGTACCGCCAGGTGTCCGGCTTCCGGGACAGGCGGGTCTTGCGGCGCAGGACGAGCCGGCCCTGGGCATCGTGTTCGTAGTGCACGGCGCCCGCCCGGGTGATCCGGGTTCCCTGGTAGGCGCGCGGGCCGGTCGCCGCGTGGGCGGGGTGGGTGGAAGGCCAGTCCGCCTCCGTCTGGTTGCCGGCCTCGTCGTACGCGTAGCGCTCCGTCCAGCGGTCCGCCCGGACCGCCGTGACCCGGCCCGCCGGGTCGAGGTCGAAGCGGCGCGTCCCCGAGAGGCCGTCCGTGACGGAGACCAGTCCGCCGTCCGGGCGGTAGCCGTACGCCCGGTGCTGGAGGTTGCCGGACCGGGACGTGACCTGCTGAGCCGTCAGCCGGCTCATCACGTCGTACGACGACGTCAGCGACACGAAGTCCGCGACCGTGCGCTCCACCTCGCGCCCCAGGGCGTCGAAGGCGAAGGCGAGTTCACGGCCGGAGGCGGTGAGGCCCGTCCTGCGGCCCACCGCGTCGTACGACCACGTGCTGACCGAGCCGCCCGGCGTCGTCCGGCCCACCCGACGGCCCTGTTCGTCGTACGCGTACGCCAGCGTCCGCCCGTTGACCGTCTCGGACGTGAGGCGGCCGTAGCGGTCGCGGAGGCGCTCCAGCCTCGCGTCCGTGTTGGTCGCCACCGCCAGTTCGTCGAAGACGTCGTACTCATAGGTGGTCACCGCGCCTTCGGCGTCCTTGCGGACGATCCGGCCGAGGGCGTCGCGCTCGAAGCGGACCGTCTGCCCGAGGCCGTTCACGCGGGAGACCAGCCGGCCCGCCGCGTCATAGGCGTAGCCCAGCGTCCCGCCGTCGAAGTCCGTCTCGGCGAGCGTCCGGCCCGCCCCGTCGTAGGCGTAGTCCCAGGTCAGTCCCTGCGGGTTGGTCACCCGTGTCAGCCGCAGGTTCGTGTCGTGGGAGAACTCGTAGCGCACCCCGTCCGGGCCCGTACGGGAGGTCATCAGGTCGAAGTCGGTGTAGGTGAAGCGGGTCGTGGCCCCCACCGCGTCCGTGTGGCTGAGGCAGTTGCCCTCGCCGTCGTACGTCCAGGACTCCACTGTGCCGTCGGGCGCGACGCGCCGGGACGGCCTGCCCTCGACCGTCCACTCCAGCCGCGTCACCGCGCCGAGGGGATCGGTGACGCGGACCGTACGGCCGAAGGCGTCGTGTGCGTAGCGGGTCGTGGCCCCCAGCGGGTCGGTGACCTCGACGGAGAGGCCCCGGGCGTCGAGGACCAGCCGGGTGGTGGCGCCGAGCGGGTCCGTCACCGAGGTGAGCCGTCCCGCCTCGTCGTAGGCGAACTCCGTCCGCGCGCCCGAGGGGGCGGTGACCGACGTGCGGTTGCCGCGCGCGTCGAAGGTCTGGCGCACGGTGTTGCCGTCGGCGCCGATGATCCGTACCGGGAAGCCGTCCTCGTCGTACTCGGCCCGCGCCCGCCGCCCGTCCGGACGCTCCAGCACCGTCACGCGGCCCTGCTCGTCGTAGGTGGAGCGGCTGACGTGGCCCAGCGGGTCCGTCCGTGACAGGAGGCGGTGGAAGCGGTCGTACTCGTAGCGGGTGACCGCACCCAGCGGGTCGATCTCGGCGACGACCTGGGCGCGGTCGTTGATCAGGTGGCGCTCGGTGTGTCCCATGCCGTCGGTGACGGCGGTCATGCGGAGCCCGCTCTCCGGATCGACGTCGTCCCAGGTGAACGTCGTTTCGAGGTGGCCGTTCGCGCCCGACTGGTAGGTGCAGCGGTCCCGTTCGTCGTAGACGTAGTCGAACCGGCTGTCGTTGGTGTCGGTCCACGAGGTGATCCGGCCGTGCTCGTCGCAGCCGAAGCGCAGGGGGCGGCCGGAGGAGCCGGTGACCTCGGTCAGGTGGCCGTCGGTGTAGCCGTAGCGCAGGATCTCCTGGTCGGATCCGTCCTCCGCCGCTCCCGCGAGGTGGAGGGCCGTCACGCGGCCCTCGCTCGTGGTGAGCCTCAGGTGGTAGCCGCCGTGGTGGACGATCGACGCCGGGGCGCCCGTCTCGTCGTACTCGAAGGTGATCCAGCGGCCGTTGCGGTCGTCGACCTGTGCCAGGAGCGCGAGGCCGGCGTCGTGGTCCGTGAAGTGCCAGACCCGGCGGGTGTCGGGGTCGGTGATCGTGTAGCCGTCGCCGACCCTGTCCAGCGGCCACTGCCGGCCGTGCGTGGGCATGACCGGGACACCCGGGGCCGGGTGTGGGTACGCGAGGAGGCTGCCCTCGTCGCAGCTGAAGACCACGCCCTCGGAGTCGATCTCGAGGCGCTGGTCCACCGTCGACGACCACGTCGGGCCGAACCAGCGTCCCGAGCGGCGCGAGGAGTCGTAGGTGCGCCGGAAGACGAGGGGAAGGGAGCCGGGCAGGGCGATGTCGGTCTGGGGAAGCAGCATGCGCCCGGTCGCGATGTCGACCGGGTCCTTCTTGCACACCGTCTTGCTGCACTCCTTGGCGGTGCTGTCCGGGTCCTTCTCGTGGTCCCCGCGGCTGCCGCCCGGCTTGCCGGGCCCGTCGGGCAGGTGCTTGGTGCCGTTCAGGCCGGCCCGCAGGCCGCCCCTGACGACCCCGCCGCCCTTGGTGCCGATCAGCTCCGGCAGCAGCCGGCCGAGGAACTCCGACGGGTCGCCCTTCGCCGCGTCCCAGGCGTTCTTCAACGCCCTGTCGGGGTTCGCCGCCGTGGAGACCAGACCGGCGAGCGTCATGTTGACGCCCTTGTAGTACTCCGCCGGGTGGGTCAGGTTGTACGGGTCCGTCGGATTCACCGAGCGGACGAAGTTGACCAGGCCCGCCGTGCCCTTGATGACGCCTCCGCCGAAGTGGGCCAGCTCGATGCCCTGGCTCAGGCCGTAGTCCATCAGTTCGAGCTTGGCCTTCTCGCGGCCGGTCGGCTCCTTCGGCGCGTGGGCCAGAGCGGCGTGCACCGCCGCCTTCGCCGTCTCGCCGGCCTCGTTCCGCGCGTGACGGGCGTCCTTCAGGATCTCGCGAGCGCGTCGCCGCTTGGTCTCGCCCGGGTCGGAGAACTCCCCGGGGTGGGGCAGCGGGCTGTCCCCGTGGCGGGCCGCGTCGTAGGCGGCGGCCTTCTTCTCGTAGGCGTCGTGTGCCGTCCGAGAGTCCTTGTCGCCCTCCTTGTACAGCGCGATCGCCTCGCGCGCCTTGCCCTGCGCGCTCACGATCGCCTGCGCGTACGTCTCCAGCGCCTTGGCCGCGTTCTCCATCGCGTCCGCCGCGTGCAGCCAGTCGGTCGGCAGCGTCCGGAACTTCTCCCGGAAGGCGTTGGCCGCCTCGCCCTTCCAGTGGCTGGGGTCCAGCTTCTTCATCCCGCCGCCGACGAGGTCGAACGCGCGCTGGAAGTCCCGCAGGTTCTTCACCGCCGCGGCGATCCTCTCCGGCTTGCCGTGGACCAGCTCGTTCGCTTCCTCGGTCTGCCCGAGCTGCTTCTCCCCGACCTCCGCACCGAGGGACGACGCGGTGTCGTCGCCCCAGTCCTCCACGACTTCGGCGATGCCGTCGTGACCGTAGTGCCGCAGCCCCTGGCCGGCTTTGTCGGTCGCGTAGTCGACGCCCTCGCCGACGAGCTCCTTGCCCTTGTCGATGCCGTCACCGATCTTGTCGATGCCTTTGTCGACCAGACCGCCCCAGTCCACCCCGCCCAAGCCCGCCATCAGCGGTTCTCCCCCCACCGCGGCTGCTCGGCCTGGTCGATCGTCGCCTGATCGGGATCGAGCATGTCCTTCAGTTCCTCGTCCATCCCGTCACGCAGCGCCGGATCCAGCGCGCCCGAGCGTTCCATCGAGTCCAGCAGCGAGTCCTCGACGTCGTACGCCGTGTTCTTCCAGGTCTGCTCGACCTCCTGGTGCGCCCCGGTGAACGACTCGGGGGTCCAGTCGGCGCCGTCCCACATGTGCTGGTCGCGAATGGTGTCCCAGCGCATCTGCTTGACCTCGTCCTCGGACAGGTGCGGGTTCCCGTTGAGGGAGTTCGCGCCGATCTTGAAGGAGTCCTTGATGTACTGCTCCTGCTCCGCGAACGAGCCCGCCGACAGGCCCACACCCTGTGCAAAACCGTTTCCCCGAAGGGTCAGCGCCCGTACGCCCCACTCCCACCGGTTGCAGAAGGTCTCGAACTCGGACGTCAGGCCGCCGTGCCCCAACTCCAGCCCTGACAGCGCCAGGTCGGAGAACCCCCGGCCCGTCGACGCCTCCCCGATCATCCCGAGATCCTTCAGCTCGGAATGTGCCAGGTCGATGCCCTTCACGATCTCCGCCAGCGCCGCCGCCGGCGCCGCGAGTTCCGGCTCGTTCCCACTCATCGCGTCCCTGTTCCCCCGAGATCCACCGCCACCGCGTCCGGGACGATCCCCGCCACCGGCGGAAACAGCATCCCGTCCGCACCGCCCGCGTCCAGCGCCACCCCGGCCGGTCCCGGCAGCATCGGCACCATCACATCCAGCAGCCGCGCGCCGAGGACCGTCCGGTACGCCCACTCGCGGCCCGCGTCCCCCCGCGCCCGAGCGAACCGCGCCAGGGCCTCCTCGTCGGAGAACGCGCAGATCCACCGGACGCCGTTCTGATCCGCCGTCCACAGGCTTCCGTGGTCGTCGAAGGGCACCAGGACGGCTGTGCGCCGGAATTCGCCGAGCAACCGCGCAAACTCCCGCCGCGCGAGCGCCGCTTCGGAGGCCGGCTCCCCGTCGGGCGTGGTCAGGGTCGGAGCCGCCGGGGTGTCCCTCCGGTCCCGCTCCGGCGGCGTCGCCGGGAGTGGCGTGTCCGCCAAGTCGGTCAGTCTGGAAGCCCGTTGAGGCTGCGATATGTCATCCCCGTTCACATCCACCCGCACATGCTGTCACGCGAGGATTTCCGTGAGCAACGGCCTTGTTGGCGGGCAGGCGGCGCAGGTGCCCGGTTCTGGGCCGCGGAAGGCCCGGTCGCAGGTGTCGCAGTTCTGGAGGGGGTGTCTCGTGGCCGGGGCCGTCGTGCCGAGCGGTGGCAGGGGCGGGAGCTTGGCGTCGAGGCGGTGGGCCAGAAAGGCGGCGGGGCGGTACAGCGGCTCCCGTGGCAGGTCGGCGGTCAGGGCGCGCTGGACGGCCTCGGGGGTGAGATCGCGCTCCAGCCACGCGGCGACGCCCGGCACGAGGTGGTCGGCGTCCGTGGCGGAGAGCAGGAGGCGGGGGTCCTCGCGGCGCAGTCCGGAGAGGACCCCCAGGGCGGTCCGGAGGAGGTCGGGGGCGGGGTACGCGGGCTGCGGTACGGCGGGCAGGGCGCGGCGTCGGTCCTGCCGGTCGGCGCCGCGCCGGGGCGGCGGAGAGGGCGGGGGCGGGGCCTCGGGCGTCGGTTCATCCTCGGTGCCGGTGCCGGTGCCGGTGCCGGTGCCGGTGCCCGTGCCGGTGTTGGCGCTGGTGCGGCCGGGCTGGTTGCAGGAGACCGTGCGGGTGACCATCTGGCCCCCCTCGGTGCGCACGCGCGTCCGGCGCAGATAGCCGTGGGTCTCCAACTCGCGCAGGGCGCCCGCGATCCGGGTCTTCCCCTCGGGGAAGCGGCTCGCAAGGGAGGCGATGTCGACCTGGGCGCCGCTGGGGAGGGACTGGATGTGGACGGACAGGCCGATGGCGATCAGCGACAGTGCGACGTGCTGGGCGAGGTGGTTGCCCACCACGACGAAGCGTGTGGTGTGGCGGGTGTTGTCGTGGATGACGCCGCCGTGGCGCGCTGCCTCGCGGACTCGCTCCGTGGGGTGGTTTTTCCAGTCGTTACGGGACCGGGCGTGCGGGCGCACGCTAGTGTGCTGGGTATCCATCGGGAAGCTTCTTCTTCCTTGATGGTCAGGCCCTCGCCTCGGGATTAGCGGTCCCGGCGAGGGCCGACGCATGTCAGCGGTGAGGTGGTCTGTCGCGCTGAGCGTAGATCAAGCAACCCATCCCAAAGCCAGCCGAGTTGGTGTTTTTCACCCGAGTGAGTGAGTGGCTGCCGAGCGGGGGGAGGGGTGGGGCTTGGTGCGGTTTCTTTCTCTTCCGTTGTTATGTGGGAAGACCGGCCGTCCTACCGGCGTCCGCGTTCCCGGCGTTCGGCGCCCGAGGCGTTTGGGCAGGTCAGCAGCGTAGAAGATCGAGCTCCGCCCATACGGTCTTCCGAGGGACGGGACCTGGCTCGACACCCCAGCGGTCGGCGAGCGCCTCGACCAGGAGCAGCCCGCGTCCGGAGCCCCCGTCGGGGGACGGCGGCCGGAGGCGGGGCAGCGCGTCGGCCCGCGTGTCCGTCACCTCGATCCGGAGGACAGCCTCCTGAGCCAGAAGCGCGACACGGAAGTTCCGGCCGGCGACGCGGCCGTGCGTGGCGGCGTTCGCCGCCAGCTCCGCGACGAGGTGCGCGGCGGCCTCGGTCACGCCGTAAGGCAGCTCGTGCCGCGTCCGCAGCCACTCGACGGCGAGCAGCCGGGCGAGCCGAGCGCCGCGCGGCGTGGGGGACAGCAGGACCTCGAAACGGGCTGCTGAGGAGGGCTGGGGACGGGTGGCGTTCTTCTGGTTCACCTCACCGAGCGTGGCCGCCCTCGCCTACCGTGAACAGTGACGATTCCGATGCGTAGGGTGACTGTCCGGAGCTTGTCCACTGCTGTCCGGGCTGTCCGAACTCGTCGGAGGGGTAGGGGCGTCGCGGCACGAGAGGGCGGACAGAGGGGTGCGGGCATGTCGGTGGACGGCGAGACCGGGGTACGACGGCTCACGACCGAGGCGGACGACCCGGGGTGGGAGGTCGACCCGGACGACGACTGGGGCGTGGCCGTCATCGCCACGGTGGGACGGCAGTTGCGGCTGCGGAGGGAAGCGGTGGGCATGCGCGCCGCCGAGTTCGCCCTCGCTGTCGGATACGGCGAGGACCTCATTTACAAGATCGAGAGCGGGAAGCGGATCCCCCGCCCCGAGTTCCTGGACAAGGCGGACGAGGTCCTGGGGGCGGGTGGGCTGCTCTCGGCCATGAAGGAGGACGTGGCGAAGGTCCGGTACCCGAAGAGGTCCGGGAACTGGCCAAGCTGGAGGCCCGGGCGGTGGAGATCGGCGTATACGAGTGCATCAGCCTGAATGGCCTTTTGCAGACTCCCGCGCACGCACGAGCCCTGTTCGAGGCACGGCAACCCTCGTACGCAGGGCCGGAGGTGGAGCGTCTTGTGGTCGCACGCATGGCGCGAGTGTCGGTTTTCGACCGGTCGCCGGCACCGGCGCTCAGCTTCGTCCAGGAAGAGGCGACGCTGAGGCGCCGTGTCGGCGGCACAATGGTGTGGCGGCAGCAGCTCGAACGCTTGCTGGAGGTGGGACGCATGAAGAACGTCTCGCTCCAGGTCATGCCGACGCGAAGTGATGCTCACCCTGGCCTCAGCGGGAGGATCGAGCTGTTGAAGTTCGAGGACGGCACAGCGGTGGGGCGTTCCGACGGTGCGTTCAATGGGCGCCCGACGCACGAGCCGAAACAGCTGCGGATTCTTGAGCTGCGGTATGGCACCATCCGGGCTCAGGCGCTTCCGCCAAGGGAGTCACTGGCCCTTATCGAGCAACTGCTGGGAGAGACATGATCCGCAAGGCCCCCGCCGGCGACGCCTCCGTACTGGCGTGGTTCAAGAGCAGTCACAGCAGCGGCCCGGAGGGCGACTCCTGCGTCGAGGTCGCCACCGCCCCCGGCACCGTCCACGTCCGGGACTCCAAGTGCGTCGAGGGCCCGCAGCTCGCGCTGACGCCGACTGCGTGGGCGGGCTTCGTGGCGTACGCGGTGGCCGGCCGGCCTCGGTGACGACGCGCGGCCCGCTCCTGGTGGGAACCAGGCGCGGGCCGCGTGCCGTACGTGGAGCAGCGGACGTCAGTCCTTCTTGGGCTCCTCCAGGCGCGGGAAGAGCACCGCGCCCTTCGTCACCGTCGTGCCGGCGGGGAGCTGACCCCACGTGGCGGAGGACTGGACCGGCTGGGCCGCCAGGGCGCCCAGGGTCGCCTCGGCGCCCAGCGAGTCCCACAGGGCCTGCGAGGTCTCCGGCATGATCGGGTTCAGCAGGACCGCGACCGCGCGCAGCGACTCGGCCGCCGTGTAGAGGATCGTCGCCAGGCGGGCGCGGCCCGCCTCCGAGTCGTCCTTGGCGACCTTCCACGGCTCCTGCTCCGTGATGTAGCCGTTGACCTGCTTCACGAAGTCGAAGATCGCCAGGATGCCGCCCTGGAAGTCCAGCTCCTCGCCGATCTTCCGGTCGGCCGTCTCGACCGCCTTGGCCAGGCCCTCGTGGATCGCCGTCTCCGCGTCGCCGTCGGCCGTCGAGGCCGGCAGGGCGCCGTCGAAGTACTTGCCGACCATGGCCGCCACGCGCGACGCCAGGTTGCCGTAGTCGTTGGCCAGCTCGGAGGTGTAGCGGGCGGTGAAGTCCTCCCACGAGAACGAGCCGTCGCTGCCGAAGGCGATCGCCCGCAGGAAGTACCAGCGGTAGGCGTCCACGCCGAAGTGCGAGGTGAGGTCCTGCGGCTTGATGCCGGTCAGGTTCGACTTCGACATCTTCTCGCCGCCGACCATCAGCCAGCCGTTGGCCGCGACCCTGCCGGGCACGGGCAGGCCCTGCGCCATCAGCATCGCGGGCCAGATCACCGCGTGGAAGCGCAGGATGTCCTTGCCGACCAGGTGCACGTTCGCCGGGAACGTCTCGTCGAACTTCTGCTGGTTCGAGCCGTAGCCGACGGCCGTCGCGTAGTTCAGCAGCGCGTCGACCCACACGTAGATGACGTGCTTGTCGTCCCACGGCACCGGGACGCCCCAGTCGAACGTCGAGCGGGAGATCGACAGGTCCTGCAGCCCCTGCTTGACGAAGTTCACGACCTCGTTGCGCGCGGACTCCGGCTGGATGAAGCCCGGGTTGGCCTCGTAGAACTCCAGGAGCTTCGGGCCGTACACGCTCAGCTTGAAGAAGTAGTTCTCCTCCTTGAGGATCTCCACCGGCTTCTTGTGGATCGGGCACAGCTTCGTGCCGTCCTCCGCCTCGATGAGGTCGCCCGGGAGCTTGTACTCCTCACAGCCCACGCAGTACGGGCCTTCGTACCCGCCCTTGTAGATCTCGCCCTTGTCGTACAGGTCCTGCACGAACTCCTGCACGCGGTCCGTGTGACGCTTCTCCGTCGTCCGGATGAAGTCGTCGTTCGCGATGTTCAGGTGCTCCCAGAGCGGCTTCCACGCCTCCTCGACGAGCTTGTCGCACCATGCCTGGGGCGTGACGTCGTTCGCCTCGGCCGTGCGCATGATCTTCTGACCGTGCTCGTCCGTGCCGGTGAGGTACCACACCTTCTCGCCGCGCTGACGGTGCCAGCGCGTGAGCACGTCGCCTGCGACGGTCGTGTAGGCGTGGCCCAGGTGAGGAGCGTCGTTGACGTAGTAGATGGGGGTCGAGACGTAGAACGCCTTCGCCCCCTGCTTCTCGGATCCAGTGGCCGCCATGGTCGAAATCCTAACGGTCTGCCGAAGATCCACTCACATCGCCGAGGGGGGCCGGGAGCGCGGAGAGGTCCGCGAAACGTTCCCCGGCGTAGAAAGGACCGTGCACAGCGGCGAGGGAGTGATCATGCGCGTACTGGTCGCCGAGGACGAGCAGGTCCTCGCGGAGCTTGTCGCCACCGGACTGAGGCGGGCCGGCTTCGCCGTCGACACCGTCTACACCGGTGACGCCGCCCTCGCCTACCTCGGGCTGCACGACTACGACGTCGTCGTCCTCGACCGCGACCTGCCGCGCGTCCACGGCGACGACGTCGCCCGCGCCCTGGTAGCCGGGACCTCCCGGACCCGGATCCTGATGCTGACGGCGGCAGCCTCCCTGGAGGACCGCGTCGAGGGGCTCGACCTGGGCGCGGACGACTACCTCGGCAAGCCCTTCGAGTTCCCCGAGCTCGTCTCCCGGGTCCGGGCCCTGCGACGGCGCAGCGCCCGCCCCGTACCGCCGCTGCTGGCGAAGGACGGCCTGCTGGTCGACACCGCCCGCAGGACGGCGACCAGGGACGGGCGGGGCCTCGACCTCTCCCCCAAGGAGTTCTCCGTGCTGCAGATCCTGCTGGAGGCGGACGGCGCGGCCGTCTCCGCCGAGGAGCTCCTCGAACGCGCCTGGGACGCGCACACCGACCCCTTCACCGGCGCCGTGCGGGTCTGCGTGAGCAAGCTCAGGGGCAAGCTGGGGGAGCCGGCGCTGATCCGCACGGTGCAGGGCGTGGGGTACGCCCTGTGATGGGCGCGGGCTCCACGATCCGCACCCGGATCGCGCTCGTGTACGGAGGCGTCTTCGTCGTCCTCGGCGGGTGCCTGCTGGCGGTGGTGAACCTGCTGTCGCGTGCCGGTACGGAGGGGGAGGCGGAGGCCATCGCGGCGCGGGTGCGGGTGGTGGCGCCGTTCGAGACCGTCACCGCCTACCGGCTGAGCGGTGACGTCAGCCGGGCGGCCGGCGAGCAGATGCTCATGTGGTCGTGCCTCGCCCTCGCCGCCATGGCCTTCGCGGCGGTCGCCGTGGGGTGGTGGACCGCGGGGCGGATGCTGCGGCCTGTGCACGAGATGACGGCACGGGCGCGCCGGCTCTCGGAGCGGACCCTGCACGAGAGGCTCGCGGTGAGCGGCCCCGACGACGAGCTGAAGGAGCTGGGCGACACGATCGACGCGCTGCTCGGACGGCTGGAGCGGGCCTTCGACAGCCAGCGGCGGTTCATCGCGAACGCCTCGCACGAGCTGCGCACCCCCCTCGCCACCCAGCGGGCCGCCATCCAGATCGGGATCGAGGACTCCTCGGACGTGAAGCAGGTCCTCCTCGACACCAACCGGCGCAGCGAGCGGCTCATCGAGGGGCTGCTGGTCCTGGCGCGGAGCGAGCGGGGCCTGGAGGAGCGGGAGGAGGTGGACCTGGGGGCGGTGGTCGTCGAGGAGTGCGAGAGGTACGGGATCGACTGCCGCACGGGCGGTGCCGGGACCGTCCGGGGGAACCGGGTGCTCCTGGCCCAGGTGGTACGGAACCTGGTCGCGAACGCCGTCGCGTACAACGTCCCCGGCGGCACGGTGGAGGTGACGGCGCGGTGCGGTGTGGTGACCGTCGTCAATACCGGCCCGGTGGTCGCCGCCGCCGACCTGCCCGGTCTCTTCGAGCCCTTCCGGCGGGGCGAGGGCCGCGACCGGATGGGGCCGGGCGCGGGGCTTGGCCTCTCGATCGTCCGGTCGATCGCGGGCGCCCACGGCGGGGCGGCGGACGCGGTGGCCCGGAGCGAGGAGGAGGGCGGCGGCCTGGTCGTGACGGTGACGTTGCCCGTCGCCGCGGCGGGGATCGCGGCCGCCGGCCGTCGCTAGACGGGGACCCGGGCCCCTGGGACCGGACACGAAGGAGGGGTGGCCCGCCGATCGGCGGGCCACCCCTCCTTCGTGTGTCAGACCTGCCAGTCGGCGAGCAGCCCGCGGAAGAAGGCGGGGTGCGCCGTCTCGGCGGGGGTCGGTCCGGCGAAGAACGTGCCGGTACGGGGGGCGGTGAGCTTACGGAGGTAGTCGAAGGCCTTGTTGTCCTCCTCGCCCCAGGCCACGAACTGCCAGTGGATCGGGCGGTCGGCGGCCTGGGCCAGGGCCTCGGTGGCGGCGGTCTTCGACTCGGGGGCGCCGTCGGTCTGGAAGACGACGAACGCGGGACGGGTCGGGTCGGCCTTCTCGTGGTGGGCGAGGACCTCTTCGACGGCGCGGTGGTAGTTGGTGCGGCCCAGACGGCCGAGACCCGCGTTGATCTCGTCGACGCGGCCGTCGATGCCTTCGGGGCGGAGCTCGGCGGTGCCGTCGATGTCGGTGGAGAAGAAGACGGCCGTGACGGTGGCGTCCTCGGTGAGGTGGGCGGCGAGGGCGACGGTCTGCTCGGCGATCCGCTGGACGGAGCCGTCCTTCAAGTACCCGCGCATCGAGCCCGACCGGTCCACGACGAGGTACACGGCGGCCCGCGCCCCCGTGAGCCCCTGCTTCTTGAGCACGGTCCCGGCGGCCTTGTAGGCGTCCACGAGCTGCGGCGCGCTCGCCTTGACCTCGGCGAGGGCGACGGCGGGCACGGCGCCGTCGGCGACCTCGGCCGGGGCGGTGGCGACGGGTTCGGCGTCGGGGGCCGGTTCCGCGGCGGGGGCGGCGGCGACGGGTTCGGCGTCGGGGGCGGCTTCGGCGTCCGCTTCGGTCTCGGCGTCCGCTTCGGTCTCGGCCTCCGCTTCGGCGGCGACGGCCGGTTCCGGCAGGGAGCCCTCCTCGGCGGCGGGCGCCTGCGGCTCGTCCGCGTCCGCGTCGGTCTCCGGCGCGGCCTCCGCCTCGGCGGGCTCGTCCGCGACGGCCGGCTCCTCGGCGGCCGCTTCCGGCTCCGCCGGGGCGTCGGCCTCGTCGGCCGGGGTCTCTGCCTGCTCGGGCGCCTGGTCCTCGGGCTCGTCGGCCGGGACCTCGGCAGCCGCCTCGGCGGGCTCGTCCGCGATGGTCGCCTCGGCGTCCGCGGGCGCCTCGGACTCGTCCGTGGCCACCGCCCCGGTCTCCTTGGCCGCCTCGACGGCGGACTCGGACTCGACGGCCGGCTGCTCGGCGGCAGCCGTCTCGGCGGTCGCTTCCGGCTCCGCCGGGGCGTAGGCCTCCTCGGCCTCGACGGCCGGTTCCTCGGCAGCCGGGGTCTCCACCTCAGCCGCCTGCTCGGGCGCCTGGTCCTGGACCTCGGCCTCGACGGCGGGCTCCTCGGCGGCAGCCGTCTCGGCGGTCGCTTCCGCCTCCGCTGGGGCGTCGGCCTCGGCAGCCGCTGTCTCCCCGGAAGCCTCGGCCGGCGCGTCCGCGACGGCGGGCTCCTCGGCGGCGCTCGCTTCCGGCTCCTGGGCAGCCGGGGTCTCCGCAGCCGCCTCGGCCGGCTCCTCGGCAGCCGTCTCGGCCACAGCGGTCTCCGCGTCCGCCTTCGCCTCCACGGGCTCGTCCGACGCGACCGTCTCGTCGGTGTCCGAGGGCGCGTCGGCGGTCGGTGCCGTCTCCGTCTCGGACGGCTTCCCGTGGGCGTCCGTGACCAGCGGCTCCTCGATCGCGGTCGTCTCCGGCTCCGCCGGGGCCGGGGCGCCGTCGCGGGCGGCCGGGACGCCCGCTCCGTCCGCCGGGCCCTCGGGCTCGTCGGACGAGGGTCCCGTGCCCGCCGACCCCGCGCCCGCCGGCACGCTCTCGCGGGCCGTCGTCGACGTGCGGGCCTGCGGGACCTTCGGGTTGTCGAAGGCGGCCGCCACCAGGTCGTCCGCCGCGCGCTTCGCGGCCTCGTCCGGCGGGGTCGGGGACGGGAGCGTCACCGAGCCCGCCCCGTCGGGAGTCACGCGTTCCGACGCCGTCTGGGGCGGAACGGAGGTTGCCGTAGTTTCGACGTGCTGGTCCGCACGGTCGCGTCCGAACACCTTGCGCAGCAAGCTCCGAATGCCCATGGGCGAGGCCTTTCGCATGAGTTGGGTGCGGTGTATGTCCGTACTGGGTGAATCATCCCTGGCCAGGGCGGACACGTAAGGTTAGCGGCCCCTGGTGTGTCGCCTTCGGCGCCCCGACACGCGGTGTCGCGGCGCCCCCGCCGGTACCCCCGCCGGGACGCCCGCCACCCCGGTCGCCGCGCATTCATCCGTCGTTCACTCCGGCGCCGCCCCCGCGCGGATGTGCACACATAACGTCACCGCCGGACGGATTCCCGACACCATGTCGGCGCAGGGTTGCGCCGGAGGAGGACGAAGTGCGCAAACTGCTGCCGCTGCTGAGCACCAACCCGCACGGAGGCGGCCGTTCCGCCCTCACCTGCCGGTTCCGCTGTGGCGACGCCTGCTTCCACGAGGTGCCGAACACCAGCGACAACGAGTACGTCGGCGACGTCATAGCCGGCGCCCTCTCCCGCCGCTCCATGATGCGCGCAGCCGCCGTCGTGACGGTCGCGACCGCCGCCGGGACCGGCCTCGCGGTCGGCAACGCCCCCGTCGCCGAGGCCCGTACGCCCAAGCCCGGCACTCCCGGCCGCACCGACGGCGCCCGTGGCCTGCGGTTCGCCCCCGTCGCGCCCAACACGGCCGACCAGGTCACCGTGCCCGCCGGTTACTCCCAGAACGTCGTCATCCGCTGGGGTGAGCCGATCCTCCGCGGCGCGCCGGCCTTCGACGCCGACAAGCAGACCGCCGCGGCGCAGGCCGGCCAGTTCGGCTACAACAACGACTTCCTGTCCCTGCTGCCGCTGCGCGGCGAGCACGGGCGGCAGGTCCTCGTCGCGAACCACGAGTACACCGACGAGATCCTGATGTTCAAGGGGTACGACCCGGCGAACCCGACCCGCGAGCAGGTGGAGATCGCCTGGGCCGCCCACGGCCTGTCCGTCGTCGTGGTCCAGGAGGAGCACCGCTCGGGCAGGCTCACGCCCGTCTCGCGCCACCCGCTCAACCGCCGGCTCCACACCACCAGCGAGTTCGAGCTGACCGGTCCGGCCGCCGGCTCCGCGCTGCTGCGCACGTCCGCCGACCCGACCGGCCGCAAGGTCCTCGGCACGCTCAACAACTGCGCCGGCGGCACCACCCCGTGGGGCACCACGCTGCACGGCGAGGAGAACTTCAACCAGTACTTCGCCAACGGCTCCAGCGCCACCGACAAGCGGTACGGCATCGGCACCGGCGCCACCGAGCGCAAGTGGGAGCGGTTCGACAAGCGCTTCGACCTGGCGCAGGAGCCCAACGAGGCCCACCGCCAGGGCTGGGTCGTCGAACTCGACCCGTACGACCCCGACTCCACGCCCCGCAAGCGCACCGCGCTCGGCCGCTTCAAGCACGAGGCCGCGCAGCCCCGGCTGACCGAGGACGGCCGCCCCGTCGTCTACATGGGCGACGACGAGCGGTTCGACTACTTCTACAAGTTCGTGTCGTCCAGGCGCATGAAGAAGGGCAACTCCCGGGCGGCCCGTGCCCACAACCTCACCCTGCTCGACGAGGGCACCCTGTACGTCGCCAAGCTGACCGGTGACAGCCCGCAGGACGTCGACGGCACCGGCAAGCTCCCGAACGACGGCGAGTTCGACGGCTCCGGCCAGTGGATCCCCCTCGCGACCGGCAACGTCTCGCACGTGCCCGGGATGACGGCCGAGGAGGTGTACGTCTTCACCCGCCTCGCCGGTGACAAGGTCGGCGCCACCAAGATGGACCGCCCCGAGGACGTCGAGCCGTCGCCGCGCACCGGCCGCGTCTACGTCGCGCTCACCAACAACTCCGACCGCGGCAAGGCGGGCAAGGCCCCGGCCGACGAGGCCAACCCGCGCAACCTCAACAAGCACGGGCAGATCCTGGAGCTCGCCGAGCACTGGGACGACCCGGCCTCCGACGGCTTCGCCTGGCGGCTGTTCCTCGTCGCCGGCGACCCGAACGACCCGGCCACCTACTTCGCCGGCTTCCCCAAGGAGAAGGTCTCGCCCATCTCCTGCCCGGACAACGTCGCATTCGACCCGTACGGCAACCTGTGGATCTCCACCGACGGCAACCAGCTCGGCTCGCACGACGGCCTGTTCGGTGTCGCCACGCAGGGCGAGCGGCGCGGTGAGCTCAAGCAGTTCCTGACGGTCCCGAAGGGCGCCGAGACCTGCGGCCCGATCATCCAGGACCGCCGGGTCCTCGTCGCCGTCCAGCACCCCGGCGAGATCGACGGCGCGTCCGTCGAGAAGCCGGCCTCGGTGTGGCCCGACGGACCGGGGAAGATCGTCCGTCCGTCCGTCGTCGCCGTCTGGCGCAAGGACGGCGGGGACATCGGCGTCTGAGCCCGACGGGGGGCCTCACACCACCCCCAGGCCCTCCCTGAAGCGGACGAACTGCTCGGCCGGCTCGCCGGTGAACGACCACGGCACCCACGACGCCCGCGGTCCGAGCATGCCGAGCAGTTCCCGCGCGATCTCCACCTGGCCGGCGTAGCAGGCCGCGTGGGCCAGATAGTTCAGGTCGACGACCTCCTCGGGGTCCACGGGCCGGCCCGGCTCCCGGCCGCCGATCCACCGGGCGTACGTCCGGCGCAGCTCGGTGACCGCCAGCTCGTGCTTCCAGTGCTGGTCGAAGCCGCGCACGGGGCCCCTGCCAAGGGCCCCGTCGGCGATGTAGCGGTACTCCTCGACCCGGGCCAGCTGGACCAGGACCGGCAGCGGGGAGCCGGGCGGAGCCACGCCGGCCGCGTCGCGCGCGAAGTCGTACATCGCCCCGTGCGTGCCGTGCCACCGCGCCGACCAGTAGCGCAGCAGCTGGGCGTGGCCCTCGACGTGGTACGGGTCGCGCCGCCGGACCTCGTCGAACCACTGCCGCAGCTGCCGGCGCGGCACGCCGCCTTCGTGGAGGCGGGCCACCGTGAGGAGGGAGACCCAGGGCATCGGGTCGCCGGGTGCCGCCTGCGCCGCTGCGAGGCAGGTGTCGACGGTCGCGTCGAGCCGCCCCCGGTCCACGGCGGCGCCCCGCCCTGCCGCGATGGCCGTGTCGAAGATCCGTACGACCTCGGTCGCCGCCCGCAGGACCGCCGCGTCGGGGTTGTCCGGTTCGGCGGCCCGCCAGGCCTCGACCGCGGAGCTGCCCGCTGCGGCGTGCGCGAGGAGCCGCAGGCGGTGCGTGCGGCGGGCCGGGTTCTGGGCGGTGGACGCCAGCAGGTCCCGAACGCCCTGCCAGCGGCCGATGACGATGTCCTGCCGGGCCTCGGTGAGCGGGCGGTCCCCGTGGTCCGGGTCGAAGTCGGGCGTGAAGCGGGCCGCACGGCCCGAGCGTCGGCGGACGTGCATCGGCTTTCCTCCCTCGAAGACGCGAAGACTCGGCTACGGCTGTGGTGCTGATCATCTGTGGGACCGCGGGTCCGCGAGCGGTGGGGCATGGGGCCGGCCCGATGCCGTCGACGGGCGGCGCCGGTTGTCAGAAGTCGGTGGCCAGCGACTCGTCCGCGCGGCGGGCCCGTGCCGGGCCGCCCGCGAAGGGGTCCACCGCCGCCAGCGCGCTGACCGCGTCGAGCCGGGCGGGGCGGTAATAGGCGCTGCCCTTGCGCCAGTACACGGTCATCGGGACCACCCCGACGAGGAGCCCGCCGAGGCCGATGGTCAGCGCCGTCGTCGACAGCTCGCCCAGCGATTCGACGAACGCCCAGAGCATGAAGGCCGAACCGGCCAGCGGCCACACCCCGCCGAGCAGGAAGTGCCGCAGGGAGGACAGGAGCACCGACTTGTACGCGACGACGGCGGCGATGCCCGCGAGCCCGTAGTAGAACGCGATCAGGAGGCCGATCGCGGCGACGCCGTCGCGCAGGATCCGTCCCACCGAACCGGCGGCCGCCGCCGCGCCGAACATCAGCAGCGCGGCCGCGCCGACCGCGGCGATCGCCACCCACGGGGTGTTCCAGCGGCGGTGCACGGTTCCGAGCGCGGCCGGCATGGTGCGGTCGCGGCCCATCGCGAAGAGGGAGCGGGTGACCTGGATGAGGGTGGTCTCCAGGGTCGCGACCGTGGACAGCAGCACGGCCGCGACGAGCAGCTTGCCCCCGACGCCCGGCCAGATCTCCTGGCCGAGGACCGCGAGGACGTTGGCCCCGGACGCCTCGATCTGCCCGGCGGTCAGCAGCACGTTGACCGAGATGGTGAACGCCTCGAAGAGGAGGAAGACGACGCCGACGCCGACGAGCGCGGCGATGCCCGCCGTACGGCGGCTGTCGCGCGTCTCCTCGCTGAGGTTGCTGGTGACGTCCCAGCCCCAGAAGTAGAAGGCGGCGATCAGCGCGCCCGCGGCGAAGCCGGAGGCCCCGTCGAAGTGGGAGAAGCCGAGCCAGGACCAGTCGAACGCGGTCGCGTGCCCGCGGTGGGCGAGCGCGGCGAGGACGAACCCGACGAGGATGACCATCTCGACGGCCGACATGACCAGTTGGGCTCGTACGGTGAGCCGGGCGCCGCCCAGCACCACCAGCAGCATCATCAGGAACCAGCCGGCGCCGACGGCGGCGGCCAGCGGGGTGTTCTCGGCGAGCTCGGGGTCGACGAGGGAGAGCGTGAGCGCACCCGCGGGCAGGGATCCGGCGACCATGAAGATGGTGGTCGACACGACGAGGGCCCAGCCGGAGAGGAAGCCGAGGAAGGGGTGGAGGGTGCGGCCCACCCAGGAGTACCCGGCGCCCGCGTTGACGTCGATCCGGCCGAGGCGCGCGTAGGCGAGGACGATCCCGAGCATCGGCAGCGCGCAGTAGAGGAGTGCCGCGGGTCCCGCCAGGCCGACCGCGCCGAAAAGGACGGCGGTGGTGGCGGCCAGGGAGTAGGCGGGTGCGCTGCCGGCGACGGCCATGACGATGGTGTCGAAGGTCCCGAGGACGTTGGGCTGGAGCCCTCTGCCGGTCGTGGTGCGCATGGCGATGTCCTTGGATGGCACGGGGAGATGGCGCAGGACGGGGTGACCGTGCCGGTCGGGCCGGATGGCCCGGTGGGAGCACGGGTCAAGGTGAATCGAGCGCATCGTAGTCGCCCCGGTGGATTCCGGTAACGGCGGCGGGGAGGGTTCCACTGGGTGACCGTCGGTAAGTTCCTTCCCAGGCCCCCAGGCGTGGTGCCGGGCGGCGACGCCGGCCGGGAAGGGGTGTGACGGCCCGGCGAGTTCGTTCCGTTTGGCCGGGTCCACAGGCGCCGTCGTGACGATGTCCTGCCGGGTCGGGTCGGCCGCCGTGACGATGTCCTGCCGGGTCCGGCGGCCGTCGCTCCGTCGTCCCGGGTGACGCGGGCCGCCCGGCCGGTCTACGTCGGGGTGGTCGTGCGGGACTCGCCGGGCGCCGCCTCGTCCGGGTCGGTCCGCGGGGAGGCGATCGCGCGGGCCGCCCGCACCTCGTGGCGCAGGGGCGCGAGCACGCCGTCCTCGTCCTCGGTCAGTCGCGCCCTGACCTCCACGAGTACGGCGCTGTGGCGCAGGTTGTCCGCCAGTTCGCGCAACTCCCGCTCCACCTCGGCCACCTCGGCCGGTTCCGGGGCCGGTGCCCCGTGGTCGACGCGGACGCGGGCGGCGGTGGTCGCGTCCACGATCCGCTCGACGGCCACGACCAGCGGCCACCAGGCGGAGGCCAGGGCGCCGGCCGGCGGTGGTTCGGTCAGGGCCCGCTGGAACTCCGAACGTACGCTCGACAGATCGCGGAAGAGGGCGCGCCGGGCCCGCACCCGGGCCGCCGCCCGCTCCTGAACCCGTTCCTGTGCCGACCGGTCCTCGGGCGCCCCGTCCCTTCCGCTCGCCGTGCCGGCCGCCGTGGCCGTGGCTGTGCCCGTGTCCGTGTCGAACGCGCACCGGACGTAGGTCGCGGTGTCCGCCACCGCGTCCGCGAGCCGGTCGCCGATCCGGGTGTGCCACGACTCCGGCCACAGCAGGTATCCGGCGACGAGCGCGATGCCGCAGCCGATGAGGGAGTCGTAGAGCCGGGGCAGCACCAGGTCGAAGCCCTGCCGGTTGAGGAGGTCGGAGAGCAGCAGGATGACGGGGGTGATCGCCGCCGTCTGGAAGGCGTACCCCTTCGCGGAGAAGGCGGGGATCAGGGCGGCGAGCACCATCATCACCGGCACGTCCCACCATCCCCGGGGCACCTCGGCGAGGACGAGCGCGGCGACGACGAGCCCGAGGGCCGTGCCGAACGCGCGCAGCACGGCACGGGAGAAGACCGAGCCGAAGTCCGGCTTCATCACGAAGGTGACGGTGAGCGCGACCCAGTACGAGCGGGGCACGGCGATCAGCGAGACCAGCGACTGGGCGAGTCCGATGCAGAGCGCGAGCCGCAGCCCGTACCGCCAGGACGCCCCGGAGAACAGGACGGCCCTGGCGGTGCGGCGGGCGCGGACGCGCAGCGACGCGGGGCGGCCGAGCCGGTCGGCGGCGTCGAGATGGCCGGGGTCGGCCTCGTGGACGACGCTCGCCGCGTGGCGCAGGGCCCGGTCGACGGCCTTCTCGGAGGGCCGGGTGGCCTCGGGCAGGTCGAGGACGTCGGCGCGGGTGCGGCCCTCCTCGACCGCGTCGGCCAGCGCGCGGACGGCCGCCGGGATCTCGTCGGGCAGCGGCCGGTGGAACCGGTTTGCCGCCAGATGGGCGGCGGGCGCCGCCTCGACCAGCGGGATCACCACGTTCAGCTGCGCGAGGAGGCGGACCAGGGACGGGGCCCGGCCGTGCTGGCGGGCACGGCGGCCCAGGATGAGGTCGTACGCCTGGTTGAGCGAGGTGGTGACGGCCTGCCGTCGGGCTTCGTACGTGTCGGAACCGGCGGCTTCGAGGAGGTCGGCGACCGCCCGGTAGGTGCCGGCCACGGCCGCGCGTTCGGGGACCTTGCCGCGCAGCGGCCAGCCGAGCAGCGTCAGGACGAGGACGAAGCCCCCGCCGAGGGTGAGCAGGAGCGGGGCCTTCCACCAGGGGTCGGGCATGGGCAGGCCCGCGCCGACGACGGCGTTGAGGAGCAGGACCAGGCCCGACACGGAGGCGACGGCGCCGATCGAGGAGATCATCCCCGAGACCAGCGCGACGAGGGTGAGCGCGGCGACGGCGAGCCAGCCGTGGCCGAAGACGAGGGTGCCGAGAGTGACGCCGAGGGCGCCGAAGAGCTGCGGGAGGGCGATGTTGAAGATCCGCATCCGGTACGCGTCGGCGGTGTCGCCGATGACGCCGGAGAGGGCGCCCATGGAGACCAGCGCTCCGTAGACGGTCCGGTCGGCGGCCATGCCCACGGCGAGGGGGACGGAGAGGGCGATCGAGGCGCGGGCGACGGCGGCCCAGGGCACGGGGGCGGCCTGGGGCCGCAGGCCGGCGGTGAGCCAGGAGGGCGGGGTGAGCCGTGGGGTGCGCGCCATGCGACCAACGTACGGCGCTCGTCGGCCCGTACGCGGGGCGACCGCTCCGCGTCGTGCCGTCTCGGCCGCGGGGGATCGGCGACCGGGCGCATCGTCTCAACGGAGAGCGTGCCTGGAGCGGGGTGTCGACGCCGACGGCAGCGGTGGTCGTCTCCTCCGGCCGGCCGGCCGGGCAGGCCGGGTCGGGCCTCCTTCTCAGCTGCGGTAGTTCTCCACCTCGGCCGCCGGGCGGACGGCCGCCGTGTCGGGGTCCTCGCCGAACTCGGCCTTGGCGCGGCGCTGGCGCAACAGGTCCCAGCACTGGTCCAGTTGCACTTCGAGTTCGGCGAGTCGGGAGCGCTCCTCGTCGAGCAGTCCGCCCACGCGCTGCCGCAGGGCGCGTTCCTCCTCGACGAGCGTGCCGATGCTCTCCAGGATCTGGTCGTCGTCCATGCGGTCGAAGTGGTTCATGTATTCAAGCGTGGCTGATCGGGGCCCCGAGCGCAGGTCGAGACGCCCGCGCGCCCCGCGCCGTCAGTGGCGCAGGGCCTGTCCGATCTCGGCCTTCGTCGCGCCGGAGAGCGGCCGGTTGCTGCGGGCCGTGCCGGTCTTGGACGCGCCGGGCGCGACACCGTCGACGGACAGGACGACCGAGTCGAGGAGGCCGCCTCCGTCGTCGCGGAAGTTGACCAGGACCGTGTAGTCGGCGGTCCGCGCGTCGCCGCCCGCGGGCCGGGAGACGGTGACCTCGGTGGCGACCCGGTCGCCGTCCGCCTTCACCGGCCCGGCCTTGACGTCGCCGGTGGCGTCCACGCCGTCCTTGATCTCGCCCATCTTCGACGCGGCCGCCCCGGTCGCGGACGAGACGACGCCCTCGACCTTCGCCCTGTCCTCCTCCGTGCAGGCGGAGGAGGACAGGGCGAGGAGCGCGGTGGCGGTCGCGAGGACCACGGCCCGTCGACGGTTCACCGGGGCGCCGCGCTGCCGCGGCCCGGGGTGTCGTCATAGGTGGCGAGCGCCCAGATCACGAAGATCGAGACGGCGATCGAGAGCAGCGACCACCACGGCTGGTACGGGATGAAGAGGAAGTGCGCGACGGCGTTCAGGACGGCGAGGGTGAGACCGGCGACCCGGCCCGCGTCCGAGCCCCTGAGGATCGCGAAGCCCGTGACGGCCACGACGATGCCGAGGATCAGGTGGATCCATCCCCACGTCGTGAGGTTGAACTTGAAGACGTAGTCGCCGATGTCGGCGTAGATGTCGTCCTGGGCGATCCCTGCGATGCCCTGGAAGATGTCCATGATGCCGATGACCAGCATCAGGACACCGGCGAAGAGGGTGCCGCCGGCGGCCCAGGCCGCCCCGGCGCCGGGGCCGGTCCTACGGGGTGCGGTGTTCTGGCTCATGGGCCCATCGTGGAGCCGAACGGCCGGGTCCGATCGCTCAGCGGGGCCGGACGGGTGAGCGCAGGAACGCCGCCAGGGCCGCGTCGAACTCCTCGGGCCGCTCCAGGTTGGGCAGGTGGGCGGCCCGTTCGACGACCACGAGCGTGGAGTGGGGCAGCGCCGCGTGCATCGCCTCGGCGTCCGGCACGGGGGTGTAGGTGTCGTCCCGGCCCACGACCACCAGGGCGGGCACGGCCACGGTGGTGAGCAGTTCTCGGTAGTCGGGTCGCTCGGCCCGCCCACGGAGCGCGGCGGCCGCGCCCGCCGGGTCCGTCGCGCACATCATCCGGTGGACGTGGGGCGCGGCATGGGTGTTGTACGGGGCGACCATCCGGTCGAGCACCTCGTCGGCATAGCGGCGCATGCCCTCGGCGAGCAGCCGGTCGGCGGCGGCGTTGCGGGCCGCCTTCCCCTCCTCTGTCTCGGCGGCCGGGAAGGTGTCGGCGAGTACGAGACCGAGGATCCGCTCGGGGAAGAGGCGGTAGCACTCCATGGCGATCTGGCCGCCCATGGAGAGCCCGCCGAGGACGAACTCCGCGACGCCGAGCCGGTCGAGGAGGGCGGCGAGGTCCCGGGCGAAGTCGGAGAGCGGGGTGAGGCCGGGGACGACGGTGGTCGCTCCGTAGCCGCGCAGGTCGGGGGCGATCACCCGGTGCGTCTCGGAGAAGCGGTCGATCTGCGGCTGCCACATGGTGCGGTCGAAGGGGTGGCCGTGGACCAGGACGAGCGCGGGGCCCGTGCCCTTGTCCTCGTAGCCGATCGTGATTCCGTTGATCTCTGCGGAAGGCATGGTCGGAGGCTAGGCAGGCGGCCGGTATCGGTGCAATGAAATCTTTGCTCTCGGTGCAATGGCGGTGGTCGCGGCGGTTGGATGGACGCGGGCGGGCTGTGGAGGGCGGTGGGTGGGCGTGGAGGATTACCGGAGGATCGCCGACCGGGTGGCGGAGCGGATCGCCGACGGGCGCCTGCGGCCCGGCGACCGGCTGCCTCCCCAGCGCGTCTTCGCCCGCCGTCACCGGATCGCGGGCTCCACGGCGATCCGGGTGTACGGCGAGCTGGCCAGGCGGGGCCTGGTCGTCGGCGAGGTGGGGCGGGGCACGTTCGTCCGGGCCGCTCCGCCGCTGCCCGGCCCCGCGCTCGCGGAGGCGACCGGGGCCGCGCCCGTCGACCTCCAGCTCAACTACCCGGTGGTGGCGGGCCAGGCGGAGCTGATGGCCCGGGCGCTGGCGTCGCTCGCCCGGGCCGATGTGCTGGCCGGGGCGACCGCGCGTCCCGTGGCGGCGGTCGGGACGGCGCAGGCGCGGGCGGCGGCCGTCCGCGTGCTCGGGCGGGGCGGCTGGGAGCCGGACCCCCAGGGGGTGCTGTTCTCGGGCAACGGCCGCCAGGCGATCGCGGCGGCGGTCTCCGCGCTCGTCCCGCCCGGCGGCCGGCTCGCCGTCGAGGCGCTGACGTATCCGCTGGTCAAGGCGGTGGCGGAGCGGCTCGGAGTACGGCTGGTCCCGATCGCGCTCGACGGGGAGGGCATGCGCCCGGACGCCCTCGCGGCGGCACACCGGGCGGCCCCGCTGGGCGCGGTGTACGTCCAGCCGACCCTGCACAACCCGCTGTCGCTGACGATGAGCGGACGCAGACGCGCCGAACTGGCGGACGTGCTGCGCCGCTCGGGCCTGACGGCGATCGAGGACACGACGTGGGCGTTCCTGGAGCCGGGTGCCGGGGAAGCGCGGGGGGCGGCGTCCCCGCCGCCCCTGGCCGCGTACGGCCCCGAGCACGTCGTTCTCGTGGACAGCCTCTCCAAGCGGCTGGCCCCCGGTCTCACGGTCGGGTATCTCGTGGCCCCCGCCCGGCACCGGGAGGCGCTCGCGGAGGCGCTGCGCTCCGGGGCGTGGACGGCGGGCGGTCTCGCGCTGGCGGCGGCGACGCGCTGGGCGGAGGACGGGACGGTCGCGG
Organism: Streptomyces sp. NPDC036822; assembly: GCF_055609145.1. NCBI lineage: Bacteria > Bacillati > Actinomycetota > Actinomycetes > Kitasatosporales > Streptomycetaceae > Streptomyces > Streptomyces sp. NPDC036822. The sequence continues at coordinate 371,619 of NZ_JBVJPY010000003.1, forward strand.
AGGTGGTGGCGGCCAAGCGGAGGGACATGGCGGCCCGGGGGGACCTCGTGCGGCGCCGGCTCGGCGCGTATGCGATCCGCACCTCGCCGCACGCCGCCTACTGCTGGTGGGACCTGCCCGCCCCCTGGCGGGCGGAGACCTTCGTCGCGGCGGCGGCCGAGCGCGCGGGAGTGGCGGTCACGCCGGGCAGCGCCTTCGCGGTGGGCGCCGGATCGGCCCCCGACGCGGTGCGCGTGGGGCTCGCCTCGCCGTCGCTGCCGGAGCTGGACGCCGCCCTGGCCCGGCTGGCGTCGCTGGCCGACGCAGGGCCCTGAGCCCGGAGGCTCGCCCCGATCTCCGCACCCCGTTCCACTTGCGGGTGAGCCCGTCGCGGGTGTGCCCTTGAGGAGGGAGGGGGGCGAGATGTGAAGGAGCTCCTGCCATGGCACATGCCGCGACGCAGGCCCGGCGCCGTCCTCGGCGCAAGGACCAGCAGAAGGGCCACCGGCTCGGCACCCACGGATGGATGCTGCCCGTCATCCTGGGCGTGATCTACGGCCTCTACACGTCGACCGTCGCCCGCCACGGAGGCCCCGGCACCTGGCAGCAGGCCGTCCTCGGACTGGTCTCCGCCGTGGCGCTCGCCGTCGCCGTCCACTCGCTGCGCCGTTGGCAGCGGGCCCTGCCCCGTGAACTGCGCGCGGTGGCCTGGGCGGCGCTGTCCGGCATCGCGATCGGTTTCCTCTTCAGCCTGTCCAACGCCAGCGTGCTGACAGCGGTGGTGTACTCGCTGTTCGTCGCCTTCGGCGCGTTCTGCGTCGCCTTCTACGTCTTCTACACCCACGAGGACGCGACCGGACGTCCGGCGGGCCGCCCCTCGTAACGGCCCGCGCCCGCCCCTCGTAACGGCCCCCGCCGCTCGTCACGGTCCGCCCTTCGTCATGGTCCGCCCTTCGGCACGGCTCCATCCGCGCCGCGGAGACCGGCGAGCGCACGACATCGCGTAAGCGGTGGACCGGGGCGCGTGACCGTCGGAGACTGGGGAGGAGCGGCCGGAAGGGCCGCACGGCATGTTCCGGACCCTTGGCTTCCGGGCCCGGCTCCGGCGCCCGTCGTCCCCCCGGAGGGAAGCGCGTATGACCGACCTCGCCATCGAGACCGAGGGCCTGGTCAAGGTCTTCGGCGCGAACCGCGCGGTGGACGGTGTCGACCTCCGCGTCCCCGCCGGCACCGTCTACGGCGTCCTCGGCCCCAACGGAGCCGGCAAGACCACCGCCGTCAAGATGCTCGCGACCCTGCTGCGCCCCGACGGCGGCCGGGCCAGTGTCTTCGGCAAGGACGTGGTGCGGGACGCCGACACCGTACGGGGCCGGGTCAGCCTGACGGGGCAGTACGCCTCCGTGGACGAGGACCTGACCGGCACCGAGAACCTCGTGCTCCTGGCCCGGCTCCTCGGCCACGCCCGGCCGGCCGCCCGGGAGCGGTCCGCGCAGCTGCTCGCCGCGTTCGGACTCGCCGAGGCGGCCGACAAGCAGGTCAAGCACTACTCGGGCGGGATGCGGCGCCGTATCGACATCGCCGCGTCCATCCTCAACACCCCCGACCTGCTCTTCCTCGACGAGCCGACCACGGGCCTCGATCCGCGCAGCCGCAACCAGGTCTGGGACATCGTCCGCGCGGTCGTGGCGCAGGGCACCACCGTGCTGCTCACCACGCAGTACCTCGACGAGGCCGACCAGCTGGCCTCCCGTATCGCCGTGATCGACCACGGCAAGGTGATCGCGGAGGGCACGAAGGGCGAGCTGAAGGCGTCGGTGGGCTCCGGTTCGGTCCACGTGCGGCTGCGGGACGCCGAGCAGCGTCCGGCCGCCGAGCGGGTCCTGGCGACCGCCCTGAACGCCTCCGTCCAGCTCGACCCGGACCCGGTCGCCCTGACCGCCACCGTCAACGGCCACGGCACGGACCTCGGCGCCGCCGAGCAGGCCGCTCGGGCCCTCTCCGAGCTCGCCGCGTCCGGGATCACGGTCGACAACTTCGCGCTCGGCCAGCCCAGCCTCGACGAGGTGTTCCTCGCCCTCACCGACCGGAAGGGAACGACGGCATGAGCACCGTCGCCACCAACAAGGACGCGCAGCGGAGCGACGCCCTGGACTTCGAGGCCCCCCGCGCCGAGGAGCTGACCGCGCTCCTGGTCGGGCGGGAGCGGCCGCCCCGGCCCAGCGCGCTGTCGGCGTCGCTGACGTTCGGCTGGCGCGCCATGCTCAAGATCAAGCACGTGCCGGAGCAGCTCTTCGACGTGACCGCGTTCCCGATCATGATGGTGCTGATGTACACGTACCTCTTCGGGGGCGCGCTGGCCGGGTCGGTCTCGGCGTACATCCAGTTCCTGCTGCCCGGCATCCTGGTGATGAGCGTCGTGATGATCACGATGTACACCGGGGTGTCGGTCAACACCGACATCGAGAAGGGCGTCTTCGACCGCTTCCGTACGCTCCCGATCTGGCGGCCGGCCCCGATGGTCGGCTATCTCCTCGGGGACGTGGTGCGCTATCTGATCGCCTCGGCGGTGATGCTCACCGTCGGCCTGCTCATCGGCTACCGCCCGGACGGCGGAGTGCTCGGCGTCGTGGCGGGCGTGGTGCTGCTGATGGTGTTCTCGTTCGCGTTCTCCTGGATCTGGACGATGTTCGGGCTGATGCTGCGCAGCGAGAAGTCGGTCATGGGCGTCTCGATGATGGTGATCTTCCCGCTGACGTTCCTGAGCAACGTCTTCGTGGATCCGAAGACGATGCCGGGCTGGCTGCAGGCCTTCGTCAACAACAGCCCCGTGACGCATCTGGCGACGGCGGTACGGGAGCTGATGGCGGGGCACTGGCCGGCCGCGGACATCGCCTGGTCGCTGGGGTGGTCGGCGCTCTTCGTGGTGGTCTTCGGCGCGGTGACGATGCGGCTCTACAACCGCAAGTAGCCGTGCGTCAGTCCAGGCGCAGGTCCGCGAGCTGCTGCTCGAACGGCACGACCTCGTCGTCCTCCGCCTCCCGGGCCGGCCGGGCCGCGACGAACTCCGCCAGCTCCCGCCCGGCGCGGGCGATCCGGGAGGGCAGGCCGTCGGTGTACTCGTCGCCGCCCGAGCCCCAGTCCTCCGACGCGGCGTAGACCGCGGTGGGGACCACGAGCGCCCGCAGGTAGGCGAAGAGCGGCCGCAGGGCGTGGTCGAGCACGAGGGAGTGACGGGCCGTACCGCCCGTGGCCGCGACGAGGACCGGCTTGCCGGTGAGCGCGTCCGGGGCGATCAGGTCGAAGAAGGACTTGAACAGGCCGCTGTACGAGGCGGTGAAGACGGGGGTCACCGCGATGACCCCGTCGGCGCCGGTCACGGCGTCGATCGCGGCCTGGAGACCGGCCGAGGGGAAGCCGGTGACGAAGTTCTTCGCGATGTCCACGGCGAGGTCGCGAAGCTCGACCACCCGGACCTCGACGGCGTACTCCTGCTCGGTCAGGCGCTGCTCGGCGGCCTTCGCGAGACGGTCGGCGAGCAGCCGGGTCGAGGAAGGGGCGCTGAGTCCGGCGGACACGGCGACCAGCTGGAGCGTCTGCATGGCTTACGCCTCCTGAGTGCGTACGGCGGGGTGGAGCGGGGCGGTCGCCGGGACACCGGCCGGCCGCAGGTTGGCGAACTCCTTGCGCAGCACCGGGACGACCTCCTCGCCGAGTATGTCGAGCTGTTCCAGGACCGTCTTCAGCGGCAGACCCGCGTGGTCCACCAGGAACAGCTGACGCTGGTAGTCGCCCACGTATTCCCGGAAGGACAGCGTCCGTTCGATGACCTCCTGGGGCGAGCCGACGGTCAGCGGGGTCTCCCGGCTGAACTCCTCCAGGGACGGGCCGTGGCCGTAGACCGGCGCGTTGTCGAAGTAGGGGCGGAACTCGCGGACCGCGTCCTGGGAGTTCCTGCGCACGAAGACCTGTCCGCCGAGGCCGACGATCGCCTGCTCGGCCGTGCCGTGGCCGTAGTGCGCGTACCGCTGCCGGTAGAGGCGGACCATCTTCTCGGTGTGCTGCTTGGGCCAGAAGATGTGGTTGGCGAAGAACCCGTCGCCGTAGTACGCGGCCTGCTCGGCGATCTCGGGGGAGCGGATCGAGCCGTGCCAGACGAACGGCGGGACGCCGTCCAGCGGGCGGGGCGTCGAGGTGAAGCCCTGGAGCGCGGAGCGGAACTTCCCTTCCCAGTCGACGACGTCCTCCCTCCACAGCCTGTGGAGGAGCGCGTAGTTCTCGATGGCGAGCGGGATGCCCTGGCGGATGTCCTGGCCGAACCACGGGTAGACCGGGCCGGTGTTGCCGCGGCCCATCATCAGGTCCACGCGGCCGTCGGCGAGGTGCTGGAGGGTCGCGTAGTCCTCGGCGATCTTCACCGGGTCGTTGGTGGTGATCAGCGTCGTGGACGTGGACAGGATGAGGTTCTCGGTGCGGGCCGCGATGTGGCCGAGGAGCGTCGTCGGGGAGGACGGCACGAACGGCGGGTTGTGGTGCTCGCCCGTCGCGAAGACGTCGAGGCCGACCTCCTCCGCCTTCAGCGCGATGGCGACGGTGGCCTTGATCCGCTCGTTCTCGCTCGGCGTGCGGCCGGTGGTGGGGTCGGCCGTGACGTCGCCGACGGTGAAGATCCCGAACTGCATCGTGCTCACCTCTCGCGGACCGGCTCACTCGGCCGGTGTTGGTTGAACCTTAAACTATCCACTCCAACGGCGCACCCCGCCGTCCTATTCCGCTGCGCCGGGCGCTTCCGGCCCTCCGGCCAGGGAGGACCAGCCGCCCGGAGCGGCCCGCGCGGGCTCCCGTAGAGTCGCCGACGTGAACGGTGCGATAGCGGTCGTCGGAATCGGCGCGGACGGCTGGGACGGACTGCCCGAGAGATCTCGCCGGGCCCTGCGCACCGCCGAGGTCCTCGTCGGCGGCCCCCGCCAGCTGGACCTGCTTCCCCCGGCCGAGTGCCCCGGAGAGCGGATCGCCTGGCCGTCGCCCCTGCGCCCCGCCGTCCCCGGCCTGCTCGCCGCCCACGAGGGCCGCGAGATCGCCGTCCTCGCCAGCGGCGACCCGATGTTCTACGGCATCGGCCGCACCCTCGCCGAGACGATCGGCGCCGACCGGCTCCACGTCCTGCCCCATCCCTCCTCCGTCTCCCACGCCTGCGCCCGCCTCGGCTGGCCGCTGGAGGACGTCGAGACGGTCACCCTGGTCGGCAGGCCCCTCGCCTCCCTCGCCGCCGCGCTCCACGACCGGCGCCGTCTGCTCGTCCTGAGCGCGGACGGCGCCACTCCGGCGGAGGTGGCGGGACTGCTGCGGGCGAAGGGCTTCGGGGAGACCCGGATGCGGGTCCTCGAACAGCTGGGCTCGCGGGACGAACGGATCGTCGAGGCGACCGCCGCCACCTGGCCCGAGCAGCCCGGCCACCCCCTCAACATCGTCGCGCTCGACTGCGTACGGTCCCCTGACGCACCCCGGCTCGGCGCGGCCCCCGGCCTGCCGGACGAGGCCTACGAGCACGACGGCCAGCTCACCAAGCGGTACGTCCGGGCGGCCACGCTCGCGGCGCTGGCCCCCGCCCCCGGCGAGCTGCTCTGGGACGTCGGCGGCGGTTCGGGCTCGATCGGCATCGAGTGGATGCGCACGCACCGCTCCTGCCGGGCGATCGCGGTGGAGAAGGCGCCCGAGCGGGCCGCCCGGATCGACCGCAACGCCGCCGCCCTGGGCGTACCCGCCCTCCGGGTCGTCACCGGACCGGCGCCCGAGGCGCTCGCCGGGCTGCCCGCACCCGACGCGGTGTTCATCGGCGGCGGTCTGACCGCGCCGGGCCTGCTGGACGCCTGCTGGCAGGCGCTTCCCGTCGGCGGCCGGCTGGTCGCGAACACCGTCACGCTGGAGTCCGAGGCGCTGCTCGCGGACCGGTACCGCCGGCTCGGCGGCGAGCTGGTCCGGCTCGCCGTCGCCCAGGCCGTCCCCGTCGGCGGCTTCACCGGCTGGCGGCAGGCGATGCCGGTCACCCAGTGGTCCGTAACGAAAGGTTCTGAGGCATGACCGTCTACTTCATCGGCGCCGGGCCCGGCGCGGCCGACCTGATCACCGTGCGCGGCGCGCGGACGCTCGCCGCCTGCGGGGTCTGTCTCTACGCCGGCTCCCTGGTCCCCCGCGAGCTGCTCGCCGAGTGCCCGCCGGACGCCCGCCTCGTCGACACGGCCGACCTCGACCTGGACCGGATCGTCGCCGAGATCGTCCGCGCCCACGAGGACGGACAGGACGTGGCCCGGCTGCACTCCGGCGACCCCTCCGTCTTCAGCGCGGTCGCCGAGCAGATGCGGCGCCTGGACGCGCTGGGGATCCCGTACGAGGTCGTCCCGGGCGTCCCGGCGTTCGCGGCGGCGGCCGCGGCCCTCAAGCGGGAGCTGACCGTGCCCACCGTCGGCCAGACGGTCATCCTCACCCGCATCGCCCAGCAGGCCACCCCCATGCCCGAGGGCGAGGACCTCGCGACCCTCGGCCGCAGCGGCGCGCTCCTCGTCCTGCACCTGGCGGCGCGCTACGTCGACCGCGTGGTCGGCGAGCTGCTCCCGCACTACGGCGCCGACTGCCCGGCGGCGGTCGTGGCGATGGCCAGCCGCCCCGACGAGGTGATCCTGCGGGGGACGCTGGAGGACATCGCGGCCCAGGTGAAGGAGGCCGGGATCACGAAGACGGCCGTCATCCTCGTCGGCCGGACGCTGGCGGCCACCCAGTTCCGCGACAGCCACCTCTACGACCCGGCGCGGGAGCGGCACGTCTGCTGACGCGGAACGGGGCCGGCGGTCCGTCGCGGACGACGTGCCACCGGCCCCGGGAACGCGCGGGGGAGGCCTCAGCTGTTGGGGCGCTTGCCGTGGTTCGCGCCCTTCTTCTTCCGGGCGCGTCGCTTGTTGCCTCGCTTCGACATGGGTACGAACCCTTTCGATCGGGACTCTTTGCCCTCGCGAGTCTAGGGTCGCGGGGGCCTCGCCGCATGCGGGAGCCGTGGGGCCCTCGTGGGCGCCGTGCGCTTGGATGGGCGCGTGACCGTACACGACGTAGCCCGGCGCCTGCCGGAGCCGGCCGCCCTGCGTGACCACTGCCGCGCCCTGGCGATGCTGGACGCGGTGCTCAGCCCGGAGTGGGAGGACCGCTACCACTCCTTCGACGCGCACTGGTCGCCGACGGAGGAGATGGCCTCGATGCGCGACGGCCAGGGCGACGAGTTCTCGCTCGTCATGTCCCCCGCCGGGGTGTACCTGCGGGGCTTCGCCCATGCGATCGGCAGCGGCGGGCGGCGCGCGGTCGCGCGGGTGCCGGAGGCCTTCCGGGCGTACGTGGAGGAGCCGGCGTTCGCCCACCCGGACGGCGAACCGCTTGTCACGGTCTGCCTGTGGCGGCTGACGGGGGACAGCGCCTGGCAGGTGGGGGCGGCCTCCCTCGACGAGGCGCCGGAGCAGGACACCCGGGTCGAGGACACCCCGGCCGAGGACGCCCCGGCCGAGGATGCTCGGGTCGAGGAGGGCCGGGTCGAGGGCGCCCCGGCCGAGGGCGCCCGGATCGAGACCGCCCGGGCCGCCGGTGCTTCCGCCCGTGACACGGACGACACGGACTTCCTCTTCGGCCTCCTGGTCGACCGCTCGGCCGAGGCGTACGCGCGGTGGGCCGGGGAGTACTTCGAACTCCCCGTCGACCTGGACGCCGTACGGCACGTGCTCGCCCTGCGCCCGCTCACCGACGAACTGGTCGCCGCCCTGAACCCCCGGGTGACCCTGGCCGGCCTCGCCGAGGACATCACGGAGATCGGCTACCCACGCGCCCGCTGACCCCGACGAGCCCCGGCCCCGAGCGGCCGGGTCACCGTGTCCGGGCCGGGTCCTTCGAGCCCCCCCGCGGTCCCGTCCCGTCCTGCGGTCCTCGCGGGCCCCGCCCCGTGCGGCCCCTCTGGCCCGTCGGGCGGGCTACACCTCGCGCGCCCGGCCGTGTGGCCCATCAGGCCCTCCGGCGGGCTACACCCCGCCCGGGCCCCGCGGGCCCCTGACGTCCGAGCGGCCCACGACCGTACCCGCCCGGTCGATGCAGATCACGTCGACCGCGACCGGCGCGCCCCGGAGGACCGCCAGGGCCTCGTCCCGGGCCCGGGACGCCACCAGGTCACCGAGGGGCACGGCGGCGGCCTCGCAGAGGCGCAGGGCCTCCAGGCCCGTGTTCGCCGAGGCGATCCGGTCCGCGAGGGGCTCCGGGGCGCCGCCCGCGCGGGCCAGGTCCGCGAGGAAGGGCTTGTCGACCTGCGAACGGGCCGAGTGCAGGTCGAGATGGCCGGCCGCCAGCTTGGAGAGCTTGGCGAAGCCGCCGCAGACCGTCAGCCGGTCCACGGGATGGCGGCGGACGTACTTCAGGACGGCGCCCGCGAAGTCGCCCATGTCGAGCAGGGCGATCTCCGGCAGGTCGTAGAGCGTCGTCACCGTCCTCTCGGAGGTGGAGCCCGTGCAGCCCGCCACATGGGTGAGGCCCGCCGCGCGGGCGACGTCGACGCCGCGGCGGATGGAGTCGATCCATGCCGAGCAGGAGTACGGCACGACGACGCCGGTCGTCCCGAGGACGGACAGCCCGCCGAGGATGCCGATCCGGGGGTTCCAGGTGGAGCGGGCGATCTCCTCGCCGTGGTCGATCGAGACGGTCACCTCGACGTCGCCGGGGGCGCCGTGCGCGGCGGCGACCTCGGCGACGTGCTCGCGCATCATCCGGCGCGGGACGGGATTGATCGCCGGTTCCCCGACCTCCAGGGGCAGGCCGGGCAGCGTGACGGTGCCGACGCCGGGTCCGGCCCGGAACACGACGCCGGAGCCGGGCGGGAGGAGCCGTACCGTCGAGCGGACCAGCGCGCCGTGGGTCACGTCCGGGTCGTCGCCCGCGTCCTTCACGATCCCCGCCATGGCGTGGTCGGGGCCGCGCTCCTCGGCGGCGAGAGCGAACGCCGGACGCCCGCCCTTCGGGAGCGTGATCGTCACCGGGTCCGGGAAGTCGCCGCCGAGCAGCGCCGTGTACGCGGCCGTCGTCGCCGCCGTCGCGCAGGCACCGGTCGTCCAACCGGGGCGCAGACCCGTGTGCTTGAGTTGGGCCTCGCGCCCGCCGCCGGAACTCATGAACGGACTCCCATGCACGTACTCATCCTCGGAGGCACGACCGAGGCCCGCGCCCTGGCCGCGGCGCTCCACTCCGAGGTCCGGGTCACCAGCTCCCTCGCCGGACGGGTCGCGCGGCCGCGGCTGCCGGAGGGAGAGGTGCGGATCGGCGGGTTCGGCGGGGCCGAGGGGCTGGCCGACTGGCTGCGCGCACAGGGTGTGGACGCGGTCATCGACGCCACCCATCCCTTCGCGCGGACCATGAGTTTCAACGCGGCCCGGGCGGCCGCCACCGCCCATGTTCCCCTGCTCGCGCTGCGGCGTCCCGGCTGGGTCCCGGTGGCGGGCGACGACTGGCGCTCCGTCGCCTCCCTGGAGGAGGCGGCCGCCGCCCTGGACGGCCTCGGGGAGCGGGTGTTCCTGACGACGGGACGGATGGGGCTCGCCGCGTTCGCCGACTGCCCGCAGTGGTTCCTCGTACGGTCCGTGGACGCGCCCGACGCCCCGATGCCGGGCCGTGTCGAAGTCCTGCTCGATCGGGGGCCCTTCACGCTCGAAGGCGAGCGGGAGGTGCTGCGCCGCCATCGCGTCGACGTCCTCGTCACGAAGGACAGCGGCGGCGCGGCGACCGCCCCGAAGCTCCGTGCCGCGCGGGAGGCGGGCATCCCGGTGGTCGTCGTCCGTCGCCCGCCCGTACCGGACGGCGTCCCGGTCGCCACGACCCCGGAGGAGGCCGCGGCCTGGGTCCGCGGCCGCCGCTGAGCGGTCCCGGCCGGGGGCCCGCAGCCGTTCGCGTGGGCACGCCGGGACGCGCGCCCGGCCCGCGCCGGGCGGTCCGTCCTCCGGGCGACAAAGACCGGTCCCCGTCGTTCAATGAGAGGCATGGGAAACGTCCGTGGCCTTCTCGGCGCGGGGCTCGTCGGGCTGCTCGGCGGAGCGGGGCTCGTCGCGCCCGGCCCGTCGCCGCCCCCGCCCCAGCCGCCCGCCCAGCTCGACCGGGCGGACGTACGACGCGCCGTCGACCGGCTCGACGGAGTCGTCCAGGCGGCCATGAAACGCACCGGCGTTCCGGGCGTCGCCGTCGCCGTCGTCCATGACGGCGAGGTGCTGCACCTGAAGGGGTACGGCGTGCGGAAGGCCGGCGAGAAGGCGGCCGTCGACGCCGACACCGTCTTCCAGCTCGCGTCCGTCTCCAAGCCGATCGCCTCGACCATCGTCTCCGGGGCCGTGGGCACCGGAGGCTGGACCATGCCCGTTGCCCCGCACGTGCCGGGTTTCCGGCTCAAGGACCCGTGGGTGACCTCGCACGTGACGGTCGAGGACCTCTTCTCCCACCGCAGCGGCCTGCCCGACCACGCGGGAGACCTGCTGGAGGACCTCGGCTACGACCGCGCGTACATCCTGTCCCACCTGCGCCACGAGCCCCTGGCCCCGTTCCGCGCGAGCTACGCCTACACCAACTACGGCCTGACGGCGGCCGCCCAGGCCGTCGCCGACGCGAAGGGCGTGCCCTGGGAGAAACTGGCCGCCGACACCCTCTACAAGCCGGCCGGAATGGACTCCACCAGCTCGCGCTTCGAGGACTTCGTGAAGGCCCCCGACCGCGCCTATGGCCACGTCAAGGTGGACGGCGTCTGGAAGCCGGAGTTCGTCAGGGACCCGGACGCCCAGGCCCCCGCCGGCGGCGTCAGCTCGACCGCCCGTGACATGGCCACCTGGATGCGGCTCCAGCTCGCGAACGGCAAGCTGGACGGCCGGCAGATCGTCGACGCCGAGGCCCTGGAGCGCACCCACCAGCCCGAGTCGGTGTCGAACCCGCCCCACGCCCCGGCCGCCCGGACCGGTTTCTACGGCCTCGGCTGGAACGTGAGCTACGACGACCAGGGCCGGCTCAGGCTCTCCCACACGGGAGCCTTCGCCGAGGGCGCGCACACGAACGTCACGATGCTGCCCGGCGAGCAGCTCGGCATCGTCGTCCTGACCAACACCGCGCCGGTCGGCGTCGCCGACGCCGTCGCCCTCGACTTCTTCGACATCGCGCAGACCGGCGAGGTCAGCCGCGACTGGATGCCGATCGTCGACGCGCTGTACCAGCAGGAGGCGGACGCGGGCCGTTCGAAGACCGACTACGCCCACCCGCCGTCCGGTGCGGCGCCCGCGAAGGCGGCGGAGACCTACGCGGGCACGTACGAGAACGACTACTACGGCCGGGCCGAGGTCGTCGCCGGCGCCGACGGCGCCCTGACGCTCCGTCTGGGGCCGAAGCCCCAGACGTACCGGCTCACCCACTACGCCGGCGACACGTTCAGCTTCCCGACCGCCGGCGAGAACGCCGTCGGGCTCACCGGGGTCACCTTCACCCCGGACGGGAAGTCCTTCACCGTCGAGTACCTGGACACCGAGGGCCTGGGGACCTTCACCCGTAGCGGCGGGGCGTCCAGGTGATGGTCCGGCCGTCGCCGCGCTCGACGGCCCGGGTCTGCGAGGAGCCGATCAGCAGCAGCGTGCGCATGTCGACCTCCGACGGCTCCAGCGTCTTCAGGGTCACCACCCGCACCGACTGCTCGGGCCCGCCCACGTCCCGCGCCACGACCACCGGCGTCTCGGGCGAGCGGAGTTCGAGCAGCAGGTCACGGGCGGCCGCCACCTGGTGCGTACGGGCCCTCGACCCCGGGTTGTAGAGGGCGAGGACCAGGTCCGCCCCCGCCGCGGCGCGCAGCCGTTCGGCGATGACGTCCCAGGGCTTGAGGCGGTCGGACAGGGAGATCGTGGCGTAGTCGTGGCCCAGCGGGGCGCCCGCCGCCGCGGCCGCCGCGTTGGCCGCGGTGACCCCGGGCAGGACGCGCACGGGCACGTCCGCGTAGCGCGGTTCGGACGCCACCTCCAGGACCGCCGTGGCCATCGCGAAGACGCCCGGGTCGCCGCCGGAGACGACCGCGACCCGCCGCCCGCGCCGCGCCAGGTCGAGGGCGAACTCGGCCCGCTCGGACTCGACCTTGTTGTCGGAGCCGTGGCGCCGCTGGCCCGGCCGCAGGACCGGCACCCGGTCGACGTAGGTGGTGTAGCCGACCAGGTCGTCGGCGTTGACCAGGGCGCCGCGCGACTCCGGCGTCAGCCAGGGCGCGCCCGCCGGGCCGGTGCCGACGACGACGACCTCGCCCCGTTCGCGTACGGGCGCCTCCTGGTCGATGCGGGAGGGCAGCACGGCCACCGAGAAATAGGGGACCGAGGCCGGGTCGACCTCGGCCAGCGTCGCCGTCCGCTCGCCGGCCATGAACGCCCGCTCGACGTACCGCGCGTCGTCGAGCCGGCCGGCCCGCTCCAGGGCGCGCCGCACGGTCGGGAAGGTCCGCCCCAGCTTCATCACGACCGCCGAGTCCGTGCCCGCGAGCCGGGCCGTCAGCTCGTCCTCCGGCAGCGTGCCGGGGATGATCGTCAGGACCTCCTCCGCCTCGCACAGCGGCTCCCCGAGCCGGGCGGCGGCGGCGCTCACCGAGGTCACGCCGGGGATGACCGTCGTGTCGTAGCGGTGTGCCAGACGCTTGTGCATGTGCTGGTACGAGCCGTAGAAGAGCGGGTCCCCCTCGGCGAGGACGGCGACCGTGCGGCCCGCGTCCAGGTGGGCGGCGAGCCGTGCCGACGCCTCTTCGTAGAAGTCGTCGAGCGCTCCCCGGTAGCCGCCGGGGTGGTCGGTGGTCTCCACGGTGAGCGGGTACATCAGCCGCTCCTCGACGTGGTCCTCGCGGATGTGCTCGGCCGCGATGGAGCGGGCGATGGACCGGCCGTGGCGGGCCGAGTGGTACGCGATGACGTCGGCGGCCTCGATGGCCCTCACGGCAGCGACGGTCATCAGGTTCGGGTCGCCGGGGCCGAGTCCGACCCCGTACAGCTTGCCGCTCATGCCTGGATCTCCGCCTCGGTCGCGATCGCGTTGACGGCGGCGGCCGTCATGGCGCTGCCGCCGCGCCGTCCCCGGACGACGAGGTGGTCGACGCCGGAGGCGTGCGCGGCCAGCGCGTCCTTGGACTCGGCGGCGCCGATGAAGCCGACCGGTATGCCGAGGACGGCCGCCGGGCGCCCGGCGCCCTGCTCGATCATCTCCAGGAGGCGGAAGAGGGCGGTGGGCGCGTTGCCGATGGCGACGACCGAGCCTTCGAGGCGGTCGCGCCACAGCTCCAGGGCCGCCGCGCTGCGGGTCGTGCCGAGCTCGGCGGCGAGGGCGGGCACGGAGGGGTCGGAGAGGGTGCAGACCACGTCGTTGTCGGCGGGCAGCCGCTTGCGGGTCACCCCGCTGGCCACCATCTGCGCGTCGCAGAGGATCGGCGCGCCGGCGCGCAGGGCGGCGCGGGCGCGCGAGACGACCTCGGGCGAGTAGGCGAGGTCCCGGACGAGGTCGACCATGCCACAGGCGTGGATCATCCGGACCGCGACCTGGCTGACGTCGGCGGGCAGACCCGCGAGATCCGCCTCGGCGCGGATCGTGGCAAAGGACTGGCGGTAGATCTCCGCGCCGTCCTTCTCGTAGTCGAACATCCTGTTGCTCTCGCTCATCTCGTGGTGGGTGTACGGGCTGTCGCCACAGCGGCCGCCAGTTGCGTTCTCGGGGTGGGGACGCCGTCGACCTCGTACGTTGCGTCGCCGGTGGCGACGACGTCGACCCAGGTGCCCTTGGGGTGGCCGCAGCGCCGTGCGCAGCCGGAGAAGTGGACGGGGAGCCCGCCCGCGCCGTGGCCGGGGGTCGCGTCCGCCCGGACGTCGGCGAGCGACTTGGCGCACCCGGGCCGTCCGGTGCACGCGCCCACGCCGAGCCACGGGGAGCCGGCGCGGGTGATCAGTCCGGCCTCGGCGAGCGCGTCGAGCCGCGCCCCGGCGGCCGCTCGGTCGGCGAGGCCGGTCACGACGGCTCCGCGCCACGGAGTGAGCCGCAGCTCGCCACCGCCGCCGTCGTCGTCGGGGGCGAGGGCGCGCAGCTGCGCGGAGGTGAGGCGGCCGAGCGGGACGGCGACGGCGACGGCGTGCTTCCCGGTCAGGGGGTGGGCGTGGACGCCGGGGCGCGGCCCCGCGCCGTCGGCGTCCGGGCCCGCCGTGCCGGGGGCGTCCGGCGCCAGGGGTTCGGCCGGGACGCCCGCGCGGTCGAGCGCGGCCGCGAGGTCCGGCCCGACGCCCTCCGGGAGTTCGCGCACGCGCCAGGCGCCGGTGCCGGCCTCACGGGCTGCGGCCAGGAAGGCGTCGGCGGCCGCGAGGGCGGCGCGGGGCGCGTCGGCGGCCGCGACCCGGAAGACCCGGCACCCGGCGACCCGCAGCAGCGCGCCGGATCCGGAAGCTCCTGACGTCATCGCGGACATCGCGGACGTCGTGGAGGTTGAGAACAACGTCACATCCGCGCCGAGTCCGCCGACGTCTTCGCGCCCGTCGTCCAGGGCGAAGAGAAAACGACCGGAAAGTGCCGTCGTCCAGTCCCGCGAGCACAGCAGGGCGTCCAGCTCACGCGCCCACAACTGCACGTCTTGGCAGCCTTTTCCGTCGACTCCGGCCAGGGGCGAGGCGACGATGTTCCGGACGCGCTCGTGGGTCACGGAGGGCAGCAGTCCGGCCGGGGCCAGCAGCCCGGCGAGGGCCGCCCCGCAGTCCTCGCCGAGGCCGCGCAGCTCCACGTTCCCCCGTGAGGTGACGCTGATCCGGCCGTCGCCCAGCTCGTCTGCCGCCGAGGCCAGACACCGCACCTGACGCGCCGTCAACAGCCCTGCGGGCAGGCGCAATCGCGCCAGGCGGCCGTCGTCGGCGGGGTGCAGTCGCAGCGCCCCGGGGCAGGCATCGCCACGGTCCCGTATGAGAGGTTCGCCCTGGTTGGGCGTTGTGGGTGGGGTGGGCGGCATGGCGGCGAGCATACCCACGTGGATCCGGCCGACCCTTCGGGCCGCCGCGCGCAGGATCTACTATGCAGACGGCATGGGGTCCCAGGACCCCGGGGAGGAAGCCCGGTGAGATTCCGGCGCGGTCCCGCCACTGTGAGCCCGTCCCGGGAACGGGGGCCGGGTGAGTCAGGAACTCCCGCCGTCCACACGACCACCCGGGGCGCGGACAACCCCGAGGAAGGCCTGCGCTCGCATGCGAATTCTGTTGCTGTCGCACTCCGACACCGACCTGCTCAGCGCCCGCGCGGCCGGCGGCCCGGTCGCCTACCGGTTCGCCAACCCCTCCCGCCTCGGCCTCGACGAGCTGCCGGGCCTCCTCGACGACACCGACCTCGTCGTCGTCCGCCTCCTCGGCGGGCTGCGCGCCTGGGAGGACGGCCTGGACGCCCTGCTCGCCGACGGCCAGGCCCGCCCCGTGGTCGTCCTCAGCGGCGAACAGGCCCCCGACGCCCAGCTCATGGAGGCCTCCACGGTCCCCATCGGCGTCGCCACCGAAGCCCACGCCTACCTGGCGCACGGCGGCCCGGACAACCTGGAGCAGCTCGCCCGGTTCCTCGCCGACACCGTGCTGCTCACCGGCCACGGCTTCGAGGCCCCGGCCGCCGCCCCCACCTGGGGGCCCCTGGAGCGCGAGCCGAGGAACGCCGACGGCCCCACGGTCGCCGTGCTCTACTACCGCGCCCACCACATGAGCGGGAACACCGCCTTCATCGGCTCCCTGTGCGACGCCCTCGAGGACGCCGGCGCCCGCCCGCTCCCGCTGTACGTCGCCTCCCTGCGCGCCCCCGAGCCCGAGCTGCTCGACCGGCTGCGCGGCGCCGACGCCATCGTCACCACCGTCCTCGCGGCCGGCGGCACCAAGCCCGCCGAGGCCCAGGCGGGCGGAGACGAGGAGGCATGGGACGCCGGCGCGCTCGCCGCCCTCGACGTGCCGATCCTCCAGGCGCTGTGCCTCACCGGCTCCCGCGCGGCCTGGGAGGAGAACGACGAGGGTCTCTCCCCGCTGGACGCCGCCAGCCAGGTCGCCGTGCCCGAGTTCGACGGCCGGCTCATCACCGTCCCGTTCTCCTTCAAGGAGATCGACGAGGACGGCCTGCCCGCGTACGTCGCCGACGCCGAGCGCGCGGCCCGCGTCGCCGGGATCGCCGTCCGCCACGCCCGCCTGCGGCACATCCCGAACGCCGAGAAGAAGCTCGCCCTGGTCCTCTCCGCGTACCCGACCAAGCACTCCCGCATCGGCAACGCGGTCGGCCTCGACACCCCCGCCTCCGCCGTGGCGCTGCTGCGGCGCCTGCGCGAGGAGGGGTACGACTTCGGGCCCGAGGACGAGATCCCCGGTCTGGTCTCCGGCGACGGCGACGAGCTGATCTACGCCCTGATCGAGGCCGGCGGCCACGACCGGGACTGGCTGACGGAGGAGCAGCTCGCCCGCAACCCCGTCCGCATCCCGGCCGCCGACTACAAGCGCTGGTACGCGACCCTGCCCGAGGAACTGCGCCGCCACGTCGAGGAGCACTGGGGCCCGGCGCCCGGCGAGATGTTCCTGGACCGCTCCCGCAACCCGGAGGGCGACATCGTCCTCGCGGCCCTGCGGCGCGGGAACCTGCTGATCCTCATCCAGCCGCCGCGCGGCTTCGGCGAGAACCCCATCGCGATCTACCACGATCCCGATCTCCCGCCGTCCCACCACTACCTCGCCGCCTACCGCTGGATCGCCGCCCGCGCCGAGGACGGCGGTTTCGGGGCGGACGCGATGGTCCACCTCGGCAAGCACGGCAACCTCGAATGGCTGCCCGGCAAGAACGCCGGCCTCTCCGCCGCCTGCGGCCCGGACGCCGCGCTCGGCGACATCCCGCTGATCTACCCCTTCCTGGTCAACGACCCGGGCGAGGGCACCCAGGCCAAGCGGCGGGTGCACGCCACGCTCGTCGACCACCTGGTGCCGCCGATGGCCCGCGCCGACTCCTACGGCGACATCGCGCGCCTGGAGCAGCTGCTCGACGAGTACGCGCAGATCTCCTCCATGGACCCCTCGAAGCTGCCGGCGATCCGCGCCCAGATCTGGACGCTGATCCAGGCCGCCAAGCTCGACCACGACCTGGGGATGGAGGACCGGCCCGACGACGACGGCTTCGACGACTTCCTGCTGCACGTCGACGGCTGGCTCTGCGAGGTCAAGGACGCGCAGATCAGGGACGGTCTGCACGTGCTCGGCGGGGCGCCGAAGGGCGAGGCGCGGGTCAACCTCGTGCTGTCGATCCTGCGCGCCCGGCAGATCTGGGGCGGCACGCAGGCGCTCCCCGGCCTCCGTGAGGCCCTGGGACTCGACGAGTCGGCCGCGACGCTGCGGACCGCGGACGAGGCCGAGGAGAAGGCCAGGGAGCTCGTCGAGGCGCTGGAGGCCGCGGACTGGTCCGTGGACGCCGTCGCCGGGATCGCCGGCGCGTACGGCCCCGAGGTCGCGGACGTCCTGCGCTTCGCCTGCGAGCAGGTCGTGCCCCGGCTCGCCGCCACCACGGACGAACTCACCCACGCCGTGCACGCCTTGAACGGCGGCTTCGTGCCGGCCGGGCCGTCGGGCTCGCCGCTGCGCGGGCTGGTCAACGTGCTGCCGACCGGCCGGAACTTCTACTCCGTCGACCCCAAGGCCGTCCCCTCCCGCCTCGCGTGGGAGACCGGGCAGGCGCTCGCCGACTCCCTCCTGGAGCGCTACCGCACCGACAACGGCGATTGGCCGACCTCGGTCGGTCTCTCCCTGTGGGGCACGAGCGCCATGCGCACGGCCGGCGACGACGTGGCGGAGGCGCTGGCCCTGCTGGGCGTCCGCCCGCTGTGGGACGAGGCGTCCCGCCGCGTCAACGGCCTGGAGCCGATCCCGCTCGCCGAGCTGGGCCGCCCCCGCATCGACGTCACCCTGCGGATCTCCGGTTTCTTCCGGGACGCGTTCCCGCACGTCATCGGCCTGCTGGACGACGCCGTCCGGCTCGCGGCCGCCCTCGACGAGCCGGCCGACGCCAACTACGTACGGGCGCACGCCCAGGCCGACCTGGCCGAGCACGGCGACGAGCGGCGCGCCACGACCCGTATCTTCGGCTCCCGCCCGGGCACGTACGGTGCGGGGATCCTCCAGCTGATCGACTCGCGCGACTGGCGCACGGACGCGGACCTCGCCGAGGTCTACACCGTGTGGGGCGGCTACGCCTACGGCCGCGGTCTCGAAGGCCGCCCGGCCCGGGCGGAGATGGAGACGGCGTACAAGCGGATCGCCGTGGCGGCGAAGAACACCGACACGCGCGAGCACGACATCGCCGACTCCGACGACTACTTCCAGTACCACGGCGGCATGGTGGCGACCGTCCGCGCGCTGAAGGGCACGGCCCCCGAGGCGTACATCGGCGACTCCACCCGCCCCGAGACGGTCCGCACCCGCACCCTGGTGGAGGAGACCTCCCGGGTCTTCAGGGCCCGTGTGGTCAACCCGAAGTGGATCGAGGCGATGCGCCGCCACGGCTACAAGGGCGCCTTCGAGCTCGCGGCGACCGTCGACTACCTCTTCGGCTACGACGCCACGACCGGCGTGGTCGCCGACTGGATGTACGACAAGCTCACCGAGACGTACGTCCTGGACCCGGAGAACCAGGCCTTCCTCAAGGACGCCAACCCGTGGGCGCTGCACGGCATCGCGGAGCGTCTCCTGGAGGCGGAGTCCCGCGGCATGTGGGAGAAGCCGGACCCGCAGGTCCTTGCGGCGCTGCGCGAGGTGTTCCTGGAGACCGAGGGCGACCTGGAGGACGACGGCACCGAGGACTGACGCCCCGGGCCGCCGTTCACGCCGGACACCGGGCGGCGGCCCACGGCGTCAGTTCCAGACGCCGTCCCCGGAAACCCTCCCGGAGACGGCGGTCGTGGGTGACGATCACCAGCGTGCCCGGGTACACGGCCAGGGCCGCGTCGAGCTCCTCCACCAGGCCGGGGGAGAGGTGGTTGGTCGGCTCGTCGAGGAGGAGCAGGTCCGCCGGACGGGTGACCAGGTGGGCGAGTTCCAGACGGCGGCGCCCGCCGGCCGACAGGTGCCGGACCTCGGTGGTCAGGTCCTTCGCCGTGAAGAGCCCCAGGGCGAGCAGCTCCTCGGCACGGTCCGCGCCGAAGGACTCCGCCACCGTGCGGGGGCCGTCGGGCACGGCGGGCGGGTCCTGGCGCAGCACGCCGACCCGGCGCGGGGCCGTCACCGACCCGCTGTCCGGGCGGAGTTCGCGCGCGAGGAGCCGGAGGAGCGTGGTCTTGCCCGCGCCGTTGGGCCCGGTGACGAGCAGCCGTTCGCCGGCGCCCAGGTGCAGGGAGTCCAGGCGCAGCCGCCCCTCCACCCGTACGCCGGTCAGGTCGACCGCCGCCGGCTCCCCCTCGACCCGCGCCGTGAAGCGCAGCGGCTCCGGTGGCGCCGCCACCGGGTGATCGGTGAGCCGCTGGAGCCGTTCCCGCGCCGCGCGGATGCGGCTCATCGCACCGTGCGCCCGTGACCGGGCCCGGAAGGCCCCCGCCCCGCTGAAGGAGGCCGGTGCCTTGCGCGGGATCGCGGAGAAGCGGTCGATGTGGGCGTCCGCGAGCGCCGAGTGACGCGCCAGCTCGGCCCGCCAGTCCTCGTACTCCTGCTCCCAGCGCGCCCGTTCGGCCGCCCGGCCGGCCAGATAGCCGGTGTAGCCGTTGCCGTACCGCCGCAGGCGACGCCGTTCGTGGTCGACCTCCAGGACGGTCGTGGTGACCCGGTCGAGGAAGACCCGGTCGTGGGTGACGGCGACGACCGTGCCCCGGTGGGCGCGCAGCCGCTCCTCCAGCCAGGCGACGGCCTCGTCGTCGAGGTCGTTGGTCGGCTCGTCGAGCAGCAGCAGTTCGGGGTCGGCGGCGAGCGTCGCGGCGAGCGCGAGCCGTGAGCGCTGCCCGCCGGAGAGGGTGGCGAGCCGGCGGTCGCGGTCGAGCGGGTGGGGTTCCCCGAGCCGCCGGAGCGTCGTCCCGACCCGTCGGTCGGCGTCCCGCCCGCCGCGCGCCTCGTAGGCGGCGAGCAGCTCCGCGTACCCGTCGAGGTCGCCCGTGCGCGCCAGGGCGGCCTCGGCCGTCCGGATCCGCCGCTCCAGGTCCCGTACGCCGGCGAGCGCGAGGTCGACCGCGTCGCCGACGCGTGCGGTGCCGGGCAGGTCCAGGGTCTGGGCGAGGTATCCGCTGCCGCCGGGGGACTCGACGGTGACGGTGCCGTTGTCGGGGGCCTCCAGGCCGGCGAGGAGCCGGAGGAGGGTGGACTTCCCGGAGCCG
This sequence comes from Streptomyces sp. NPDC036822, assembly GCF_055609145.1. Classification (NCBI taxonomy): domain Bacteria; kingdom Bacillati; phylum Actinomycetota; class Actinomycetes; order Kitasatosporales; family Streptomycetaceae; genus Streptomyces; species Streptomyces sp. NPDC036822. The sequence continues at coordinate 391,981 of NZ_JBVJPY010000003.1, forward strand.
TTGTCGCCGACGACGCCGACGCGTTCGCCGGCGCGGACGGAGAGGGAGACCCGGTCGAGGACGAGCCGGTCGTCGTAGCGCTTGACGACGTCGGTGAGGAGGACACGGAACAAGGGCGCATTCCTTCGGTCGGCGGCGGGGCGCGTGTAATACGAGACGAGACGTTTCGTCTTGTCTCGATCCTAGGGTGGTGCGCCCTCTTTGGCAAGACGTTTCGTCTCGTCTCGGGTCCGGAGTCCCGGCCGGAGGGTCACGGGGCGGCTCTCAGCGGTCGCCCAGGACCCGCACGGCCTCGATCATCAGGTCCCAGAACCCCGGGACGTCGACCTCCATCCCCACCTCCGCGTTGGCGGGCCGCCCCGTCACCCCGTCGAGGTCCACGAGCGTCGCGCCGCGGGTGTACGTCCCCGCCAGCTCGACCGTCACGGGCGCCCGGACCAGGCTGATCAGCGACGGGTCGATCAGGTGCGCCACGGTCAGCGGGTCGTGCAGGGGCGGGGTCTCGAAGCCGTACACCTCGCGGTAGGTCCCGGCGAAGTAGGTCAGCAGCTCGACGCAGAGCCGGGCGAGCGGGGTGCCGAGCGCCGCGATGCGCGACACGATCTCGGGGGTCGCGCGCACCTGGTGGGTGGCGTTGAGGCCGAACATCGTCACCGGGCGCCCGCAGGTGAAGACGATGTCCGCCGCCTCCGGGTCGCAGAGGATGTTGAACTCCGCCGCCGGGGTGGTGTTGCCGCGCCCGGTCGATCCGCCCATGAGCACGATCCGCTCGATCCGGTGGCTCAGCTCCGGGTGCGCGAGCAGGAGGGTCGCGACGTTCGACAGCGGCCCGGTCGCCACGAGGGTCACCGGCGCGGGGTGCGCGAGCAGGATGTCCCGGACGAGGGTGAGCGCGTCGCGGGGGTCGCGCGGGACCCGGGGCTCGTCGTCGCCGAAGCCGGGCCCGTCGAGGCCGGAGTCGCCGTGGATGTTCTCGCCGGCCAGGGGCGCGCCGTGCAGCGGCCGGTCCCGGCCGGGCGCGATGGGCACCCCCTCGATCCCGGCGACGGTGCACACCCGGCGCGCGTTCAGGGTGGTGCTCTCGACCGTCTGGTTGCCCGCGACGGTGGTGATGGCCAGCAGGTCGATCGCCGGATGGGCCGCGGCCAGCAGGATGTTGAACGCGTCGTCGTGTCCGGGATCGCAGTCGAGGATCACGGGTACGGCCATGCCTCCACGGTCCCACAACCCCGCCGCACGGTCACCCGCCGCGCCCGCGCGCCGCCGGACTCCGGGGCCGTGGCGGCCCTGGGTGCGGCGCGACGGGCGCGAGACATCACCCTCACTAGTTCCCGCCGTAACTCCACTTGTTCTAGTAGAGTACAAACAAATAGCCCGAGGGAGGCTCTCCGATGAACCGTGGCCCGACCCGTCTCAGAGTGCTCACCGCACTCCCGTTCCTGCTCGCGCTCGTCCTCCACCTCACCCTCCTCGCGCTCTGGAGCGACCGGCTGCCCGACCCGCTGGCCACCCACTTCTCCACCGCCGACGGCGGCCGCGCCGACGGCCTGACCGGCCTGACGGGCTTCGTCCTCGTCAGCTCCGGCCTGCTCCTCGCCGTCGGGACCGGCTGGACGCTCCTGACACGCCGCGGCACGCTCTGGGGAGCGTGGGCGACCGCCGGCTTCACCACGGCCCTCTTCGCCCTGCTCCTCCGGGACAACCTCGACGCCGCCGACGCGAGCCAGGTCGTCTCACCGCTGGTGAACCTCACGGTCGCGGTTGGGGCGGCGGCCCTCACGGCCCTCGCGGGCCTGGCCCTGACCCGGTGCGTACCGCAGGAGCCCGGGAAGCCAGGGGCGGGCGGCGCGGACGAGCCACGGCTGCCGCTCGGCGCGAGCGAGGTCGCCGGCTGGTCCCGCGCGACGGACTCGCGCTCCATGACGGTCGTCGGGGCCGTGGCCGCGGCAGCCGGGCCGGCCGGCCTCGCCGGGGCGTACCCGGCGCCGTGGTGGCTCGGCCTCGTCCTGCTCGTCCCCGGCCTCCTGGTCCTGCTCCTGGCGCGGGTCCGGGTCACCGTCGACCGGCGCGGCGTGACCGTCCGCCCCGCCCTGGCGCCCTGGCCCCGCGTCGGCGTCCCCCTGGAGGGCGTCGAGGGGGCCGTCGCCCGGGACGTCGACGCGCTGCGCGAGTTCGGCGGCTGGGGGTACCGCGTCCGGGCCCATCGGACCGGCCTGGTCCTGCGGTCGGGCGAGGCGCTGGTCGTCCGCCGCGAGGGCGGTCGGGAGTTCGCGGTCACCGTGCCCGACGCGGACACGGCGGCGGCCCTGTTGAACACGCTGGTCGAGCGCCGTGGGAGGGTCTGACCATGCTCTTCCGGGTCGATCCCGCCTCCGCCGTCCCCCTGGGCGACCAGATCGCCGCCTGCGTCCGGGGCGCCCTCGCCGACGGCTCGGCCACGGCCGGCGAACGCCTCCCGGCGGCCCGGGAGCTCGCCGACTCCCTGGGCGTCAACGTCCACACGGTCCTGCGGGGCTACCAGCGGCTGCGCGAGGAAGGGCTGATCGAACTCCGCCGCGGCCGGGGCGCGGTCATCGTCCCGGGGGCGGCGGTCCCGGACCGGGCGCGCCTGGTCGGCCGGGTCCGCGCCGTGGTCGCCGAGGCCCGGGAGCTGGGTCTGTCGGACGAGGACGTCCTGACCCTGGTCCGCACCAGCCTGACGGCCTCCTGAGGCACGAACCGGACGCGGCGGGGCCGGCGAGGCCGGCGGGTGCGGTCAGCCGGGCCGACGCGTGCCGGTCACCCCAGGGACTACCGGTCACCCGGGCAGCGCACGGGTCGCCCCGCGCCGCGTACCCGGCATTCCCCCGCCCCGTTCTGCCGCGTCCTACTGCCAGTTGACCCGGGCGCGTACCACCCGGGCGGCCTTCCAGCCGATGCTGACAGCGTAGGCGGACAGCGCCGACGGGGCCGCCTTGAGCCGCAGGACCAGCTCCCCGCCGCGCGGACCGACCCGTCCCGTGCGCAGCTGCTTGCCCGGACCCGGGAGCGACAGCGCGTGCTCGTCCGCCCGGCGCGAGATCCGGCCGCCGAGCGCCGCGCCGAGGCTGCCCTCCGCGCTCACCCCCTGGGCGGTGCAGCGCAGCGAGATGCGCCAGTCGCCGTTCGGGAGCGCGCCGCCGTCGGCGACGGTGGCCAGGTCGACGGCGGCCCGGAAGCAGCCCCGGCCGTAGTCGTACGTCTCCTTGCCGCGGCTGACCGTCAGGTGGGGCGAGGGCACCTGTTCGGCGCGCACGGCGAACTCCCGGCCGCCGCGCGCGTCGCGGAGCACCACGTCGGTGGTCAGGTCGTCGGTGTCCACCTGGTCGACGTAGGCGTAGCCGGAGAGTTCGAGGACGGTGCCCTTCCAGGCGAGGCGGTCCACCCAGCGGCGCGGACTGGCGCCGACCGTGACAGCGGTGATGTCGCAGAGCCGCTCGTACTCGGGGGAGTCGGCCGAGGGGAACGGCGGAGCCGCGTACACTTTGCCGTCGCGGACCCGTGCCTTGCCCGGGCGGCCCGCGAGGTCCCAGGCGACCACGCCGGCCAGCTCCTCGACGAGCCCCTCGCGCAGGCAGTGCGCGACCAGCCGCTCGGCGACGCTCAGCTTCGCCAGGACCGCCGGAGTGACCCACTCCCGTGCGTACGGCCGGGCCAGCTCGACGAGCGCCGCCCGCTCGGCCTCGTCGGCGGCGACGAACCGCGCGTCGAACCGGCGCAGCATCTCCACCCGCACATGGCGGCAGACCAAGTGGTCGCGCAGCGGACCGGGTTCGGTCATGCCGGTGACCATCTCGACCATCTCGGCCGCCTGACGCAGGGAGAGTTCGAGATCGATGCCGTCCGCGGTGATGTTGCCGTCGTCGCCGCGCTTGACGACGTAGTAGCAGGTGTAGTCGCCGACGACGGAGATCACCTTGCTGTGCAGATAGGCGCGCGCGACGAAGTGCTGGTCCTCGCTGATGCGCATGTGCTCCGGGAACCGGAGGCCGTGCTTCTCGATGAGCTCACGCCGGAACAGCTTGAACGGCATGAGGGTGTAGTAGATGTCGCCCTTCGACAGGTCGGCCTTGTCGACGTTCTTGGCGAAGACCTGCTTGGGCACGCGCCGCCCCACGCCGACCAGCTTCGCCAGGACGACGTCCGAGTCGTTCTTCTCGGCCATCGCCACGAGCCGCTCCAGGGCCTCGGGCCCCAGGCAGTCGTCACCGTCGAGGAAGAAGACGTACGTTCCCTCCGCGTGGTCGAGTCCCACGTTCCGCGGCCGGCTCGGCCCGCCGGAAGCCTCCTGATGGACGACCTTCATCCGCCAGGGGTACTTCTCCGCCCACCGGTCCAGGACCTCGCCGCTGCCGTCCGTGCTGCCGTCGTCCACGGCCACGATCTCGAGGGCGTCCATGCCGATGGTCTGCTGCGCGATCGAGGCCAGCGTCTGCTCCAGGTACGGCATGGCGTTGTAGACGGGCACGACGAGGGAGACCCTCGGTGTGCGCGGGACGTTCATCGAATGGTCCCCCTGTGTGGAAACGGTGAATACGGCGATGAGGAAGATGCGGAAAACGAGGTCGTGGTTCTGTACGGCGGGGCGATTGCCCGGAAGTACCGGCGGATCTCAGCTGCTGAGACCGGCTCCGCATCGATTGGCGCGGATCCTACCGCCTGGAATGCAGCCTTCAGGCCGGTACGTCCATGTTCTCATCCGACCGTGTGTGAAGGCCGGTTGAGCCATCCGTCGTGGCGTCAGCCGCCGATCACGGCGATGTCCAGCGCGGGCAGGCGCTCCGGGTCGGCGACGATGTCGATCTCCGTGATGAGGCCGTCGGCCGTCGTGAAGCCGAGAACCAGGAACAGCCGGCCGGAGCGGGCCATCGCCAGTCCGACGGCGCCGTCGACGAGGGCGGGACCGGTGAACCGCGCCCGTCCCATCGCCGCCATCGCACCCTCGGCCACCGTCCGGGCGCCGCGGACGACGACCGGCTCGGCGGTCGGGACGACGAACCTGTCGGCCCGCAGGACGACGTCCGGATGCAGCAGCCGCAGCAGGGCGTCGAAGTCCCCGCCGCGCGTCGCGGCCAGGAAGGCGTCCACGAGCCGGCGCTGCCGGACCCCGTCGGGGTGGGCTCCCGGAGCGGCCCCCTTGACGCGCCGCCGGGCCCGGCTCGCGAGCTGGCGGGTCGCCGCCGGGGTGCGCTCGATCATCGGCGCGATGTCGTCGAACGGCACGGCGAACATGTCGTGCAGGACGAAGGAGAGCCGCTCGGCCGGGGTGAGCGTGTCCAGGACGACCAGGAGCGCCATTCCGACGGAGTCGGCCAGCAGGGCCTCCTGTTCGGGGTCGGCGGCCTGCTGGCGGACGAGGGCCGGGTCGGACCCGTCCCGGCCGGGGGAGCCCGGCCGGTCGAAGGGGTCGAGGGGGTCCTCGCGCCGGTGCTCCCGCGAGCGGAGCATGTTCAGGCAGACGCGCCCGACGATGGTGGTCAGCCAGCCGCCCACGTTCTCGATCCGGCCGGCGTCGGCGCGGCTGACACGCAGCCACGCCTCCTGGAGGGCGTCCTCGGCCTCGCCGAGCGAGCCGAGCATCCGGTAGGCCACGGCGCGCAGATGCCCGCGGTGCTCCTCGAAACGCTCGATCGGCAGGCCGGGGTCGTCCATCGGTCGGTGTCCTCGCGCAGGGGAAAGGGGAAGCGGTACGTGTTCAACCTAGCGAGTGAGCACGGACGTTGACGCGGGTGTCCACATCCGGCGCCTACTCCCCTACGCGTACCAGCGCGAGCGTGATGTTGTCGGGGCCTCCGGCGTCGATGGCGGCCTTCCACAGCTCGAAGGCGGCCCGGCCGTCGTCGTGCACCCGCAGCAGGGCGGCGATCTCGTCGTCCGGTACGGGATCGGTCAGGCCGTCGCTGCACACCAGGCGCCGGTGCCCGACGGCCAGCGGGGCGGACGAGACGTGCGGGGTGACGGCGGTGAAGTCCGGGCTGCCGCCGAGGGTCTGCGTCACCACGGACGTGGTCCGGTGCCCGGGCGCCGGCGGCGGGCTGTCGTCCACGCTGACCTGGCGCAACGCGTCCCCGGTGGCGTCGTACACCTTGCTGTCGCCGACGTTGAACGACAGCAGGGCGTCACCGAGCACGACGACGCCGGCGACGGTGGTCCCCATCGTGGAGAGCGCCGGATCGTCGCCGGCGGCCTCGTACACCGCGCGGTTGCACAGCTCCACGGCGTCGCGGACGGCTTCCTCCCCGTCCAGCGAGGGCCCGAGCCACGAGAGCCGCCGCACGACCAGGGCACTGGCCACCTCGCCGGCGGGCTGCCCCCCGAGCCCGTCGGCGACCGCGACGACGAGCGGCCTGCCGAGCGGGAAGACGAAGGTCTGCGGGGTCTCGGTGACGGTTCCGCACAGGATCCACGGCCCCACGGCCAGGCTGTCCTCGTTGTGCTCGCGCACCAGCCCGTCGTGGCTGAGTGCGGTCACCGCGACATAGGCCACACCTTCATTGTGTACCGGCACCGGGAAGCATGTAGCGGTGAACCCGCAGGACCTTCGGCCGCCCGGCGTCCTGTGCGAAGCCCATGCTCTGCGCGATGGGCATCATCTGCTCGCCGAACCGGTCCATGTCGGCTTCGGACTCCCACAGGTCGAAGACCTCCAGGCCGCCGTCGGCCTGTACGCAGGTGTGGGAGAGGCAGCCCTGGAAGATGCCGGGCACCTCCTGGAGCCTCGCGCTGAGGGCGTCGTACTGCTCGGTCGTGACGCCGGGGAGTACGGCATGGATCAGGATCGCCATGGGTGGTCTCTCCTCGTACGGATGCGGGGGCCGTCCCCCGCCGCCCCGTGGCGGCCTCTGCCCACGCCCAGCACACCACGCCGGCACGGGCCCGGCACCCGAGCCCGTCGCGTCTTGCCCCGGACGGGTGGCACGGGCGCCACCACCGCCGCCCGTGCGCACCGGCGCGCCGCTCGTCCCCCCGGCCCGCATCCGTGCCCCGTCACTCGGCCAGGTGGACCTCCAGGGCGGTCCGGACCGCCGACTCCAGCGCGCCCTCGATCCACGCGGGCTTGATCGACGTGTGGCAGCCGGCGAAGTGCAGGCTGCCCTCGGGCCTGCGGATGTGCGGGAACAGCTCGGTGTGCTGGCCGGGGAGGAGGACGGAGGCCTCGCCGTAGGCGTACGGGTCGCGCATCCACGACTGGGTGCGGCCGACGCCGGTGTAGAACACCTCGATCCGCTGCCCGTACACCTCCTGCAGCCCGGCGAGCGCCCGCGGGTAGCGCTCCTCGTCGTCGAAGGCGTCCCACTTCAGAGCGTCGTCGGACCAGCTGTAGGAGGCGAGGACGACTCCGCCCGGGCTGCCCTCGACGGGGTAGGACGGCTGGAACATGAAGCGGTTGGGGTTGTCGGTGGCCGAACCGCCGCCGACGACGTGGGCCGCCTCGGGCTGGTCGCGGGCGACGTGGCGGCAGGCGGCGTAGTGGGTGCGCTGCCCGGCCGAGATGTGACCCCGGGGGACGGAGGGGTGGGCGCCCAGCAGGCTGCCGTCGTGCGGGGTCCGGCCGAGCCGGTACGCGCGGTGCAGCCCGGGCCGTACGGCCTCCAGCTCGCGCTTCCAGTCGGCCTCGTCGAACTCCCACCAGCGGCGGCTGAACTCCAGGAGCACCTTGGTGGCGGCGTCGTAGTGGAGCTCGGTGACGGCCCGCCGCTTGCCGTAAGAGAGGGCGGGGGTGACGGGGATGTGGCGGAGGCCGGAGAACGGGACGGTGATGATCGCGGTGTCGCCGGTGAACGTCTCCCGCTCGACTCCGCGGCGGCCGCGGCCCTCCGAGACGGTGTCGATGGTGACCTTGCCGTCCCCGTGGGTGATCCGGGTGGCACGCCGGTCGAGCCGTACGAGGTCCTCCACCCGCTCGTAGAGCGCGTCGACCAAGGTGCCCGTGCCGTCGGGGAGTTCGAAGAAGGCGGTGTCCGGGCTGATCAGGGAGGCGCCGATGAAGCTGTGGATGAAGGCGAGGTGGAGACGGGAGGTGAGGTTCTCGACGGTCCCGACGAGGTCGACCGTCCGCTCGTCGAGCTTCGCCTCGTCGGTCAGGTAGCGGTACATGGACATGTGGCCGTACCGCTGGACGACGCGGGCCCAGCCCTCGACGAGGGCCTTGCCCTGCTTGCCCTCGATCTCCGCCCGTACGGGGGCGAAGGCCTCGCGCACGATCCGCGAGGCGGGGACGGACTCGTAGCGCGCGGGCACGCCGAAGGAACGGTTGACGGCCTGCGGTGCGGTGGCGTAGTCGGCGCGGCGGACGCGGATGCCGTTGACGAGGATCCAGGTGCGGTAGGCGGGGCGGCCGGTCGCGTCGACATCCACGAGGTGGAAGCGCCGGCGCTTGAGGCCGAGGCTGTCGATGAGCCCGGTGACCAGGGGGTGGCTGTCGGGGATCCGCATCGCGCCGGCCTCGGCGTACTGCTTGGGGTCGGCGAAGGGCGGGGCGGCCTGCTCGTGCCCGCCCGCGCGGAACGTCTTGATCCGCCCGCCCACGCGGTTGCCGTTGGCCTCGATGACGGTGACGCGGTGCCCGGCCTCGCGCAGGAGGTGCGCGGCGGTGAGCCCGGCGGGCCCGGCTCCGACGACGAGCACGTTCCTGCGGCGCCGGCCCCGGGGCAGCCCGTCCCGCAGCAGGATGTCCGCGTAACGGGGCGCCAGCGGCTCGTCCTCCTCGTCCCGTACGAGGATGGCCCGGGCGACCGTCAGGCAGGCGGCCCAGTCCGTCCCCGCGGCGACGGGCGCCGCGACGGCCTCGGCCCCACCTGAGGCCCCGACGGCGACGGGCACGACCCCCGCCCCGGCGACGGCGCCCGCCCCGGCGATCAGGGTGCGGCGGGACGGCCCGGGCGAGGGCGAGGGGGACGGCTGGTCGTGGGGCGCGTCGGAGGGGAGAGGGCTCTGCGCCGGCTCGATGATCATGGAGTAACTCTGGCGGGTCGCCGAGGCGCGGAACGCCCGGAAGCGGTTTTTCGGTCGGTAATCACCCGAACGTGGCGCTACCCTCCGTAAAGCTGACGAACAGACCGCTCCCGTCCCCCGCGCCGGCCCGGGCGGTTCCTCTCGCGCGCCGCCGCCGCGGGCCCGCCCCGGCCCTGCGGTGGCGGGCCTGAACCGCCCCCCGCGCGCGTCACGCGCACCTCGGCCGATGATGGGAGTACGGCCGAACACGCGGAGCTGATCATGACGGGTTGGCGGGTCAGGGACTACGCCCAGGACGATCTCGAAGCGCTGGTCCGGCTCGACGCGGAGAGCGGTACGGCCGAGGAGCCGCCGCTCTTCCCCCTCTCGGACACCGTGGCGGCCCTCCAGGCCCTCCACCCGGCGGTGGTGGCCACGGCGGACGAGGTGGTGGTCGGCGCCGCGGTGAGCCGGGTGGAGGGTGACAGGGCGTGGATCCTGCGCATCTGCATGGCGCCCGCCTGGCGGCGCAGGGGACTCGGCAGCAACCTGGTCACGGCTCTGGAGCACCGGCTGTTCGCCGGGGGCGTCCGGACGGTGCACGCGGCTCTGCCCGAGGGCGGGACGGGCGCCGCCGCCCTGCGCAACTGCGGCTTCGGCGACCGCCCGGACCTGGTCTTCTTCGAGAAGCGCGGGCCGGTGACCGCTCAGGAGGTCGGCATGCTCGCCTCGATCGGGGCGGAGCTGCCGCCCGGGGGGCTGTGGCAGAAGGTCGCGGGCATGCAGAGGGAGAAGCGGCTCGTCGAACGACGTCTGGTGCTGCCGCTGGCCCATCCGGAACTGGCCGCCCAGCACGGCGTGGAGCCGCCGCGCGCGGTGATGCTGTTCGGTCCGCCGGGGACCGGGAAGAGCACGTTCGCGCACGCGATCGCGAGCCGCCTGGGATGGCCGTTCCTCGAACTGTTCCCCGCGCGCCTGGCCGCCGAGTACGGGCTGGCGAACGGGCTGAACCGGCGCTTCGACGAGATCGCCCAGCTCGACCACGGCCTGGTCTTCATCGACGAGGTCGAGGAGGTCGCCGGGACACGCAGCGGTGCGGACGCGACCGCGGTCGGCGTCGTCAACGAACTGCTCAAGGCGATCGTCCGGTTCCGCGGGCAGGAGGGGCGGCTGCTCGTGTGCGCCACGAACAACGTGACCACGCTCGACCCCGCGTTCCTGCGGCACGGCCGTTTCGACTACGTCCTGCCCATCGGCCCTCCCGACCACCGTGCGAGGACCGCGCTGTGGGAGAGCTACCTGGACCGGGCGGGCGCGGAGGCCGACAGCGCGGCGCTGGCGTCCGCCAGTGAGGGCTTCACCCCCGCCGACATCGCCCATGTGGCCCGTACCGTCTCGCAGCTCCAGTTCGAGCGCACCTTCGACACCGGCACCCGGGCGCGCCCCACCACCGACGACTACCTGGACACCCTCGGCGACACCAGACCCACCGTCAGCGCCGCCATGACCCAGGAGTTCGCCCAGCAGACGCGGGACTTCGCCCGCCTCTGACGCCTGGCGTCCGGCCGTCCGGCGTCGGGTGTCGCGGCGTCCGACGTCCCGGCGATGTCCGGCGTCGTGGCCTCCGGTCTCTCGGCGTCCCGGGCGTCCGGCGTCGCGGCGTCCCGGCTCAGACCTCGTCGACGTGGGTACCGGTGAGGGCGGACGCCTCGCTGGTGGTGAGCCAGGAGAGGCCGGACGCGGCGGCGGATCCGGTGTCCACGGTGAGGTGGAGCCGGGTGCCGCCGTCGGGAACGGGATAGCTGCGCTGTTCCGTCCCGGCGAAGGAGTTCCGGATCACTTCGGCGACCGCGCGGGCGGCCTCGGGGGTGGCGGCGACGATCCGGATCTCGGCGTGGCCTGCCTGCGGCAGTGTCTCGTTCTCGTCGGCGAACTGGTTCTCGACTGCGTGTCGCATGGGTCCCCTTCGGGGCGAAGCGAGAGGCCGGCGGGTGGGTTGTCCCGGGTGTCGGGTGCCCCACCCGCGGCCTTCGGTCGGAGGAGTGGTCTGTGGGGATCAGGGCCAGGTGCCGGTGCGCCGGTGGCCGGGAGTCTGCCCTTGCTGCTTCTGATGGCCCCGGCCGGGCGGCCGGGCGAGGGCGGGGTACGGGGCGCTGAAGTGGTAGGCCGCGATGCGTGCCTCGTGCTGGGCGTTGAGCCGGTGGATCAGGGTCATGCCGAGCATGATCAGGAAGGCGCCTGCCGCGAGCGTGATCAGGATCTCCATGTCGTCATCTCCCCGTGACGCCCGGCACGGAAATCATCCGCGCGCCGATGACGGGGTGCCGGACGGGCGGCGGGGCCGACCCGCCGTCGGTCTCCCAGGCGTCCTCACGGCCTCGGGCCTCCCGCATGCGGCGTTCGGTCGTTCCTTCGTCGGACATCAGCACACCGGCCGGGAGGGCGCTGCCGGGGACGGCGGCGACGGTCATGAAGCGGGCCGCGGCGGCGGGTTCGGTCTCGGGCGGGATCACCAGCAGGTCGCAGCGGCCGACGGTGTAGGAGAGCAGGATGACCTTGTCGGGGTCCTGCTCGGTGAACCAGCCGACGTGCACGGTGTGCCCAGTGACGGGGACCTTGTGCGGGATGACGGGCCAACGGGTGGGGTTCACCATGACGCGCGTGATGCGTCCGAAGCGGGCCTCCAGCGCGTCGACCAGCGCGGGAAGCTCGGCCGCGAGGTCGCGTGAACGGGGCCACCAAGCGCCGTCCAGCAGGCCGGAAAGGGAGGTCTTCGGCGTCAGCGACAGGCGCGACGGCAGCGGGGGTGCGAGGGTGGCGGTCATGATCGCGGACCCGTCTCCGGGCCGTCCTGCAGGACGGCCCAGTGTCTTGATCGCCGGAAACGACGTCCGCGTGGGAGCGGGTGTTCGAGTTACTCCCGGTACTTGAAGCGTACTCCGCCCCGGGGGCGGACGAGTGGTGTCCGTAGGACGACATCGGGGGGAGTACCGCGTGGGTGACCCACCGCCGGGGGCGGCAGCCCTGAGAGGAGCCAGGGACCGGTGTCCGGAAAGGTCCGGGAACCGGCGAAGCCCCAGGTCGACGAGACGACCTGGGGCTTCGGTCACGAGCGCATGTCCCGCCTCGGGGTCACCAGCCGCCCGTCACGTCCCGGGCCGCACCGAACGTGGTGTCGCCCCGGCCCGACCATGCCTTCAGCTTTCCCGTGGCGTCGTCCCGGGCGAGCAGGTCCGCCTTGCCGTCGCCGTCGATGTCGCCGGCCGCGGTGGTCTGCGAGAACTTCCAGCCGTAGGTGACGTGGACGGGGGCGTTGAAGTAGCCGCCCGCGTTGTGGGTCCACATCTTGAGCGAGTCGGTGGCGGGGTCGCGGGCGATGATGTCGGCCCGCCCGTCCTCGTTGAAGTCGGCTGCGATGGTCTGGGCGAAGTCCCAGCCGGCGGTGAGGTGCGCCGGGGCGTTGAAGGTGCCGTCGCCGCGGCCGGCCCAGATCTTGAGGTCGCCGTCGGCGTCCTTGGCGATGAGGTCGGTCTTGCCGTTGCCGTCGAAGTCGGCCGCGGCGGTCTGGGTGAAGTTCCAGCCGCCGGTCACGTTGGTGGGGCTGAGGAATTTGCCGTCACCCTGGTTGATCCACAGGCGGAGCGTGTTCCGCGGCACACTCGCATCAGGGCCCTCGTAGCGAGCCATGATGTCGGCCTTGCCGTCGCCGGTGAAGTCCCCGGCGACGGTCTGGGAGTAGTTCTGCCAGCCGCCGGTGAGGTCCTTCGCGGCGGTGAAGGTGCCGTCGCCCCGGCCGAGCCACATCTTCAGGGTGCCCGTCGGATCGTGCCGCGCCAGGAGGTCGGAGATCGAGTCGCCGTTGAAGTCGGCGGACACGGTCTCTCCCATGGGGAGCGACGCCCGAGGGATGCGGTCGGCCAGCGTGCGGCCGAGGAGCTCCGTGCCGGCGTCGTTGAAGTGCAGCTTGTCGGTGCCCGCGACCGAAGGCCGAAGGGCGTAGGGGTCGTCGAGGTCCTTGGTGGCGACGTCGAAGTCGATGTAGTCGTCGATGTCGCTCGTGGTGCGGATGTAGTCGTTCACCGTCTGCCGGACGGCCTCCCGAACGCGGAAGTTCGATGCGGTCTGGCTGTAGCCGGAGAAGCCCGGAATGGTGGCGACGGTGACCCGGACCCCTCGGGCGCGGGCCTGGGACGCGATTGTCCGGATGGCGTGAGTGACCGTGGCCGCCGACGCGCCGTCGATGATGATGTCGTTCACGCCCTCGTAGAGAACGACCTCACGGACGTTGGGCTGGGAGAAGACGTCGCGGTCGAGGCGGGTGACCGCGCTGGGGCCGAGTCCCCCAGTGCGGTCCTCGGCGATCCGGTTTCCGTTGAGGCCGGCGTTGAGGACCCCCCTGCCGTCGCCCTTCTGCTTGAGGAAGCTCGCGTAGAAGTCGGGGTAGCGCTTGTTCGCGTTCAGGCTGCTGTGGCCGGCGTCGGTCTGGGAATCTCCGAGGGCGACCACGGTTCCCGGGTTTCCGCTCGTGGCCACGTCGACACCGCTGACCACGCCCCAGAATTGGACCTTGTCGTACGGGAAGGCGTTCTGATCCACGGAGGTCGTCCGGTCGCCGCCCTTCCAGACGGTGGAGTACGAGGTGGCCTTGGTGTACGCGTGGTGGGCGAAGAACTTCACCGTACCCGGCAGGTAGTAGCTGACCAGCAGGTTCTTCCCGGCGGTGACAGGGAAGGCGACCGGGTCGCTGACGAGTTCGCCGCCGGCCGGAAGGGTGGCCTGCTGACTGCCGCCGAACGTCAGGGTGACCGGGGTCTGCGTGGCGGTTCCCCCGGCGGACTGCGTGGCGACCGTGACGTGACCGAGCTTCAGCGGGTCGGGAGAGAACGTGTTGGCGAACCGCAGGCGGACCGTGCTGCCGCTGGTGTGCGGGTTGACGACCATCCGGAGGGTCTGGTTCGTCCAGTCGGGGTATCCGATATCCATGGAGGTGGACGCCGCGTTGCCGAAGGACGCGGCCCAGCTACCGGTCCAGGAGGCTCCGCCGGGCGCGGCCGGTGTGCTGCGTACGGCCACGGAGAAGACGTGCAGACGCTGTCCGCCGGCGGGGGCGGTGGGCAGGGTGACCGAGGCGACCGTCTTGCCCGCGGTGAGGGGGACGGTGACCGCGAACAGCTTCACGGGGGTGGTGCCGCGCGCCGAGCGGTCGAGGACGACGGCCGCGGCGACCGTGTTCCCGGCCTCCCAGTCACCGACGCCGTCCAGCGTGTACGCCGAGGTGCTGCCGTCGCTGTAGTGCACCGTGCCGGACCCGGTCACCGCGCCCCCGGTGGCCGTGAGCAGGAAGCCGAGGGCGTTGCCGGCACCGGCCACGGGGACCCGCTGGCCGTCGGCGACGACGTTGTCCGGCTGGCCGGGCGCTACGTCGGGGAGCGTGTAGGTGGTGCCGTTGACCGTGACGCGCGCTCCCCGCGTCCACCCGGCGGCGCTGAGCGCGTCGGCCGACAGGCTGTCGCCGCTGCCGTCGAGGTTCGCCACACCCGGATCGGCCTGCGTGGCGATACCCGCGTTGTTGAAGGCGCTGCCGAACGTGGGGTAGGTGGTGGTCTCGGCGGCGGCCACGGGTATGGCTGCGAGCCCGGTGGTGGCCAACCCGAGAACGAGGGCGGTCGCCACGACTCTCGTCCTGCTGGACCCGAATGCGGTGCGGGGCATGGAGGGAACTGCCTTTCCTGGCTTCGTCGAAGTCTTGAGCGCTGCCGCCAGTCTGGTGGTTACCAGCCGCCGGTGACCTTGGCGGCGGTGCCGAAGGTGGTGTCGCCGTGGCCGGCCCAGATGGTGAGGTCGCCGGTGGTGTCGTTGCGGGCGATGAGGTCGGCCTTGCCGTTGCCGTCGAAGTCGGCGGCGGTGGTCTGGGAGTAGTTCCAGCCTGCGGTGACGTGGACGGGGGCGTTGAAGTAGCCGCCGGGGTTGTGGGTCCACATCTTGAGGTTGCCGTTGGTGTCCTTGGCGATGATGTCGGCCTGGCCGTCTTCGTTGAAGTCGGCGGCGGCGGTCTGGGTGAAGTTCCAGCCGGCGGAGAGGTGCGCTGCGGCGTTGAAGGTGCCGTCGCCTCGGCCGGCCCAGATCTTGAGGTTGCCGTCGGTGTCCTTGGCGATGAGGTCGGTCTTGCCGTTGCCGTCGAAGTCGGCGGCGGCGGTCTGGGTGAAGTTCCAGCCCGCGGTGACGTTCACGGCGGCGTTGAAGGTGCCGTTGCCGCGGCCGGCCCAGATCTTGAGGTTGCCGTTGGCGTCCTTGGCGATGATGTCGGCCTTCGCGTCGCCGTTGAAGTCGGCGGCCACGGTCTGGGTGAAGTTCCAGCCGCCGGTGACGTTGACCGGGGAGTTGAAGTAGCCGCCCGGGTTGTGGGTCCAAATCTTCAGCGTCGCCGAGGCGTCGCGGGCGATGATGTCCGCCTCGCCGTCACCGTTGAAGTCCGCCGCCGCCGTCTGCGTGTACACCGCGGCCGGGGGTACGTCCACGGGGAACGGATCGGCGGGGTCGGAACCGAGTCCCACCTGAGGGCCGCAGACGGGCCACTGGTTCTCGCCCGCGGCGTCGAGGAGCTTCTCGCCCATCAGGATCTGCTCGTTCTTCGTGGCCTGGTGCGGGTAGGCGGCGTACTGCGTTCCGCCGATCGACTGCCAGGTGGCGAGGCTGAACTGGATGCCTCCGTAATAGCCGTTGCCGGTGTTGATCGACCAGTTGCCGCCACTCTCGCACGCGGCGAGCTTCTCCCACGTACTGATCGAGGCGGCGTGGGAGCTTCCGGCCGCGCCGCCGAGCGCGACGATCGCGGAGCAGGTCGCGAGGGAGAGGGCGAGCGTACGGCGGCGGACGGTGGAGGTGCGAGAGGGCATGGCGAAGGAACCTTCCGGGCGGAGAGCGGGGAGAAGAGCGAGGAGGACCGGCCGCGTCGCGGGCCGGGGGCCGGTGCCGTACCGATCACGTCCGTACGGCACCGGCGAAGGTGGGTGCATGGGTCACCGGGTGCCGGTGATCCGGGCGGGGCGCCGAAGGTGGTCACCGGCCGCCGGTGAGCTGGGTGCCGGTGTGGTGTTCACCGGCCACCGGGCAGCTCGGTTCTGGTGTGGTGGTTACCAGCCGCCGGTGAGCTTGGCGGCGGTGCCGAAGGTGGTGTCGCCGTGGCCGGCCCAGATGGTGAGGTCGCCGGTGGTGTCGTTGCGGGCGATGAGGTCGGCCTTGCCGTTGCCGTCGAAGTCGGCGGCGGTGGTCTGGGAGTAGTTCCAGCCTGCGGTGACGTGGACGGGGGCGTTGAAGTAGCCGCCGGGGTTGTGGGTCCACATCTTGAGGTTGCCGTTGGTGTCCTTGGCGATGATGTCGGCCTGGCCGTCTTCGTTGAAGTCGGCGGCGGCGGTCTGGGTGAAGTTCCAGCCGGCGGAGAGGTGCGCTGCGGCGTTGAAGGTGCCGTCGCCTCGGCCGGCCCAGATCTTGAGGTTGCCGTCGGTGTCCTTGGCGATGAGGTCGGTCTTGCCGTTGCCGTCGAAGTCGGCGGCGGCGGTCTGGGTGAAGTTCCAGCCCGCGGTGACGTTCACGGCGGCGTTGAAGGTGCCGTTGCCGCGGCCGGCCCAGATCTTGAGGTTGCCGTTGGCGTCCTTGGCGATGATGTCGGCCTTCGCGTCGCCGTTGAAGTCGGCGGCCACGGTCTGGGTGAAGTTCCAGCCGCCGGTGACGTTGACCGGGGAGTTGAAGTAGCCGCCCGGGTTGTGGGTCCAGATCTTCAGCGTCGCCGAGGCGTCGCGGGCGATGATGTCCGCCTCGCCGTCACCGTTGAAGTCCGCCGCGGCCGTCTGCGTGAAGACCGGGGCAGGCGCGGGGTCCACCCCGCCGATCGGCGAGACGTAGCCGCTCACCTTCTGGGAGTTGTAGTAACCGTTGCTGATGGTGCCGTAGGTCACGGCGCCGCTCTGGTTGCCGCCGATGGTGGTGATGGTGCCGTCGGCGTTGATGGACTTCACCAGCGCCACGTGGTCGGCGTATCCGGCGCCGTTGTAGTTGAAGACCACCGCGTCACCGACGTGCGGGGTGCTCTGGAGTCCACCGTTGTACTGGCCGAAGCTTCCGGCTGCCGCGGTGAGACCGGTGACGTTCACACCGGCCTGGGCCCAGACCCACTTCGCGAAGTCGGCGCACCACGCTTCCGAGCAACTCCCGTAGTAGCCGGAGCCTCCTGCGCTGTTCGTGTCGCACGGCCCGTTGCCGAGGTTCTGCTCGGCTATGCCCGTGATCGTGGTGCCCACACTGGCCGAGGCGGGATGAGCGCCGGCGAAGACGAGGGCGGGAGCGAGGGCCGCGGTGGCGAGCATGGCCTGCAGCGTGCGGCGAAGAGCGAGCTTTGACATGGTTTTTCTCCTGTTTTCGGGCATGGTGAAGTTCGTGTGGGCACGTGGGTGCCGGGGTGGTGCCGGGTGTGTGAGGAGCGGTCGGTCGGGCGAGGGAGCTGCCGGTCACGGACGGCTCAGGGGGCGATGGCCACCTTGGCCGCGGCCACGCCGGCCTGCTGGTTGGACGGCTGGGAGACGGCATGCACCTGGAGTTCCGTGACACCGGCGCGCAGACCGGCGTCGAGCGCGACCCGGTAACGGATCCTCGTCACCGCGTCCCTGGGCAGGGGCGCACCGCCGGTGGCGGCGAGAAGATAGTCCATGCCCGATGCCTGCGGCAGCGGGGCGGGCTGCCAGGCGTGGGTGGCCGGATCGAAGCGCTCCAGGCGGCCGGGGACGGATCCGAGGGGCGCGAGCCCGCCGTCGTACTGGTCGAACCGCACCACGGGGGCGATCAACGGGAAGTCGGTGTCCCCGGAGTTGCGCAGCGTCACGGTGAACTCCACCGGTGCGCCGCCGGAGACCAGCCGGGGTGAGGCCGGCAGGCCGTCGATCTCGACCGTGAGCCGCGCGGTGTCGGCGACTGTCAACCGTCCCTCGGGGAGACGCTGCGCCTGCCCCGCGGGCGGGGTGGGAATCGGAGCCGGGGCGTGCGGAGCCGTCCGCGAACCCTGGGGTTCGTCGGGGGTGCCCCCGCGCTTCGGAGGGAGCACCGCCTGCGGTGACCGGGCGGCCGGCGAGGTGGCCGACGGCTTCGAGCCGCCGGGAGCGGCGGTCTGGGCCGGTGCGGCGCCCGCGGTCAGGGCATGGGGAGGTGACGGTTGGGAGCTTCCGCAGGCGGTGAGCGGGCCGGTGAGTCCGACGGCGATCAGAACGGCTGCGGCGAGGCGCCGGGGGGAACGAGTGCGGGAGCTGACGGACGGCATGGTGGCTCGATTCCTCTGCGGGGGCCGATGAGGGGTGAAGGCCGGGCGTGGGACCTAGCCCCAGATCACGAAGTCGTCGGAGGTGATCGACAAGGCGAGGACGGCGCTTCGGCGGGAGGTGAAGGGCTTGGGCATGACAAACCTCCCGGTGGCGAAGCGGTGAGGACGGGTCGAGGGGCGGCGGCGAGGACCTCGGGCCGCGGTCGCGTCAGGTGGCCGGACGCGCTCTCGTCAGGGAATCCGCCCCGGCGGGCGGGCACTGCTACTGCCAGGTCATGTTGTCGGTCCCTGTGGCCGGAGGAGCGTCCGTGGTCGCAGTGGCGACGACGGACTCGGAACCCGCCGCGGCGGTCGCGGCGGCGGTGCCGAGGAGGACGGCGCCGAGGGCGAGGACGGTGACCGCGGCGGTCTCGGCGATACGGGTGCGCAGCATGACGTGGTTCCTTTTCCTGAGTGGGCGGTAGGACTCCGGATCGCATCCCGCGGTGATGCCGCATCCAGTGGCCCGACCGGGTTTCCCCGGCGGCGAGTTCTAGCTTTCCCCCAGCTCAGGCCCGGGAGAAGAGGTTTCCTGTGGACGGAATCGGCCCTGGACGGTTTCGTCCACGGCGACCGGACCGGCAACGCCGACGAAGGATTCGTAGACGGGGGCGAGGAGCGGCACGTATCCCTCGACGACCTGCCACCCCCGCAGCTCGGGCCGTTCGGCCACCACCCGCCGACAGGCCGTCAGCGCCAGCTCCTCGGCCTCCTCCAGGCGGTCGGCGAGCAGGTAGACGCCCAGGACGGGGCGGGCGGGAGTCGTGAGGTGCACGGCGACGTGCTCGACTCGCCCGAAGGCGGCGACGTCGCTCACCCAGACGCCGATCTCCTCGGGAACGTGACCGCCCACGGGTCGGCGCAGATGGACGTGAACGAGATACATGTCCGTCAGGCTTTCAGCTGCGGCAGCCGTTGACCTGCCCGCTTTCGGGCCGATTGGGGACATGGCCGGAACAGGCCAAGGGGTTGGTACAACCCCAAGTCCGGAATCGGCCAGGGGGTTGGAACAATCTTTTCTGCCTGGTCACCCGATGGGTGTACCTGGCATGATCCTCGTCCGTCGATCTACCTGTCGAAGACGTTCCGGGGGGGATGTTAGAGATGCTCGTCGAATTGGGCCTGGACAGCACGGCAGAGGCTGTCTACCGGATCATGCTCGCCCACCCACAGCACGGCGTGCGGGCCATCGCCGAGAACCTGGATCTGGCCGAGGGCCAGGTCCGCACCGCGTTGGACACACTCAGCGAACTGACGCTGATCCGGCCGTCGTACGAATCCCGCAGCCAGCTGAGGGCCGTGCCGCCGGCCCTCGGCATGGAGGTCCTGATGGCCCGCCAGCAGGCCGAACTCGCCGCACGCCAGCAACGCCTCGAAGCCTCAAGGGAGGCGGCGGCTCGTCTCATCGCCGACTACGCGACCCTGACGCCCACGGTCAGCGGACCCGGCGTGGAACAGCTCGACGGCCTCGACCAGATCCGCGAACGCCTCGCGATCCTGACCCGGGACGTACAGGAGGAGGTGCTGGGGTTGAACACCGACGGAGCCCAGACCGCCGAAGCCATGGAAGCGTCCCGTCCGCTGGACCAGGAACTCTTCGACCGCGGCGTCCGCATGCGCACGGTCTACCTCGACAGCGTCCGCAACGACGAACCGACCCTCGGGTACGCGGACTGGCTCACCACACGCGGCGCCCAGGTGCGCACGGCGCCGATGCTGCCGACCCGGATGATCGTGATCGACCGCAAGACCGCGGTCATTCCACTCGCCAGCCAGGACACGGCGGTCGGAGCGGTGGTCCTGACGAGCGACGGCATCGTCACCGCCCTCTGCGCGCTCTTCGAGACCATCTGGTCCTCGGCCCAGCCTCTCGGCAGCGGCTCCGTGCATGACGAACACGGCCTCACCGCCCAGCAGAGCGCGACGCTCCAGCTCCTTGCCGCCGGTCACACGGACGACGCCATAGCCAAACGCCTGGGAGTCTCCTCCCGCACGGCCCGGCGCATCGCCACCGACCTCATCGACCGGCTCGGCGCCCGCAGTCGCTTCGAAGCGGGCGCCCGCGCGGTCCAGCAGGGCTGGCTTCCCCAGTCGGCCTGACGGGTCGCGCCGGGCCCTGACAGGCCTGGACGACTGGACGACGACGAAGCCCCAGGTCGCTGACCTGGGCCTTCGTAGAACCGATCACGCGGACGCGTACGCGCCCGCCCCCGATCACCTGCGCCGGCGCGCTCCCGCAGTCGGGGGCGGCGCATGCTTGGTGTGCGGGGTCGGCGGGACCGGGTAACGTCTTTGGCATGTTCTTCCAGACGCCGATTTACGAGTGAGAGCGTGACGGGCTCCCGCTGACGTCCTTCGACGTCGCCGCGCCCGTCCCCCACCGATGCGTCCGTAGATCACTTCACATCGTTACCGGGAGAACCCATGACCGTGAGCAAGAACATCAACAACCCCGTGGGCCAGGGCGGCGGCCAGCGCAAGAGGCTGTCCCGCGCCGAAAGGCAGAACAACGGCCCGCACCGTAATCTCGACCGTCAGGGTGCCGCCGACAAGAAGGCGGAGCTGGTGCGCAAGATGCGCGAGAAGGCGGAGTCGGCCGAGGCCGCCGGTCGGACGGGCGACGACACCGCACAGAGCTGACGCCCCGCCGCCGTGGGGTGGCAGCGCACCGGGCAGCCACAGGTGCGGCGGCCCCGGCGTCGGACCCTTACGGGCACGCGAATGGCGCGCGGGTCCGAAGAGGTCAGGACACGAATGAAGCCCCAGGTCGCCGACCTGGGGCTTCGTTGTGTGACAGATACACGGGTCACCGTTGATGTCGCTCCGGCCAGTGGCCTGAACAAGCCCCTGCCTGGCCCTGCGGCGCTGCCCTACAGTCGTGCGATCACCGCCAGCTGCCACAAGGGGGCACCGCATGCGCACCGCACTCGGCCTTGATGCCATGTCGGAAGCCGTGTACCGCGGCATGCTCGCTCATCCACAGGAGGGCCTGAGCGCCCTCGCCGAGCGTCTCGGGACGACCCTGACGGTCGTACGCCAAGCCGTGGACACCCTGAGCGAGCTGTCTCTCCTGCGCCCGTCCGGCGAACACGAAGGGCTGCGGGCTGTCTCCCCCGACATCGGGATGGAGATCCTGATGGCTCGGCAACAGGAGGAGCTCGCCGCTCAACAGCTGCAGGTCGAGGCTTCCCGCATCGCAGCGGCCCAGCTCATCGCCGACTACGCCGATCTGCGCCCCGACCACATGCACCCGGGCGTCGAGCAGCTCATCGGCATCGACCAGATCCGTGACCACCTGAGGCGACTGACCCGGGACATGCGCGAGGAGGTCATGACGTTCGCGCCTGCCGGCGCCCAGAAGCCCGAACACATCGAGGCGGCCAAGCCGCTCAACCGCGACCTTCTGGAACGCGGCGTCCGGATGCGCACGGTCTACCTCGAGAGCGTTCGCAACAGCCCCCATACGGTCGCGTACCTGAACTGGCTCGCCGACCTCGGTGGCCAGGTCCGTACCGTCCCCTCGCTGCCCACCCGCATGATCGTGGTCGACCGGGCCACCGCCGTGATTCCGGTGAGCAGCGACGACACCGCGGCAGGCGCCGTCGTCCTGACCGGTCAGGGCACGCTCACGGCGCTCTGCGCCCTGTTCGAGCGCGTGTGGGATGCCGCTCAGCCGCTGGGCGACACGGCCGGCGTCAATGATCGGGGGCTCAGCGCCCAGGAGCAGAGTGTGATCGAGCTTCTCGCCAAGGGCTGCACCGACGAGGCGATCGCGACGCGCCTCGGCGTGTCCCCACGCACCGCCCGCCGCCTGGCGAGCGACCTCATGGAGCGACTGGGGGCGCGCAGCCGCTTCGAGGCAGGTGTCCGCTCGGTCCAGCAGGGCTGGCTCCCCGCCCGCTGACCGGGAGGCGCCCGGAACGCGGGGTGGTGCGAAGAAGGTGCACCGCGCACCACATCGCCGTCCTTCTCGCCGCTCACCGACAGCGATGACCTTCTTGCTCTCCGGCCAGGCCCCGTCCCTCCGCGACCGGAAAATCGGTGGCAGGGCCGGTCCGCCGCCGGTGACGATCGTGGCATGCCCCCCTTCCTGGAGACCGACCGGCTCGTCCTGCGCGCGTTCACGGCGGCCGACATCGACCATCTGCTCGCCCTGGACAACGACCCCGAGGTCATGCGCTTCATCAACGGCGGCCGCCCCACGAGCAGGGAAGTGATCGAGACGAGAAGTCTCCCGCGGCTCCTGCACGACTACCCGTGCTGGAGGGCCCGCGGCTACTGGGCCGCGCAGGAGAAGCCCACCGGCGCCTTCCTGGGCTGGTTCGAGTTCCGGCCGTTGCAGGAGGGCAGCTCCGCCGTGGTGGAACTCGGCTACCGCCTGAACCGGGCGGCGTGGGGACACGGCTACGCCACCGAGGGGTCGCGGGCCCTGGTCCACAAGGGGTTCACGGACCTGGAGGTGGAGCGGGTCACCGCCAACACGATGGCCGTCAACACCCGCTCCCGTCGCGTCATGGAGAAGTCGGGCCTGTCCTTCGTCCGGCACTTCACCGGGGACTGGCCGGAGCAGATCGAGGGCTCCGAGCACGGGGAAGTCGAGTACGAACTCTCCCGGGCCCAGTGGGAGCGGTCTCGATAGACGTCGGCGGACCGGCGTGCGGCCCGGTCTTCGCGTGCTACCGGGAGAGGGCGTGGCCGCCGCAGCTTACGAGGTGACCGGAGCGCGGTACGCCGCGAGGAAGGTACGCACGCCGGCTGTCGCGTAGAGGTCGAGGTCGGCTTCCGTGTGCCGGGCGCTGCCGTGGAACATGGCCTGGTTCACGGGGATCCACAGCAGGAGCCCCGCGAAGTGGTGCGCGGCCAGCACGGGGTCGTCGGTGCGGATTACGTCCTCGTCGGTGAGGCGCCGGAAGGTGGCGGCCAGGGTGACCAGGACCCGCTCGAAGCCCTGCTCGTACCAGGCGGCGCCGAGCGTGGGGAAGGCGTCGGCGTTGGCGATGATCAGCCGGCGGAGCCGGATGACCTCGGGTCGGGTGAGGGCCGCCAGGAGCCGGCGGGCGAGACGGGTCAGGTTCTCGTCCAGTTCGCCGGCCGTGGCGGGGACGTCGGCCACCAGCTCGATCATGCCGTCGATACGGTCGGTGGTCGCCAGGATGATCTCGGAGAAGAGCTTCTCCTTGTCCGCGAAGTGCTTGTAGACGGTCTGCTTGGAGACCGCGGCCAGCTTCGCGATGTCGTCCATGCTCGTTCCCGCGTACCCCTTGTCCAGGAACACGGTGGTCGCGGCGTCCAGGATCGCCTGGTGCTTGCGTGCCGAACGGCTGTCCATTGCCGACTCCTCTTGCCCTTCGTCTTCCCGGTCTCCCGAAGAGTACTGGACTGACCAGTACTCGAATCGGTACTGTACCGTCCAGTTCCGAAGCGGTGGAGGCTTCCGGCCGGACCGCGTACCTATGGGGGGTTGCACATGGACAAGGTCTTCTCGGCCGACGGCACGGCCATCGCGTTCGAGCAGCGGGGCTCCGGCCCCGCGCTGGTGCTCGTCGGCGGCGCCTTCATGACACGGCACGCGTCCGCGGAACTCGCCGCTCTGCTCGCCGACCACTTCACGGTGCTCACCTACGACCGGCGGGGCCGTGGCGACAGCGGCGACGGGCCGTCCTACGACGTACGGCGTGAGGTCGAGGACCTGGACGCGCTGATCGAGCACGCCGGCGGCGAGGCCATGCTCTTCGGTATGTCCTCCGGCGCCGTGCTGGCCCTTGAGGCCGCGGCCCGGGGCAGCGCCGTGACCCGGCTCGCCCTGTACGAGCCGCCCTTCGTCACCGACGACAGCCGTCCGCCGCTGCCCGCCGACTACGTCCCCCACTTGGAAGGACTCGTGGCGCAGGGCGCGTGCGGCGACGCGGTGGCCTACTTCATGACCGCGGCCGTGGGCCTGCCGGCCGAGGTCGTCGCCGGCATGCGACAGGCCCCCTTCTGGGCGGACATGGAGGCCACCGCCCCCACGCTGCCCTACGACGGACGGATCATGGGCGAGACCATGTCCGGCCGCCCCCTGACCGGCGACCGCTGGCGGACGGTGACGGTCCCGGTCCTCGTCGGCAGCGGCGACGCGGGCGCCCCGCACATGCTCACCGGCGCACGCGAACTGGCCGCGATCGGAGAGAACTTCACCCTCCAGGTCTTCCCCGGCCAGGAGCACGACATCGACCCGAAGCTCCTCGCCCCGGCCCTGACGGCCTTCCTCGCCGCCGGATAGCAGGCATGAGCAGGGTCTTCGCCGGTCTGGGCCCTACAGAGCGCCGCAGGGGGTCCTGCCGAGCAGGACGATGAGATCGTCCGGCAGAACGTCGCCCGTTCCGGCGCCCGGGGCATGCGGCGCCACCTGTTCGCCGAGGGGGAGGCCGGCCGGCCTCCCCCTCGGGTGTTCCGCGCTCCCGTTGCCCCGGGGGGCATCGCCCATCGCGGGGCCGCTCGACCACCCGCGCGGCGGCACCGCTGTTCACCGCCCGGAAGGGCTCGGAGGGCTTCTTCCGGCGCTGGATCAGCCCCCCACACCCGCTACGCCTTCCGCGCGGACGTCCAGCCCTGGCGGCGGAGGTTTTCGAAGCCGTCCAGGAGGAGGTCAAGGGCGAATTCGAACTCGAACTGGTCGTCGCAGCCGCCACCCACCGTGGACCCCCCGTCGTGTGCGGCCGTCGCGGCCAGTTCCGCGATGTTCGGGTAGTGCGCCGCCGACCCGGGGTCCGGCGGGCCGGAGGGGCCCGAGGTGTCGAACAGTTCCTGGCTGAAGCCGAGGAGGCGGCTGCCCATCGCGTGCATGACGTGGTGCGTCAGGTCGGCGGAGAGGCCACCGCCCCGGAAGCTCCCGGCCATCGAGTCCAGGTACGCGAGCACGGCCGGGGTGGGGGCGGTCCGCGACTCGATGACCCGGACCGCCCAGGGGTGGCGCAGCAGGACCCGCCGGGCCGAGAGGATCCGCCCGCGGACCACGCCCCGCCAGTCGGGGCCCTCGGCCGGCGGGTCGATCTCGCCGACGACGGCGTCGGCCATGCCGTCGAGCAGCTCCTCCTTGTTGGCCACGTGCTTGTAGAGAGCCATCGGTACGACGTCCAGCTCCTGGGCGAGCCTGCGCATGCTGAGCGCGTCGATGCCGGTGGTGTCGGCGAGCGCGACGGCCGCGCGCAGGACGCGGTCCCTGTTCAGGGGGATCCGTTGCGCGCGTGCGGCTTCCTGCCGGGTCATTCCGGTTCGGCCCTTCCCTCCTCGACCACTGTCTCCTTGACGAGTGTACGTCGTACACCTATGGTCGCTGGCAGGTGTACGGCGTACACCAGGCTTCGAGTGAGGGGTACTGGAGAAGATGAGTCCGGACCGGAGAACCGCGGTGGCCACCGGGTCGCTGTTCCTGTTGACCGAGGCCGCGGCGATAGCCGGGGCGATCCTGTACCGCCCCCTGCTGGGCGCCGCGGACGGCCGGCTCGCCCAGGGCGCCGACACGCGGGCACTGCTCGGGGCGCTCTGCGAGGTGGTGCTGGTGGTGGCGGTGGCCGGTACCGGGGCGGCGCTGTTCCCCGTCCTGCGGCGCCACGGCGAGGGGCTCGCGCTCGGGTACGCCTTCGGGCGGCTGCTCGAGGCGGCCGTCATCGCCCTCGGGATCGTCGCGGTCCTGGCGCTCGTCACCCTGCGGCGGGACGCGGGGGCGGCGGGCGGCGCCGACGCCGCGCTGGTGGCGGTGCACGATTGGACGTTCCTGCTCGGGCCCAACATCGCCCTCGGCCTGAACACCGTCCTGCTCGCGTACATCGCGTACCGCGCCCGGCTCGTACCGCGCTTCATCGCGGTGCTCGGACTGGTCGGCGGACCACTGATCTGCGCCTCGGCCGTCGCCGTGATGTTCGGGGCCTACGCGCAGCTCTCCGTGGCGGGGGCGGCCGCCGCGCTCCCGGTGTTCGCCTGGGAGCTGGCACTGGCCGGCCGGCTGATCGTCAGGGGATTCGGGCCCGGCACAGGCGCCGCGTCCCGGGCGGACGGAGACGTGGTCGTCGCCGCCGTCGTGAAGGTCTGAGGGATCCCGGCAACGACGAAGCCCCAGGTCGCTGACCTGGGGCTTCGTTCACGAGCGGATGACGGGAATCGAACCCGCGCTACGAGCTTGGGAATCACCGAGGACCAGCTTGGTCACCCCCTGCCTGACCTGCAGAAACGGTTCCTCTCGTGGCGCTTCTCGCTGGCTCGGCGATCTCCGTGGTGACCGCTGTTCACCGCCTCGAAGGGCACGGATGGGGCACGACCGGCTTCCTCGGAGATGGGGCGCTTCCTCCGCGGGCCGGATGCCCGGTGATCAGTCGTCGGGTGGGCTTTCCGCTTCCTGGAGTCTGTCGGCGATGTCATCGGCCCACTCCTGAGCCCACCGGCGCAGCTCGATGGTCTGCTGGTCGTCGAGTCCGTAGGCCGCGAATTCGGTGTCATCGATCCAGTCCGCACCGGCGAGCCGGGCCTGAAGGTCGGAGAGGTCGAAGCTGTCACGGGCGTGGCGGCGGCCGAGCTCTTCGAGCTCGATGTGACTCCAGCGATCCCTTGCCGCTCGGACGTCGATCAGGTCACGCGCCAGGCCCCGGTCTGCCAGCGCGCGAACCTTCGTGCCGACCACGTCCTCCAGGGAAAGCACCAAGCCGTGCCGAGTCCTCACAGGCGGACGCCAGAGTGCTTCCTTGAGGACATCGACCTCGCACTCCTCGCCCGTGGAGTTGTCGGTGACGATCAGCCGCGCGGACAGCGGGTCGGTTTCCAACGCTCGTACCTGCCAGCCGCGTTGTTCCAGCCCGGCGCGCACGGCGGCGGCGATCTTCTCCATCGGTTCCGGGTTCTCGGTGGCGACATCGAGGTCCTTGCTGAGCCGGTCGACCAGTCCGTGTGCCTGGACGGCGTAGCCACCCGTGAGCACGAGCGGGTAGACATCGCCCACGGCGAGGACATCCGCGAGGAGCCGCCGGTGCAATTCCGTGAGATTCACGCAGCAGCCTGGGCGTCGGGCCTCAGTTCGTCGAAGGCGTCCTCCCAGACATCGCGGATGTCCCGGCTGATCAGTGTGCGCAGGGCGGGCCACATGGCGACGAGCAGTTCCCGGTTCAGGTATTGAACCAGGTCATCGTGCTGCCCTTCGGCCAGCACGATCCGATAGCAGCTCATCCGCAATCGGGGCTGGTCGAGGTCGAACCGAGACAGGCCGGACCACGCGAGGTGCAGCGGAAGGTCGACGTGGCCGTGGGCGGGGCCGCCGAGCTCCGAGAGCTTGGCGGGAAGCCGCCTGGCGAATCTGGTGCGGCGGAGCTCGGGAACGCTGGGTGCGGCTGCCATGTCTCGATTATTCCGCAGGAGGGCGAGGCGGCTCCTGTTTCCGGTACAGGTAGCACCCGGCTCAGAGCTTCCGCCTGGCCGCAGTGGCGCTCACTCCGTCGTAAGGGCAGGTCAGAGTATGGATGCGACGTCTCCGGCGAGACGATGCGATGTTCATGCCCCTCCGCGTGCCCCCTCTCGCGGGGCTGAAGGGTGTACGAACGGTGAGACCGGCCTGCCAACGACGAAGCCCCAGGTCGCTGACCCGGGGCTTCGTCAAGAGAGGATGACGGGAATCGAACCCGCGCTACAAGCTGGGAATCACCGCTGCTATGGCCGTCCATACAGCCTCTGACCTGCGGACATGCCTCTTCGCGGGTCCTTCCGGGAGGCTCTGCTCACACCCGTGGTGACCGCTGTTCACCGCCCTGGAGGGCACGGATGGGGCACGCGCCGGCCCCCGCTCGGCGGTCCGGTGCGGCTGGACGGGTGTAGTTCGGCGCATGACTCCGGCGCCGTCCGCCGGGTGCGCCGCTCGGCCGGATTACATGGGCCTGCGCCTCGGCGTGGGGCGTGCCGGTGCCCTTCACGGTCCCGGACCCGACGACTGGAAGAGCACCATGGCAGAGCGCCACCCTCGCAACCGCACCGGCCGCGGCCCGCTACGTCGCGGGCTCGCCGCCGCCGTGCTCGCGGTCGGCATGCTGACGGCTTCAACGGCACCCGGATACGGGACCGGCCCGACCACGCCGGCGCCCGGCCCCCAGTTCACGCCGTTGACGGCGGCCGTGATGACCGAACCGGCGCCGTTCCGCGCCACGGACGGCAAGACGCACCTCTCGTACGAACTGCTGACCACGAACGCGCTGCCCAGCAGCGCACGGGTGCGGCTGGACCGGGTCGAGGTGAGGGACGCCCGCACGCACCGGGTGGTGGGCTCGCTGAGCGGGCAGGCGCTGGCCGATGCCGCCAACCCGGTGGGCGACCCCCTGCCGGGGGCGGACGGGTACACGCCGGCGCCCCCGGGGCCGACGCCGACCGTCATTCCGGGCTCCCAGCAGTGGGTCGTCTGGCTCGACCTGGTCCTCGACCACGGTCAGCGGGTGCCCAAGGTCCTCGAGCACCACCTCTCGGGTGCCGTCCTCACCGCCTCCGGCTCCTCCCCGTTCGAGGAGACGGTCCAGATCACCCCGACCGACCGCACCGCGCCGCTGAACCTCGACGCGCCGGTCCGTCCCGGCACCTGGTACTCCAGCGAGTCGTGCTGCGGCAACACCCACCACCGGCGCGGCCTCGGCCCGATCAACGGCCGCTTCTACGTGCCGCAGCGCTTCGCGATCGACTGGTACCGGGTCGGCGAGCAGGGACAGACGTGGGAGGGCGATCCCGCGCTGCTCACCAGCTACCTGAGCTACCGGCAGCCCGTCGTGGCGGCGGCGGGCGGCAGGGTGGTGGAAATCCAGGACGGGATCCCGGACAACACGCCGCCCGTCACGCCGCCGGTCCCGCCGATCGGGGAGACTGTCGGCAACCACGTCACCGTGGAGGTCGCGCCCGGCCGCTACCTGCTCTACGCCCACCTGACGCCCGGCTCGCTCAAGGTCCGGGAAGGCGACCACGTCGAACCCGGCCGGGTCCTCGGGCTGATCGGCAACAGCGGCAACTCGACCACGCCGCACCTGCACTTCCAGGTGACGACCACGCCCGAGTTCTTCCCGACCGACAGTCCGCCGTTCACCTTCCGGAAGTTCCGCGTCGTCGGACACGTCGACCCCCGCCTCTGGGACGACAACCTGGGCACCCAGCCGACCGGCGTCCTCCCGATCACGCCCTCGCCGTACGACGGCCTCCACCACGCGCGCTATCCGCTCGACCGTGAGGTGCTGGAGTTCTGACCGCTCCCGGCCGGCCCGGCGCGTGACGCCCGGAGAGCCCCGGACAACGACGAAGCCCCAGGTCTCTGACCTGGGGCTTCGTTCACGAGCGGATGACGGGAATCGAACCCGCGCTATAAGCTTGGGAATCACCCGGTACTTGGTCCGCGCATAGCCGATGACCTGGGAAAACACCCACAGGGAGTAGTGTCGGACGTTCCGGTGAGCCCCTTGTTGACCGCCATGTACCGCTCCTACTGGCACGTTGTGGCACGGCATCCCGAGGGGCGTCATGGGAGACGGGTCTTCACTGCTTCACGGTGCCGCCGGGTCGTCCAGCGCCGGCGTACCCGGCCGCCGGTTTCGCCGAGGGCGACCAGGAGGGCGGCGAGGTAGGTGGTGTCATCGAGCTTGCCCGATGTCACGCGCCCATTCCGTACATCAAACCGGTACATGGGTTAGTCTTGGTACATGTCGATGAAGCGCACCAACGTCTACGCCGACCCGGAAGACCTCGCGATCATCAAGGAAGCGGCCAAGCGTCGCGGTATAAGCGAAGCCGAGATCATCCGGCAGGGCATCCACCTTGCCGCCATGGCCAACCGTGTCTGGGACGAGCCGCTGTTCTCCCGTACCTTCGCGGGCCCGGGGCGCACCCTCGCCAAGGGCGAGATCCGTGACGTCGTCGCCGACGCCGTCCAGCGTGACGCCACCCCTGGAGCCACAGTCGCGTGATCATCGTCATCGCCGACACGTCCGGCCTGTTGGCCGCGCTCGACTCCACACATCCCGAGCACGAGGCGGCGCAGGAGGCGATCATGGCCGCAGGACTCCTGGTCATGTCTCCGCTTCTGCTTGCCGAGCTCGACCACGTGGCCACCCGTGAACTCGGCCGCGAGGCCGCGTTGAGCGCGATCGACGACATTCGCGGCTGGATGCGCCGAGGCAGGGTCTCGGTGCCCGAGATCACCGAGACCCATCTGAGCGTCGCCCAATCCGTTCGCGTGCGTTACCGGGGGCTGGATCTCGATCTCGCGGACGCGGTGAACGTGTCCCTGGCCGCGGACTACGACACCGCCGCAATCCTCACCCTGGACCGCCGGGACTTCCGCGCCGTACGCCCCCTGGGGCGGCACAAGGCGTTCCGTGTCCTGCCTGATGATCTCCCGCTCTGAATCGGCAGTGCCATCTGGGAGTTCAAGGCAACAAGCAAGCCCCAGGTCTCTGACCTGGGGCTTTGCTGTGGAGCGGATGACGGGAATCGAACCCGCGCTATAAGCTTGGGAAGCTCATGTTCTACCATTAAACTACATCCGCGCGGCGGACCGAAGATCGGTACCGCAGACTCGGACACTGTACCCCATGCCGATGTTCGCGGCGAAGCCCGTCATCGCGGAGTGCCGCCTGGAGCGGTGTCCTCTTGGTCCCCTAATGTGGCTGTCTCGTCCAGCACTTGTCGGGGAAGGGACTTGATGGGTTCGATGGAGCGCACCGTCGTCCGTTGTGCCGAAGGGCACGTGTTCAGTACCGCTTCGTTCCCGCTGCAGCAGCTCGGGGCCGGGCGGATCGGGCCCGGGCGGCTCGTCCGGTGTCCGCGGTGTGCGCGGTTGCGGCATGCGGTGCCCGTGGAGCTTGAGCAGCGGTGATGTCCGTGGGCGCGGTCCCTGCCCGAGTGGGGCGGGCCCGCGCCCTCTGCGTATCGTGGGGGGGTGCTTCTCTCAGACAAGGACATCCGGGCCGAGATCGACGCCGGACGGGTACGCATCGACCCGTACGACGAATCCATGGTGCAGCCCTCGAGCATCGACGTGCGGCTTGACCGCTTCTTCCGGGTGTTCGAGAACCACCGCTACCCCCACATCGACCCCGCCGTCGAGCAGCTCGACCTGACGCGTGAGGTCGAGCCGGAGGGCGACGAGGCGTTCATCCTCCACCCCGGTGAGTTCGTACTCGCCTCGACCTACGAGGTCATCTCACTGCCCGACGACATCGCGTCGCGCCTGGAGGGCAAGAGCTCCCTCGGGCGGCTCGGGCTCGTCACGCACTCGACCGCCGGGTTCATCGACCCCGGGTTCTCCGGGCACGTGACCCTGGAGCTGTCGAACCTCGCGACCCTGCCGATCAAGCTGTGGCCGGGGATGAAGATCGGTCAGCTGTGCATGTTCCGGCTGAGCTCGCCCGCCGAGTTCCCGTACGGCAGCGAGCGGTACGGCTCGCGCTACCAGGGGCAGCGGGGGCCGACGGCCTCCCGGTCGTTCCTGAACTTCCATCGGTCCCAGGTGTGAGGCGGCTGTCGTCATGAGTGAAGTACGCGAGAACCTGACGTACGAGGGCTTCGGGATCGCCGTCCGCGAGCTCGCCCAGAGCATCGCCGACGACGGCTACGAGCCCGACATCGTGCTCTCCATCGCCCGCGGCGGCGTCTTCGTCGCCGGCGGGCTGGCCTACGCGCTGGACTGCAAGAACATCCACCTCGTGAACGTGGAGTTCTACACCGGCGTCGGGACCACCCTGGAGATGCCGGTCATGCTGGCGCCCGTCCCGAACGCGATCGACTTCTCCGACAAGAAGGTCCTGATCGCCGACGACGTCGCCGACACCGGCAAGACCCTCAAGCTCGTGCACGACTTCTGCGTCGACCACGTCGCCGAGGTCCGTTCCGCGGTCGTCTACGAGAAGTCGCACTCGCTCGTGAAGTGCGAGTACGTGTGGAAGAAGACCGACGAGTGGATCAACTTCCCCTGGTCGGTCTTGCCGCCCGTCATCCAGCGCGAGGGCCAGATCCTCGACGCCTGAGCCGCGCCGCCTGCCCCCCGGCCGCCCGACGAGCGGCACCCGGGCGTACGAGGCGGCCAGGCTGACGTGACGCCCAGGCACAGGAGAGGGGCCCCACCGCAGCCGGTGAGGCCCCTCTCGTGCGTTTCGTGGGGTCCCTACAGCGTGCCCAGCTTGATGATCGAGAGCAGCGCGACCAGTTGGATCGCCGACGCGCCCAGCGCCTTCGGCCACGGCAGGTCGTGCGAGCGGCTCACCATGGCGGTGAGCAGCGCGCCCGCCGCCAGCCAGGTGATCCAGCCGAGCACCTGCACCAGGCCGTTCTCGCCGCCCAGGAACATCGCGAAGATCAGCCGGGGGGCGTCCGTGATCGACATGATCAGCATCGACAGGCCCACGGTCGGCTGCCAGGAGCCGTCGCCGCCGAGCTGGCGGGCCAGCGTGTGGGTGACGGCGCCCAGGATCAGTCCGCCGACGACGAAGCCGACGCCGGTCATCAGGACGTACGGGATCGCCGTCGACAGGGTCGCGTTGATCGCCTCGTCGCGCGCCTGGTCGAAGCCGAAGATGGCGAGCAGGCCGTAGAGGAAGGTCACGACGAGCGCGGGGCCCCAGACGGCGTAGTCCCGCATCTGCAGGAACGTCGGCGCGGGGCGCAGCACGATGCCGCTCAGCAGGGCCTTCCAGGGCAGCCGGGGGCCCGTGGGGGCGGGGGCGGCCTGGTAGGAGGCGCCGTCGCCGTACGGGTCGTCGTGGATGCTGAACGCCCGTGTGTGGCCCGGGTTGTCCGCCGCGCCCGGGTGCGGCTGCGGGGCGTGCTGCGGGTGTGGTGCGTGCGGGTCGCCGAAGTACTCCGGCTCGCCGTACGCCTGCTGTTGCCCGTAGTTCTGCCCGTACTGCTGTCCGCCGGGGCCCTGCTGGGGCCACTGCTGCTGCGGGTACGGCGGCGGGGCCGCGTTGTACCCGTTCGGCGCCTGCTGCGGTCGTTGTTGCGGGGGGCGGTTGTCCCGGCCGCGTCCGTTCCTGAATCCAGCCACGTCATCGAACGTACCCGGTCGCGCCGCGAGGGGCTCGATCAGCACCGACCTTGCCGCTGAGCTGTGACATCCCCTAAGGGGTACCCCGGGGCCGTCAGGGGCGCGGGGCGGGCCCCGGAGACGACGGGAGGGCCGCCCCGCCGGATCGCGGGACGGCCCTCTCGTACGGACGGCGGTACGGGACTACTGCGCGGGCTCCGGCTCCGGCTCGGGCTCGGCCGGCAGCTCTTCGACCGGCTTCTTCACCGAGTCGAGGAGCAGCTGGGCCACGTCCACGACCTGGACGGACTCCTTGGCCTTGCCGTCGTTCTTCTTGCCGTTGACCGAGTCGGTCAGCATGACGAGGCAGAACGGGCAGGCGGTGGAGACGATGTCGGGGTTGAGGGACAGGGCCTCGTCGACGCGCTCGTTGTTGATGCGCTTGCCGATCCGCTCCTCCATCCACATCCGCGCGCCGCCGGCGCCGCAGCAGAAGCCGCGCTCCTTGTGGCGGTGCATCTCCTGCTGGCGCAGGCCGGGGACGGCCGACATGATCTCGCGCGGGGGCGTGTAGACCTTGTTGTGGCGGCCCAGGTAGCACGGGTCGTGGTAGGTGATCAGACCGTCGACGGGCGTCACCGGGATCAGCTTGCCCTCGTCGATGAGGTGCTGGAGCAGCTGCGTGTGGTGGATGACCTCGAACTCGCCGCCCAGCTGCGGGTACTCGTTCGCGATCGTGTTGAAGCAGTGCGGGCAGGTGGCGACGATCTTCTTCGCCGACTTCGGCTTCTTGGTCGACTCGTCCTCGTCGTCCTCGCCGAACGCCATGTTGAGCATGGCGACGTTCTCCTGGCCGAGCTGCTGGAACAGCGGCTCGTTGCCCAGGCGGCGGGGCGAGTCACCGGTGCACTTCTCCTCGCCACCCATGATCGCGAACTTGACGCCCGCCATGTGCAGCAGTTCGGCGAAGGCCTTGGTGGTCTTCTTGGCCCGGTCCTCCAGGGCGCCGGCGCAGCCGACCCAGTAGAGGTAGTCGACCTCGGTGAGGTCCTCGACGTCCTTGCCGACGATCGGGACCTCGAAGTCGACCTCCTTGGTCCACTCGACGCGCTGCTTCTTGGCCAGGCCCCAGGGGTTGCCCTTCTTCTCCAGGTTCTTGAGCATCGTGCCGGCCTCCGAGGGGAAGGCGGACTCGATCATCACCTGGTAGCGGCGCATGTCGACGATGTGGTCGATGTGCTCGATGTCGACCGGGCACTGCTCGACGCAGGCGCCGCAGGTGGTGCAGGACCACAGGACGTCCGGGTCGATGACGCCGTTCTCCTCGGCGGTGCCGATCAGCGGGCGCTCGGCCTCGGCGAGGGCGGATGCCGGGACGTCCTTCAGCTGCTCCTCGGACGCCCGCTCGTTGCCCTCCATGTCCTTGCCGCCGCCGGCCAGCAGGTACGGGGCCTTGGCGTGCGCGTGGTCGCGCAGCGACATGATCAGGAGCTTGGGGGAGAGCGGCTTGCCCGTGTTCCAGGCGGGGCACTGCGACTGACAGCGGCCGCACTCGGTGCAGGTGGAGAAGTCGAGGATGCCCTTCCAGGAGAACTGCTCGACCTGGGAGACACCGAAGACGGCGTCCTCGGCCGGGTCCTCCCAGTCGATCTCCTTGCCGGCCGTCGTCATCGGCAGGAGCGGGCCGAGCGCGGTGGAGCCGTCGGCGTTCCGCTTGAACCAGATGTTCGGGAAGCCGAGGAAACGGTGCCAGGCCACGCCCATGTTCGTGTTGAGCGAGACCGTGATCATCCAGGTGAAGGACGTGACGATCTTGAGCGCCGCGAAGAAGTAGGTGAGGTGCTGGATCGTGTTCAGGTCCAGCCCGTCGAGGGCGGCGATGAGCGGGTACGAGGCGAAGAAGCCGGGCTCCCAGCTCGTCACGTGGTGCTGGACGCCTTCGAGGGCGCGCAGCGTCATGATGCAGACGCCGACGATCAGGATGACGGCCTCGACGAAGTACGCCTGGCCGGTCTTCGAGCCGGTGAAGCGGGACTTGCGGCCCGCCCCGCCCGGCCGGTTCAGCTGCCGGATCACGATCAGGGTGAGGATGCCGAGGACGGTCATCAGGCCGAGGAACTCGGTGAAGACCTCGTAGGGCAGCCAGTCACCGATGACCGGGATCAGCCAGTCGGCCTGGAACAGCTGGCCGAAGGCGTTGACGATGGTGAGCAGCAGCGAGAAGAAGCCCACCGCCACGAACCAGTGCGCCACGCCGACGATGCCCCAGCGGTTCATGCGGGTGTGGCCGAGGAACTCCTTGGCCAGGGTGAGGGTGCGCTGCGTGGGGTCGCCGGTGCGGGTGCCCGTGGGGACGGGCTGACCGAGCTTCACGAAGCGGTAGATCTGCGCGATGGCGCGCCCGAACAGCGCGACGGCCACCACCGTGATGACGATCGACACGACGATCGCGGCGAGTTGCATGAGGGGCTCCTCGGGCGGGCCTGCGAGGCGGAGTGCCGACACTGCCGAGTGTGGCACTACTAAGCGGTAACTTATTCAGTCCGTGCTGAGATTACCGCTTCGGGGCGCCCCGCTGTAGCGGCGCCCGCGGTGATCTGTGTCGCTCAGGCAAGCCTTGCCGGCGGAGTGGTTCCCGCCGTCGCGCGACGTCTGCGGACTGCTGGAAGCGTACGCGCCAGGATGGCCAGATCCATGCCGAGCCAGTGGTGGTCCACATAGTGGAGGTCGAGCAGTTCGCGCTCCTCCCACGGCAGCTCCGAACGGCCGCTGACCTGCCACAGGCCGGTGACCCCCGGGCGTACGGAGAGACGGCGGCGGGCCTCGCCCGCGCATTCGCGGTGGCCGGGGACCAGCGGGCAGGGGCCCACGAGGGACATCTCCCCCCGGACGACGTGGAGCAGCAGCGGCAGCGCGGCGAACGGTCCGGGCGTGCGGAAGGTCAGTATCCGGAACGTCCTGCCCTGGCGGCCGGCCATCGTCCGCCGGCACAGCACCGCGCCGGGGCGCTCCTCCTTGCCGGGGCGCTCGGGGCGCTCGGGGCGCTCCGGGGGTTCGGAGGGCTCGGTGCGCCCGGGGCGTCCGCCCCCGCCGTGGGCCCGTTCGCCGTCGGGGCGCCGCCCCTCGCCCGCCGGGCGCGTGGCGAGGAGCAGGGCGACGCCGAGGAGGAGGGGGGACAGGAGGAGCAGCAGGGTCAGTCCGCCCATGAGGTCGAGTGCGCGCTTGGCCGTCATGCCCCCACCACACCCTTTCGTGGGATATTCGTGAGGTATCGGACTCTCTCACGGAGCGGTGTCCGGGCCGGGGGACCGACGCGCCCGAGGGCCGGTCGGACGGCCCCCTTTGAGCCATCCGCAGGACGAAGAGTTGAGTCGGGGACGCTCAGGTCTGTTGACGCGATGGGGCCCGTGGTGCATCCTTGAGTCAGTTCCACTCAAGTCGGTAGCTGGAGGAATCGAAATGGCACGTGCGGTCGGCATCGACCTGGGCACGACTAACTCCGTCGTCAGCGTTCTGGAAGGCGGCGAGCCCACCGTCATCACCAACGCCGAGGGCGCCAGGACCACGCCGTCCGTCGTCGCCTTCGCGAAGAACGGTGAGGTGCTCGTCGGCGAGGTCGCCAAGCGCCAGGCGGTCACGAACGTCGACAGGACCATCCGGTCGGTCAAGCGCCACATGGGCACCGACTGGAAGATCGACATCGACGGCAAGAGCTTCAACCCGCAGCAGATGAGCGCCTTCATCCTGCAGAAGCTGAAGCGCGACGCCGAGGCCTACCTGGGCGAGAAGGTCGTCGACGCGGTCATCACCGTCCCGGCGTACTTCAACGACTCCGAGCGTCAGGCGACGAAGGAGGCCGGTGAGATCGCGGGCCTCAACGTCCTGCGCATCGTCAACGAGCCGACCGCGGCCGCCCTGGCCTACGGCCTCGACAAGGACGACCAGACGATCCTCGTCTTCGACCTCGGTGGCGGCACCTTCGACGTGTCGCTCCTGGAGATCGGCGACGGCGTCGTCGAGGTGAAGGCCACCAACGGTGACAACCACCTCGGTGGTGACGACTGGGACCAGCGTGTCGTCGACTACCTGGTGAAGCAGTTCGCCAACGGTCACGGCGTCGACCTGGCCAAGGACAAGATGGCTCTCCAGCGTCTCCGCGAGGCCGCGGAGAAGGCGAAGATCGAGCTGTCGTCCTCCACCGAGACGTCGATCAACCTGCCGTACATCACGGCCTCCGCCGAGGGCCCGCTGCACCTGGAGGAGAAGCTCACCCGGGCGCAGTTCCAGCAGCTCACGGCCGACCTGCTCGAGCGCTGCAAGACCCCGTTCCACAACGTCATCAAGGACGCGGGCATCCAGCTCTCCGAGATCGACCACGTCGTTCTCGTCGGTGGCTCCACCCGTATGCCCGCCGTCGCCGAGCTCGTCAAGGAGCTGACCGGCGGCCAGGAGGCCAACAAGGGTGTGAACCCGGACGAGGTCGTCGCCATCGGCGCCGCCCTGCAGGCCGGTGTCCTGAAGGGTGAGGTCAAGGACGTCCTGCTCCTCGACGTCACCCCGCTGTCCCTCGGTATCGAGACCAAGGGCGGCATCATGACCAAGCTCATCGAGCGCAACACCACGATCCCGACCAAGCGGTCCGAGATCTTCACGACGGCCGAGGACAACCAGCCGTCCGTGCAGATCCAGGTCTACCAGGGCGAGCGCGAGATCGCGGCGTACAACAAGAAGCTCGGCATGTTCGAGCTGACCGGTCTGCCGCCGGCGCCGCGTGGCGTCCCGCAGATCGAGGTCGCCTTCGACATCGACGCCAACGGCATCATGCACGTGACCGCGAAGGACCTGGGCACGGGCAAGGAGCAGAAGATGACCGTCACCGGCGGCTCCTCGCTGCCGAAGGACGAGGTCGACCGGATGCGCCAGGAGGCCGAGCAGTACGCGGACGAGGACCACCGTCGTCGCGAGGCCGCCGAGTCCCGCAACCAGGGCGAGCAGCTCGTCTACCAGACGGAGAAGTTCCTCAAGGACAACGAGGACAAGGTCCCCGGTGACGTCAAGACCGAGGTCGAGACCGCCGTCGCCGAGCTGAAGGAGAAGCTCAAGGGCGAGGACACCGCGGAGATCCGTACGGCCACCGAGAAGGTCGCGGCCGTCTCCCAAAAGCTCGGCCAGGCGATGTACGCCGACGCCCAGGCCTCGCAGGCCACGGGCGGCGAGGCCCCGGGCGCCGACGCCAAGGCCGACGACGACGTCGTCGACGCCGAGATCGTCGACGACGAGAAGCCGAAGGGCGGCGCTGTCTGATGACGGAGGAGACCCCGGGCTTCGAGGAGAAGCCCGACGTCCCCTCCGGCGCCGAATCTGACGACGCCGTCGAGGCCGCCGAGACCCCCTCGCAGGAGGAGGGCTCGGCGGCCCCGGCCGGGGACGCAGCCCAGACGGCCGGCCTGACGGCCCAGCTGGACCAGCTCCGCAGCGCGCTCGGTGAGCGCACCGCGGACCTCCAGCGGCTCCAGGCCGAGTACCAGAACTACCGCCGCCGCGTGGAGCGGGACCGGGTCACGGTCAAGGAGATCGCCATCGCGAGCCTCCTGTCCGAGCTCCTGCCTGTGCTCGACGACGTCGGCAGGGCCCGGGACCACGGCGAACTCGTGGGCGGGTTCAAGTCGGTGGCCGAATCGCTGGAGACCGTCGTCGCCAAGATGGGACTCCAGCAGTTCGGCAAGGAGGGCGAGCCCTTCGACCCGACGATCCACGAGGCCCTGATGCACTCGTACGCGCCGGACGTCACCGAGACGACCTGCGTGGCGATCCTGCAGCCGGGGTACCGAATCGGCGAGCGGACCATCAGGCCCGCGCGCGTGGCGGTGGCCGAGCCCCAGCCCGGGGCGACGCCGGCCGCGAAGGAAGAGAAGTCGGCAGACGAGGAGAGCGGTGGCCCCGAAGAGAGTGCGTGACACGACCCCGCGAGCACACGCGGAGCCGGATCGCACCCCCTGCGGGCCGACGTGAAGATCGTCCGGGAGGAGGGACGTCGATGAGCACGAAGGACTTCGTCGAGAAGGACTACTACAAGGTTCTCGGCGTCCCCAAGGACGCCACCGACGCCGAGATCAAGAAGGCGTACCGGAAGCTCGCCCGCGAGAACCATCCGGACGCCAACAAGGGCGACATCAAGGCGGAGGAGCGCTTCAAGGAGATCTCCGAGGCGAACGACATCCTCGGTGACCCCAAGAAGCGCAAGGAGTACGACGACGCCCGCGCGCTCTTCGGCAACGGAGGCTTCCGTGCCGGACCGGGCGGCGCGGGCGGAACGTTCAACTTCGACCTGGGCGACCTCTTCGGCGGCGCCCAGGGCCCGGCCGGAGCCGGCGGCTTCGGGGGCGGCCTCGGAGACGTCTTCGGCGGACTGTTCAACCGCGGCGCGGGCGGCCCCGCCGGTGCGCGGACGCAGCCCCGCCGCGGCCAGGACATCGAGTCCGAGGTGACGCTCAGCTTCACCGAGGCCGTGGACGGGGCCACCGTGCCCCTCCGGATGTCCTCCCAGCAGCCCTGCAAGGCCTGTTCCGGCACCGGCGACAAGAACGGCACCCCGCGCGTCTGCCCGACCTGCGTCGGCACCGGCCAGGTCTCGCGCGGCGGCAGCGGCTCCTTCTCGCTCACCGACCCCTGCGTGGACTGCAAGGGGCGCGGCCTCATCGCCGAGACCCCCTGCGAGGTCTGCAAGGGCAGCGGCCGGGCCAAGTCCTCGCGCACGATGCAGGTCCGCATCCCCGCCGGAGTCTCCGACGGCCAGCGGATCCGGCTGCGCGGCAAGGGCGCGCCGGGCGAGCGCGGCGGCCCGGGCGGCGACCTGTACGTCGTCGTCCACGTCGACACGCACCCGGTCTTCGGCCGCAAGGACGACAACCTCACCGTCACCGTGCCCGTCAGCTTCGACGAGGCGGCGCTCGGCGGCGAGATCAAGGTGCCGACCCTGGGCGGACCCCCGGTCACGCTGAAACTGCCCGCCGGCACGCCCAACGGCCGGACCATGCGCGCCCGCGGCAAGGGCGCGGTCCGCAAGGACGGCACCCGGGGCGACCTGCTGGTGACGGTGGAGGTCGCGGTGCCCAAGGAGCTGGACGACAAGGCCCGCGAAGCCCTCGAGACGTACCGCGAGGCGACGGCGGGCGAGGACCCCAGAGCAGAACTCTTCCAGGCCGCGAAGGGAGCTTGACGCGATGGACATCCGACCGGGGCGCAGCCGCAATCCGTACGAACTGACCGACGAGACACCGGTGTACGTCATCTCGGTGGCGGCCCAGCTGTCGGGTCTGCACCCGCAGACCCTGCGCCAGTACGACCGTCTCGGCCTGGTCTCCCCGGACCGTACGGCCGGGCGCGGCCGGCGCTACTCGGCCCGTGACATCGAACTGCTGCGTACCGTGCAGCAGTTGTCGCAGGACGAGGGCATCAACCTGGCGGGTATCAAGCGCATCATCGAGCTGGAGAACCAGGTCGCGGCGCTCCAGGCCCGGGTGGCCGAGCTGTCGGCCGCCGTGGACGGCGCGGCGATGGCGATGCAGCAGCGCGAGGCGCAGGTGCACGCCTCGTACCGGCGCGATCTCGTTCCGTACCAGGACGTGCAGCAGGCGAGCGCGCTGGTGGTCTGGCGGCCCAAGCGCGGCGAGTGACCCGGGCGCGACGTCGACCGTCAGGGCTTCAAGGTTCCGGCCGACCCGGGCGCGACGCCGACCGGGAGGGCCGTAAGGCTCCGGCCCCCTCACGACGCCAAGGCCCCCTCCGTTCCGGTTCTCCCGGCGCGGAGGGGGCCTTTGCGCTGCCCGGGGTCCCCGGGTGCCCTCACCCGTGTCGGGGGGCCTCTCGGGCCCGCCAGGAGACGCTCCCGGACCCCTGCGGGGATGGGCCTGGCCCGCGGCCCGGCGGACCGGCTCGTTCCCGCCCTCGGGGGTGGCTCAGGGGATCAGTTCCCCCACGATGTCCCCGACCGTCTCCCACGAGGGTGCCGCGCCCGTGCCGAAGGCGGCCGCGAGGGCGGTGCCGACGGCGATGTCCAGGGGGCTCGGGGCCGCCGGTGTCGTCCAGTCGGTGTCGACCCTGCCGTCGCCCGAGGACTCCAGGGTGCCCAGGCGGCGGCCGTCGCGCAGGAGCCGGCTGGCCACGTGCGAGCAGGGGAGGAGCCGGTAGCGGGTGCCCAGGACCGTTGCGTCCACGCGGTAGGACCGCCGCAGCAGGCGGCCCCGGGCGGGCCGGACGCGGGCGGGCCGCCCGTCGACGGTGAGCGCGAGCGCGGCGCGGTCACGGGTGCCGATGGGCACCAGGCGGTTCACGCGGGCGCCCGGCGCCCGCACCAGCTCCACGGTGGGCAGTCCGTGGCCGGACACCCGCAGCCTTCCGGCCGGGCCGTCCAGGTCGATCCGTACGTACATCGTCAGCCGTCCTGCTCCAGGATCCCGGACTGGGCGATCAGGAAGCCGAGCTGCGCCCGGCTGCCGCTGCCGAGGGCGGCGGCGAGCTTGGCTATGTGGGCGCGGCAGGTGCGGACGTTCATGCCGAGGCGGCGCGCGATGGCCTCGTCGACGTGGCCCTCGACGAGGAGCTTGGCGATGGAGCGTTGGACTCCGCCGATGCCGTCCACGGACGGGCTGTAGGGGATCTCCTCCTCCCACGGCACGCCGTGCAGCCAGAACTGGTCGAAGACGCCGACGAGGTACTGGACCAGGCCCTCGTGGCGCAGTTCGAGCGCCACCCGCCGGTCCGACCGGGCCGGCACGAACGCGATCTTGCGGTCGACGATGATCAGCCGGTCGATGATCTCCTCGAGGGTGCGCACCTCGAGCCCGTACGGCGCGATCCGTTCGACGTACCCCATCGTGGCGGAGTGGTGCCGCGCGGTGTGCTGGTAGAGGGTGCGCATGCGGATCCCGCGGTCGAGCAGGGGCTCCACCCGCCGCAGGCCCGCCTGCACGACCTCCGGCTTGCGCCCGCTGCCCGGCTGGATGGTGAGCAGCTCCTCGGTGCACTCGTTGATGACCCGGTCGAGCGTGGCGTTGATGAGGCTGAGGCCCTCCAGGACGGTGATCGCCTGGGTGGCCGACGGGTCGGGCGCGTTGATCGTCATGAATGGCTCGAACGTGTCCGCCAGCGAGATGGCCAGCTGCCGACGCTGCTGGATCTCCCGCTCGATGGGGTGTATGAGCTTGTTCAACGCGATGGACGGCGGGATGGGCCGCAGCCACTGGGAGTCGTCCGGGTCGGGGTGCAGCAGCGACAGTTCGATCAGGCAGGGGACGGGTTCGACCTCCGCCCGGGCGATCCGTCCGGCCCGCAAAGCGGTCGCGTACACACGTTTTCCGGCGTCGCACAGCTCGCCCGGACCGTGCCGTGTGTCGGTATCACCCTGCTTCGGCTCCATTTGCACCCCCCTCAGGGTCCTGAATTACAGGAACATGATGCCTGGCATCGCTGGTGGAAGGGTTCGGAGTGAGCCATCGTCTTATTCGCGGGGGAGGAGGTAATGATCAAAAGAGGTGGAGATCGGCCATGACCAGGATGGTTCGTGCACTTGGCGCCATAGCTTTCGCTGCTGCGGCTGCCCTCGGCGCTCTCGCCCTCGACGGCGAGCCGACGTGGGACACACCGCCCGCGAACAACGTTGTCGCCGCCCCGGGCGAACCGACGTGGGACTCCACGCCGACGGTCGCGGGGGAGCCCACATGGGACTTCGTGCCGACGGTCAAGGGGGAGCCCACGTGGGACTCCGTGAAGACCGTCGAGCGCGAGCCGACGTGGGACTCCCTCCCGGCGGGCGCGGACGCATGACCGTGCCGCCGGACGACCGGGTCTTCCGGCGGGAGATGGCCTCGGCCTACCGATCCGGGTGGCATTTCATCGACCTCGTCACGGCCATTCCCCACCGTGGTGATTCGTTGATGGTCACTCTCTTCGGAGAACCGATCGTCGTCGCTCGTGAGCAGGACGAGGACGTCCGCGCCTACCGGTGCCTGCGGAGGCCGCGTGGCGCCCCGCAGCCGGTCCGCTGTGCCATCCGGTACGGCATGATTTTCGTCAATCTCGACCAGCGTGACCACCAGCTGCTCGAGCCCGAGACCATCACCGCCACCCCCCGCAGTGCCTGAGCGATTCCCCCGTCGTTGTAGATCGCTCAGGTGCTTCCCCCACACAGCGGCGCCATCGCGGACCTGAAACGCGATGGCGCCGTTGTGCTGTCCGGGTTCGGGTCGTCGGGCGGACGAGACCCGCGCGCGGTCGCCCGGGTGCGGCAGGGGCGGGTGTCCCCCCGGGTGCCGGCTGTCTCCCCGGATGCCGGCGAGGTCCGCCTCAGGCCCGGCCCATCGCCCGGGTCAGGGCGATCTCGATGACCACCCGGTCGGGGTTCGGCGTCGGGACCCGGCCGTAGCGCTCGGCGTAGCGGTTCACCGCGTCCGCGACGACCTCCGGCTCGGTACGGATGCGGGCCACGCCCTCCAGGGTCGCCCAGCGCCCCTTGTCCACCTGGCAGACCGCCACGCGCGCGCCCTCGGACCCCGCCGCCAGGACGTTGGCCACCTTGTGGCTGTGCTTGTTGGTGATCACCCGGGCGATGCCGTTCTCGCCGCCCTCGGGGTCGTAGGTCACCCCCACCGCCACCACGTGCGGCGTCCCGTCCGGGCGGGGCGTCGTCAGGGTGCACATGTGGTAGTCCCGCCAGAAGCTGAGGTACGAGTCGTCCGGGTTCCTCGGGTCAGTCGCCATGCCGCCAAGGCTATCCTTGAGTGGAATGGACTCAACTTTGTGTACGCTATAGGAGTCATACGAGGCCAGCCCGCTGTGACAGGAGGAGAGACCGCACGTGGACGCCGAACTGACCAACAAGAGCCGGGACGCCCTCAACGCCGCGAGCAGCCGCGCCGTGTCCGAGGGCCATCCCGACCTGACCCCCGCGCACGTCCTCCTGGCGCTGCTCGCCGGCCAGGACAACGAGAACGTCACCGACCTGCTCGCGGCCGTCGAAGCCGACCAGGCCGCTGTACGGTCCGGTGCGGAGCGGCTCCTCGCCGCCCAGCCCAGCGTGACCGGATCCACGGTCGCGCCGCCGCAGCCCAGCCGCGACCTGCTCGCCGTCATCGCCGACGCCGACCAGCGCGCCAAGGAGCTCGGGGACGACTACCTGTCCACCGAGCACCTGCTGATCGGGATCGCGGCGAAGGGCGGTCAGGCGGGCGAGCTCCTCGCCCAGCAGGGGGCGAGTGCCACGAGCCTCCTGGACGCGTTCGAGAAGAGCAGGGGAGGGCGCAGGGTGACCACACCCGACC
Organism: Streptomyces sp. NPDC036822; assembly: GCF_055609145.1. Classification (NCBI taxonomy): domain Bacteria; kingdom Bacillati; phylum Actinomycetota; class Actinomycetes; order Kitasatosporales; family Streptomycetaceae; genus Streptomyces; species Streptomyces sp. NPDC036822. The sequence continues at coordinate 436,604 of NZ_JBVJPY010000003.1, forward strand.
CGGAGGGTCAGTACAAGGCGCTGGAGAAGTTCGGTACGGACTTCACGGCGGCCGCGCGGGAAGGAAAGCTGGATCCCGTCATCGGGCGCGACCAGGAGATCCGGCGCGTCGTCCAGGTCCTCTCGCGCCGGACCAAGAACAACCCGGTCCTCATCGGCGAGCCCGGGGTCGGCAAGACCGCCGTCGTCGAGGGCCTCGCCCAGCGGATCGTGAAGGGCGACGTGCCCGAGTCCCTGCGGAACAAGCGCCTGGTCTCGCTCGACCTCGGCGCGATGGTCGCGGGCGCCAAGTACCGCGGCGAGTTCGAGGAGCGCCTGAAGACCGTCCTCTCCGAGATCAAGGCCAGCGACGGCCAGATCATCACCTTCATCGACGAGCTGCACACCGTCGTCGGCGCGGGCGCCGGCGGCGACTCCGCGATGGACGCGGGCAACATGCTCAAGCCGATGCTGGCCCGCGGCGAGCTGCGCATGGTCGGCGCGACGACCCTCGACGAGTACCGCGAGCGGATCGAGAAGGACCCCGCCCTGGAGCGCCGCTTCCAGCAGGTCCTCGTCGCCGAGCCCACGGTCGAGGACACCATCGCGATCCTGCGCGGTCTCAAGGGCCGGTACGAGGCCCACCACAAGGTCCAGATCGCCGACTCCGCGCTGGTGGCCGCCGCCACCCTCTCCGACCGGTACATCACCTCCCGGTTCCTGCCCGACAAGGCCATCGACCTCGTCGACGAGGCCGCCTCGCGGCTCCGGATGGAGATCGACTCCTCGCCCGTCGAGATCGACGAGCTCCAGCGCGCCGTGGACCGGCTGCGGATGGAGGAGCTGGCGCTCAAGAACGAGAGCGACCCCGCCTCCGTGCAGCGCCTGGAGAAGCTGCGCCGCGACCTCGCCGACAAGGAGGAGGAGCTGCGCGGCCTGACCGCCCGCTGGGAGAAGGAGAAGCAGGGCCTCAACCGCGTCGGCGAGCTGAAGGAGAAGCTCGACGAGCTGCGCGGCCAGGCCGAGCGCGCCCAGCGCGACGGAGACTTCGACACCGCCTCCAAGCTGCTGTACGGCGAGATCCCCTCGCTGGAGCGGGAGCTGGAGGAGGCCAGCGAGGCCGAGCAGGAGGCCGCCAAGGACACCATGGTCAAGGACGAGGTCGGCTCCGACGACATCGCGGACGTGGTCGGCTCCTGGACCGGCATCCCGGCCGGCCGCCTCCTGGAGGGCGAGACGCAGAAGCTGCTGCGGATGGAGGACGAGCTGGGCCGGCGCCTGATCGGCCAGACCGAGGCGGTCCGGGCGGTCTCCGACGCCGTGCGCCGGACCCGCGCCGGCATCGCCGACCCCGACCGGCCCACCGGTTCCTTCCTCTTCCTCGGCCCCACCGGCGTCGGCAAGACCGAGCTGGCGAAGGCACTCGCCGACTTCCTCTTCGACGACGAGCGCGCCATGGTCCGCATCGACATGTCGGAGTACGGCGAGAAGCACAGCGTGGCCCGGCTCGTCGGCGCGCCTCCCGGCTACGTCGGCTACGAGGAGGGCGGCCAGCTCACGGAGGCGGTCCGCCGCCGCCCGTACAGCGTGGTCCTGCTGGACGAGGTGGAGAAGGCGCACCCGGAGGTCTTCGACGTCCTGCTGCAGGTCCTCGACGACGGCCGGCTGACCGACGGCCAGGGCCGGACGGTGGACTTCCGCAACACCATCCTGATCCTCACCTCGAACCTGGGCAGCCAGTACCTGGTCGACCCCCTGACCGGTGCGGAGGAGAAGAAGCAGCGGGTCCTGGAGGTGGTCAGGGCCTCCTTCAAGCCGGAGTTCCTCAACCGTCTCGACGACCTGGTGGTCTTCTCTGCCCTCGACAAGGCCGAACTGAGCCGGATCGCCCGGCTCCAGATCGAGCGGCTCGCCAAGCGGCTCGCCGAACGCCGGCTCACGCTCGACGTCACCCCGGCGGCGCTGGAGTGGCTGGCCGACGAGGGCAACGACCCGGCGTACGGCGCCCGCCCGCTGCGCCGCCTGATCCAGACGGCGATCGGCGACCGGCTCGCGAAGGAGATCCTCGCGGGCGAGATCACGGACGGCGACACCGTCCGCGTCGACCGCTTCGAGGACGGTCTGATCGTGGGACCGGCGACGTGACAGCGGTGGCCTGACCCGGTCACGGACAGCTCCGCCTCTCCGCCATGGGGAGCAGATCTTGTCAGCCCGCAGCGGATCGCGGGAGGCGGGGCTTGCCACGGACCGCCCGGCATGGGAGAGGATGGCGGCAACCGTACGAAGGGATATTCACGGTGAGCATCGACCCGTCCTCGATTCCGAATTTCGGGGGCCAGCCCCAGCCTCAGGCCGCAGGACCGGCGGGCCCCGTCGTCCCCGACCAGGACCTGGTCAAGCAGCTCCTCGACCAGATGGAGCTGAAGTACGTCGTCGACGACGAGGGTGACCTCGCGGCGCCGTGGGAGGAATTCCGCACGTACTTCATGTTCCGCGGTGAGGACGAGCAGAAGGTCTTCTCCGTGCGGACGTTCTACGACCGCCCGCACTCGGCGGACGACCGCGTCAGGATCCTCGACGCGATCGACGACTGGAACCGCCGCACCCTGTGGCCCAAGGTCTACACCCACCTGCACGAGGAGGAGGACGGTTCCGCGACCCTCCGCCTCATCGGTGAGGCGCAGATGCTGATCGGCACCGGCGTCGCCCTGGAGCACTTCGTGTCCTCCACGGTCAGCTGGGTCCGCGCCTCGATCGAGTTCGACAAGTGGCTCGTGGAGCAGTTCGGCCTGGAGTCCCCCGAGGACAAGGAGTCCGGCGAGTCCGAGTAGGACTCCACGCCGGACTCGCGGGGCCCGGGCGCGGGCCTCAGAGCGCCATGTGCGCGAGCGTCAGCAGATAGACGCCGTAGCCGAACGAGAGCCCGGCCAGGGCCGTGATCACCACGATCGCGGCCCTCGGCCGGGCTCTCGTCAGTGCCAGGGCCAGCGGCAGCAGCAGCGGGAACGCGGGCACCAGGAAGCGCGGCTTGGACTCGAAGAAGCCGGAGCCGCCGACGGTGATGAGGACCAGCACGCCCGTGTAGACGAGGACGGGCAGCGGCGGGCGCTCGGCCACCGCGAGCAGCGCGAAGAGCACCACACCGGCCGCGGTGATCACCAGGGCCATCGCGAAGCCGAACTGCGTCGGCCCCTTCAGCATCTCCCGGACGAAGCGCAGCGCGCCCTCGCCGAAGTCGAAGCGCGAGGTCCAGCCGTCCTGGACGGCGAAGTAGCCGCCGAGCGGATCGCCCCGGCGGGCGCCGACCCACAGCACGTACGAGAGCCAGCCGGCGGGGGCCAGCGCGGCGGCGGCCCACACCGCCCCGTCCACCCGCCCGCGCCGCCGCCACAACTCGTAGCCGGCCGCCGCCAGGACGGCGGCCGCGACGGCGATGCCGTTGGGCCGGGAGAGCCCGGCCAGGGACGCGAGCACGCCCGCCCACAGCCAGTGGCGGGTGAGCAGCGCGTACAGCGACCAGGCGGCGAAGGCCGTCATCAGGGGTTCGGTGTACGCCATGGTCAGCACGATCGAGTGGGGCAGCAGGCCCCACAGCAGCACGAGGACGACTCCCGTGCGGCGCCCGTGCAGCCGTTCGCCGACCAGGTAGACGCCCCAGGCGGCAGCCCCCGCGGCGAGCCAGGACAGGAGCAGGCCGGCGGTGCCGCCGGTGACCGGCAGGATGGTGGTGAGGGACCGGACGAGCCCCGGGTAGAGCGGGAAGAACGCCAGGTCGGACTGGACCACGCCGTCGGGCCAGCGCAGGGTCCGGCCGTAGCCGTGCGCGGCGATCCGGACGTACCAGTCGGAGTCCCAGGACTTCGCGAGCAGCGCGCGCGGCGAGCGGCCGGTGTGCCAGGCGGCGAGGGCGAGGACGAGCATCCCGGTGAGCCGCGCGGCGGCGAAGAGGCCGAGCGCCGGCGCGGCCCGGTGCAGGGCCGCCCGCGAGCGGGGGACGCCGCGGACGCCGGCGGACGCCGGGCGGTCGAGAGTCTCGGCGGACAGGGTGCACCTCCGTGCGCGCGGGAATCAGGTCGGCCCGACAAATCGGTCTACCTGACAATCCGCGCGGCACGGAGGGGGCGCGCGAGCGCGACGGGCCCACCCGGGTGAAAGATTTCCGGCTCAGGGTGTGCGGGGTGATCGGGCCGGGGTCCGGGGTGAGCGGGTCAGGACGCCAGGGCCTTCAGACGGCCGACCGCCTCCTCGAGGACGGGACGCCGCTTGCAGAAGGCGAAGCGGACGAACGGGGCGCCGGCGTCACGGTGGTCGTAGAAGACGGCGTTCGGGATGGCGACGACGCCGGCCCGGTCGGGGAGGGAGCGGCAGAAGGCGATGCCGTCGGTCGCGCCGAGGGGCCGGATGTCGGCGGTGACGAAGTAGGTGCCGGCCGGGCGGTAGACGTCGAAGCCGGCGGCGGCGAGGCCGTCGCTCAGCAGGTCGCGCTTGGCGAGCAGGTCGGCGCGCAGGCCGTCGAGGTACGTGTCCGGCAGGCGCAGCGCCTCGGCGATCGCGTACTGGAAGGGGCCGGAGGCGACGTACGTGAGGTACTGCTTGGCGGAGCGGACCGCGGTGGTCAGCGCCGGGGTGGAGGTGAGCCAGCCGACCTTCCAGCCGGTGAAGGAGTAGGTCTTGCCGGCCGAGCCGATGGTGACCGTGCGCTCCCGCATGCCGGGGAAGCTCGCGAGGGGGACGTGCACGGCGTCGTCGAAGACGAGGTGTTCGTAGACCTCGTCGGTGACGACGAGCAGGTCGCGCTCGACCGCCAGTTCGGCGACCGCGGCGAGTTCGGCGCGGGTGAGGACGGTGCCGGTCGGGTTGTGCGGGGTGTTGAGGAGGATCAGCCGGGTCCGGTCGGTGACGGCGGCGCGCAGCTCGTCCAGGTCGAGGACGAAACGCCCGTCCACCGGACGGAGGGTGACCGGCACGCGGGTCCCGCCCGCCATCGCGACGCACGCGGCGTACGAGTCGTAGTAGGGCTCCAGGGCGATCACCTCGTCGCCCGGCTCCACGAGGGCGAGCAGCGCGGCGGCGATCGCCTCGGTCGCGCCCGCCGTGACCAGCACCTCCGCGTCGGGGTCGTACTCCAGTCCGTACCGCCGGCTCTGGTGTTCGGCGACGGCGGTGCGCAGCTCGGGGACGCCGGGCCCCGGCGGGTACTGGTTGCCGCGCCCGTCACGGAGCGCCCGGACGGCGGCCTCCCGGATCTCCTCGGGCCCGTCGGTGTCGGGGAAACCCTGGCCGAGGTTGATCGCCCCGGTCTTGACGGCCAGTGCGGACATCTCGGCGAAGATCGTCGTTCCGAACTCGGCGAGCCTGCGGTTGAGCAGCGGTCGTGTCATGGCGGCCATCCTGGGCCGAAGCTCTGGAGTTCCTCAAGTGCGCTTTGGGCGCCGACGGGGAAGGGCATCCCCCCTCCACAGCGAATACACGGGGGTGGAACGAATGGAAGTACTACTGATCGCGGGTGTGGTGCTCCTCGTCGGAGTGTGCGTGCTCTCCGGCCGGGGCGGGCGGAGCCGGTCGCGCGGCCGGCGGCGCAGCTGGTGGGAGGGCGGTGGCGGTTCCGACGGCGGTGGTTCGTCGTGCGGCTCGTCCTGCGGGAGCAGCTGCGGAGGTGGCGGCGGCGGGGGCGACTGACCCCGGCGGGACGGCTCCCCCCGGGGCGGGGACGGGGTGAGCGGCCCGGGGCGGACCGCTCCGGGGGGTGGCGGGGGCGACCGGCACGGGGCCGGTCGCCCCTCGTCTCCGAAGGGGCCCGGTGGGGCGCAGGGGCCTGGTGGGGCCAACGTCCCCCAGGCTCCTTCTTGTTGCGGACGCGCTGTCGATTCGCCTTGAACAGTTGAACCGTGGGGCCCCCGAGGGGATGGAAACCACGTCAAGTTGGGTAAAAACGCTGTGAGCTTCCCGCAGTTCATGATTCCCTCGCTGTTGGAAACATCCAGCCCTCGGACCGTGTGTGGACCCGAGTCGGCGATCCCCCACTCCCGTTGGACCCTTCTCCGGGGCGCCCCCGGCCCACCCGTCAAACCGTGTTTGCGGAGCCGACCCATGCTCACGACCCTGAAGACCTCCTACACCGACACGCGCGCGGCCGACCTGGCGTGGGCGCTCGGGCGCGAGCCGCTGCCCGCCCTCGCCGTCCTCGATCTCGAACTGGCCGGAGCGAAACTGCAGTTGCGCCTGCTCGGCGCCTCCCACCAGGTCCTTCTGCAAGAAGAGGGCCGCAGCTGTTCGGAGACGGTGGCCTGCATGCCCGGCAGCAGTACACCGCTGCCGCTGGGCGTCTCCAAGCGGGTGGGCGAGTGGGACTACGAATTCGCGGCGCGCGTCGAGACGCTGTCGCACGGCTCCTTCGCGGGCCGCGCCCAGGAGCTGCTCGCGCTCGTCGCCGACCACCCGAACGGCCTTGCGGGGACGTTCCCCGGCTCGCCGCACGCCTTCACGGCCATGCTGGCGCAGCGCCACGAGGGCCAGGTGCGGTGGCGCACCTGGCACGCGTACCCCCAGGAAGGGCAGCTGGTCGTCACCCGGACACGGATCGGCGTTCGTATGCCTGCCGCACTCTGATGCGCCCCTCGGGTGCGTCAGGTGCACTCGTGTGGGTGACAGGAAGCGATACGGGTGTGACGTAGCGTTACGTGCATGATCGATCCGCCTGTCACCATGCCTCCCAAGAGGGTGACGCGGCTGCCTGTGCGGCCGAGTGCGGTGCGGTCTCCGGTCCTCGTGGTGGTCTTCGTCTGCGCGGCCTGCGGACTGGTCTACGAACTGGAGCTGGTCGCGCTCGCCTCGTACCTGATCGGCGACTCGGTCACCCAGGCGTCCGTCGTGCTGTCCGTGATGGTCTTCGCGATGGGCCTGGGATCGCTGCTCGCCAAGCGGCTGCGCTGTCGCGCGGCGGTCGGCTTCGGCCTGGTCGAGGCCGGCCTCGCGCTGATCGGGGGCTGCTCCGCGCTCGTGCTGTACGCCGCGTTCGCCTGGCTCGGCGAGTCCCGGTACGTCCTGGTGGCGTTCTCGCTCGCCATCGGGGTGCTCATCGGCGCCGAGATCCCGCTCCTGATGTCGCTGATCCAGCGGGCCGAGTCGGCGCGCGCCCCCGGCGCGCGGGACGAGGACGACCCCGCCGGGACGGTGGCGGACCTCTTCGCCGCGGACTACGTCGGAGCGCTGGTCGGCGGCCTCGCGTTTCCCTTCTTCCTGCTGCCCTGGCTCGGCCAGCTCACCGGGGCGCTGGTGACCGGCGCGGTGAACGCCGTGGCGGGCGGCGGCCTCGTGCTGTGGCTGTTCCGGCGGGACCTGACCGCCCGGTCCCGGGCACTGCTGATCGGTGCCAACCTCACCGTCCTCACCGTCCTCGCCACCGCGACCGTCCTCGTCGACGACTTCGAGCAGGCTGCGCGGCGCGCGGTCTACGGCGACAGCGTGCGGGTCGCCGTCCGCACCGGGATGCAGGAGGTCGTGCTGACCGGCGAGCGCGGCGGGCCGCCCGAGCTGTTCCTGGACGGACGGCTCAGGGGCGGAGGCCGGGACGAGTACCGCCACCACGAGTCGCTGGTGCACCCCGCGATGAACGGGCCCCATGCGCGCGTGCTCGTCATCGGCGGCGGGGACGGCCTCGCCGCGCGCGAAGTGCTGCGGTATCCGGCAGTCCGTTCGGTCACCGTCCTCGCGCTCGATCCCGGAGTCGTCCACCTCGCCCGGACCGACCCTCAGCTCGCCGCGCTCAACGGCAACGCCCTGCGGGACCCGCGCGTGCGGGTGGTCCACGCCGACGCCTTCCACTGGCTGCGCGGGGCGGGGACGGGCTCGGAGCCGGTGCCCGAGCCGCGGTACGACGTGATCGTCTCGGACCTCCCCGACCCGGGGATCACCTCCAGCACCAAGCTGTACTCGGAGGAGTTCTACGGACTGGCCGCCCGGATCCTCGCGGACGGCGGACGGCTCGTCGTCCACGCCGGACCGGCCTCCGGCCGCCCCCGCACCTTCTGGACCGTGGAGGCCACGCTGCGGTCCGCCGGGTTCGCGGTCCGGCCCTACGGCGCGAGCGGGGGCGGCAGCGGCTTCGCCGGGGGCCCCGACCGGGCCGGGCGCCCCGGCCGTGAGGGCGCCGGAACGGCGGACCGGGGGTACCTCCTCGCGGCCCCCGGCCCCTACCCGCCCGCGCTGGGCCTCGCCGCCGACGCGCCCCGGCTGCGGTCCGTCACGGTGGGCGGACTGGAGGCGGAGGCGCGCAGGGTGGAGCGGACCCGGCCCGGCGACCTGCCTCCTTCGACGCTCGTCCACCCGCGCTACGGCGGCTGACCGCGGTCGGCGAGGCGGTCGGCGGGCATTCCGGCGGGGGCCGGGCGCCTGCCGACGCCGGCCCCGGGCGGGTTCGGAGGCTTCCGCCGTGCCGCGGGGTCCTCGGTGCGGGCTGCGCGACCGGGGGTCCGCCGGGCGGGTTCGGAGGCTTCCGCCGTGCGCGACGCCGTGCCGTGGCCGTCGAAACAGGCGACGGGGCGACCGGGGCTGAGTAGGCTCGGTTTCCATGGAGCATGAGGTGTTCGTTCCGGTTCCGGCCGAGGTCCTGCGCGAGACGCTGACGGACCCGGCTCGGGTGGCGCGCTGCGTCCCCGGCCTCCAGCAGGACGCCGACGCGGAGGCGGGCCCGCTCTCGGGCCGCCTCAAGGTCCGGGCCGGCGGTCACACGATCACCTACCGGGGCGCGCTCCGGCTGACCGAACGCGACGGGGTCCTCTCCGTCGACGGCGAGGGCACGGAGGTGCGGGGCAAGGGCTCGGCGAAGCTGTCCCTGACGCTCAGGCTCACGCCGGTGAAGGACGGCACCTCGCTCGGCTTCAGCGGGACGCTGACCGCGGACGGCCGCCTCGCCGAGCTGTCCGAGGAGACGCGTGCCTCGGCCGGTGCCCGGCTCTGCGACCGTCTCGCGGAGAGCCTGACCGCCGCGGCGGTCGCCCACCTCCGGACCGACGCCGCCACCGACGAGACGGACGCGGACCTGGAAGCGCACGAGGACGCCGCTGCCGCCGCTGCCGCCGCGGCGCAGGCCGGATCAGGCGCCCGTCCTGACCTGTCCGGGCCGGACGCGGAGGACGAGGCCGACAGCGACAGTGACGGTGTCGACGACGGGGTGGAGGAACCCCACCGGCCGTCCGTCTACGACACTCCCGTCCCACCGCCCTCCCTCGACCCCCTCCTGGGGGACGACTTCGAGGACGCGCCGGTGGAGTACCCCGCCGAACCCGCCGCCGCCGAGGCCGCGCACGCCCGCCGGACGATGATCGGGCGCAGTGCGGAGGAGGTCGACCACGCCCCGCCGCGGGGCCGGTACGCCCCCGTCCCCGCTCCGGACTCCAGCAGCGCCGGCGCCACCCTGCGCTGGATCGCCCCCGCGGCCGCACTCGCCATCGCCTCCGCGGTCGTCGTCGGCCGAGCCCTGCGTCGCCGCCGCTGATCCCGTCTAAGGTCGGACCGTGACCAAGCAGACGCGACTGACGGCGGGCGACGCCGAGTTGACCATCGACCCCGACAACGGCTGCCGGATCGAGAGCCTGCGCATCGGCGGCACCGAGCTGTTGCGGCAGGGGGAGCGGTACGGGTGTTTCCCGATGGTTCCGTGGTGTGGCCGTACCGCGAACGGGCGCTTCCAGGACGGCGCGACCAGCCACCAGCTGCCCCTCAACGCGCCCCCGCACGCCATCCACGGCACCGGCCGTGACACGGCGTGGAAGACGGCCCGCGCCGGTGAGCGCGAGGCGGCCTTCGCCTACGACCTCGCGGCGCCCTGGCCGTACCAGGGGCGGGTCACCCAGCTCTTCGAGCTGACCGAGGACAGCCTCACGCTCACGCTCGGCGTGGAGACGGCCGGGGACAGCTTCCCGGCTCAGGCCGGCTGGCACCCCTGGTTCCTGCGGAACCTGGGCGGCGACGGCCAGGACGTGCGGATCGACTTCACCGCCGACTGGCAGGAGGAGCGTGGGGCGGACCACCTCCCCACCGGCCGGAGGATCGACCCCGCCCCCAGCCCCTGGGACGACTGCTTCGGCATGCCCGCCGGCGTCGACGTCACCCTCACCTGGCCGGAGCAGCTGGAGCTGAAGGTGACCAGCCGGTCCCCCTGGGTCGTCGTCTACGACGAGCCGAAGGAGGCGGTCTGCGTGGAGCCGCAGTCCGGTCCGCCCAACGGCCTCAACACCCACCCGCGGTACGTGACCCCCATCGATCCCCTGGAGATCTCGGCGACCTTCGCCTGGCGGCGGCTCTGAGCGGCCCCGAGGACAGCGCGGCGGGTCCCCGGCCGGCGCCGGCCCGCCGCGGGGCCCCGAGGGTCTGCGCGGGGGAACTCGACCGGCCTGATCGGCAGGTCACCCCCTAAGCTCATGGTCATGACTGACGTACGTGCTGACCTGCTCCAGCAGATCAAGGACAAGGCCGTGGTGCACGGCAAGGTGACCCTCTCCTCGGGGCGGGAAGCCGACTACTACATCGATCTGCGCCGGATCACTCTGGATGGCGAGGCCGCGCCGATGGTCGGTCAGGTCATGCTCGACCTCACCGCGGAGCTCGACTTCGACTGCGTCGGCGGGCTGACGCTGGGCGCCGACCCGGTGGCCACCTCGATGCTGCACGCCTCCGCCGCGCGTGGGCAGCGTCTGGACGCCTTCGTCGTCCGCAAGGCGCAGAAGGCGCACGGCATGCAGCGCCGCATCGAGGGCACGGAGGTCAAGGGCAAGCGCTGCCTGGTCGTCGAGGACACCTCCACCACCGGCGGCTCGCCGCTGACCGCGGTCGAGGCCGTGCGCGAGGCGGGCGGTGAGGTCGTCGCCGTGGCCACGATCGTGGACCGGGGTGCGGCCGGCGCGGTCGCCGAGGCGGGGCTGCCGTACCTCACCGGATACCAGCTGAGCGACCTCGGGCTCGTCTGACCGACGCGAAGTCGTGACGTAGCCCTGGGGGTGCTTCTGCATCGCCTCTGACCTGGGGTTTTTTCAAGGGGTGGAGTGTTTCACGTGAAACACTCCACCCCTTCGTCATGGTCTCCGGACGAGAGTCTGGAAAGATGGGCCCCGACGATGACGTCGCCCCAGGTCAGGGTCAAGCACGCCACGCACACACCGCACATCACAAGGAGCGGACGAATGCCCATCGCAACCCCCGAGGTCTACAACGAGATGCTCGACCGGGCGAAGGCAGGCAAGTTCGCCTACCCGGCCATCAACGTGACCTCGTCCCAGACCTTGCACGCTGCGCTGCGCGGCTTCGCGGAGGCCGAGAGCGACGGCATCATCCAGATTTCGACCGGCGGCGCCGAGTTCCTGGGTGGCCAGCACAAGAAGGACATGGTCACGGGCGCCGTCGCCCTGGCCGAGTTCGCGCACATCGTCGCCGCGAAGTACGACATCACGGTCGCGCTGCACACCGACCACTGCCCGAAGGACAAGCTGGACGGCTATGTCCGCCCGCTGCTCGACATTTCCGCCGAGCGCGTCAAGGCCGGTCGCAACCCGCTGTTCCAGTCGCACATGTGGGACGGCTCCGCCGAGACCCTCGCCGACAACCTGGCCATCGGCCAGGAGCTGCTGGCCAAGGCCGTAGCCGCCAAGATCATCCTTGAGGTCGAGATCACCCCGACCGGCGGCGAGGAGGACGGCGTCACCCACGAGATCAACGACGAGCTGTACACCACCGTCGAGGACGCCATCCGTACCGCCGAGGCCCTGGGCCTGGGCGAGAAGGGCCGCTACCTGCTGGCCGCCTCCTTCGGCAACGTCCACGGCGTCTACAAGCCGGGCAACGTCGTGCTCCGCCCCGAGCTGCTGAAGGACCTCCAGGCGGGCGTCGCCGAGAAGTTCGGCAAGGCCTCCCCGTTCGACTTCGTCTTCCACGGCGGCTCCGGCTCCACGGCCGAGGAGATCGCCACCGCACTGGAGAACGGCGTCGTGAAGATGAACCTCGACACCGACACCCAGTACGCCTTCACGCGTCCGGTCGCCGACCACATGCTGAAGAACTACGACGGTGTGCTCAAGGTCGACGGCGAGGTGGGCACGAAGTCCACCTACGACCCGCGCACCTGGGGCAAGCTGGCCGAGGCGGGCATGGCCACGCGCGTGACCGAGGCGTGCGCGGCGCTGCGCTCGACCGGTACGAAGCTGAAGTAACCGCTGTTGTGCGACGGGCCCGGCACCACGAGAGTGGTGCCGGGCCCGTCGGCGTATCCGGAAGTGAGGCGTGGTGTTCGATTTCGACCGGGAGACGGACCGGCGCGGTACCTGGTCCGTCCAGTGGGACGGCATAGCGGACCGCTTCGGCGTCCCCGAGCTGCTGCCCTTCACCATCTCCGACATGGACTTCGCCTCCCCGCCGGCCGTCCTCGACGCGCTGCGCGCGCGGGTGGACCACGGGGTCTTCGGCTACACCGACTGGCGTCTCGGGGAGTTCCGGGAAGCCGTACGGGAGTGGTACGCGACGCGGTACGACACCGAGGTCGACCCGGAGGCGCTGGTCTACGCCCCTTCCGTGCTCAACCAGCTCTCCCAGCTCCTGCGGATGTGGACCGAGCCAGGGGACGGCGTCGCCGTGCACACCCCCACGTACGACGGCTTCCGCAAGGCCGTCGCCGGCCTCGGCCGGGAGCTGCGGGGTGTGCCGATCGGTGACGAGGAGGCGCTGGAGGCGGAGCTGGCCCGGCCCGGCACCCGGATGCTGCTGCTCTGTTCGCCGCACAACCCCACGGGCCGGGTGTGGCGGGAGGACGAACTGGCGCGGTTCGCCGCCCTCGCCGAGCGGCACGGCGTCGCGGTCGTCAGCGACGAGATCCACGCGGACATGGTGGCCGAGGGCCGGCGCCATCTGCCCTGGACGCGCTTCGCCGAGGCGGGGCGCGGCCGGCGGTGGGCCGTGGTGACGTCGGGGACCAAGTCGTTCAACTTCCCCGCGCTGACCGGCTCGTACGGGATCATCGGCGACCCCGGCGAGCGCGAGGCGTTCATCCGGCGCATGGAGACCGGCGAGGGTCTCGCCTCTCCGGCCGTGCTCTCCCTGACCGCGCACATCGCCGCGTACCGGCGGGGCGGGCCCTGGCTGGACGAGCTGCGGGCGTATCTGGCCGGCACCATGCGGATGCTCGCCGGGCGGCTGTCCGACGGGCTGCCGGGGGTGCAGTGGTCGCCGCCGGAGGCCGGCTATCTGGCATGGATCGATCTGCGACCGCTCGGCATCGACGAGAGCGCGCTCCAGCGCGAGCTGATCGAGACGGAGAAGGTCGCGATCATGCCGGGCGGGGTGTACGGAACCCCGGGCTTCGTCCGGCTCAACGTGGGCTGCCCCCGGGCGAAGGCGGAACGGGGCGTGGACGCCCTGGTGAGAGCGGCGGGCAGGCTGCGGACCCGCTGACCGGACGGGGGAACCGCTCACCCGATACCGGGAGGCGGGCTGTCGGCGCGGTGATCTACTCTTCGCTCACCGGCCCCTGACGTAACGGGGCCGGGGACCATTGGGGGGTCACATCATCGTGCGCAAGCGCACTCTTTCCGCCGTGACGTCGCTCGCGGTTCTCTTCAGCTCCGCGGCGCTCGTCGCGGGTTCGGCAGGCTCCGCCGCTGCCGACGGCAGCAAGGTCCTGCCGGTGTCGTCCGTGGGCGACATGGTGGTGGACGGTGTCCACCAGAAGGTCTTCATCAGTGACCCGACCGGCGGCAAGCTGGTCGTCACCGACTACGCGGGCACGGTCCTGACGACCGTCGTGGACCTGCCCGGCGTGAAGAGCCTGGAGCTCTCCGCCGACTCCTCCCGCGTCTACGCGGCCGTGGCCGGCAAGGACACGATCGTCGAGGTCGACACGCAGACCGCTCAGGCCGTGTCGTACGCCGTGGGCGCCGACGTCCAGGGCGCTCTCGCCCAGGCCGGCGGCAAGCTCTGGTTCGCGTACGCCGGGGCCGAGGTCGGCTCGCTCGACCTGACCGGCGGGGAGCCGGTCGTCGCCCTCGACCAGGTCGAGGGTGGTACGTGGTCCAGCGGCGCCACGCTGCTGCTCGGCTCGGACCCCGCGGCGCCGCACGTGCTGGCCGTCGGGGACAAGGACTCGTCGCCGACGACCCTGGCCGTCTACGACGTCTCGACCGGCGTCCCGGCCGTGAAGGCGAGCAAGTCGGTCAACGGCAGCCTCCAGGAGCTGGACGTCACGCCGGACGGGCAGCAGGTCATCACGTCCAGCGGCGCGCCGTACCACCACCCGGCGTTCTCCGCCACGGACCTGTCCGAGCAGATCCAGTACACCAGCAACCCGTACCCGAACTCCGTGGCGATCGCGCCGAACGGAAGCATCGCGGGCGGCACGTTCTCCTGGTACGACCCGGACGTCCACGTCTTCGAGCCGGGCACGGCGAAGCCGGTGCGGCAGTACGACTTCCCGAACACCGGCGGCAACAGCGGCGCCGACACCCTGCTGCCGGGCGCCCTGGCCTGGGCTCCCGACGCCGCCAAGCTGTTCGCGGTCTCGGAGAACAGCTACGGCGTGCGCACCCTGCGCGTGTACGACGACTCCACCAAGGCGCTGCCGGTCATCACGGTCAAGGCGCCCGCGACCGCGGCCCGCGCCAAGCCGCTGACGGTGACCGGCACGGTCACCGCCACGCGGCCGCTGCCGGCCGGGACGACCGTCGCCGTGACCCGGTACGACGTCGAGGCGCCGCAGGGCAAGGCCCTCGGCACCACGACGCTCTCGGCCGGCGGGGCGTTCTCGCTCACCGACACCCCGACCGCGGCCGGGAACGTCACCTACAAGGTGGCGTACGCCGGAGGCGCCGCGCACGCCGCGGCCTCCGGGACGGCCCTCGTCAAGGTGGCGCACGTCAAGACGGCGCTGACGCTGGACCGGAACGGCCTCACGGTCAACTACGGCACCAACGTGACGTACACGGCCACCCTCGGCCCGACGTACAAGAACCGCACCGTGGAGATCTGGGCCGACCCGTGGGGCCCCGAGCCCAAGCGGCTGCTCAAGCGCGGCACGGTCAACTCGGTGGGCAAGCTGTCCGCGACGATGTGGATGAGCCGCGACACCACGGTGACGGCGGTCTTCACGGGCGACGCGCGCAACGCGTACGCCTCGGCCAAGTCCGGGGTCTACACCCGGGCCGGCGTCACGACGGCGCTCTCCCGCCACTACAAGTGGACCAAGCTGGGCAACGTCTGGCACCAGACCTACCGCCAGTCGGCCGACGCGCTGATCACGACGTGGCACAACGCCTACCCGGACCGCCACACCCGTCTCGACCTGCAGTACTACTACGCCGGTGCCTGGCGTGACGGGGGCTCGGAGTACTTCCGGCTCGCGTCCGACGGCAAGTCGTACGTGACGCTCGACGGCGACGGGGCGGCCGGCATGAGCTTCCGCGTCCGCTCGGCGTACATCGACGGCGCCGCAGGCGACAACGTGAACGCCACGGTCTACGGCCCGTGGAAGTACTTCAACTTCACGCGCTGAGCCGTCCGGCCGTTCCGGGCCCCGTCCGCCGTCCGGCGGGCGGGGCCTTCGCGTTCGGGGCAGCATGCAGGCATGGAGGACATCAGGCTCGCCTCGCGAACCGGGCGATGGATCATGCTCACCACCGTCCTCGGCTCCGGGATGGCGTTGCTCGACTCCACGGTCGTCAACGTCGCCCTGCCCCACATCGGCGAGGACTTCGGCGCGGACATGGCCGACCTCCAGTGGACCGTCAACGCCTACATGCTGACGCTCGCCGCCCTGATCCTGCTCGGCGGCGCCCTCGGCGACCGGTACGGGCGGCGGAAGGTGTTCGTCGTCGGGGTGGTGTGGTTCGCGGCCGCGTCGCTGCTGTGCGGGCTCGCCCCGAACGCCGGGATCCTGATCGCCGCCCGCGCCCTCCAGGGCATCGGCGGCGCGCTGCTCACCCCCGGTTCCCTCGCCCTGATCCAGGCCAGCTTCCACAAGGACGACCGGGCACGGGCGGTCGGGCTGTGGTCGGGGTTCGGCGGCGTGGGGGCGGCCGTCGGCCCGTTCGTGGGCGGCTGGCTGGTCGACGGGCCAGGCTGGCGGTGGGTCTTCCTGCTGAACGTGCCCCTGGCCCTGCTGTGCGTGCCGGTGGCGCTGCGGCACGTCCCCGAATCGAGGGACGAGAGCGCCCACGGCCGCTTCGATGTCGCCGGTGCCGTGCTCGGTGCGGCGGCGCTCGCCTTCGTCACCTACGCGCTGATCGCCGAGGCGTGGTGGGCGGGAGCCCTCGGCCTCGCGGTCGGAGCCGGGTTCGTGGCCCTGGAGCGGCGGCGTGAGGAGCCGATGGTGCCTCCGTCGATCTTCGCGTCCCGGCAGTTCACGGTCGTCAACCTGGTCACGCTGTGCGTGTACGCGGCGTTCGGCGGCTTCTTCTTCCTGGCCACGCTCCAGCTCCAGGTGGTGTCGGGGTACACCGCGCTCGGCGCGGGCACGGCGCTGCTGCCGACGACCGTCCTCATGCTGCTGCTGTCGGCGAAGTCGGGCGAGCTGGGGGAGCGGATCGGACCGCGGATCCCGCTGACCGTGGGGCCGCTGCTCTGCGCCGCCGGGATGCTGCTGATGCTGCGGGTGGGGGAGGACGCCTCGTACGTGAGCGACGTGCTGCCGGCGCTGCTCGTGCTGGGCCTCGGGATGACCGCCCTGGTCGCGCCGCTGACCGCGACCGTCCTGTCGTCCGTGGACGTCTCCCGGGCGGGCCTGGCGAGCGGGATCAACAACGCGGCCGCGAGGGCGGCGGGGCTGCTCGCGGTGGCGGCGCTGCCGACGCTGGCGGGCATGGGCCCGGAGGCGTACCGCTCGGCGGAGGAGTTCGGGGAGACCTTCCGGCGGGCGATGCCGATGTGCGCGGGGCTGCTGGTGGCCGGCGCGGTGCTGGCGTGGGCGACGGTCCGGAACCCGAAGGCGGCCGCGGAATGCCATCCGGGCTGCCGGGTGCACTGCGGGGTGACCGCGCCGCCGCTGGAACCGGGGGAGCGGGGGCGGTCCGGCGACCGTTGAGCCGGGCGGGCGGGGGCGGTCCGGCGCTCGTCGATCCGGGCGGGCGTCGGAGGTTCGCGGGGATCCGTCGATCGCCGGGCGAGCCGGGGGCGGTCCTGGGCCGGGGGTGGCGGCGAATCCGGCGACCACCGAGCGGCGGCGCTGAGGCAGACTGGGGCCATGGCACTCCACGAGAACCTGCTGGGCGGACCGCCCCCCACCCACCTGCCCGACGATCCCGAGCCGCGCGAGCTGCTCGCGAGCGGCACGGCACCGGCGGACGTCGCCGCGAAGTACCCGACCTCCTCGCTCGCCTGGGCCCAGCTCGCCGACGAGGCCTACGACGGCGGCCGGGTCATCGAGTCGTACGCCTACGCCCGTACCGGGTACCACCGGGGCCTCGACGCGCTGCGCCGCAGCGGCTGGAAGGGCCACGGCCCGGTCCCGTGGGAGCACGAGCCGAACCGCGGCTTCCTGCGGGCCCTGCACGCGCTGGCGCGGGCGGCGGGCGACATCGGCGAGAAGGACGAGTACGAGCGCTGCTCGACCTTCCTGCGCGACTCCTCCCAGACGGCGGCCGACACCCTCGGCTGAGCCCGCGCTTCCGTACGAGACGGCACCCACCCCGAGCGAGCGACACCGCGCGCCCGGGGTGACGCGTCTGCGCCGCACCCGAGCGGCGCGGCCGGCCGCACGCCCGCGCCGAGCCGGAGGACCCGCCGGATACCGGCCCGGGTCCGGCCACGGACCCCCGCGAGCCGCCCCGCGCCACGGGACCCGCGCCCGCCCCGGGACCCGCCCCGCGCCCCGCCCGGCGCCGGGCCCCGGGCCCCGGGCCCGCCCCCGTCGGCGCCCTCTCCCGGACCCCCTTCCATCAAAACCGGTCATAGTCCGCCGGTCGTTCGAGGCGCGTTCGAAGGGGCGGTTACGATCCTTCGGACCGTTGGACCGAGCCGCCGGCGCGGAGGCCCCACCCTCTCCCCCATCCCGGCACACGCAGGGGAGAAGTCTGTCTTGGGCAAGCGCGCGGCCGCACCCGCTGGACGGCGACGAGCACCGGACCGCCGCCGAGGGCGCGGCCGGGCCGGACGGCGCCCCGTGGCGCGGCTGTTCCTCCTCGTGCTCGGCCTGGTCGCCCTGTCCCTCGGCGGCGGCGCCGCCCTCGCCCACCTCCGGGACGACCGGAGCGCCGGCGCCGCGGCCGCCCCGCCGCCGGACCCGGTGGCCACGACCACCGCGCCCCGCCCCACGCCGCCGGCGCCCCCGCCCAAGCCGACGACCTCCCCGAAACCCACGCCCAAGCCGAAGCCGACGGCGAAGCCCGGAAAGCCGACGGTCCCCACCAGCGGAGCCGGGACCTTCACCACCGCCCGGGCCTCCGGCGCCCCCGTCGGCACCGGAGGCTCGCTGCGCCGCTACCGCGTCCAGGTCGAGGACGGCATCACCCTCTCCGCACGTGAGGCCGCCGCCGAGATCGAGCGGATCCTCGCCCACCCCCAGGGCTGGGCGGCCCATGGCCGTGGCCGGTTCCAGCTGGTCACCGAGAACGCCGACTTCGTCATCCGGATCGCCACCCCGGCCACCGCCGACAGGCTCTGCCTCGCCAACGGCCTCAACACCCGCGGCGAGCTGAACTGCGAGACCACGAGCGGTGTCGTGGTCAACCTCCGGCGCTGGACGCTGGGTTCCCCGACCTTCGCCGGCCCGCCCTCCGCGTACCGCCACCTGATCATCAACCACGAGGTCGGCCACGAGATCGGCATCCGCACGCACATGGGCTGCCCCGGCGAGGGGAAGCTCGCGCCCGTGATGATGCAGCAGATCAAGGGCCTCCACGGATGCAAGTCGAACGCGTTTCCGTATGACGAAGACGGTAGCTACATCAGCGGTCCGATCGTGTCATGATGCGGAGGGGACGCGTGCGACGCAGCTCGCGCACCCGAGGGGACCGGGGCTCCACTGCCACACGGAAGGAGCGGACCGCTACCCGGTAATACGTATCGAGGAGACAGAAATGTCCACCTTCCCCGATGCCTCTGGAGCCGGTTCGGTCGATGACCCGAACCTCGACTTCGCGGGCACGACGCCGTACGAGGACTACGTCCAGGCGGACGTCCTCACCCACCTCCAGCACCTGCGCTCCGACGATCCGGGCGAGATGGTCTTCCTGGTCACCACCCAGGTCATGGAGCTGTGGTTCACCGTCATCGTCCACGAGTGGGAGACCGCCGGCCGCGCGCTGCGCGAGGACCGCGTGCCCGTGGCGATGGACGCGCTGAAGCGCTCCGTACGCGAGCTGGAGGCCCTGAACCACTCCTGGCGGCCGCTCGCCCAGCTCACCCCGGCCCAGTTCAACGCCTACCGCGGGGCCCTCGGCGAGGGTTCCGGCTTCCAGTCGGCGATGTACCGCCGGATGGAGTTCCTGCTCGGCGAGAAGTCGGCGTCGATGCTGGTGCCGCACCGCGGCGCGCCCCGGGTCCACGCGGAGCTGGAGAAGGCGATCCAGGAGCCGAGCCTCTACGACGAGGTGCTCGGGCTGCTGGCCCGGCGCGGGCTGCCCGTGCCGGCCGCCGTCCTCGGCCGCGACCTGTCGAAGAGGTACGAGGCGTCGCCCGAGATCGAGCGGGTCTGGGCCGGGATCTACGCCGATCCCGACCAGAACGCCGAACTCGTGCGCCTCGGCGAGGCGTTGAGCGACGTCGCCGAACTGGTCTGGCGCTGGCGCAACGACCACCTGGTGGCGACCCGGCGCGCCATGGGGTCCAAGACGGGCACGGGCGGTTCCGCGGGCGTGGCCTGGCTGGAGAAGCGGGCCCAGAAGAACGTGTTCCCCGAGCTGTGGACGGCCCGCAGCCATGTCTGAGTCCTTGCGCGAGAAGGCGCTGCGGCGCGACGCCGAGGACGATCTCGGCAAGCTGCGCGAGAAGTTCGCCCTCGACGAGGTCGTCTATCTCGACGGGAACTCGCTCGGGGCCCTGCCCGCCCACGTCCCCGCCCGCATGGCGGACGTCCTCACCCGCGAGTGGGGCGAGCTGCGCATCCGGTCCTGGGACGAGAGCGGCTGGTGGACCGCGCCCGAGCGGATCGGCGACCGGCTCGCCCCGCTCGTCGGCGCCGCCCCGGGCCAGGTCGTCGTCGGCGACTCGACCAGCGTGAACGTCTTCAAGGCCGTGGTGGGCGCCGTCCGGCTGGCCGGCGACGACCGGGACGAGATCCTCGTCGACGCGACGACGTTCCCCACCGACGGGTACATCGCCGAGTCGGCGGCCCGGATGACCGGCCGCCGGCTGGTGCCCGTCGACCCGGCCGGCATCCCGGCCGCGGTGGGCCCCCGCACGAGCTGCGCACTCGTCAACCACGTCGACTACCGCACCGGACGTCTCCAGGACCTGCCCGGCATCACGGCGGCGCTCCACGCGGCGGGCGCGCTCGCCGTCTGGGACCTCTGCCACAGCGCGGGCGCGCTGCCCGTCGGCCTGGACGCCCACGGCGTCGACCTGGCGGTCGGCTGCACGTACAAGTACCTCAACGGCGGGCCCGGTTCGCCGGCCTACCTGTACGTCGCCGAACGCCATCAGGCCGCCTTCGACTCGCCGCTCCCCGGCTGGAACTCGCACGCCGACCCGTTCGGCATGACGTCCGGCTTCCGCCCGGCCGAGGGCGCGCGGCGCGGCCGCGTCGGCACCCCGGACATCCTCTCCATGCTGGCGCTCGAAGCGGCGCTGGACGTGTGGGAGGACGTCTCCCTCGACGCCGTGCGGGCCAAGTCGCTCGCCCTGACGGACTTCTTCCTGGAGTGCGTACGGGAGTACGCGCCGGCGGGCCGGGTCGCGTCCCTCACCCCCGCCGAGCACGGTGAGCGCGGCAGCCAGGTGGCCCTGCGCTGCGCCGAGGCGCCCGCCGTGATGGCCGAGACGATCCGGCGCGGGGTGGTCGGCGACCTGCGCCGCCCGGACGTGCTGCGGTTCGGCTTCACCCCGCTCTACGTCGGCTTCGCGGACGTGGAACGGGCCGCCCGGGTCCTCGCCGAGGTCCTGGCGGACGTGCCGCCGCACGGCTCGCCGGAGGCGCGCGCCGACGCTCCCGCCGACGGGCACGGGAAGGCGGGTGCGGGGGTCCTCTCGGAGGCGGTCTCCGACTGAGGGCCGAAGGTCCGATGATCGCTCGATCTGCGGGGGCCCCGGTCCTGGTACGGTCCCCGCAGGTCAGGCCAATTCGGCCCCGTCCCCGAGAGGTTGGAGCAGCATGCCGGACCCCGCCGCGCGCGACGCAGCCGAAGAGGCATCGGCCTTCTCGCACCCGGCCGTCGCCCCCGACGCGTCCGCCGCCTACGGCGAACACCCCGACCAGATCGTCGACTTCTACGCGCCGCGGGACGGCCGGCAGCGGGCTCCGCTCGTCGTCGCGCTGCACGGCGGCGCGTGGCGGGCCCCGTACGACCGGTGGCATCTGACTCCTTTCGTGGACTTCCTGGCCCGCCGCGGCTTCGCCGTCGCCAACGTCGAGTACCGGCGCGGCAGCGACATCCCCCGGCAGGGCGGCACCACCCCGGTCGCCGGGCGATGGCCGGAGACCTTCGACGACGTCGCCGCCGCGCTCGACGCCGTCCCCAGGCTGGCCGCCGAGCACCTGCCGCAGGCCGACCCGCGGCGGATCGTGCTCACCGGACACTCCGCGGGCGGCCACCTCGCCCTGTGGGCCGCCTCCCGGCACGTCGTCCCGGCGGACTCGCCCTGGCGGCTGCCGGCCCCGCCCTCGCTGCGCGGGGTCGTCGCCCTGGCCCCCATCGCCCACTTCGACCGGGCGGTCGAGCTGGCCGTCTGCGGTGGCGCCGTGACCCAACTCATGGGCGGAGACGGCGAGTTCGATGTACGGGCCCGGTACGCGGACCCCGCGCTGCTGCTGCCGACCGGGATCGCGACCACGATCGTCCAGGGCCGCGACGACGTCGTCGTCCCGCAGGCCGTGGCGGAGGCGTACGTGGACGCGGCGGCCAAGGCGGGGGAGACGGTCGGGTTCACCCTCCTGCAGGACGTCGGCCACTTCCCGCTGATCGACCCGGCGGCGGACGCGTGCGCGGTGGTGGCGGAGGAGATCGCCCAGCTCGCGTTCTGACCCTCGGCGTCGTCCCCGGTAGTACTCAGGGGGGAGGCGGAAGGATCCATATTCCTGGTGACGACCGCGCCCCCCGGCCCGCCTACCGTGGACGACGTGACCCAGACCCGTGAACAGAGCCGCAGCCCCGAGTTCCGCCTGGCCCAGGGCGCGCTCGGAGGGCTGCGCAAGGACCTCTTCCGCAACGCCTTCGCCTACCGCCCGCTGCCGATGGCGGCACTGGACGGGCGGATCGCGAGACGGCTGCCGGACCGGATACGCGCCCGAGCGGGATGGACCCCGCACGCGGTGGTCGCCGGCTGGGCCTTCCTCGTCTTCCTGATCGGCGCCGCCGCCGCCGAGGGCTCGGCGCCTCCGCTGATGGCGATCTACGCCTTCGGGCCCGCGCTGATCGTGCTGATGACCCTCGTCCGCCCGGTGCTCGCCTTCTGGGCGTCGCTGGCCGCCACCCCGTTCCTGGGGTTCGTCGGCGGCTTCGGGGACGGCTGGCCCTGGTCGCCGAACATGTTCGCCGCGCACGTCATCGTCATGACGGTGGTCGCCGCCCGCACCCGGCCCCGTACCGCCGCCTGGATGTGGCTGATGACCTGCGGATACGCGGTCTTCGCCGAGTTCTTCCTGGGGATGGGCGGTGACACCACCGACGCTGCGCCGCTCCTCTTCGTCGCCGCGCTCGCGCTGCTCGTCGTCACCGTCGTCCAGGTCCGCCGGCAGGCCGATCAGGAGGTCACCGCCCAGCAGACCGTGACCGCGCACGAGCGCTCCCGCCGCACCCTCCTGGAGGAGCGCACCACCATCGCCCGCGAGCTCCACGACGTGGTCGCGCACCACATGTCGGTGGTCGCCATCCAGGCGGAGGCGGCACCCTACCGGGTGGAGAACCCGCCGCCGGAGCTGGAGCAGGCGTTCGTCACGATCCGCGAGAACGCGGTGGCGGCCCTCACGGAGCTGCGGCGCGTCCTCGGGGTCGTACGGGCGGAGGACTACGAGGCCCCCGACGCCCCGCAGCCCACCCTCGCGGACCTGGACGGGCTGGTGGCCAACGTGCGCGACGCCGGGCTCGACGTGGAGAAGACGGTGACCGGCGCCGTCCGCGAGCTGCCCCAGGGGGTCGAGCTCTCCGCGTACCGGATCGTCCAGGAGGCGCTGAGCAACGTGCTGCGGCACGCGCCGGGCGCCGGGGCGAAGGTCGAGGTCAGCTACGTTCTGGGCGGTCTCGGGCTGCGGATCGTCAACGGACCCGGGCGCGGCGTCTCCAAGCCCTCCCCCGGGGCGGGCCACGGGATCACCGGCATGCGGGAACGTGTCACCATGCTGAACGGCGAGATGACGGCCGAGCCCACCGAGGACGGTGGCTACGAGGTCACGGCGTTCGTCCCGGTGGCGCGCGAGGAGGCCGAGCAGTGATCCGTGTACTGATCGTCGACGACCAGATGATGGTCCGCGAGGGCTTCTCGGTGCTGCTCGGCGCGATGCCGGACATCGAGGTCGTCGGCGAGGCCGTCAACGGCCGCGAGGCGGTCGCGCAGGTCGCGGCGCTGCGCCCGGACGTGGTCCTCATGGACATCCGGATGCCGGAGATGAACGGCATCGAGGCGACCCGCGAGATCGTGGCCGCGGACGCCGACGCCAAGGTGCTGGTCCTGACGACCTTCGATCTCGACGAGTACGTCTACCAGGCGCTGCGCGCCGGGGCCTCGGGCTTCCTGCTGAAGGACGCGTCGGCGCGGCAGCTCGCGGACGGGGTACGGGTGGTGGCCGCGGGGGAGGCGCTGCTGGCGCCGACGGTCACCAAACGGCTGATCACCGAGTTCGCGAAGGCGGTCGAATCACCCAGGCAGCCGGCGTTGTCGCAGGTGGGGGAGTTGACCGAGCGGGAGACGGAGGTCCTGGTGCTGATCGCGCAGGGGCTCTCCAACGCGGAGATCGCGGACCACCTGGTGGTGGCCGAGTCGACGATCAAGACGCATGTGAGCCGGATCCTGGTGAAGCTGGGTCTGCGGGACCGGACGCAGGCGGCGGTCTTCGCGTACGAGGCGAGGCTGGTGCGGGTGGGCGGGTAGCGTCCGGCCATGGACGTTGCCTTCGACCCGTGGTCGCCCGAGTTCGTCGCCGATCCCTATCCCGCGTACGCCGAGCTGCGGGCCCGTGGCCGCGCGCACTGGTTCGCGCCGACCCGGCAGTGGCTGATCCCGCACCACGCGGACGTGTCGGCGCTGCTGCGGGACCGGCGGCTCGGCCGCACCTACACCCACCGCTTCACCCATGAGGAGTTCGGCCGCGAGGCGCCGCCGGCCGCGCACGAGCCCTTCCACACCCTCAACGACCAAGGGCTCCTCGACCTGGAGGGTGGGGACCACACGCGGATCCGGCGGCTCGTCTCGAAGGCGTTCACGCCGCGGACGGTGGAGAACCTGGCGCCGATGGTGGGGCGGCTCGCCGGGGATCTGGTCGGGGGCCTCGTCTCCCGGGGCGGCGGGGACCTGCTCGCCGAGGTGGCCGAGCCGCTGCCCGTCGCCGTGATCGCCGAGATGCTGGGGATCCCGGAGGAGGACGAGGAGCGGAACCGGCTCCGGCCCTGGTCGGCCGACATCTGCGGGATGTTCGAGCTGAACCCGTCCCCGGAGACGGCGCAGCGGGCGGTACGGGCGTCGATCGAGTTCTCGGACTATCTGCGGGAGCTGATCGCCCGGCGGCGGAAGACCCCGGGTGGCGATCTGATCTCCGCGCTCATCGGCGTGGAGGAGCTGACGGAACAGGAGATGATCTCCACCTGCGTCCTGCTCCTGAACGCCGGCCACGAGGCGACGGTGAACACCACGGTCAACGGCTGGTGGACGCTTCTCCGGCAGGACGCCCGTCCGGAACCCGGAAAGTTGTCCACAGCTGTGGAAGAACTTCTGCGGTACGACACCCCGCTCCAGATGTTCGAGCGCTGGGTCCTCGACGACATCGAGATCGGCGGCCAGGTGATCCCGCGCGGCTCGGAGGTCGCCCTCCTCTTCGGCTCGGCCAACCGCGACCCCGCCCGCTTCGGCCCGACGGCGGACGTCCTGGACCTCTCCCGCGCCGACAATCCGCACATCACCTTCGGCGCGGGCATCCACTACTGCCTGGGCGCCCCGCTGGCCCGGCTCGAACTGACGGCGATCTTCGGCGAGCTGCTGCGCCGGGCGCCGGGGCTGCGCCTCGCCGCGGAGCCGACGTGGAAGCCGGGTTTCGTGATCCGCGGCTTCGACGAGCTGCTCGTGGAGGTGTGACGGCCCGGGGGTACGGAGCCTCGGCGGATGCCGGGGCGGCGCGGCATCCGTCGAGCCACCCGGCCCGGACTCCCTAGCTCCTCGCGTCCTGCGGCTTCCTCGCCTCCTTCGGCAGCGTCAGGCCCCAAGCCCCCGGCAGGACCGTCCAGGTCCGGCGGCGCACGGGGCCCGCCACCACGGAGTCGGCCTGGTAGCGGAAGTCCGGGCCGGACACCGTGAGGACGTGCGCGGTGGTGTGGAACGACGGCGCGGACGGGAGAAGCACCGTGACGTCGGCCATCCCGCCCAGGGAGCGGACCGTCACCCCCTCCACCGGCGCGTTCACGTCGCTGAGCAGGACGCCGTCCGCCTCCACCCGGAGCCGGTACGTGCGGACCGCCGGATGGGCGGGAGAGGGCCGCACCAGGGTGCGGACCAGCGAGCGGCAGGTGCCCCAGACGGTCGGCGGGGCGAGGCCCAGGACGTCGCCCGGCACCGCCGGGACGCGCAGATCGCCCAGGACGACCCCGTCACTGTCGTCCACCAGGAGGTCCAGGCGGCGTACCGCCCCGTCCAGGACCGCGCGGGCCGCCGCCACCGCGCTCTGCGGCACGCCGAGGGCATGCGTCACTTCGAGGGAACCCGGAGCACCGATCGGAACGAACGAGAGCTCCCCGTGCGCGAGCTCACGCTCCCGGTGCAGCAGGGTCACCGTGCGTAGCAGGGTGCGGTCGTCGCCGACCACCACGGGGCGGCGCGACCCCCGCCGCGCCAGGGCCCGGGAGAACTCTTCCGGGCTGTTCGGGAGGCAGATCTTCGCTTCCGCTCCCGCACACAGGACATCTTTCGCGATCCGTACGGACTCGCCGTCACTTCGGCGGGCGACCGGGTCGATGACCACCAGCAGCTGGTCGTGAGCCGACACCTCGGTCCTTCCTCGGGTAGCATCTTTGTGCAAGAGCCCCTTGCGCTATTGCGCCAGGGGCTTCGTCTATTCCGGGGCACACCGGTGAGGCGGCGGACGCCCGCTGACCTTGACATGCCCCGCCCGGAAGGGGTGTACGCCTGTGCCCGCACTTGTGCTGCTCGGTGCTCAGTGGGGTGACGAGGGCAAGGGAAAGGCCACCGACCTCCTCGGTGGATCCGTTGACTATGTGGTGCGTTACCAGGGCGGCAACAATGCCGGCCACACCGTCGTCGTAGGCGACCAGAAGTACGCGCTGCATCTTCTCCCTTCCGGAATCCTCTCCCCGGGGTGCACCCCGGTGATCGGAAACGGTGTCGTCGTCGACCCGGCGGTCCTGCTCTCCGAGCTGAGCGGGCTGAACGAGCGTGGCGTCGATACGTCCAAGCTCCTCATCAGTGGTAACGCGCATCTCATCACGCCGTACAACGTCACCCTCGACAAGGTGACGGAACGGTTCCTCGGGAAGCGCAAGATCGGCACCACCGGCCGGGGCATCGGCCCGACCTACGCCGACAAGATCAACCGCGTCGGCATCCGGGTCCAGGACCTCTACGACGAGTCGATCCTCAACCAGAAGGTCGAGGCGGCGCTCGAGGGCAAGAACCAGCTCCTCGCCAAGCTCTACAACCGCCGCGCCATCGATGCCGCGCAGATCGTCGAGGAGATGCTCCAGTACGCGGAGCAGATCAGGCCCTTCGTCGCCGACACCACCCTGATCCTCAACCAGGCGCTGGACGACGACAAGGTCGTGCTCTTCGAGGGCGGCCAGGGCACCCTCCTGGACGTCGACCACGGCACGTACCCCTTCGTCACCTCCTCGAACCCGACCGCGGGCGGCGCCTGCACCGGTGCCGGCGTGGGCCCGACGAAGATCAGCCGGGTCATCGGCATCCTCAAGGCCTACACGACCCGTGTCGGCGCCGGCCCGTTCCCGACGGAGCTGTTCGACGAGGACGGCGAGGCGCTGCGCCGCATCGGCGGCGAGCGCGGTGTCACCACCGGCCGTGACCGTCGCTGCGGCTGGTTCGACGCGGTCATCGCCCGGTACGCCACCCGCGTCAACGGCCTGACCGACTTCTTCCTCACCAAGCTCGACGTGCTGACGGGCTGGGAGCAGATCCCGGTCTGCGTCGCGTACGAGATCGACGGCAAGCGCGTCGAGGAGCTGCCGTACTCGCAGACCGACTTCCACCACGCGAAGCCGGTCTACGAGATGCTGCCGGGCTGGTCCGAGGACATCAGCAAGGCCAAGACCTTCGCCGACCTGCCGAAGAACGCGCAGGCGTACGTGAAGGCCCTGGAGGAGATGTCGGGCGCCCCGATCTCCGCGATCGGCGTCGGCCCCGGCCGCACCGAGACGATCGAGATCAACTCGTTCCTGTAGGACACGCGGGAGCACCTGCGCGAGGGCCCGCACCCCGATCCCCGGGGTGCGGGCCCTCGCGCGTCCGTCAGCGCTTGCCGGGCCTCGCGCGTCCGTCAGCGCTCCCCGGGCCTCGCGCGTCCGTCAGCGCTCGTCCAGCCGGGTGTCCCGGCCCACCTTGTCCCATGCCTCCAGATCCCCCCGCACCCGGTCGAGGTGGCCCAGGATGGTGTCGATCGAGTCGTCGCCGAGGGCCAGCCGCAGCGGGGTGCGCTCCGCGTCGAGGGCCTTGAGGACCGCCGCCGCGGCCTTCGCCGGGTCACCGGCCTGCGTACCGCCGCCGGTCTCCACGTACCGCCGGGTCGCCCCCACCGTCTCCGCGTAGTCGGGGATGTCGTCCCCGCTGAGGGTGTGGCTGCCGAACAGGGCCGTGCGGAAGGCGCCCGGCTCCACGATCAGGACGTCGATGCCCAGCGGGCGCACCTCGTCGGCCAGCGCCTCGGACATCCCCTCCAGGGCGAACTTGGTCGCGCTGTAGGCACCGAAGCCGGCCATCGACATCTGGCCGCCGACGCTGCTGAGCTGCACGATCGCGCCCGAGCGGCGCGCCCGCATGGAGGGCAGCACCGCGCGGGTCAGCGCCGCCGGGCCGAAGACGTGCAGGTCGAAGAGGGAGCGCAGCTCGGCGTCGCCGGTCTCCTCGACCGACCCCACGTGCGTGCGTCCCGCGTTGTTCACGAGCACGTCGACGCGCCCGTGCCGCTCGACGACGTCGCGGACGACCGTCTCGATCGCGGCGGTGTCCGTGACGTCCAGGGTGACCGCGTCGACCTGGTCGGGGTGGGCGGCGACCAGGTCGTCCAGCGTGCCGACGCGACGGGCCGCGGCGACCACGACGTCGCCGGCGGCGACCGCGGCCTCGGCGAAGGCGCGCCCGAAGCCGCTGTTGGCGCCGGTGATCAGCCAGACCTTGCTCATGTCCGTACTCCCTCGTCCGTGTCCTCGCCGGATGCCCGGTCGCCAACAAGCCTGCGCCCAGAGGCTGTTGCCCGTCCAAGATCCGTCGTGATAACCCATGGGCATGACCACGGACGTGCACGGGCGGGAGCTGCGGTACTTCGTCGCGGTCGCCGAGGAGCTCCACTTCACCCGGGCCGCCGAACGGCTCTTCGTCTCGCAGCCCGCGCTGAGCAAACAGATACGGGCCCTGGAACGACAGCTCGGCGCCCCCCTCTTCGACCGGAGCCGGCAGGGGGTGCGGCTCACGTCCGTCGGCGCGGCCCTGCTCCCGCACGCCCGCGCGGTGCTCGCCTCCTGGGACGAGGCGTGGGCGGCGACCCGGCGCGCCAAGGAGGCCGCGGACGCCACGCTCGTCGTGGGGATGAGCACCAGCCCCGGCCGGGGCGGCCTGCTGCCCGCCATCCGCTCCCGCTTCACCGCGACGCACCCACGGGCGCGGCTGAGGCTCCGGCAGGTCGGCTGGGACGACCCGACGGCCGGCCTCGCCGACGGCACGAGCGACGTGGCCTTCGTCTGGCTGCCGCTCGCCGCGCCGGAGCGCTTCCGCTGGGTCGTGGTGGCCTCCGAGCCGCGACTGGTGGCCCTTCCCGAGACGCATCCGCTCGCCGGCCGCGAGAGCGTCGACTTCACCGAGCTGCTCGACGAGCCCTTCCTCGCCCTGCCCGCGCACGCTCCCGAACTGCGCGCCCACTGGCTCGCCCTGGACGCCCGCGAGGGACGCCCGCCGGTCGTCGGCGGTGAGATCGCCAGTACGGACGAGACCTACGAGGCCCTCGTCGACGGTCTCGGCATCTGCCTGGTGGCCGCCGGCAACGCGCCCCTGCTCACCCGCGGCGGTGTCGTCACCCTTCCCGTCCACGGCGTGGCCCCGAGCCGCTTCGCCCTCGCCTGGCGTGCCGACGACCCCCGGACCCTCGTCCGCGACTACGCCCGCGCGGCGGCCGCGGGCGTCAACATGCCCGCAGGTCAGTGGCCTTGAGACGGAAATCCACCTTGTGCGGAGATCACGTCGGGTACTTAATGGGGGCTTCACCGACGACCCGACCCGACGAGAACGGGTCCACCCTCAGGGGGAACCATGGACACCACCGGGGCACCGCCGCCGAAGCCTCCGTCTCCGCCTCCGCCTCCGCCCCAGCAGGCGCCGCAGCACCCGCCCTTCCCGGCGGCGATGCCGGGGAACGGCATCGATCTGAGCATCAGCAAGCGGCTCTTATGGGTGGGCGGCGCGGCCTATCCGCTCCAGAACATCGCCCGCGTCTACACCTTCACCCTGCACCCCCGCCGCAAGGAGGCCGTCCTGCGCTTCCTGAAGCGGGTGGCGCTCACGCTCTCGGTGGCGGCCGTGCTCACCCTGCTCGGCGGGCTGGCGACCATGGGCAGCGAGGGGGCCGAGACGGTCCTCACCTGGGTCTGGCTCCTCGCCTTCGGCGTCCTGGTCTACGCCCTGGTGGACATGATCACCGTGCTGTCCGCCCAGTCCCACTTCGTCCTGGCCGTGGAGACGTCCGGGCCGTCGACCGCGCTGGTCACGGCGCAGAACCCCGACCAGCTGCGACAGCTCGTCCACTCCATCGCGCACGCCATCGAGAACCCGGAGACGGAGTTCCAGGTGAGGGTGGAGACGCTGACGATCAGCCCCAGCAACTACTACTTCGGCGACAACGTCAACATGTACGGCGGAACGGGCAACGTGGGGATGGCCGGCGCATGAGCGAGAACAACTACTACTACGGCAACACCGTCAACATGCACGGCGGGACGAACAACACCGGCATGGTCAACCACCAGTCGGGCACGGTCGGCGCGCAGGCCTCCTCACCCGCCCTCGAGGCGGCCGTGGCGGAGCTGCTCCAGCTCGTCCGGGAGCTGCGCGGCAACGTACCGTCCGCGACGGCGCAGTCCATCGACGAGGCGCTCCCCGCTCTCGCCGCTCCCGCGTCCGACACACCGCCGGAGGACCGGCGTCGCGCCCTCATGACCGTCGCGGGCATCGCGGCGACGGCCGGGGCCATCGGCCAGCCCGTCCTGGACTCCGTCCGGGCCGTCCTGGAACTCATCGGAGCCTGAGCACCGCCGGCCGCGGCTGTCCCGGCCGTTCCCGTGGCAGCCCTCAGCGGCGGTAGTACTCGTTCGGCTCCCCGTCGAGCATGGGGTACACGAGCAGCCGGTCGCGGCCCTTGAAGCGGTCCATGGCCACATAGCCGGCCGTGCCGCTGTGCTCGCAGTCACGGTCCGAGGAGTCCGGGTCGGGGGTGTGCGGGCCGATGATCAGGGGTGTGCCGGCGCCGGCCAGGAGCGCCGTGGAGGAGCAGTTGACCGCATCCGGTGTCGGATTGCCCTCGTCGTCCAGGCGGGGGAATCCGCGCTGGAAGCGGAAGAGCGGCGCCCCCACGGGGCCCTGGGTGATGGTCAGCTCGTCGGAGTAGCGGTCGGCGTTCGGGCCGAAGACGAGCGGGTCCGGTTCGGTCCTCCAGGCCCCCACGAACCGCGCGGGGACGATGTCCGTGCCGGTCCCCGCCTTGCGGAAGGCGGCCTTCGCGGTGCCCGAGGTCCACTCCAGGACGTCGGGCGAGCGCAGGCTGAGGGTCTGGTGGGCGGCGGCGGTGCAGCGCTGGGCGGGAACGCTGGTGGTCACGTCGGACGCGCCCAGAACGACCTTGTCCTCGTCGGCGGAGACGAGCCGCGAGCGCCCCATGCACAGCCGCTCGTCGGTGACCTGGACGTACACGACGCTCTTCGCCCCCGCCGCGCCCTGGGTGATCTCGATCCGGGAGGTCTCCCTGGGGTGGTCGGCGGAGCCGCGCATCACGCCCTCCCACGCACCGAGGAACGCGGCCGGGACGATGCCGGCCGGGCGGGCCGCCACGCTGCCCGTCTCGCCGCGTGCCCGGTTCTTCCGCTCGTCCGGCCCGGTGGAGGGATCCGGCCAGAAGACGTACGTGAGGCCGGCCGCCACGGCGACGGCGAGCGCGGTGGCGGCCGCGACCACGGCCGTGCGGCGGCGGCGGCGCGGCGGCCCGGGAACGGGCAGGGGGGTCGGCTCGTCACCGGAACCCCTGCCGGAGGGGACAGGGCGGGTCGAGCCGTCGTCAGTGAGCGCTCCGCCCGCGACCGGGGCGCCGTCGGTCCGCGCCTGCGCGGTCGCCCGCGCGCTCGTCTCCGTAGGGGTCTCCGCGGCCGTCTCCGCCTCCAGGAGCCGGGCCGCGTGCCGGCCGAGGCGGGCCAGCAGATCGGCGGGGAGCCAGGGGTCGGCGACCGTGATCGTCCCGGCCAGTTCGGACGCCTCGGGGCGGCCGGAGGGGTCCTTGGCGAGGCACGCCCGTACCAGCCCGGCCAGTTCGGGCGGCAGCCCCGTCAGGTCGGGTTCGTCGTGGGCGATGCGGAACATGGTGGCGTGGACGCCGCTGTCCGCCGTACCGAAGGGCGAGCGGCCCGTGGCCGCGTAGGCGAGGACCGAGCCGAGGGAGAAGATGTCCGAGGCCGGCGTCAGCTTCTCGCCCCGCACCTGCTCGGGCGACATGAAGCCGGGGGATCCGACCACCGCTCCGGTGCTGGTCAGCCCCCCGTCGGTGACGGTGTCGAC
The DNA here is from genome assembly GCF_055609145.1 of Streptomyces sp. NPDC036822. NCBI lineage: Bacteria > Bacillati > Actinomycetota > Actinomycetes > Kitasatosporales > Streptomycetaceae > Streptomyces > Streptomyces sp. NPDC036822. The sequence goes on from NZ_JBVJPY010000003.1 coordinate 468,907, forward strand.
GGCGCGGGCGATGCCGAAGTCGATGAGCTGCGGGCCGTCGACGGTCAGCAGGACGTTGGAGGGCTTGAGGTCGCGGTGGACGAGCCCGGCCGCGTGGACATGGGTGAGCGCCCGGGCGAGCCCGGCCGCCAGCGCCCGTACGCTCGACGCAGGGAGCGGCCCGGGCTCCTCGCCCACGACCTCCCGCAGCGAGGGCCCCGGCACATAGCCGATGGCGACCCACGGCGGCTCGGCCGCCGTGTCCGAACCGAGCACCGGGGTCGTCCCCGTGCCTCCGACCCGCTCCAGGGCGGCGACCTCACGGGCGAACCGGCGCCGGAACTCCTCCTGCGCGGCCAGCTCCGCGTGCACGACCTTCACCGCGACCGTCCGGCCGCCGGCCGAACGGGCCAGGAACACCCGTCCCATCCCGCCGACCCCCAGGCGGCCGAGCAGACGGAACGGGCCGATGCCGACCGGGTCTTCCGGGTTCAATGGCTCCACGTCGAAAGAGGATGCCAGACGGCACCCGCCGGTTCTCGTGGCCCGCTCAGCCTTCACCGCAGATCCGCAGGCCCTGGGGCGTCGCACACGGCAGGTGGCCCTGGGCGCGGATGATGTCCTGCCCTCCGCCGCGGCTCAGATAGGTGAGGAAGCTCGCGGTCAGCGAGCCGGCCGCCGGCTGCCCCCAGGTGTACGCGTACTCGATCTCCCGGTACGGGTACGTCGACTCGCCGATCTCGTCCACGGAGGGGAGGCGGCCGTCGATGGCGATCCGGTGCAGGCCCTTCCGCCCGCCGGCGGCGCGCAGCTCCGCGTAGCCGATGGCGCCGGGCAGCCGGGCGACGGTCGCGAGCACCTGTTCCGTACTGTCGAGTTCGCAGCGCAGGACCCGCGCCTCCAGGTCGTCCCGGGTCTCGCAGTCGCGCGAGGAGTTCGCCGGCTCGTTGCGGCCGAGCACCCGGCGCTGGAAGACCTCGCGGGTGCCGGAGTTGGCGTCCCTGCTGACGAGCAGGACCCGCCGGCTCGGGCCTCCGTCCAGCACGCTCCAGTCGGTGATCTCGCCCCGGTACAGGCGGCGGACGTCCTCGGTCGACAGGTCGCCGACCGCCGTCCCGTCGTGGAGGACGAGGGTGAAGAGGGAGACGGCGACCCTGTTCTCCCGCAGCTGTGGATAGCCGCCCGGCTTCGGTCCGTCGGAGAGCGCGATGACGGCCGGGGAGCCCTTCCCGCCCGCGGCCCCGGCCGCCGCCAGCTCCCGGATGCCCGCCGTCGACCCGTGGGCGTCGACCAGGACGGTGGAGCCCTCGCAGTCCTCCTCGTACGTCTTCGCCGCCTGCCGCACCACCGGCGCGAAGGCCGTCGAGCCGGTGACGGTGAGCGTGCCCCGGGCGCAGCCGATGGGCGGCGGTGTCTCGTTGCGCACGATGATCGTGGCGAGGGTGACCACACAGGCGGCGAGGACGAGGGCGATGTTGCGGGCCGCCGGGCTGAACGTCGGCGTCCGGTCGTCGACGCTCCTGCTGTGGTTGCGGTGGACGTCCGTCTCCCGGAGCGTGCCGGTGAGCTCGATCTCGTCGAGGTCCACCCGGCCGGACAGCAGGACGAGCAGCTTGAAGTACTGCTTGCGGCCGAGCGCCACCTTGGGCATCAGGACCGCGTTGCCCTCCTTGCGCAGCCGGGGCTCCGCCTCCAGGTGGCGTCTGATCCGTTCGAAGGGCTGGGGGACGGTGGCGACGACGGCCTGCACGGTCTTGTCGTCGAAGGTGACCCTCAGCCCTTCGAAGCCGTCGGACCGCTCGTAGTCCGCGTGGTGGATGTCCTTCAGGCCGTCGTTCTCGATCCGCAGCAGGACGAGCGTCGAGCCGTCCGTGCCGCCGACCTCGCCGACCCGCACGGTCATGTCCCCGACGGTCTGGTCGCCGTCGCGCAGGGGGGTGTTGAGCTGGACGCGGTAGCCGAGCCGCCGGCCCCGCTGCATGAAGCGCTCGTAGGTGACGACACCGGCCGAGACGAGGACACCGATGAGCGCGGTGACCACGGCGATGACGTTCTCTGCGGTAATCCACTCCATGGCCGGGACGGTACGGACGTCTGTGCGAGCGCGGGGGCGGTGTCGCCTGCCGCCACCTGGAGTTCTCCCTTCCTTCAGGTGGCGGCGCTGCTGTTGCTGGGGACCGGGGGCGTGGGTGTAATGGCCACGAGGGGGCCCCGTCGGAGAGGAACCCCATGCGTGTCGTCGAAGTGACCGCCTACGGCGGTCCCGAGGTGCTGAGAATGGCCCGCCGGCCCGAGCCGGAGACCGCCGACGCCCCCGGGCGGGTACGGGTCCGGGTGAAGGCCGCCGGGGTGAACCAGACGGATCTGAAGATCCGCTCCGGCCGGTTCGCCGCGGGTCTGGGCGACCTCGCGCCGCCGTTCGTCCTGGGCTCCGACTTCGCGGGCACCCTCATGGACCCGGCCCCGGGCATGCCCGCCGGCACGCGCGTGGCCGGGTTCGTGCCCTGGGCGGAGGAGCGCACCGGCGCCGGCACCTACGCGGAGATCATCCAGGTCGAGCCGGCCTGGCTGGCCCCGGTGCCCGACGAGGTCGACTTCACCACCGCGGCCTCGGTGCCGCTCTCCTCGCTGACCGCCCAGCAGGCCGTCGATCTGCTCCGCCTCCCGGCGAACTCCGTGGTGCTGGTCACGGGCGCGGGCGGGGTGGTGGGCAGGTTCGCGGTGCAGCACGCGGCCGCCGCCGGTCATCGGGTGCTCGCCGTCGCGAACGAGGGGGACGAGGCCGAGCTGCGGGTCCTCGGCGCCGAGCACACCGTGCGCCGCGGGGCGCCCGAAGACGTGATCACCCAGCTCCTGGCGGCCGCCCCGGAGCGCGTGGACGGCGTCTTCGACGCCGCGCTGATCGGCGACCCCCTGCTGCCGGTGCTGAAGGACGACGGCGTCTTCGTCTCGGCCTCGGCCGAGCGGATGCCGACCCCCGAACGGGGCATCTCGGTGACGGCGGTGCGCGGCACGCCGGACGCGGCCCGGCTGAAGGAGACGCTGGAGCTGGTGGCCTCGCGCGACCTGGTCACACGGGTGGCCGACGTGATGCCCCTGGAACTCGCGGCCGAGGCACACCGCCGCGTGGAGGCGGGCCACCGCCCGGGTCGCCTGGTGCTCCTGGTGTGAGAACCCGGTCTGGGGCGCCCGGTGCCCCTGGTCCGGGAACCCCGCCCGGGGACGCCTCCGGGCCAAGGACCGTGGGCGCCGGCCCGGGTGGCGGATCTGCCGCCCGGGCCGGCGCCATGCGACCGTGCGTGATCGTTCGGGGCCCTCACGCCGACGGGTAACCTGCGGCCATGAACCCCGACGCCGCGGACGGCGCCTCCGAGGCGGACGAGCGGCGGACCCCCGCCCGCCTCCGCGCGCTGCCCAGCCGCCTCCTCGCCCTGACCGCCGCGCGGGCGGACCGGCTGGTGAGCGCGGGCCTGGCCGAGGAGGGCGCCCGTAAGTGGCACTACGCGGTGCTGGTCTCCCTCGACGAGTTCGGGGCGACCAGTCAGGCCGGACTGAGCCGCCGCACCGGCATCTACCGCAGCGATCTCGTCGCCGTCATCAACGAGCTGGCCGGGCAGGGCCATGTCGAGCGCACCCCCGACCCCGGGGACCGCCGCCGTAATGTCGTCACCCTGACCCCGGGCGGCCGGGCGCACCTCCAGCGCCTCGACGGAATCCTCGACGGCGTCCAGAACGAGCTGATGGGAGCCCTGTCGGCGTCCGAACAGGCGCTGCTGACAGGCATGTTGGAGCGGCTGCTGACGCACTGACGGGCGGCGGGGAAGTGTCACGAATTTTGGTCTAGACCTTGACAGGTCCAGACCAAAGCCGCTTCGCTTGGCCTTCCCCCACGGAAGGACGAGCGCATGCTGCGACGCCTGCTCATACTCGTGTCCGCTCTCTGTACGGCCGTCGGACTGGCCGTCTTCCTCCCCGTCGCGTCGGCGGGCGCGGCGCCCGCCTGTGTGACCGCGTGGAACTCCTCCAGCGTCTACACCGGCGGGATGACCGCCTCCTACAACGGCCACAACTGGTTCGCCAAGTGGTGGACGCAGAACGAACGTCCGGGCTCCTCCGACGTCTGGCGCGACGAGGGCACGTGCGGCGGCGGTGGTACGACCCCGCCGCCGACCTCCGGATTCGTCGTCAGCGAGGCCCAGTTCAACCAGATGTTCCCGAGCCGGAACTCCTTCTACACGTACAGCGGCCTGACGGCGGCCCTCAGCGCCTACCCGGGCTTCTCGAACACCGGCAGCGACACCGTGAAGAGGCAGGAGGCCGCGGCCTTCCTCGCCAACGTCAGCCACGAGACCGGCGGTCTGGTCCACATCGTCGAGCAGAACACCGCGAACTACCCCCACTACTGCGACCAGGGCCAGCCCTACGGCTGCCCCGCCGGCCAGGCCGCCTACTACGGCCGCGGCCCCATCCAGCTCTCCTGGAACTTCAACTACAAGGCCGCGGGTGACGCGCTCGGCATCGACCTGCTCAACAACCCGTACCGCGTGGAGCGCGAGTCGGCCGTCGCCTGGAAGACCGGCCTCTGGTACTGGAACACCCAGAACGGTCCCGGCACGATGACCGGCCACAACGCGATGGTCAACGGCGCCGGCTTCGGCCAGACGATCCGCTCGATCAACGGCGCCCTGGAGTGTGACGGCAAGAACCCCGCCCAGGTCCAGAGCCGGGTGAGCAAGTACCAGCAGTTCACCCAGATCCTGGGCGTGCCGACGGGTGCCAACCTGTACTGCTGACGCCGTGACGGCCGCGCCTCGCGCGGCTCCGTGGAGGGGGCCGACGCCCCCTCCACACGTCCGTCCGGCGTGTGACCCGGGCGAGGCTGTACGGACACGACCTAGGCCGGGCCGCCCGCCTCGACCGCCTCCAGCGCCGCCGACAGCCGGTCGAGGACCCGCGCCGTCTCCGCGAGCGCCTCAAGGCCGCCCAGCTCCGCCGCCAGACGCCCGGCCAGTTCCGCGTGGCCGGGATCGATGCGGCCGATCGCCGCCCGGCCCTCGGCGGTCGGGGTGAGGAGCTTGGCGCGGCGGTGGGCCGGGTTCGGCTCGTACGCCGCGAGCCCCCGGGTCACGAGGAGGTCCGCGATCCGCTGGACGCTCTGGCGGGTGATGCCCATGGCCCGGGCGATCCCGGCGACCGGCAGCGGCTCCCGGAGCACCGCCCCCAGCACCTGCCACCAGGCCGCCGTGAGGCCCGCGGGCTCGGTCAGCCTCTCCGACACGGCGAGGAACTGACCGTTCAGACGGAAGACCCCGAGCGCGGTGCGCGAGAGGGCGTCCTGCTGCTCCCGGCTCACGACCGCCCCGGCTCCTCGGCCGCGCCCGTCGCCGCGTCGGCGCTCCCGCCCGCGGCCTCATCCTCGTCCTGCGCGTTGAGCGTCTCGTACGCCGCCGGGTCCGAGTCGTGGAAGAGGCGGTACCAGGCGTCGAGTTTCTCGCCCTCGAAGGCGGCCATCCGGCCCAGCACCTCGCGGGCGAAGGCGACCGGCTCGGTCGGCCCTGCGGTGATCAGGTCGCCGGCGCCGTCCGCACCCCTGTCCGTGACGGCGTCCGCGTCGACGTAGTGGGCGGCCCCCTTGTAACCGGTGGCGGCGAGGTAGAAGGAGATGGCGCTCGTGTGGGCGCGGTCGTCGAGGAGGCCCTCGCGGGCGAGGCCGGCGGTGGCGCCACAGATCGCCGCGACCGGCGTGCCGGAGTCGAGGAGTGCGCGGGCCTTGGCCGCGAAGGGGGCGAGCGCGTCGCCGGTGTCCCAGAGGTCGGCGCCCGGGAGGATCAGGAGCGCGGTGTCCTGCGGCCGCAGGTCGGCGAGGGCCAGGTCGGGGGTGACGCGCAGCCCGCCGAGGGTGGTGACCGGGTCGGTGGTGGGGCCGACGGTGCGGATCTCGTGGCCGGCGCGGGCGAGCCAGGCCGTGGCGTGACCCGTCTCCCAGTCGGCGAGGGTGTCGTAGACGGCGAGATGGACGGTGCGGGGCATGTCGGGCCTCCTGCGGAGTCGGTGCCGTGCCTTATGACAGTAGGCTGTCATTTCGACAGCTTGCTGTCAATAGGCCCCGTGGTGCGCCCGTGCCCCCGTCCGCCTCACAAGGTGTCGCGTCCCGGTCGGTCTCGGTGGACAAGATGGTCATGGCCGCTCCGACCTGCGCGTCCTTACCCTGGGCCCATGACCCCTCATGTCGAACCCGACCCCCAGGCCGGCGCGGCCGTGAAGGCCGCCGACCGCGCGCACGTGTTCCACTCCTGGTCCGCCCAGGGCCTGATCGATCCGCTCGCCGTCGCCGGCGCCGAGGGTTCGTACTTCTGGGACTACGACGGCAACCGCTACCTCGACTTCACCAGCGGCCTCGTCTACACCAACATCGGCTACCAGCACCCCCGCGTGGTCGCCGCCATCCAGGAGCAGGCCGCGAAGCTCACCACCTTCGCGCCCGCCTTCGCCATCGACGTACGCTCCGAGGCCGCACGCCTCATCGCCGAGCGCACCCCCGGCGACCTGGACAAGATCTTCTTCACCAACGGCGGTGCCGAGGCCGTCGAGAACGCCGTCCGGATGGCCCGTCTGCACACGGGCCGCCCCAAGGTGCTCTCCGCCTTCCGCTCGTACCACGGCGCGACCTCCACCGCGATCAACCTCACCGGCGACCCGCGCCGCTGGGCCTCCGACACCGGCTCCTCCGGCGTCGTGCGCTTCTGGGCGCCGTTCCTCTACCGCTCGCCGTTCTACGCCACCACGGAGCAGCAGGAGTGCGAGCGGGCGCTCGCGCACCTGGAGGACACCATCGCCTTCGAGGGTCCGGCCACCATCGCCGCGATCATCCTGGAGACCGTCCCCGGCACCGCCGGCATCATGACCCCGCCGCCCGGTTACCTCGCCGGGGTCCGCGAGATCTGCGACAGGTACGGCATCGTCTTCGTCCTCGACGAGGTCATGGCCGGCTTCGGCCGCACCGGAAAGTGGTTCGCCGCCGAGCACTTCGGCGTCGTGCCCGACCTGATCACCTTCGCCAAGGGCGTCAACTCCGGTTACGTGCCCCTCGGCGGTGTCGCGATCAGCGCCGAGATCGCCGCGACGTTCGACAAGCGGCCCTACCCCGGCGGCCTGACCTACTCCGGACACCCGCTGGCCTGCGCCGCGGCCGTCGCCACCATCCAGGTCATGGAGGACGAGAAGGTCGTCGAGCACGCCGCCCACATCGGCGAGACCGTCCTCGGCCCCGGCCTGCGCGAGCTCGCCGAGCGCCACCCGTCGGTCGGCGAGGTCCGCGGCATGGGCGTGTTCTGGGCCCTCGACCTCGTCAAGGACAAGGAGACGCGCGAGCCGCTCGTCCCGTACAACGCGACGGGCGAGGCGAACGCCCCCATGGCGGCCTTCGGCGCGGCGGCCAAGAAGCACGGTCTGTGGCCCTTCGTCAACATGAACCGCACCCACGCCGTACCCGCCTGCAACGTCTCCGAGGCGGAGGCCAAGGAGGGCCTCGCGGCCCTGGACGCGGCGCTGAGCGTGGCCGACGAGCACACCGCGTAACCGCCGGATCGCGGCCCGAAGCGGCCGCTCCGGGCGTCCCTCCGTCTGGTCTAGGGTGTCCCAAGCCGGACGGAGGGGGCCGACGATCATGGCCGCGAGCGCAGCTGTCACCCGCAACACCCTGCGGCGGCAGATCGCGGACGCGCTCCGTGACGAAGTCCTCGCTGGGCGTCTGCGACCGGGCCAGGAGTTCACCGTCAAGCAGATCGCCGAGCAGTACGGGGTGTCGGCGACGCCGGTTCGCGAGGCCCTGGTCGACCTGTCCGCGCAGGGGCTGCTCGACTCCGACCAGCACCGCGGTTTCCGCGTGCACCAGTTCACGGTCGACGACTACCGCGGCATGGTCGAGGCCCGGATGCTCGTCGTCGACGGCATCTTCCGCCGTCACGCCCCCGCCCCGGCTCCGCTCACGGCCGCCGTGCCCGACGTGGGCATCGGCGTCGCCCTCGTCTCCGTACGGCGCCGCGGCGAGGCGGCGGCGCGGGCGGCCCGCGCCGGGGATCTGGACATCCTCATCGGCTACGACATCCGCTACTGGCGCGAACTGGGCCGGCTGGTCTCCGCGAACGACTACATCGCCGACTTCCTGCACCGGCTGCGCGTCCAGGCGTGGGTGTTCTCCGTGCCGTACCTCCGCTCCGACCGGGACCGGCTGGGCTGGCTGTGGAGCGGACACGTGGACCTCGTCGACGCCATCACCCGCGGGGACGCGGAGGCGGCGGTCGCCTATGTACGGGCGCACAACGCGCAGTCGCTGGAGTGGGCGGACCGCCTGGACCGACAGGCGGGTTGACCCGGGGCCTCCACGGGCAGGTCACCAGCGGGTGTGCGGCGTGTCCCGCGCCGATTACCCTGGCCGTCCCTGCAACTGACGGAGAGCGAGCCTCCCTTGGCCTGTGACCTGTGGCTGGTCCCCCTTGTCGACGTGCTGTGCCACAGCCCCGACAATCCCTTCGCCGAAGAGATCGCCGCCTACGACAAGGCCCTCACCGCGTCCGGCCTTCCGACCGTCCCCGTGTTCGCCTACATGCCCGGGCTCTCCGGTGACGTGGCACCCGTCGCCGGATTCGACTACGACGCCCTCCACTTCCTGCGCCGCGCCTACCTGCTGCAGATCTGCGGCCTCCCCGTCGAGCCGGTCGACGAACTCGGCGGGGACTACGAGCAGCTCCTGGAGATGTTCGAGACGACCGCGCAGCAGTCCCACCTCGTCTGGCACTACGACCACGCCGGTGCGTACGTCCCCGTGGACTTCCCGGCCCCCCTCTCCAACGACGAGCTCCTGGAGGGCGGAGGCCCGCTCGGGTCCTCGCAGGGGCTGCTGCGCGAGCTGGAGTTGGTGGCGCCCGCGCTCGGGATCGATCCGGCCAACCCGCCGGCCGCGCCGCTGCCGCCGGAGCGGCCGACCTCGCTGGAGGAACCGGCGGTGCCGGTCGCGTACGACGACAATCCGTTCGCCCGGGAGCGTCATGTGTGGCTGGGGCTGCACGCGGCGGCGACGCGGAGCCTCGGGCAGGGATCGATGATCATCCTCAGCTGATCCGTCCCCGGTCCGGCGGAGGGGCGCGCGGAGACCGGCGCCCCTCCGGTCAGCGCGGCTCCGGCGGGCGCTGCCTCGGCATGTTCGGGCGGGTGCCCGGGGGCAGCGGGAAGCGGTGCGTCGGAGGGCCGGCGTCCGGACGGGAGGGGCCGGTGCCGACCGACTGCAGGGCCAGCGGCGCGGGACCGGAACGGAACTCGACCATCCAGTCCACCGTCTCGGCCCGCACCAGCTCCGTCACGTCCTCCGAGAAGCGCCGCAGCACTCCCAGGCACCGCTCCGCCGCCTCGCTCGCCGTCCCCTCGGTCGGCCCGAGCACCTCGCGCACGTTCTCGGACGCCCAGTCGAACTGCAGCACCTGGAGCCTGCGCTGCACGGCCTGGGCCGTCGCCACGTCCCTTATCCAGCCGGACGTCAGCCCGAAGTACCGGTCGCACGCCAGGCAGGCCGCCGCGAGCAGCAGGGACAGATAGCCCCACCCGGCCGCCCCGTGCGCCGCGACCCCCGTCAGGTCGAGGAGCGGCAGCGCCGCGCCCGCGATGACGCCCAGCGCCGTACCGACCCGGAGCGCGCGTGCGCAGCGGCGCTTGCGGGCGCGGTCGGAGAGGTACCACTCCGCCGTGCGCAGGGCGTTCGTCTCGACCCACCGGTACAGCTCGTCCAGCCGTTCGGCGGGCTCGCCCCAGTCGCCGAGCGGGAAGGGCGCCCCGGTCAGGTCACGGGACGCGGCGGGTTCTCCGGGCAGTCCCGCACGCCCCTGCTGCCCGTGCTGCCCCGGAGGCGGCTGCGGCGGCTGCATCTCCGGCTGCTGGCTCACCGGGGAACTCCTCTGTTCAGCTCAGCGACGCTCGTGTCCATCTGTGACGTGCGGTGCACGTGGTGCCTGCCCTTCCTACCGCCGAATGGTGGGCTGTGGGCCCGGAATCCCGGGATTTCCGCCCGCAAGAGGGTTGTGATCAGGTAGAGGAGCCCGCAGTTTCTCACTCGAAAGAGTTGTGGCGGCGTCCCGGGCGGGGACCACGTAGGCTCGGCCTACCGAACATCAGCCGTCCGGATGCCCTGCGTATCCGTCGAAATGCCAGGAGTGACCGTGATTCCCGGTGGTGGCCAGCCCAACATGCAGCAGCTCCTCCAGCAGGCCCAGAAGATGCAGCAGGACCTCGCGCGCGCTCAGGAGGAGCTCGCCGCGACCGAGGTCGAGGGGCAGGCGGGCGGTGGTCTCGTCACGGCGACCGTGAACGGCTCGGGCGAGCTGCGCGGCCTGGTGATCGACCCCAAGGCCGTGGACCCGGAGGACACCGAGACGCTGGCCGACCTCGTCGTGGCCGCGGTCAAGGCCGCCAACGACAACGCCCAGGAGCTTCAGCAGGCCAAGCTGGGCCCGCTCACGCAGGGCCTGGGCGGCATGCCGGACCTCGGTTTCTGAGCCCTCGCGAGCCCTTCCGGGCCCTCCTGGGGCCACGGTTCCCGCCCCGGCTTCCGCGCCCGCACTTCTAAGCCGCCCCCGCAGCTACTACCGTAAGAATCAAGCAGACCCGAGAAGGGCGTTCCGTTGTACGAAGGCGTGGTTCAGGACCTCATCGACGAACTGGGCAGGCTGCCCGGCGTCGGTCCCAAGAGCGCGCAGCGGATCGCCTTCCACATCCTCCAGGCCGAGCCGACCGACGTGCGCCGGCTCGCGCACGCGCTGCTCGAAGTGAAGGAGAAGGTCAGGTTCTGCGCGGTCTGCGGCAACGTGGCACAGCAGGAGCAGTGCAACATCTGCCGCGACCCCCGCCGGGATCTGACGGTCATCTGCGTGGTCGAGGAGCCGAAGGACGTCGTGGCGATCGAGCGGACGCGCGAGTTCCGTGGGCGGTACCACGTGCTCGGCGGCGCGATCAGCCCGATCGAGGGTGTCGGCCCGGACGATCTCCGTATCCGGGAGCTGCTCACGCGGCTCGCGGACGGCACGATCACCGAGCTGATCCTGGCGACCGACCCGAACCTGGAGGGCGAGGCCACCGCGACGTACCTGGCGCGGATGATCAAGCCCATGGGACTGAAGGTCACGCGCCTCGCGAGCGGCCTGCCGGTCGGCGGCGACCTGGAGTACGCCGACGAGGTCACCCTGGGCCGTGCCTTCGAGGGGCGGCGCCTGCTAGATGTATGACGACAGGGCCGACACGGCCCGTGCGCTCGTCCGTGAGCTCAAGGGAGGCACCCTCGATGTCTGACGCCACGCTGCACTCCATCACGCAGGACCCGGACGACTTCGCGGTCCAGATCGCCGACTCGATCGAGTCGTTCATCGTGGCCACGACGGAAGTGGCCAAGGGCGACGAGCCCGACAGCGCGGTCCCGTTCCTGCTCCTGGAGATCTCGCAGCTGCTGCTCGCGGGCGGGCGGCTCGGGGCGCACGAGGACATCGTCCCGGACGAGCGGTACGAGCCGGACACGGGCCCGGACGTGGACGTCGACGACCTGCGCATGAGGTTCGCCATGCTCCTGGAGCCGGTGGACGTCTTCTCCGAGGTCTTCGACCCGTACGAGCCCCGCAAGGCGCCGGTGCCCTGCCGGATCTCCGACAACCTCGCCGACATCGTCACGGACCTGCGGCACGGCTTGGCCCACTACCGGGCGGGCCGCACGAGCGAGGCGCTGTGGTGGTGGCAGTTCTCGTACTTCTCCAACTGGGGCCCGACGGCCTCCGGCACCCTGCGCGCCCTGCAGTCCCTGGTCTCCCACGTCCGCCTCGACCAGCCGCTGGCGGAGCTGGACGGCCTCGACACGGACGAGGACCTGGCGGAGGACGACCTCGCGGAGGAGGCCGGCCGCGTCATGGCGGCGGAGATCGGCGGCCCGCTGGGCATCGGCGTGCGCGTGGTGAAGAAGTAGCGTCCCGTGCGTGGGGCGAGGGGACGGCGGCCCACCGGGCCGCAGGCGTTCCGGCCCCGGAAAGCCACTCGCCCCGCCCCCGTCCGCGGCTTCGGCCTGTGACCCCGCCCACAAGTCCGCGTAGCGCGTCCCACCCTGGGCAGGGAGTCGTCCACGGGCGGCCCGGGCCGACGGCCGTGATCACTACCTGAGCGGGACATCTCAGGATGTGATATAGGGTCGGTGATTCCGGGCTGCTCGTTAAACTGAGCCGACCGCAGTGATGACTGCGGCAGACACTGAGCGAGGAGCGCACGTGGGCCTTGTCGTGCAGAAGTACGGAGGCTCCTCCGTTGCCGATGCCGAAGGCATCAAGCGCGTCGCCAAGCGAATCGTGGACGCCAAGAAGAACGGCCACCAAGTGGTCGTCGTGGTTTCCGCGATGGGCGACACGACGGACGAGTTGATCGATCTCGCCGAGCAGGTATCCCCGATCCCTGCCGGGCGTGAGTTCGACATGCTGCTGACCGCCGGAGAGCGGATCTCCATGGCGCTGCTGGCCATGGCGATCAAAAACCTGGGCCACGAGGCCCAGTCGTTCACGGGCAGCCAGGCCGGCGTCATCACCGACTCGGTCCACAACAAAGCGCGCATCATCGATGTCACGCCGGGCCGGATCCGTACCGCCCTCGACGAGGGCAACATCGCGATCGTCGCCGGCTTCCAGGGTGTGTCCCAGGATAAGAAGGACATCACCACCCTGGGGCGCGGCGGGTCCGACACCACCGCCGTGGCGCTGGCCGCCGCCCTCGACGCCGAGGTCTGCGAGATCTACACCGACGTCGACGGTGTGTTCACGGCCGACCCGAGGGTCGTCAAGAAGGCGAAGAAGATCGACTGGATCTCCTTCGAGGACATGCTGGAGCTCGCCGCCTCCGGCTCCAAGGTGCTGCTGCACCGGTGCGTCGAGTACGCACGCCGCTACAACATCCCGATCCACGTCCGCTCGTCCTTCTCGGGACTTCAGGGCACATGGGTCAGCAACGAGCCGCAAGGGGACCGCAAGGTGGAGCAGGCCATCATCTCGGGCGTCGCCCACGACACCTCCGAGGCGAAGATCACCGTCGTCGGCGTGCCGGACAAGCCGGGCGAGGCCGCGGCCATCTTCCGTGCGATCGCGGACGCCGAGATCAACATCGACATGATCGTCCAGAACGTGTCCGCCGCCTCCACCGGCCTCACGGACATCTCCTTCACCCTCCCCAAGGCCGAGGGCCGCAAGGCCATCGACGCCCTGGAGAAGGCGAAGGGCGCGATCGGCTTCGAGTCGCTGCGCTACGACGACCAGATCGGCAAGATCTCCCTGGTCGGCGCCGGTATGAAGACGAACCCGGGCGTCACCGCCTCCTTCTTCCAGGCGCTGTCCGACGCGGGCGTGAACATCGAGCTGATCTCGACCTCCGAGATCCGCATCTCGGTCGTCACCCGCGCGGACGACGTGAACGAGGCCGTGACGGCGGTCCACACCGCCTTCGGTCTCGACAGCGACTCGGACGAGGCCGTGGTCTACGGCGGCACCGGTCGGTGACGAACCGGTGTCCCCGGTGTACCTCCTCGCGCACACGGCGCTCCTGACGGCCGCGCGCACGGGATCGGCCCCGGCCTCGGGGCCGGTCCCGGCCGGTCCCGGCGAGCCGTCGACGGGCCGCCGATGAGCGGCAAACCGACGCTCGCGGTCGTGGGAGCGACCGGAGCCGTCGGCGCGGTGATGCTCCGGCTCCTCTCGCAGCACGCCGACGTCTGGGGCGAGATCCGCCTCGTCGCCTCCCCCCGCTCGGCCGGCCGCAAGCTGGCCGTGCGCGGGGAGGAGACCGAGGTCCTCGCGCTGAGCGAGGAGGCGCTGGAGGGCGCCGACCTCGCCCTCTTCCTCGCGCCCGAGGACATCGCGGCCCGCTGGGCGCCGATCGCCGCGGCCAAGGGCGTGGTGGTCGTCGACACCTCGGCCGCGTTCCGGCTGGACCCGGACGTCCCGCTGGTGGTGCCGGAGATCAATCCCCACGCCGCACGGGTACGGCCCCGCGGGATCGTCGCCGGCCCCGGCTGCTCCACACTGGCGCTGATCGTCGCCGTGGGCGCCCTGCACGCCGAGTTCGGCGTCAGCGAGCTGGTGGTGACCGCCCAGCAGGCCGCGAGCGGTAGCGGGCGGGCGGGCGTCGCCGCCCTGCGCGAGCAGCTGTCCCTGGTGGCCGGGACCGAGCTGGGCACCCACCCCGGCGACGTACGACGCGCCGTCGGGGACGGCACCGGTCCCTTCCTGGGGCCCGTCGCGCTCAACGTCATTCCCTGGTCGGGCGTGCCGATGGAGGACGGCTGGTCCTCCGAGGAGCTGCGCATCCGCCACGAGACACGCAAGATCCTCGGCCTCGCCGGGCTGCCCGTCGCCGCCACGTGCGTGCGCGTGCCGGTGGTGACCGCCCACTCGGTCTCCGTCCACGCGCGCTTCGAGCGGCCCGTCACCGTCGCCCGCGCCCACGAGATCCTGGCGACCTCGCCGGGCGTGGTGCTGTACGACGATCCGGCCGCCGGTGACTTCCCCACACCCGCAGACGTCGTGGGCACGGATCCCACGTGGGTGGGGCGGGTGCGCCGCTCGATGGACGACGAGCGGGCGCTGGAGTTCTTCGTCTGCGGGGACAATCTCCGCAAGGGCGCGGCCCTCAACGCCGTGCAGATCGCCGAATCGGTCATTCGCCACGAGGCCCCGGAGCGTCCGGAAATCGGCGTCGGGTGACCGCACATTTTCGTAGAATCTGTGAACGTCCTGTGATCAAGGCGTCAGCAGATGGCTCTTGAACTGGGCCGATGCGATGTTCGAGGATTATCTTCCCCCCATTCTGCAACCGTAGTTCGGGCGGGACGCGTCTCAGCGTGCGCCCCTGCGGTGCCTCGCGAGCGCGCTGCGACGTGCTGCGAATTCGGGGCATTGGGGAAGAACGGGTGCGCATGACGGCAAACGGCACACCGTCGAAAACGGTGGCGTACGCGTACAACCCTGACGGGGGGAAGCGTGTCCAACAGGCGTGGCAGAGGTACTGGACATCTCAGGGGTCGTCCCGCTCCGCGGCGCGGCGGTCGCCCCGGCACGGGGCACGGTCGTCGTCCCCGTACGCGGCACGGTGGTGCGCCCGCTCCGGCGGCCACGGCCGGCCGGCGGCATGCCGGTGATCGCCCCCATGCCCACCAGAAGCCGGACGACCGGAATGATCGGCATCCCCGCGCCGCGCGAGAGCGCTGACGATGTGGCCGCCGGGACCACCGTCGACCACCTGACGGAGACCTACCGCGCCCACTACCGCTCGCTGCTCGGGCTCGCGGCGCTGCTCCTCGACGACACGGCCTCCTGCGAGGACGTCGTCCAGGAGGCGTTCATCCGGGTCCACTCGGCGCGCAACCGCGTCCGCGACCCCGAGAAGACGCTCGCCTACCTCCGCCAGACGGTCGTCAACCTCTCCCGCTCCGCGCTGCGCCGCCGCATCCTCGGACTCAAGCTCCTCTCCAAGCCGATGCCGGACATGGCGAGCGCGGAGGAGGGCGCGTACGACCAGCTGGAGCGCGACGCGCTCATCAAGGCCATGCGCGGGCTGCAGCGGCGGCAGCGCGAGGTGTTGGTCCTGCGGTACTTCGCCGACATGACGGAGGCCCAGGTCGCCGAGACCCTGGGCATATCCCTGGGCTCGGTGAAGGCGTACGGGTCGCGTGGCATCGCCGCCCTGCGCGTCGCGATGGAGGCGACGGCATGAGTTCCGGCGACACGCACTCCGACGGTCTGCGACCGGACGGTCCGCGACCGGACGACGGTCCGCCACAGCACGGTCTGCCCCCGAGTGGCTCGGAGCCCGGGGGCCGGCAGCCCGGCGGTACGAGTGAGCTGCCCGACGGTGATCGCGACGACATGGGACACGGGATTGTGAACGACGGGCCCGACAAGGCGCAGGCCGACGACCTCTTCGGGGGCGACGGCCCCTTCGGCGGCGAGGAACGCGCGCTGCGGCAGCTGCTCCACAGCGCTGTCGCCGACATCGAACCCACCGACGGCGCCCTCGACCACCTGCGGCGCGCGGTGCCCGCGCGCCGCGCCCGCAAGCGGCAGGCCGTCGTCGGCGTCGCCGCCGCCGTGGTCCTGATCGGTACGGCCGTCCCGGCGTTCGTGCACGTCGCCAACTCCGGAGGGACCGCGTCCGACAAGGCCGTCAACGCCGGTCACGGCGAGCAGGCCCAAGGCGGCACCGGCTCCGAGACCGGCGTGGAGGGCGGCGAGAAGGGGCCGGGCACACCGACCGGCGCCACGACTCCCAGCCAGGGCGAGGCCGCGGGGGCCGGTGAGCCCGAGACATCGGCCACCGGCGAGACGGGCGGCACGGTCCCCGGCTCCCCGCCCGCCGCCGACGCCGAGTCGGACTCCGCCCGCGTGTGCGAGGCCGGTCAGCTCGGCGTCAGCTCGGTCCAGGCCGGCGCGCCCGACGCCGACGGCAAGGTGTACGGCACCTTCCGCATCGCCAACATCTCCGGCAGCGACTGCGTGGTCAGCGGCGCCGGCAGCGTGGGCTTCGAGGCCAGGGGGGCCGCCGACCCGTCCAGGATCACGGTCGTCGCCCACGCGGCCGGGGACGCGGCGAGCGGTCTGCCCGACCCCGCGCAGGAAGCGTCGGCGCTGGTCCTGAAGCCGGACAACGCCTACGAGGTGAGGTTCGCCTGGGTCCCCGCCGAGACCTGCCCGACCACGGGCACCTCGCCCGACCCGACCACCCCGTCGGACGCCGGCGGCACCTCGGCCGGGTCCACGGGATCGACGGGCACGGACACCACGAACAACGAAGCGGCGACCCAGCTCGGCGCGGAGGACGGCACCCCGGCCGAAGGCAGCGTCGCGGTCAGCCACACCGCCGAACCCGGCGGCCCCTCCGCCGCGGCGACGATCCCCAACGCCTGCGCGGGGACCATCTACCGCACAGGCGTCATCGACGCCTCCTGACGCGTCCAAGGGCTCACGGGAGAGCCCTCAGGCAAGACCCAGTTCCTCGTCCCGCTGGGCCTCCGCCTCGCGGCGCAGCAGACGGAACCACATGAAGACGACGAAGCCCGCGAAGACGAACCACTCCGCGGTGTAGCCCAGGTTCTGGAAGGCCTTCAGGTCCAGGGACGTGCCCGCCGCGGCGGTGGCGGGGACCGGGGTCAGGCCGGCGGGCGACTTGGTGAGCGTCACCCATGCGTCGTAGACGTCGTCGGTGACCATGTTCAGCAGGGCACCCGCGCTGATCATGCCGAGCTGGCCCTCCGGCAGACCGCCCGCAGCGTGCACGCCCTGGGTACCGGCGCTCTCGGACGCCTGGAGGGCGCCCACCACGGTGACCTTGCCCGACGGCGGGGCCGGCGCCTTCGCGCCGGCCGGCAGCCAGCCCCGTACCACCGGCAGGGACTTGCCGCCGTCCGTCTTCAGCATCGTCAGGACGTAACTGCCGCTGCGGCCGTCCAGCTCACGGTCCGGGACCAGGAACTGCTCGCCGTACCGGCCGCTCGCCTTCGCGTGCCGGCCCGAGGTCTCCTTGTCCACCGGGAGCAGCCGCTCCAGCGGCTCGGTCCGCAGCGTCCCCGGCTCCGGAGCCCGCTCCGCCTCCTGGTGGGTGTCGACGCGGTCCTCGAACTTACCCAGCTGCCACACGCCCATGAACAGACAGAACGGGATCGCCAGCAGGACGAAGACGTTGATCCCCCACCAGCGGGGCGTTCTCAGGAACCGGTACACCCCTCCACGGTACGCAGCCCCCTCACCCCGCGACCGGCCGGGTCCCCAGGTGACGCGCGGCGAAGTCCAGCTCAAGCCGCACCTGCTTGATCCGCTCCTCCACCACCAGGGAGCCGTGCCCCGCGTCGTACCGGTACACCTCGTGGACCGCGCCCCGCGCCGCGAGCCGCTCGACGTAGTTGTCGATCTGGCGGATCGGGCACCGCGGGTCGTTGACGCCCGCGGAGATGTACACCGGGGCCGTGACCTTGTCGACGTACGTCAGCGGGGACGAGGCCTCGAACCGGCCCGGCACCTCCTCGGGCGAGCCCCCGAAGAGCGTGCGGTCCAGCGCCTTCAAGGCCTCCATCTCGTCCGCGTACGCGGTCACGTAGTCCGCGACGGGGACGGCGGCGAGCCCCACCGACCAGGAGTCCGGCTGGGTGCCGAGCCCCAGCAGGGTCAGATAGCCGCCCCAGGAGCCTCCCGACAGGACCAGCCGCGCCGGGTCCGCGAGCCCCGACGCCACCGCCCACTCACGGACCGCCGCGATGTCCTCCAGCTCGATCAGCCCGACCCGGTGCTTCAGCGCGTCCGTCCACTCCCGGCCGTACCCCGTCGAGCCCCGGTAGTTGACCCGGACCACCGCGTACCCGTGGTCGAGCCACGCCGCCGGGCCCGAGGCGAAGGCGTCGCTGTCGTGCCAGGTCGGGCCGCCGTGCACCTCGAACACCGTCGGGTAGGGCCCCTCGCCCTCGGCCGGCCGCTGGACGAGGGCGTGGATACGGCCGCCCGGGCCCTCCACCCACACGTCCTCCACCGGCACCGAGTCCGGCGCCTTCGGGCCGGGCGGGTCCAGGACGACCTCGCCCGTCGTCGAACGCACCACCGGCGGGCGGGCCGCCGACGACCAGAGGTACTCCACACTGCCGTCGGGGCGGGCCGTGGCGCCCGACACCGAGCCCGCCGGGGTGTCCACCCCCACCAGAGCCCCGGTCGCGATGTCGTACCGCCACAGCTCGCTCCGCGCCTCGTAGCTGTGCGCGATCAGCAGCCCCGAACCGTCCGGATACCACTCCGCCGAGACGTCCCCCGGCAGGTCGAGCCGGAGATCCCGCTCCTCGCCCGTCGCCACGTCCCAGAGGAGCGGCTCCCACCGCCCCCGCCGCTGATGTCCGACGAGCAGCCGGGTGTCGCCTTCCACCGGCGCGAAGCCGAGGACCGCGAGCCCCAGCTCCTGCGTGCCGCCCCTGGTGTCGTCGAGCTCGGCCAGGACCGACGCGTCCTCGGCCCGCAGGACGCGCAGCGCGGAGTGCATGGCGTCGCCGTGCTCGGTGTGCTCCACCACGATCAGCGACCCGTCGTGCGACAGGTCGCCCACGCCCGCCGACTCCCGGTGCCGGTAGATCTCCACCGGCTCCTGCCCGCCCCGCACGAGGTGGATCGTCGAACCCTCCTCGTCCGTGGAGCGGCCCACGACGAGTGTGCCGTCCCGGCCGATCGCGAGCCCCGCCGGATAGGAGGGAGCGAGACCCGGCACCGCGGGCTCGTCGGCGCCCCCCTCGAACGGCTGGCGCATCCACACGCCGAACTCGTCCCCGTCCTTGTCCGAGAACCACCAGATCCACCGGCCGTCCGGGGACAGCGTGCCGTCCGTCGTTCCGTTCGGCCGGTCCGTGACCTGCCGCTGTGTGCCGCGCGCCCGGTCCCAGGCGTACAGCTCGTACGTGCCCGTGGCGTTGGACACGAACAGCGAACGGTCCGGCGCCTCCTCCGCCCACTCGGGCAGGGACACGCGCGGCGCCCGGAAGCGCTGCTCCCAGCGGGGGATCTCGGTGAAATCGTTGCTCTCCGTCATGGCACCCATGATGCGCTGCGCCACCGACGAACGGTCCGCCCGCCCGCGATCTGTGGATAACCTCCGCGGCGGCCGTCGGCCGCTGCCTCCCGGAAGACGTCGGCGGCTCGCGCCCCGGCCTCGGAACGGCCGGTCTCCGCAGGGGCGTTGTCGGCGCGACTGTCTACGATTCCGTCATGACCGCATTCGTCGTGGCCGCCGTCTTCCTCCTGCTCTTCGGCATCGGCGTGCTCCGCGACCGCCGGCGGTTCGGCAACGCCGTGTACCTCGGCCTCGCCGTCACCTTCCTCTGCCTCGGCCTGCTCGCCGAGATCGACGCGGCGCCACCGGGCGTGGCCGAGACGGTGATGGTCGTCGTGCTCCTCGTGCTCTGCCTCGGCCCGGTCGTCCTCGCCGGGCTGCTGTGCGCGAACGGCGTGAAGATGGTCCGCAAGGAGGGCAGGCACCCCTCCAACCTGCTCTCGCTCCTCGTCGGCCTGGGCATATACGGGCTGATAGGCCTGATGATCGTCGCCGTGGTGACGCGTTCGAGGCCGCTGGGCATCGCCGTCGGGACGACGCTGGTGGTCATGGCGTACGTCTCGTTCCTCTTCGTGTGCTTCGTCGGCTACGCCTACCTCTACGGCCGCATGCGGGTGCGCCGGGACGCCGGCTTCGTCGTCGTCCTCGGATCCGGCCTGATCGGAGGGACGCGCGTCCCGCCGCTGCTCGCGAGCCGGCTGGAGCGCGGACGCGAGGTGTACGACGCGCTCGCCGCGCGGGGCGGGAGGCCGCCGGTCCTGATCGTCTCGGGCGGGCAGGGCCCGGACGAGGGCGTACCGGAGTCCCACGCGATGGCGGACTACCTGGTGGAGCGGGGCTTCCCCGAGGACCGGATCGTCCGGGAGGACCGCTCGGAGACGACCGAGGAGAACATGGTCTTCAGCAAGCGGCTGATGGACGAGATGGACCCGGGCGCCCGCTGCGTGATCGTCACCAACAACTTCCACGCCTTCCGTGCCGCGCTGATGGCGCGTCGGGCCGGAGTGGAGGGCCAGGTCGTCGGGTCGCCCACCGCCGCCTACTTCTGGCCGACCGCGACCATCCGGGAGTTCGCGGCGGTCTTCCTGCACCACGGCAAGGTCAATCTGGGGATCTGCCTGATCCTGGTCCTGCTGGGGGCGGCGGTGAGCCTGGCCGGCTGAGGACGGCCCTGATCCCGCGGTTGCGTACGACGGTGGTGGCGACCGCGGCGGCCAGCGCGGCGGCGCCGAGGCCGAGCGCCACTCCGGACGGGCCCGACTCGTCGACGCCCTCGCCCCGCGGCTCGGACCGGACTCCGGCGGGGGCCGGCTGAGGAACGGGTCGATCGGCTGCGGTGGCCGTCGGCCCGCCACCAGCGAGGACGAGCGCGACGGCGGCGGGTACGGCGGCCCGTGCTATCTGCCTGGTGTCCATGTCTCCCAGAGGAACGGAAACCGCCCGTCCGGGCCAGCCGGCAGCGCCCGTTCGGGTCAAGCGGGCCACCGGGACACGGTCACCGGGGTGCGGTCACCGTCGGGTCGGCCACCGGCGTGTCCGCCTCGCTGCCGTCCGGCGAGAGCCAGGCCATGCCGATGAGGAGGAAGACGACGAACGCGATGCCGCCGGCAGCCGCGGCCGTCTTGCGGGGGCGGCGCCGGGAGAGCTCGGCGAGTCCGCTCTCGCCCCGCCGCGTGGCCTGCCGCCGTGCCTGCGGCCCGCCCACCGGTCTCGTCTGCGGCCCCCCCTGGAGCCCGCCCTGAGGCGCGGTCCGGGCGGGGGCGGGGTGCGGCGCCCGGGCGGGGTACGGCCCGCTCTGGTGCGGGGCCTGCTGCCGGGACGCGCGCTGGTGCTGCGCAGGCGCCTGCGCGTGCGGCCGGGGGTGGGACGGGGCGTGGGGCTGCGCGAGGGGCTGGGGGTGCGGCTGGGGGTGCTCGCGCCAGGCGCCGGAGGCGAACCAGTCGGCGATGTCCCGCGCGGCGGGCCGCTGTTCCGGCTGCTTGGCCAGCATCGAGAGGAGGTACGCCTCGAACGCGGCCGGCAGCCCCACCCCGAGCTGCCGGGGCGGAGCCGGAGGGGTGTCGATGTGCTGGTACAGCAGGGCCGTCGCCGTGTCGCCCTGGAACGGGGGCCGCCCGGTGAGGAGTTGGTACAGCACGCAGCCGAGCGAGTACACGTCGGACGCCGACGAGGCCGGCTGTCCCAGCGCGCGCTCCGGGGCGAGGTAGAGGCCGGTGCCGACGATCTGTCCCGTGGTCGTCAGCGCTGCCGACGGGTCGTCGACGAACCGGGCGATGCCGAAATCGGCGAGCTTCACGGCCCCGCCGGCGTCGACGAGCAGGTTCCCGGGCTTGATGTCCCGGTGCACCACGCCCTCCCGGTGCGCCGCGGCGAGCCCGGCGGCGGCGTGCGCGGCGATGACGGCGACCCGCTCCGGGGGCAGCACCGCGGGGGCGCCGGAGTCGGTGGCGAGGCTCGGTCCGTCGACCAACTCCATGACGAGGTACAGCTTTCCGTCCCACGTACCGAAGTCGAAGACGCCCACGACATGGGGGTGACTCAGCCGGGCGGCGGTCTGCGCCTCCAGCCGGAACCGCTCACCCGCCGACGGGTCCGCCTCGTGCCCCAGCATCAGCTTCACGGCGACGGACCGGCCGAGGACCTCGTCCGTGGCGTGCCACACCTCGCCCATGCCGCCACGCCCGATACACATCCGGAGCCGATATCGGTCCGCGACCAGCACCTGAGACCCAGCCTTTCGTCGGTCACCCCACCTGACAGGAACACTCCAGAGTAGAGCGACCCGATCATGGGCCCGATGCCGAGGCACCCCTCGGAACGACCTTGAAACAAGCGGGGGACCAGCACGGGGGGACCCCCGGGCCAGGGCCCGGCCGCGAGGCGGAAACGAGTCAGGGGCCCGACCCGCTTTCGCGGATCAGGCCCCTGACCTGGTGTTTCAGCTGTCGGGGTGGCGGGATTTGAACCCACGACCTCTTCGTCCCGAACGAAGCGCGCTGCCAAGCTGCGCTACACCCCGATGTCACTGCTCAGTTCTTCACGTCGCGGCGACATCGATTACTTTAGCCCACCCGCGCCCTGAGACGAAATCCGGTTTTCGCGGAGTCGCACCGCAGGTCGGACGCGGTCCAGGCCGACGATCAGCAGGCCGCCGGCGTAGAAGACGAGCCCGAGGACCGCCGCGTTGAGCAGGACGCTCGCGTAGCCGTGCTCGGCGACGTCGAGGAAGGGGTACGTGTAGCGGGTGCGGGCGTCCGGGGAGAGGAGGGCGCCGCGGGTCAGGGCGAAGGCGAGGTAGGCGGCCGGGGCGGCGAGCCACTGGGCCGCGTGGCGCCACCGCAGGGCTCCGGGGAGGGTCAGGACGAGCCAGTCGAGCGCCGCGCCGATCGGGGTGACCGTGTGGAGGAGCTGGTTGGCGACGGCCTTCCCGCCCCTGAGCCCGGCGATCTCGGCGGCCTGGTTGAACGCGCTGGACTCGTTCGCCAGGACCAGGTGGAAGACCAGGCCGACCACGCCGATGCACAGCAGTACCCCGCCGGTCCACGGCGCGGGCAGCGGGGGACGGCCGTTCCAGGCGCGCAGGGCCGAGAGCGCGAAGACGACCGCGACCGCGATGTTCGACCAGATCGTGAAGAAGCTCAGGACGACGGGAACGCTGCCGAGGACGCATTCGATCACCACGCCGGTCGCGGCGGCCAGCGCGATCAGTGCGCGGAAGGCCGCCGCGACCGGCCGGCGCACGGCGGGCAGGACGGCGGAGGCGGGCACGGCTGCGGTCTTGGGCGTGAGCATGCCCACCACCGTAAAGGCTGACCCCCGTAAGGGGACGAATCGCTCAGGCGCGCGCCGTCAGCGTCAGCAGCGTCGCCTCCGGCGGGCAGGCGAAGCGGACCGGGGTGAACCGGTTGGTCCCGCATCCCGCCGAGACGTGGAGGAAGGACGTCCGCTCCGCCACGGTGTGCGTGGACAGGCCCTTGACCCGGTCCGTGTCCAGGTCGCAGTTGGTCACCAGAGCGCCGTAGAAGGGGATGCAGAGCTGGCCGCCGTGCGTGTGGCCCGCCAGGACCAGTTCGTAGCCGTCCGCCGTGAAGGAGTCGAGCGTGCGCAGGTACGGGGCGTGGACCACGGCCATCGAGAAGTCGGCCGAGGTGTCGGGCCCGCCGGCCACCCGCTCGTAGCGGTCGCGCTTGATGTGCGGGTCGTCCAGGCCGGTGAAGGCCAGCTCCAGGTCGGGCAGCTTGAGCCGGCCGCGGGTGTTGGTGAGGTTCACCCAGCCCGCCGCGTCGAAGGCGTCGCGCATGCCCTCCCACGGGTTGTGGACCGCTCCGACCACGGGGGCGTTGCCGTTGAGGCCGTGCCGCCCCTGGGCCTTCTCCAGGAGGTAGCGGGCGGGGTTGCGCAGCCGGGGCCCGTAGTAGTCGTTGGACCCGAAGACGTACACGCCCGGGAACTCCATGAGCGGGCCGAGCGCGTCCAGGACCTCCGGCACCGCCTCCGTGTCGGAGAGGTTGTCGCCGGTGTTGACCACGAAGTCGGGGCGCAGCCCGGCCAGCGACTGCAGCCAGGCCCGCTTCTTGCGCTGACCGCACACCATGTGGATGTCGGAGACCTGAAGGACCCGCAGATCCCGCATGCCCCGCGGCAGTACGGGGACGGTCACCCGCCGGAGGCGGAACGAGCGGGCCTCGAAGCCCGCCGCGTAGACGACTCCGGCCGCTGCCGTCGCCGTGAGACCTGCCGTGATCTTCAGGGGGATCCCGTACCGTGCGCGCATCTCCCCATCGTCGCAGACGGAGCGTGCGCGGTCGCCGCGCGGGCGGCAGTCGGGCGGCACGGGACCGGCACCCGGGGCGGGGCTGGGGCGGTCGCCCAGGGGGCCCGCGCGTTCCCGGGCGTTAATGCGGGGGCGTCCGGCGCGTCCCACCTGACACACTTGCACCCATGACCACGCTCAAGGCCAAGCTGCAGGAAGACCTCAACGCCGCCATCAGGGAGCGCGACGAGCTGCGCTCCTCGACGCTCCGGCTCACCCTCTCCGCGATCACCAAGGAGGAGGTCGCCGGCAAGACCAAGCGCGAGCTCTCCGACGACGAGGTGCAGAAGGTGATCGCCAAGGAGGCGAAGAAGCGCCGCGAGGCCGCGGACGCCTTCGCCGCGGGCGGTCGTGCCGAGTCCGCCGAGCGGGAGAAGGCGGAGGGCGTCCTCCTCGACGCGTACCTGCCGCAGCAGCTCGGCGACGACGAGCTGGAGCAGATCGTCGCCGCGGCCGTCGCCGAGGCCGCGGGCGCGGGCGCCGAGGGGCCCCGTGCGATGGGCGCCGTCATGAAGATCGTCAACCCGAAGGTCGCGGGCCGCGCCGAGGGCGGCCGGGTCGCCGCCACGGTGAAGAAGCTCCTCGCGGGCTGAGCCCGCCGAGCGGGGCGGGCCGCGCGGGTCGAGCGCGTGGCGACCCGTGCGTGATGCCGCGCGCGTGACCCGCCGTGTGACACCCCCGCCGCATATGAGGAAGGGCGCCCCCTCCCGGGGGCGCCCTTCCTCATATCCGTGACCGTCGGTCGTCGGCCGCCTGCCTACCGACCGCCGCCGCCATTGCCGCCGCGACCGTTGCCGCCGCCGATCAGGTCCGGCGGGAGGGTGATCCCCGGGAAGATGTCGTCGTCGTCCCGGCCGCCGTCGCCCGGCTTGTTGTCGCCCGGCTGCCGGGGCTTGCCCTTCTCCTTGTCCTCGGGCTTCTCGCCACGCGGTACGGAGATGGGGGCGAACTGGGGCGTCTCGGAGGCGCTCAGCGCGCCCGTCATCGCGATCTTCCAGATCGGGCCCGGCAGACAGCCACCGCAGACCTTGTCGTACACCTCGCCGCCGATGGTGATGTCGTACATCGACGTCTTCTCGCCGACGTCGTCACCGACCCAGACCGCCGTGGACAGGTTCGGCGTGTAGCCGACGAACCAGGCGTCCTTGCGGTCGTTGGTCGTACCCGTCTTGCCGGCGTTGTCGCGGTCGCTCAGACCGGCCTTCGTACCGGTGCCGTCCTCGACGACGCCCTTCAGCATCTGGTTGATGAGGTCAGCGGTCCGCTCGCTCATCGCCCGCGAGCACTCGCTCCGCGGCACCTTCAGCTTCTGCCCGGTCGCCGTCGTGATCGACTCGATGGCTACCGGGGTGCAGTACTCGCCCCGGTTGGCGAAGGTGGCGTACACGGCCGCCATGTCCAGCGGGGTGGCCTCCTGGCCGCCGAGGGTGATCGACGGAAGCTCCTTGAGCTTCTTGCCGAGCTCACGCTCGTACCCCATCTTCTTGGCCATCTCGATCGTCTCGCAGAGGCCGGTCAGCTGCTCCAGCTTGGCGAAGTACGTGTTGATGGACTTGCCGAGCGCGCTCGTCATGTCCCAGCTGCCGGCCTCGGACTCCAGCTCGTTCTGCAGGACCCAGTCGCCGGCGCCGGCCGGGCCGCCGGCGCAGGTGTTGTACGAGCTCATCGGCAGCGTGATCTTCCACGGCGTGGCGAAGGACTGCGCCGGGCTCAGCCCCTTCTCCAGCGCCGCCGCGGCCGTGATCGGCTTGAAGGTCGAGCCGACCTGGAAGCCGTAGGTGGTGCCGCCCATCTTGCTGCCGACGGCCAGGTTGAGTGTGGTCTGGTGCTGCTTCTGGTCGAGGCCGTACGGACGGGACTGACCCATCGACAGGATCTTGCCGCTGCCCGGCTGGACCTGGACGACGGAGGCGGCGACCTTGTCGTCCTCGTAGATCTTGGCGACGGCGGCCTCGTTGGCCGCCTCCTGCGCCCGCGGGTCGAGCGTGGTCCGGATGGTCAGACCGCCGAGGTTCCAGAGCTTCTGACGCTCCTCGGACGTCTTGCCGAAGACCGGGTCGCTCAGGATCGTCTTGCGGACGTAGTCGCAGAAGAAACCGGCGCCGTCGACCGCGGTGATGCAGCCGTTCTTCGGCGCCTTCACCTTCAGCTTGATCGGCGTGGCCATGGCGCGGTCCGCCTCCGCCTGGCTGACGTCCTTCACGTCGGCCATGCGCTGCAGCACGATGTTGCGCCGCTTGGTGGCCTCCTGGACGTCGTTGACCGGGTCGTAGCGGCTCGGCGACTGGACGAGGCCGGCCATCATCGCGGCCTCCTCCAGCTTGAGGTCCGCGGCGGGCTTGGAGAAGTACCGCTGGGAGGCCGCCTCGATGCCGTACGCCTGCTGCCCGAAGAAGGTGATGTTGAGGTAGTTCTCGAGGATCTTCTTCTTCCCCAGCTCCTCCTCGACCTGGATCGCGTACTTCAGTTCGCGCACCTTGCGGCCGATGGTCTGCTGGGTGGCCTGGGCGACCTTCTCGGGGTCGTCACCGGCCTCCTCCACGAAGACGTTCTTGACGTACTGCTGGGTGAGCGTGGAGGCGCCCTGGGCCACGCCACCCGACTGGGCGTTGCGGTTGATCGCGCGCAGCACGCCCTTGAGGTCGACGGCGCCGTGCTCGTAGAACCGCGAGTCCTCGATGGCGACGATCGCCTTCTGCATGTACGGGGAGATCTTCTCCAGCGGCACGACCTTGCGGTCGCGCGAGTACACGGTGGCGATGGCGCCGCCCTCGGAGTCGAGGATCGTGGTGCGCTGACTCAGGGGCGGGGTCTTCAGGTTGGACGGGATCTCGTCGAACCCCTCGACCGTGCCCTTGGCGGCCAGTCCGAGTGCTCCGGCCGCGGGCAGGGCGATGCCCGCCAGTACGGCTCCGGAGAGCACACTGACACCCAGGAACTTGGCGGCCTGCTGGGTCCGGGTCAGACCTCCGCCGGAGCGCTTGTTTGCCATGAGGGGCAGCCTAATCCGTCGATGGCGGCGTTCAACGGGAGCGGGGGCCCCTCGGAGCGTTCGAGTACCAGACCGTGACATCCGAACGGCGGCGGCGGGGGTGACGGGCGTGTCGGGAGCGACGCGATCGCGGTGCCGAGGGGGGCGCACGGCGGAGTGCGGCCGGGGGCACGGGGGCGCGAGGGGGAGTGCAGCCGGGGGGCGGACGAGGTACGGAGGGGGCGCCGGCCCGGTCGGAGGAAGGGGCCTCGCGCGACCCCGCGCCTTCGTTCCGATTCGCCGGACAGGCGCACAGGCGTTGGCCTAAGCTGCTCTCGACTGTCACGGCGGTGTGGTTCTGCCTCAAGACCCGGGCGTGACATCGGCCTTGCGCACCCCACGAACCCGAGCGTGGAAAGCCATGCCCGATTCCGCCCCATGTGTCACCCGGCGCCCCAAGTGACTCCGGCAGAGAAGAATGAACTGTACCGGTATGCCGCTTTGGGCCCGCATGTCCTCGGGTCACTCCTCTGGGTGATCTGCCGCGTACGCATAGTCCGTTCGGGCCATTCAAGATTGGGCCCGAAGGGGGTGTTGCGCTGTGCCCACCTTCCGTAACGTCACCAACTGGCAGCGGTGAATATGCCGCTACCGCCGTGGGGGAGCCTCGATTCGGGAGAGGACGGCGCCGGTATGGGCTGGGTAGCTGACTGGAGTGCGCAGGCGGCCTGCCGCACTACCGATCCGGATGAACTTTTCGTGCAGGGCGCGGCGCAGAACAGGGCGAAGGCGGTGTGCACCGGGTGCCCGGTGCGGACCGAGTGCCTGGCCGACGCCCTCGACAACCGCGTGGAGTTCGGCGTGTGGGGCGGCATGACGGAGCGCGAGCGCCGTGCACTGCTGCGCCGGCGGCCGACCGTCACCTCGTGGCGGCGACTGCTCGAGACGGCGCGCACGGAGTACGAGCGCGGAGCGGGCCTGCTGCCCGTGGCGATGGAGGACGACGCGACCTACGAGGCGTACGCGGCGGTGGGGTAGCTCCCGCGCCACGTACGAGAGGTACGGGGTCGGTGGGATGGCTCCCGCGCCACCGGCGAGAAGTACGGGGTGCGGGGACGTGGCGGCGGTGAACCCGTTCGCGGCGCACCGGGTGCGCGGCGGGTGGGGCGACCCTGGTCCGGCCGCTCACCCGCGGATCCGGTGGCTTACGCGGGGGGAACGCGCCCCGCCGTGAGCCGATCACCGATGGCGCGCAGCCCCGCGAGATCGTGCACGTCGCCGGGCAGGGCCGCCACTTCGGCGACCGCCACCTCGGGGTGGAGCGCCGTGAAACGGTCGCGGGTGCGCTGCTCGCGTGCGAGCACCTGCATGCGCTCGGCGTGCAGACGCAGCAGTCCCGCGGTCAGCTGCCGAATGTCCTCGGCGTCGGGGTCGTGCGCGGCCGTGGGGTCGGCCCGGTGTTCGGCCGTGGGGGCGGCCTCGTGCGCGGCTGTGGGGTCAGCCTGGTGCTCGTCCTGCGAGTGCTGCGTGTCCTGCTGGTGCGGGGATGGTGCGGCGGCGGTGGCGAGGGTCGACGGCTCGGGGGAATTCACCCGGGAGCCACGAACACCAGTCTTCCCGGCCCCCTGATCCACAATGCGCCCCTCCTCAAGATTTTCAGCGGCGGCCCGCGCCCGCTCGGCCGACAGCCGGGCGGCGCCGCTGCCGTGGACGCGGTTGAGGACCAGACCGGCCAGGGGCATCTCCTCGGCGGCCAGCCGCTCCACGAAGTAAGCGGCCTCCCGCAGCGCGTCCCGCTCCGGCGTCGCGACCACGAGGAACGCCGTCCCCGGCGCTTGGAGCAGCTTGTACGTCGCGTCCGCCCGGGTCCGGAAGCCGCCGAACATCGTGTCCATGGCCCCCACGAACGTCTGGACGTCCCTGAGGAACTGACCCCCCAGCAGCTTCCCCAGCGTCCCGGTCATCATCGACATGCCGACGTTGAGGAACTTCATCCCCGCCCGGCCGCCCATCTTCGCGGGCGCGATGAGGAGCTTGATGAACTTCCCGTCCAGGAAGGAGCCCAGCCGCTTCGGCGCGTCCAGGAAGTCGAGCGCCGAGCGCGAGGGCGGGGTGTCGACGACGATCAGGTCCCACTCGTCACGGGCTCGCAGCTGGCCGAGCTTCTCCATCGCCATGTACTCCTGCGTACCGGCGAAACCGGCCGACAGGGACTGGTAGAAGGGGTTCTCCAGGATCGCCCTGGCCCGCTCGGCGTCCGCGTGCGCCTCGACGATCTCGTCGAAGGTCCGCTTCATGTCGAGCATCATGGCGTGCAGTTCCCCGCCGTCGGACCCCTTGATGCCGTCGACCTTCCGGGGGATGTTGTCGAGCGAGTCGATCCCCATCGACTGGGCGAGCCGCCGTGCCGGATCGATCGTCAGGACGACGACCTTCCGGCCCCGCTCGGCGGCCCGTACCCCGAGGGCCGCCGCGGTCGTCGTCTTGCCGACGCCGCCGGCCCCGCAGCAGACGATGATGCGGGTTCCCGGGTCGTCGATGAGCGGATCCAGCTCCAGGGCGGGGGCGGAATCGATTCCGTTCGACGGCACGACGCCCGCCGTCCCGGCCGCCGCGTCCGTGTCGCTCACCCTCGCCGCCTCCGTCTCCGGCTCCGTCACGCTCCCGCCCCTTGCTTCCGCAGTTCCTTCGCCAGCCGGTACAGGCCCGCGATGTCCCCTCCGTCCCCCAGGAAGGGGAGCTCGTACGCCGGCACGTCGAGCCCGGTGAGGACCGCCCGCTGCTCGCGTTCCAGCTCCACGCGCTGCGCGTGCTGCGCCGCCTGTTCGAGGAGCGGCCCGACCAGCTTCGTACCGCCGCCGACCCCCGCGGCGGCCAGGGTCCTCGCGACCGCGTCCCGGTGGTCCCCGGACGCCGCCCGCACCGCCGCCTCGTCGAGGACGTGCGGGCGGACCATGTTCACGATGACGTTGCCCACCGGCAGTTCGGCGTCCCGCAGCTCCGCGATGCCGTCCGCGGTCTCCTGGACCGGCATCTCCTCCAGGAGCGTCACCAGGTGCACCGCCGTCTCGGGCGACTTGAGCACCCGCATCACGGCCTGCGCCTGGTTGTGTATCGGGCCGATCCTGGCCAGGCCCGCCACCTCGTCGTTGACGTTGAGGAAGCGGGTGATCCGGCCGGTCGGGGGCGCGTCCATGACGACGTGGTCGTAGGTGTGGCCGTCGTGCTTCTCGCGCCGCCGGACCGCCTCGCACGCCTTGCCGGTCAGCAGCACGTCCCGTACGCCCGGGGCGATGGTGGTCGCGAAGTCGATCGCGCCCAGCTTCTTCAGGGCCCGGCCCGCGCTGCCCAGTTTGTAGAACATCTGGAGGTAGTCGAGGAGCGCGCGTTCGGCGTCGATGGCCAGCGCGAAGACCTCGCCGCCGCCCGGGGCGACGGCGATCTTGCGTTCCTCGTACGGAAGGGCCTCCGTCTCGAAGAGCTGTGCGATGCCCTGTCTGCCTTCGACCTCGACGAGGAGGGTCCGCTTGCCCTCCGTCGCGAGGGCGAGCGCGAGGGCGGCGGCGACCGTCGTCTTACCGGTACCACCCTTGCCGCTGACGACCTGGAGCCTGCTCACGCCGTCGAGCCTAACCACTGGCACCACGGCCCGGGCGCGCACGGGGCGGATTGGGCGGTCGAAGGAGCCCGCCGGACCCCCGACACGTGCGCGCGGACCCCCGCCACGTGCGCGCGGCCCCCGCCACGTGCGCGCGGCCCCCCGCCACGTGCGCGCGGCCCCCCGCCACGTGCGCGCGGACCCCCGCCACGTGCGCGCGGCCCCCCGCCGCGCCCCGCCGGCCGGCCCGGCTTCGGGGGCGCCGGGACGGGGAGCCCGGCGGGGCAGCGGATACAGTCGGCTCCATGACCAAGTGGGAGTACGCGACTGTGCCGCTTCTGGTGCACGCGACGAAGCAGATTCTGGACACCTGGGGCGAGGACGGCTGGGAGCTCGTCCAGGTCGTGCCCGGGCCGAACAACCCCGAGCAGCTCGTGGCCTACCTGAAGCGGGAGAAGCCGTGAGCGGGGCCGTGGAGGCCAAGCTGGCCGAGCTGGGCCTGACCCTGCCCGCCGTCGTCCCGCCGCTGGCCGCGTACCAGCCGGCCGTGCGGTCCGGTGCCTACGTCTACACCTCGGGCCAGCTCCCGATGGTGGACGGCAAGCTTCCGGTGACGGGCAAGGTCGGCGCCGAGGTCACCGCCGAGGAGGCCAAGGAACTCGCGGCCACCTGCGCGCTGAACGCGCTCGCCGCCGTGAAGTCGGTCGCCGGTGACCTGGACCGGATCAAGCGGGTCGTCAAGGTCGTGGGCTTCGTCGCCTCCGCCGCCGACTTCACCGGCCAGCCTGCCGTGCTCAACGGCGCCAGCGAGCTGCTCGGCGCCGTCCTCGGCGACAAGGGCGTGCACGCGCGCAGCGCGGTCGGCGTGGCGGTGCTGCCGCTGGACGCCCCGGTCGAGGTCGAGGTCCAGGTGGAACTCCAGGACTGACACCCGGGCCCGCCGCCGCGACGGCGGCGGTACGGCGTCGCTTCCCGGTGACGCCGTCCGTACCGCGCCACGTCGGTACGTCCCCGGTACGTCGCCACCGCGTCCGTACCCGCCGAACATCGGTGAAGAGCCGGTTCCCCCACCCCGGGGGGATCGGCTCTCGTGCATCCCGGGCGCCCGGCATACCATCCGGCCATGGCGAATGGTCAGTGGTACCCCCCGGAATGGCCCGACCGCATCCGCGCTCTCGCGGCCGGCGAGCTCGTGCCCGCGGCACCCAGACGCGCCGCCACCGTCCTGCTGCTCCGCGACGGGGCCGAGGGGCAGGGGCCGAGCGTCCACATGCTGCGGCGGCGCGCCTCCATGGCCTTCGCGGGCGGTGCGTACGCCTATCCCGGCGGCGGGGTCGACCCGCGCGACGAGCACCCGGTGCGCTGGGCCGGGCCGTCCCGGGAGACCTGGGCCGAGCGGCTCGGGGTCCCGGACCCGGCGCAGGCCCAGGCCGTCGTGTGCGCGGCGGTGCGGGAGACGTACGAGGAAGCGGGCGTGCTGCTCGCCGGGCGGACGGCGGACTCGGTGGTCGGCGATACGACCGGCGACGACTGGGAGAAGGACCGCGAGGCGCTGGTCGCCCGCGAGCTGTCCTTCGCCGACTTCCTCGACCGGCGCGGCCTGGTGCTGCGGTCCGACCTGCTCGGCGCGTGGGCGCGCTGGATCACGCCGGAGTTCGAGCCCCGGCGGTACGACACGTGGTTCTTCGTGGCCGTGCTGCCTGCCGGGCAGCGCACCCGGAACGCCTCCACCGAGGCGGACCGCACCGTCTGGATCCGTCCCGCCGACGCGGCGGCGGGCTACGACCGGGGCGAGCTGACCATGATGCCGCCGACGATCTCCACCCTGCGGGGCCTGGAGCGCTTCTCCACGGCGGCCGAGGCCCTGGCCGCGGCGGCGGAACAGGACCTGGCTCCCGTCCTCGCACAGGCCCGCCTCGACGGCGACGAGCTGATCCTGAGCTGGCCCGGCCACGACGAGTTCACCAAGCACATCCCGAGCGGGGGCGAGGCCCGATGACGGACGCGGCGGCGCTGCCCGGACAGCCGAGGGGCGGAGCCCTCTCCGGGCGCGCGACGGCGCGCGCCTACAACGTGCTCGCGCCGAATCCCTCGGCGATGACCCTGGACGGCACCAACACCTGGATCGTCGCCGAGCCGGACTCCGACGTCGCCGTCGTCATCGATCCCGGCCCGCTCGACGACGCACATCTGCGCCATGTCGTGGACACCGCGGAGAAGCTCGGCAAGAGGGTCGGGCTGACGCTGCTCACCCACGGCCATCCCGACCACGCCGAGGGCGCGAGCCGGTTCGCGGAACTGACGGGGACGCGCGTGCGCGCCCTCGACCCGGCGCTGCGGCTCGGTGACGAGGGGCTCGGGGCCAGGGACGTGATCGACGTCGGGGGTCTGGAGCTGCGGGTGGTGCCGACGCCGGGGCACACCTCGGACTCGCTCTCGTTCCATCTTCCCGCCGACCGGGCCGTCCTGACGGGCGACACGATCCTCGGCCGGGGCACCACGATCGTCGCCCACCCGGACGGGCGGCTCGGTGACTACCTCGACTCGCTGCGCCGGCTGCGCTCGCTCACGGTGGACGACGGGGTCCACACGGTCCTCCCGGGCCACGGGCCGGTGCTAGAGGACGCCCAGGGGGCGGTGGAGTTCTATCTCGCCCACCGCGCCAACCGGCTCGCGCAGGTGGAGACGGCCGTCGAGAACGGCCGTACGACCGCCGCGGAGGTCGTCGCGCACGTGTACGCGGACGTGGACCGCTCCCTGTGGCCGGCGGCCGAGCTGTCCGTACGGGCGCAGCTCGAGTACCTCAGGGAGCACGGCCTGATCTGAGTCATGGCCTTCCGTGCCACCCCCGGGAAAGATCTTCGGCTCGTGCCTTACGCTCCGCTTACTTGTGGCCGTAGCTTTCGGGGGGTAAGCCCGTGTTCGTCATATCCATCCTGCTGCTCATCACGGCGGTGGTGCTCTTCTTCGTCGGTCGTGCCCAGGGCACGACCGGACTGAAGCTCGGCGCCCTCGGCGCCCTCATCGCCGGTGTCTTCTCGCTGCTGGGCTCCATGGTGTACGTCATCAGCGCGTACGAGGTCGGCGTCCCGGTCGCCTTCGGCAAGGTCGGCTCGCCCATGACGTCCGGGATGCACATCAAGTCCCCGTTCACCGACGTCACGACCTTCTCGACCCGTCCTGTCGACCTCAACCTCTCCGACAAGGACGTGGTGGAGGTCCGCTCCTCGCAGGGCGGTGTCATGTACGCCGAGGTGACCGTGAAGTGGGCGGTGACGCCGGCCAAGTCGGTCGAGCTCTACCGGCTCGCCGGCAGCGAGGACGCCATCCAGCAGCGGCTGGTCTATCCGGACAGCCGCGAGATCGTCCGCAACGTCTTCGCCCGTCACACCAGCGAGCAGGGCTACGCCAGTGACCGCGAGAAGATCAACGCCGAGATCGGCGAGCTGATCAAGGAGCGTCTCGCGCCCCGCGGGATCGCCGTCACCACGGTCAACCTGCGCAACGTGAAGCCGTCGGACGCGCTCCAGGGCCAGATCGACCGCAAGATCCAGCAGCAGCAGGCCACCGAGCGCGCCACCGAGGCCGCCCGCACCGCGAAGGCCGAGGCCGACCGGCGCCGCATCGAGGCCGAGGGCATCGCGCGGGCCAACAAGATCCTGAACGAGTCGCTGACGGACAAGGTCCTGATGAACCAGTGCATCGACGCGTACAAGGAGGCCGCGGCGAAGAACCCGGTGTACGCGGTGCCGTGCGGCAGCGCCGGCGGGAACCCGTTGATCGTGGACGGCACGAAGAGGTAGGACCGTCCCGGCGCGCGAGCCCTCGCGCGCCGGGACCCGGCACACGGAAAGGGCCGCCCCGGTTTCGACCGGGGCGGCCCTTCTCGTACGAATGGGGTACGGAGCACGGCGTACGGGGCGCGGTGGGCGCCGGTGTACGCCCCCGCCTACCGCGAGCGCTTCGCGAGGCGCTCCACGTCCAGCAGGATCACCGCGCGCGCCTCCAGGCGCAGCCAGCCGCGCTGGGCGAAGTCCGCGAGCGCCTTGTTGACCGTCTCGCGGGAGGCGCCGACCAGCTGGGCCAGCTCCTCCTGGGTCAGGTCGTGGACGACGTGGATGCCCTCCTCCGACTGCACGCCGAAGCGGCGCGAGAGGTCGAGGAGGGCCCGGGCGACACGACCGGGAACGTCCGAGAAGACCAGGTCGGACATCTGGTCGTTGGTCTTGCGCAGCCGGCGGGCGACCGCGCGCAGCAGGGCGGTGGCCACCTCGGGGCGGGCGTTCAGCCAGGGCTGGAGGTCGCCGTGGCCCAGACCGAGCAGCTTCACCTCGGTCAGCGCCGTGGCGGTGGCGGTGCGCGGGCCCGGGTCGAAGAGCGACAGCTCACCGATCAGCTCGCCGGGGCCGAGGACGGCCAGCATGTTCTCGCGGCCGTCGGGTGAGGTGCGGTGGAGCTTCACCTTGCCCTCGGTGACCACGTACAGGCGGTCGCCGGGGTCTCCCTCGTGGAACAGCGCGTCGCCACGGGCGAGCGTCGCTTCACTCATCGAGGCGCGCAGCTCCGCGGCCTGCTCGTCATCGAGCGCCGCGAAGAGCGGGGCGCGCCGCAGAACGTCGTCCACGAGTTCTCTCCTATGTCGACCTGCTCAGGGGATCTTGATCCCATGATGCCGGACGCACAAAACAGTGCGATCAATCACAACAAGTTTGACGTACCGAACCGCCCGTCCGTACGCCAGGGGCCCGATTGGGTCGTGATCGGCCGTGCCCGGGGCGGATGTCGGTGGTGGCCCTTAGGCTGGCCGGGTGTCCAACTCGCCGGTGAGAGCGCAGGCTAAGGGGGCTGGGAGAGTGTCCGCGAAGGGTGATTCCGCTGTGGGCGAACAGGGTGGGTCCAATCGGGCAAATGCGACAAAAGGCCCGATGAAGGCGACGGAGAAGAAGACTCCGACGGCCTCCAGGGCGACCCGGGCGGCCTCGAAGAAGCCTTCCACGACCTCGAAGAAGGCCACGGCGGCCCCGGCGAGGACTCCCGCGTCGAAGAAGGCCACGGCGGCCTCGAAAGATCCCTCGGCGGCCGTGAAGAAGGCCCCGGCGGCCTCCAAGAAGTCCTCGACGGCCGCCACGAAGGCCCCGGCGGCTGCGCGGGTGGAATCCCGGCTCGGCATGGTCAGGCGGGCCCGGAAGATCAACCGGGAGCTTGCCGACGTCTATCCGTACGCCCATCCCGAGCTGGACTTCCGCAACCCCTTCGAGCTGCTCGTCGCCACGGTCCTCTCCGCCCAGACCACCGACCTGCGGGTCAACCAGACCACCCCCGCCCTCTTCGCCCGCTATCCCACGCCCGAGGACCTCGCCGCCGCCGTCCCCGAGGAGGTCGAGGAGCTCATCCGCCCGACCGGCTTCTTCCGGGCCAAGACCAAATCGATCATGGGCCTGGCCACGGCCCTGCGGGACGACTTCGGCGGCGAGGTCCCCGGCCGCCTCGACGATCTGGTGAAGCTGCCCGGTGTGGGCCGCAAGACCGCCTTCGTCGTCCTGGGCAACGCCTTCGGGGTGCCCGGCATCACGGTCGACACCCACTTCATGCGCCTCGCCCGGCGCTGGCGGTGGACGGAGCAGGACGACCCGGTCAAGATCGAGGCGGAGATCGCGGAGATCTTCCCCAAGAGCGAGTGGACGATGCTCTCCCACCGGGTGATCTTCCACGGCCGCCGGATCTGCCACGCCCGTAAGCCCGCCTGTGGCGCCTGCCCGATCGCCCCGCTCTGCCCGGCGTACGGCGAGGGCGAGACCGACCCCGAGAAGGCGGAGAAGCTCCTGAAGTACGAGAAGGGCGGTTTCCCCGGCCAGCGGCTCAACCCGCCGCCGGACTATCCGGGCCGCCCGGCCCCGCCCGCTGCCGGCGTCGCCCCCGGGGCGGACACCTGACCGGGCCCGGAGGGAACGAAGCCATGCTCCGATCGCGTTGGGAAACACGGGGGTGCCTATGACGCGCACTGACGAAGAGACAGCGGCCGACCCGACACACGGTGTCGGGACCGGAGGGCTGCTCAGCCGGGCCGGGCTTCCGGAGTGGCTGGGCCCCGTCGAGCGGGCCGCCCGCACGGTCCGGCCCGAGCAGCTGAGCCGCTTCCTGCCGCCCTCGGACGGCGCGGGACGCCAGTCCGCCGTGCTGATCCTCTTCGGCGAGGGCGAGCGGGGGCCCGAGCTGCTGCTGATGGAGCGCTCCGGAAGCCTGCGCTCGCACGCCGGGCAGCCGTCCTTCCCCGGCGGCGCCCTCGACCCCGAGGACGGGGACCCGGCCGACGGCGGTCTGCTGCGGGCCGCCCTGCGCGAGGCCGAGGAGGAGACCGGACTCGACCCCTCCGGCGTCCAGATCTTCGGCGTACTGCCCCAGCTCTACATCCCGGTCAGCCGGTTCGTCGTCACTCCCGTCCTCGGCTGGTGGCGCGTCCCCAGCCCGGTCGGCGTGGTCGACCCGGCCGAGACCGCCCGGGTCTTCACCGTCCCCGTGGCGGATCTCACGGATCCGGCGAACCGCGCCACCACCATCCATCCCAGCGGCCTCCAAGGCCCCGCGTTCCAGGTCGCATCGGCCCTGGTCTGGGGTTTCACGGCCGGAGTGATCGACAGGATCCTGCACTACGCCGGCTGGGAGAGACCGTGGGACCCCGCCAAGCAGCTCCCGCTCGACTGGCGGTCATGACAGGCTGACCCAGGCGACCGAGACGAATCTGCGAGGCTATCGACGGTGAACGTGCTGGACATCCTGCTGCTGCTCGCCGCCGTGTGGTTCGCGATCATCGGTTACCGCCAGGGTTTCGTGGTCGGCATCCTGTCGGTGATCGGGTTCCTCGGCGGCGGCCTCGTCGCCGTCCTCCTGCTCCCCGTCCTCTGGAAGCAGCTGACGGACAACTCGCCGGTCAGCACCACGGCGACCGTCCTCTTCGTGATCGTGGTCATCGTCTGCGCCTCGGTCGGGCAGGCTTTCACCACCCACCTGGGGAACAAGCTGCGCCGGCACATCACGTGGTCGCCCGCGCGCGCCCTGGACGCCACCGGCGGCGCGCTCGTCAACGTCGTCGCGATGCTGCTCGTCGCCTGGCTGCTCGGCTCCGCGCTCGCCCGCACCTCGATGCCCACCCTGGGCAAGGAGGTGCGCAGCTCCAAGGTGCTGCTCGGCGTGGAGCGGGTGATGCCCGATCAGGCGTCCACGTGGTTCGCCGACTTCACCTCCACGCTCGCCCAGAACGGCTTCCCGCAGGTCTTCAGCCCGTTCGCCAACGAGCCGATCACCGAGGTCCGGCCCCCGGACCCGGCGCTCGCGGGCAGCCCGGTCGCCGCCCGCGTCCAGCGGTCGATCGTCAAGGTCGTCGGTACGGCCCAGAGCTGCGGCAAGGTCCTCGAAGGCACCGGCTTCGTCTTCTCCGACCGTCGCGTCATGACCAACGCCCACGTCGTCGGCGGTGTCGACGAGCCCACCGTCCAGATAGGGGGCGAGGGCAGGCTGTACGACGCGAAGGTCGTGCTCTACGACTGGGAGCGTGACATCGCCGTCCTGGACGTGCCGGACCTGGACGCCGAGCCCCTGCGGTTCACCGAGGACGACGCCCGCAGCGGCGACAACGCGATCGTCGCGGGCTTCCCCGAGAACGGCTCCTACGACGTCCGCTCGGCGCGCGTCCGAGGACGCATCAGCGCCAAGGGGCCGGACATCTACCAGCGCGGCGAGGTGCGCAGGGACGTGTACTCCCTGTACGCGACGGTGCGCCAGGGCAACTCCGGCGGCCCGCTGCTCACCGCGGACGGCGAGGTCTCCGGCGTGATCTTCGCCCGCTCACTGGACGACGTGAACACCGGCTACGCCCTGACCGTCGACGAGATCCGCGAGGACATCGCCCAGGGTCGGGCCGCGAACCAGCAGGTGGACAGTCAGGGCTGCGCGCTGTAACCGAAAGGGCGCGTACGGTCAGTCGCGCGTGTGGCGGAGCCGAGCCGAGACCCAGCGGGCCCGGCGGCGCAGGATGAGCGGGATGCCGATGTCGTCCTGCGCGGCATGGGAGCGACCCTGGTCCTGCGGGCCACCCCTCTCCAGAGAGCTCGGCCGAGCGGCCGAGCGGCGGTTGCGTGCTGTGTCACCGTAGTCGTGCGTCCAGCCCATACTTCGACGTCTGCCCGGGGCCCAAGGTCGGTAACCGCCCTGGGACCCGCCAATTGGAGTATGCGCCCGGCAATTGGCCGTTCGAGCGACGGAACTGCGTTCGCATGTACGGGCGTCGGCTCAGCGGTCCGGCTCGGGGTCCTTGAGCCAGTTGATGAGCTCCGTGGAGAACGCCACCGGGTCCTCCTCGTGCGGGAAGTGACCCAGTCCGTCGAAGAGCCGCCAGCGGTAGGGCGCTTCCACGTACTCGCCAGACCCCGCGGCACTGCGCGTGCGCATCGCCGGGTCCGTCGAGCCGTGCAGGTGCAGGGTCGGTACCCGCACCGGGCGCTTCATACGCCGGTTGAACTGGATCCCGTCGGGCCGCGCCAGCGAACGCACCATCCAGCGGTACGGCTCGATCGAACAGTGCGCCGTGGACGGGATGCACATCGCCCGCCGGTACACCTCGATCGCCTCCTCGTCCGGCAGACCGGGGCCCGACCAGTCCTGGATCAGCCGGCCGACCAAGGCCCCGTCGTCCGCCACCAGCTGACGCTCCGGCAGCCAGGGGCGCTGGAAGCCCCAGACGTAGGAGCCGGCCCGTGACTGCGCGAAGTCGGAGAGCATCGCCGAACGCCAGCGGCGCGGGTGCGGCATCGAGGAGACGGCGAGCCGGCGCACCAGCTTCGGGCGCATGACCGCCGCCGTCCAGGCGAGGTAGCCGCCGAGGTCGTGCCCGACCAGCGCCGCGTCCGGCTCACCGAGGGAGCGGATGACGCCCGTGACGTCGAGCGCCAGGTTGGCGGGGTCGTAACCCCGCGGCGTGCGGTCGCTGCCACCCACGCCCCGCAGGTCCATCGCGACGGCGCGGAATCCGGCGTCGGCCAGCGCCGGCAGCTGGTGGCGCCAGGTCCACCAGAACTGCGGGAAGCCGTGCAGCAGCAGCACGAGCGGCCCGTCACCCATTTCCGCGATGTGGAAACGCGCGCCGTTGGCGGCCACATCGCGATGGGTCCAGGGTCCGTCGATCCGTACGGGACTGCCGGTGCTGCTGCCGTTGCCGTTGCCGGCGCTGCTCTGGGGGGCGGTCATGCAGACGAGCGTCCCACAACGACGGCCTTGTCCTGGACCGTCACCGGCAGGGCCGGCCGCTCGGGCCGGGGGTGCGGCTTGGCGTTCTGCAGGACGGCGGCCGTCTTCTTCGCCGAGGCGATCGACTTCTCCGGGGGCTTCACCTTCTTGAACTTGCCGTAGGCGATCAGCCCGAGCAGCCCCGCGAGCAGCACGTTCGCCGCGAAGGAGAGCAGGAAGCAGACCGAGATGTGCCAGCCGCTCCATGCCTGGATGCCGTAGGCGAGCGCGAAACTCAGCATGGGCAGCGAGAACAGCAGCACCGTGGCCGCGGTCCCGCCGGCGGCGCCGCCGATCGCGCCGCGCTTGACGTCCTGCCGGATCTCGGCCTTGGCCAGGGCGATCTCGTCGTGCACCAGTGCGGACATCTCGGCGGTCGCCGAGGCGACCAGCTGGCCGAGGCTGCGCTCGGCTCCGTTGACCGGGTCGCTCATCGCTGCTCCCTTTTCTCTTGACGGTCCGACCTCAGATCATGCCGGACGGTCGGCGTCATCGCGCGGTGCCCCCGCCAGTCGCGCCCTTTCGCGATGTTCGGCGGCCTTCCTCTCGTGGATCGCGGCCATCCGGAGGTGGTACTCCGGGTTGTCCTCCTCGTACACGTCGGGGATGCCGTCCTCGTCCTCGTCGCGCTCCTCGTCGGCGAGCAGCGCCTCGTACTTCCGTACCCGCAGTTTGAGCAGAACCGTCGCGCAGACGGCCGCGATCAGCGAGCCGATCAGGACGGCGGCCTTCACCTCGGCGGTCTGGGCCGTGTCGCCCTCGAAGGCCAGCTCGCCGATGAGGAGGGAGACGGTGAAGCCGATTCCGGCGAGAGTGGAGACGGCGAAGACGTCGGCCCAGGCGAGGTCGCGGTTGAGCTGCGCACTGGTGAACCGGGCGGCGAGCCAGGTGCCGCCGAAGATGCCGACCGACTTGCCGACCACCAGGCCGAGGACGACCCCGAGGGTGACGGGCTGGGTGAAGACGTCGCCGAGCGACTTCCCGGTGACGGCGACCCCGGCCGACAGCAGGGCGAACAGCGGCACGGCGAGAGCGGCGGAGAGCGGTCGGACCAGGTGCTCGATGTGTTCGCCGGGCGAGTGCTCCTCGCCCTCCCGCCGGGTGCAGCGCAGCATGAGGCCCATGGCGACACCGGCGATGGTGGCGTGGACTCCGCTGTTGTACATCAGGCCCCAGATGACGAGGGCGAGCGGGACGTAGACGTACCAGCCGCGGATCTCCTTGCGCAGCAGCAGCCAGAAGACGGCGAGGCAGGCGACGGCGCCGCCGAGCGCGGCGAAGTTGAGGTCACTGGTGAAGAAGACCGCGATGATCAGGATCGCGAACAGGTCGTCGACGACGGCGAGGGTCAGCAGGAACGCCCGCAGCGCGGACGGCAGCGACGTGCCGATGACGGCGAGGACGGCGAGCGCGAAGGCGATGTCGGTGGCGGTGGGCACGGCCCAGCCGTCCATCGAGCCGCCCCCGAGGGCGTTCGTCAGGACGTAGACCAGCGCCGGCGCGGCCATGCCGCAGAGCGCGGCGATCACGGGGAGCGCGGCTGCCTTGGGGTCGCGCAGTTCGCCGGCGACGAGTTCGCGCTTGAGCTCGATGCCGGCGACGAAGAAGAACACCGCGAGGAGGCCGTCGGCCGCCCAGTGCTGGAGGGAGAGGTCGAGCCCGAGGGCGGCGGGGCCCAGGTGGAAGTTCTGGACGGAGGTGTAACTGGCGCCGATCGGGGTGTTGGCCCAGACGAGCGCGGCGACGGCGGCGACGAGGAGCAGCACACCGCCGACGGTCTCGGCCCGCAGCGCGTCGGCGACGATCCGTCGCTCGGGGAGCGGCAGCAGGCCGAGGAACTTGCGGTCGCCGGGGGCGGGCTCGGGAGTGGGCACGGGGGGAGACCTCCGGTCGGTTGGGCAGCACGAACCACATGCCGACCAGACTTCCCGGCGCACCTAGGTCATTCCTGTCGCGTCACTGACGCGTTCCTTACCGTACCTAACGACGCGGGGGAGTGTCCGGTGATCGTCACTGTAGGGAAGAACGACCGGCCCGGCCCGTCGCCGCGTCGGAGGGCGCCGAGGTTCGACGGCAGAGGCCCCCGAGCTTCGGCCGAGGCCGCCGCGTGGCAGCCGAGGGACGGCCCCGGCCCGCGGCATGGGCGGGGCGGCGGCCCCACGGGCGCGCGCCCGGCCCGGAAGCCGGGGCGGGCGCGCGCGTGAGTCGTCGGGCTGGGGTGACCGTTCCTCAGTCCTCGCTGGTGGCGGTGGGGAGCTGGGTCTGGATGAGGGCCATGACGGAGGAGTCGGTGAGGGTGGTGACGTCTCCGAGTTCGCGGTTCTCGGCGACGTCGCGCAGGAGGCGTCGCATGATCTTGCCGGAGCGGGTCTTGGGGAGTTCCTGGACGGGGAGGATCCGCTTGGGCTTGGCGATCGGGCCGAGAGTGGTGCCGACGTGGTTGCGCAGGTCGGCGACGAGGGAGTCGTCCTGGTTCGCCGAACCGCGCAGGATGACGAAGGCGACGATGGCCTGGCCGGTGGTCTCGTCGGCGGCGCCGACGACGGCGGCTTCGGCGACGGAGGGGTGGGAGACGAGGGCGGATTCGACCTCGGTGGTGGAGATGTTGTGACCGGAGACGAGCATGACGTCGTCGACCCGGCCGAGGAGCCAGATGTCGCCGTCGTCGTCCTTCTTGGCGCCGTCGCCGGCGAAGTACTTGCCCTCGAAGCGGGACCAGTAGGTGTCGAGGAACCGCTGGTCGTCGCCCCAGATGGTGCGCAGCATGGAGGGCCACGGCTCGGTGAGGACGAGGTAGCCGCCGCCGCCGTCGGGGACCTCGTTGGCCTCGTCGTCGACGACGGTGGCGGAGATGCCGGGCAGCGGGCGCTGGGCGGAGCCGGGCTTGGTCTCGGTGACGCCCGGCAGCGGGGAGATCATCATGGCGCCGGTCTCGGTCTGCCACCAGGTGTCCACGATCGGGGTCTTTCCGGCGCCGATGTGCTCGCGGTACCAGACCCAGGCCTCGGGGTTGATGGGTTCGCCGACCGAGCCAAGGACGCGCAGGCTGGAGAGGTCGAACTTGGCGGGGATGTCGTCGCCCCACTTCATGAAGGTCCGGATCGCGGTGGGCGCGGTGTAGAGGATGGTGACGCCGTACTTCTGGATGATCTCCCAGAAGCGGCCCTGGTGCGGGGTGTCCGGGGTGCCCTCGTACATGACCTGGGTGGCGCCGTTGGCGAGCGGTCCGTAGGTGATGTAGGAGTGGCCGGTGACCCAGCCGATGTCGGCGGTGCACCAGTAGACGTCGGTGGCCGGCTTGAGGTCGAAGACGGCGTGGTGGGTGTAGGCGGCCTGGGTGAGGTAGCCCCCGGAGGTGTGCAGGATGCCCTTGGGCTTACCCGTGGTGCCGGAGGTGTAGAGGATGAACAGCGGGTGCTCGGCCTCGAACGCCTGGGGGGTGTGCTCGGCGGACTGGCGGGCGACGATGTCGTGCCACCAGACGTCGCGGCCCTCGGTCCAGGCCACGTCCTGGCCGGTGCGGCGCACGA
Source organism: Streptomyces sp. NPDC036822 (assembly GCF_055609145.1). Lineage (NCBI taxonomy): Bacteria > Bacillati > Actinomycetota > Actinomycetes > Kitasatosporales > Streptomycetaceae > Streptomyces > Streptomyces sp. NPDC036822. The sequence goes on from NZ_JBVJPY010000003.1 coordinate 512,712, forward strand.
CGAGGACGTGGGCGACCTTGTCGGTGCGGGTGAGGGCCTCGTCCACGGCGGGCTTGAGGGCGCTCGGCTTGCCGCGGCGGTAGCCGCCGTCGGCGGTGATGACGAGTCTGGCGTCGGCGTCCTGGACGCGGGTGGCGATGGCGTCGGCGGAGAAGCCGCCGAAGACCACGGAGTGCGCGGCGCCGATGCGGGCGCAGGCCAGCATCGAGACGACGGCCTCGGGGATCATCGGGAGGTAGATCGCGACGCGGTCGCCCTTGGTGACGCCCAGCTCGGTCAGGGCGTTGGCGGCCTTGGAGACCTCGTCCTTCAGCTCGGCGTAGGTGATGGCCCGGCTGTCGCCGGGCTCGCCCTCGAAGTGGATCGCGACCCGGTCGCCGTTTCCGGCCTCGACATGACGGTCGACGCAGTTGTAGGCCACGTTCAGCTCGCCGTCGGCGAACCACTTGGCGAACGGCGGGTTCGACCAGTCGAGGGTCTCGGTCGGCTCGGTGGCCCAGGTGAGCCGCCTCGCCTGCTCGGCCCAGAAGCCAAGCCTGTCCGCCGCGGCCTGCTCGTACGCCTCCACCGTCACGTTGGCGTGCGCGGCCAGCTCGACAGGCGGCGCGAACCGCCGCTCTTCCTTGAGCAGGTTGGCCAGGCTTTCGTTGCTCACGACATCTCCCTTTCCCAGGGCGTCCTATGTGCCTATGTGTCCCGCGTCCTAGCTCATCAGTCAGGAGCCCGGGTGACAAGAGTCTCCAGGAAATTGGTTTAGACCTATGAGCCGGCGGGCGTGCGGTGGCCCCTCCTTCCCGGGCGGCGGAAAGAAGGGGCCACACACTCTCACGGACGGGCGGGACGGATGGTTCAGGACGCGCGCACTTCCTGGGCCGCGGTGGGCAGGACCCGGTCGAAGACGTCGTCGTAACCGTGCGGTTCCTCGGAGTCGGCCAGCAGATACGCCTGCGCCTCTCCGACGTGGAAGTACATGCCGTGCAGGGTCAGACTGCCGTCGGCCAGCCGCCGCGCCACCGGTTCGTACGCCCGCAGGTGCTCCAGCTGCTGGACGACGTTGGTGAGGCAGAGCTGCTCGACGGCGTCGGCGGGCAGCCGTCCGGAGATCCGGGCCCAGGCGTGCCGGCGGTTCGTCATCCGCTCCAGGCTGGGCAGGCCGTGGCGCAGCCAGCGCCGCAGGGGCGTCTGTGGGGCGTCCGGTCTGCTGCTGAGCAGGGCCTGCATCGCCCCGCATCCGGAATGTCCGCACACGGTGATCGAGTCGACGCGCAGGATGTCCACCGCGTACTCGATCGCCGCCGCCACCGAGTCGTCGCCGTTCTCCTCGCCGGGCAGCGGGACGAGATTGCCGACGTTCCGCACGGTGAACAGGTCGCCCGGCCCACTTGAAGTGATCATGCTGGTGACGAGCCGGGAGTCGGCGCAGGTGAGGAAGAGCTGGGAGGGCCGCTGGCCCTCGCGGGCGAGGCGGGCCAGCTCGTCGCGCACGAGGGGCGCGGTGTTGCGCTGGAACTTGCCGATGCCGCTGGCCAGGTGGTGGCCGTTCGTGCTCGGGGTCTCGTCCGTCGGGTGTTCGCCGCAGTGGTGGTTGCGCCAGGGGGTCCAGGGGCGGCAGCAGGCGTGGGCCTCGGAGGTGGGTTCGGTGATGCGGACCCCGCGGGGGCCGGTGATCTCCACCGTGCCGCCGCCCCGGACGTGGGCGGCCTGCCAGTCGTGGAGCGTCTCGTAGGCGGCGTGGTCCATGAAGGATCCGTCGAGCTCGACCACGACGTGGCTGCCCCGGGGCATCTGGTGCAGCACCCGGCTCAGCCGCGGGACGGCGAGGAACGTCAACTGCCCTCGTACGCGGACGAAGTGGCCGCTGTCCCTCTCCTCGCCGGTGACGCGGGTCTTGGCCAGACGGCCCATGGCGACCGCGATGGCCACGGCGATGCCGAGCGCGACGCCTTCCAGGATGCCGATGAGCCCCACGCCGGCCAGGGTGACGCCGTAGACGAGGACTTCGCGGTGCCGGGTGACGCTGCGGATGTGGGTGATGCTCACCATCTGGATGCCGACGACCATGACGAGCGCGGCGAGCGCGGGCAGCGGGATCAGGTCGAGGACGGGGACGAGGAAGAGCGAGGCGAGCACGACCCACAGGCCGTGCAGCATCGTCGAGTCGCGACTGACCGCGCCCGCCGAGACGTTGGCGGCGCTGCGGACGGCGACGCCCGCGACCGGCAGTCCGCCGAGCGCCCCCGAGACCACGTTCGCCGCTCCCTGGCCGGCGAGTTCGCGGTCGAGGCGCGAGCGGGGCACCCCGTGGCCGTGGTCGGCGCGGCCGGCGACGAGCTTGTCGACGGCGACGGCCGAGAGCAGCGACTGCACGCTGGTGACCAGCGTGATGGTCAGGACGCCGGCCGCGATGCCGAGGACGGGGCCCTGGGGCAGCTCGGGAAGGGCGTGGCTGCGCCAGGAGGGCAGGTCGACGCGCGGGACGGCGAGTCCCGCGAGCGCCGCTCCGGCCGTGGCCGTGGTCACCGCGGCGAGCGCGGCGGGGACCTTCCGCAGGATGCGTCCGGCGCGTCCGGGCAGCCGGGGCCAGAGCAGCAGGACGGCGACGGTGAGCGCGCTGATGGTGAGCGCTGCCGGGTGGAGGTCCGCCAACTGGTCGGGCAGACCGATGACGTTGTCCAGGACGGAGCTCTGGGGGCTGCCGCCGAGCACGATGTGGAGCTGGGCGACCGCGATGGTCACGCCGATGCCGGCGAGCATGCCGTGCACGATCGCGGGCGAGACGGCGAGCGCCGAGCGGGCCACCCGCAGCGCGGCGAGACCGAGTTGGGCGAGGCCTGCGAGGACGGTGATGGCGCAGGTGGTGCGCCAGCCGTAGATCTGGATCAGTTCGGCGGTGACGACGGTGAGGCCGGCGGCGGGGCCGCTGACCTGGAGCGGGGCGCCGCCGAACCAGCCGGCGACGAGTCCGCCGACCGCGGCGGCCACCAGGCCCGCCTGGAGGGGCGCTCCGGTGGCGAGCGCGATGCCCAGGGAGAGGGGCAGCGCGATCAGGAAGACGGCGATCGAGGCGGAGAAATCGGCGCCCGCGATGCGGAAGCGGCGGCCGCCGGGTGGGCTGTGGGGGCGCTGGAAGCGTGGCGGGGGTGTGGTGCGGTCGGGTGTGCAGAGGGTCATGGTCCCGTCTCCTCCGGGGCGGCGCGGTCGCGGCTCGTGCGGCACGAACGTCGGGGTCGCGGCCGTGGGTCACGGCGTGCAGTGGCGGGATGCCGGGCGCTGATACTCGAAGCGAGTGTCAACGCTCGGTAAATGGATCGTAATGGAGAGTAAAGACTGGGGCATTAATTTCGGGGCAAACAGGGCAATGTTTCACCGATTCGGGTGATGAGTCGGCGCTTTGCCGCTTGTCGTTTCATCTCTCCGGCGGCGGTGGTGCGACGTTGACGTCGCTCGCAGAGGACGCTCGCACGGAACCGAGGAGAGGTGGGCGGATGAACGCCGCCGGGAGCAGGACCGCCGGGAGAAGGACCACTGTCCACAGGAGGACGCTCGCCGTCGGCGCCCTCGCCACCGCCCTGATCACCGGCCTCGCCGGATGTTCGGGCTCCGAAGGGGCCGGCCCGAGTGGTGCCCCGGGCGCCAGGAAGGGGCAGGCCGCGGCTCCCCAGAGCGCCGTGCGCCTGATCGGCGACGGCTCCACCGCCTTCACCGGCGCCCAGCCGAACCAGGCCACGTGGCAGCGGATGAAGCCGGGCCAGAAGCCGCCGCAGTTCGTGGTGTTCTCGTGGGACGGCGCCGGCGAGGACAGCCAGAAGCTCTTCTCCCACTTCCGCAAGGTCGGGAAGAAGTACAACGCGACCATGACGTACTTCCTGAGCGGCGTGTACCTGCTGCCCCAGGAGAAGAGCAAGCTCTACGAACCGCCGCAGCACGCCGCCGGCCGCTCGGACATCGGCTTCAACGACACCGAGGGCATCCGCGCCACCGTCCGTGAGCTGCGCGGCGCCTGGCAGGAGGGCAACGAGGTCGGCACGCACTTCAACGGGCACTTCTGCGGCCCGGAGAGCGGTGTCGGGAACTGGTCCGTGGAGGACTGGAAGAGCGAGATCAGCCAGGCCAAGTCCTTCGTGAAGAACTGGAAGACGAACTCCGGCCTGACCGCCGAGCAGCCGCTCCCCTTCGACTACGAGAAGGAGCTGGTCGGCGCCCGCACGCCGTGCCTGGAGGGCCGCAAGAACTTCGTGCAGGCGGCGAGCCAGCTGGGCTTCCGCTACGACACCAGCGGCGTCAACGACCACATCTGGCCGAAGAAGGACCACGGCCTGTGGGACCTGTCGATGCAGCTGGTCCCGGTCCCGGGCCGCGCGTTCCAGACGCTGGCCATGGACTACAACTTCCTGGTCAACCAGTCCGGCGGGAAGACCCAGGGCGACCCGTCCATGCACCAGTTCTGGGGCAACCAGATGCGCGACGGGCTGGTCCAGGCGTTCAACCGCTCGTACCACGGCAACCGGGCGCCGCTGATCATCGGAAACCACTTCGAGTCGTGGAACGGCGGCACGTACATGCGTGCCATCGAGGAGACGATCGCCACCGTCTGCGTCCAGAAGGACGTGAAGTGCGTGTCCTTCCGGCAGCTCGCGGACTGGCTGGACGCGCAGGACCCGGCGGTCCTCGCCAAGCTGAGGACCCTGAAGGTCGGCGAGGCCCCGCCGGGCGGCTGGGCGACCTTCCTGGGCCCCCAGCCGATCCCCCCGGCGAAGCAGAACGTCAAGCAGGCCGGGCCTCAGGCGGGTTGAACAGCGCACGTCGCCGGTGAACGGCGGGCCGGCCGGCCGTCACGCGGGCTGAGCGGCGCCCAGGGCCTCGCTCAGCACGAACCCGGGGTCGACCTGCGCGGCCAGGTCGGCCCCCGTCTTCTCGTTCCCCCAGCTCTCCGCGTTCCTCAGGTGGAAGTGGACCATCTGCCGCGTGTAGCGCTCCCAGTCACGATGGACGTACGAGTCGTCCGCCGCGTCCTGGAGGGTCTGCAGCGCCATCCGGTTGTCCGCCTCCAGAAGCTCGAAGCGCGGCGGGCGGCCCTTCTCCATCGCGCGGACCCAGTCCGAGTGCCCGACCGTCACCAGCAGGTCGTCCCCGACCTCGTCCCGCAGGAAGTCCAGGTCGTCGAGGCCCTGCACCTTGTTGCCGACGACCTTGAGCGCGACCCCGAAGTCCCGCGCGTACTCCTTGTACTGGCGGTAGACCGAGACGCCCTTGCGGGTCGGCTCGGCGACCAGGAAGGTCATGTCGAAGCGGGTGAACATCCCCGAGGCGAACGAGTCGGAGCCCGCCGTCATGTCCACCACGACGTACTCGTCCTGCCCGTCGACCAGGTGGTTGAGGCACAGCTCCACCGCGCCGACCTTGGAGTGGTAGCAGGCCACCCCGAGGTCCGACTCGGTGAACGGCCCGGTCGCCATCAGCCGGATGTCCCCGTCGTCCAGCCGGACGGTCCGGGCGCACGCCTCGTACACCGGGTTGTCCTCGCGGACCCGCAGCAACCGCGAGCCCTCTCCGGGCGGGGTCGTCTTGATCATCGTGTCGGCGGAGGCGATCCGCGGATTGCAGCCCCGCAGGTACTCCTTGATCAGCGGCAGGTGCGCGCCCATCGCGGGCAGGGCCGCCGCCTCGGTCTCGTCGAGCCCGAGCGCGGCCCCGAGGTGCTGGTTGATGTCGGCGTCCACCGCGACGACATGGGCTTCATTGGCGGCGAGGTGGCGGATGAACAGCGAGGACAGCGTGGTCTTCCCGCTGCCGCCCTTCCCTACGAAAGCGATCTTCATGTTCACCTAGCGTAGTGGCATGGTCGCGGCATGTGGTCAAGAGGCGTGAAGAAGACCACTCGAACGTGGGCCGGGGGTCGCGGGCGCGTAGCCTCGCTACTTATGAGTACGCACGCCTCTGACCCCTTGGCCGCTCTCGGCTCCCTGCCGGGTGTCGCCGACTCGGTGGACTCCGTACGCAAGGCCGTGGACCGCGTCTACGGCCACCGTGTGATGCGGCGCCGCAGCAACGAGATCACCTCCGAGGCGGCGCTGCGCGGTGCGCGCGGCTCGGCCGCGCTGTCCGGAGCCGACTGGGCCCTCGAAGAGGTCCGTCGACGCACCGACTTCAGCGGCGACGCCGAGGCCCGCACGGTGGGCGCGGCCCTGCGCCTGAGCGCCGAGGGCGGTCAGCTGCTCTCCATCTGGCGCCAGTCACCGCTGCGGGTGCTCGCCCGCCTGCACCTGGTCGCCGCGGGGGACGCGGGACGCGGGAACGCCGCCGAGCGCCCGGGCGGGGAGCGGGACGGGGCGGCCGACGCGGTCGGCAGGCCCCGGCTGGCGGGCGAGGCCGTGGACGAACCGCTGATCGAGGCGCCCCTGCCGGATCCCGCGGAGGTCGCGGGCCGGCTCGACGGACTCTCGGAACTGATCATCGCCGGCGGTACGGCTCCGGCGCTGGTGACGGCGGCCGTGGTGCACGGCGAACTCCTCGCGCTGCGCCCGTTCACGTCCTGCAACGGGCTGGTCGCGCGGGCCGCCGAGCGGATCGTGCTGATCGGCAGCGGCCTGGACCCGAAGTCGATCTGCCCGGCGGAGGTCGGGCACGCGGAGCAGGGCCGCGCGGCCTACGTGGCGGCCTTCGAGGGCTATCTGTCCGGAACGCCGGAGGGTGTGGCCGCGTGGATCGCCCACTGCGGGCGGGCGGTCGAGCTGGGCGTACGAGAGTCGACGGCGGTCTGCGAGGCGCTCCAGCGCGGCGCCGCCTGAGTCCGCAAAGGGTTGCGGCGGTACCCGTTCAGGTACCGCCGCTGGCACGTCGGCCGAGTTACCAAGCGTCCTCGATATGTGCCCATCAGGCGGGGATCTTCGCCCTACGCCTGGTGCGGCTGGCCCGTAATCGACGGGTCGACGTCGCGTGGGTGCCCGACTTCGGTGCTGGGTCCGTGGGGCCTTCTTGCTCAACAGGTCATCCTCTCGGATGTCCCAGGTCTCGCGGGCCTGATTCCTTTCTACTCCTGTCGGAGTGGAAGGGAAAGTGGTGGCTCCACTTCTTTACTTCCGGATCAAATTCGGGCAAAGCGATCGGCAAGTGCGGCCTGCCGACGACGGCTGGCGTACCAGACGAGACCGGCGGTCGCCGCCGCCGCGCCCACGGCCGCGGCGGCGACGAGCGCCGGCCGTGGCGGCATCCTGAAGCCGGGCAGGCGCTGCTTGAGCCGGACGGGCTTCTCGAAGAGCAGCACCGGCCAGTCCCGGGCGGTGGCCTCCCGGCGCAGCGTCCGGTCCGGGTTGACCGCGTAAGGGTGGCCGACGGCCTCCAGCATCGGAACGTCGGTCGCCGAATCGCTGTAGGCGAAGCAGCGCGAGAGGTCGTACCCCTCCGACTCCGCGAGCTCCCGGATCGCCTCCGCCTTGGTGGGTCCGTAGGCGTAGTACTCCACCTCGCCGGTGAAGCAGCCGTCGTCGCCGACGACCATCCGGGTGGCGACGACCCGGTCGGCGCCGAGCAGCTCGCCGATCGGCTCCACGACCTCGGCCCCGGAGGTCGAGACGATCACGACGTCCCGTCCCGCGGCGTGGTGTTCCTCGATGAGGGACGCGGCCTCGTCGTAGATGAGGGGGTCGATCAGGTCGTGCAGGGTCTCGGCGACAAGCTCCTTGACCTGCGAGACGTTCCAGCCTTTGCAGAGCGCGGAAAGATATTCGCGCATCCGCTCCATCTGATCGTGGTCGGCGCCGCCCACGAGGTAGACGAACTGGATGTAGGCCGTCCGCAGGACGGCGCGGCGGTTGATCAGCCCGCCTTGGTAGAAGGACTTGCTGAAGGTCAGCGTCGACGACTTCGCAATGACCGTCTTGTCCAGGTCAAAGAAGGCGGCTGTGCGCGGCAACGAGTGGTTTTCCACGAGCCTGAGCATAGGTGCCCGCCATTCGGCGTACGCTCGGGCGTGTGGGTTTGCCTGAGAAGGCTCTCGGGTACACCATGGAAGTCACGGATCGTTCGCGACCGTGCTAACCCGGTCCGGCTCCTCCCCCCCCGAGTCGGCCGGAAAGACGACCCCCGCTCTCCCCCCCGGCGGGGGTCGTCGCATGTCCGGACGCGTTTTCGTCCCTCGGACGGTCATCCCTTCCCCTCTCGTCGGTCTGTCGGCCGCGAAGTCGCCATGCCCTGATTTCGTCACCCAACGTAATCGAGGTGCTGCTCTCCGGGAAGCCCCCGCAGGGGGCATGGAGATATTCACAGCGACGGGGTTATCCACAGATTCTGAGTGAGATCCCCAAGATTTCCGGCACTGCCCCACGGTGATTCCAGCCGCGATGTTCGCGGACGACAGGAATCACCGATTGATCCCGTCCCCGCCACCGACGCGGACGGGATCACACCGACAGGGGGAGTGGGACGTGACGGGATCCATCGCGTACCGGACATCGAGGACCTCGCGGTCCATGAGGGCCTCACGGTCCTCGGACGACGGCGGCGGGCCGGCCGGCCAGGAGCGGCGGGCCGGGCCGCTGATCGTGACCGAGGACCTCGCGCTCCTCGACGACCTGCTGCGGCTGTGCGCCGCGGCCGGAGCCGAGCCCGAGGTGCACCACACGGTGCCGGAGCGGCGCGCGGACTGGTCCGACGCCCCGCTCGTCCTGGTCGGCGAGGACGCCGCTGACCGCTGCCGGGCCGCCGCGCGCCGCCAGGGCGTGATCCTGGTCGGCAGGGACCGGGACGACCCCGACGTCTGGCGGCGGGCCGTCGAGATCGGAGCGGAGTGCGTGCTGCGGCTGCCCGACGCGGAGAGCTGGCTGGCCGACCGGATCGCCGACGGGGTCGAGGAAGCGGGACGGCAGGCCCTGACCATCGGCGTCATCGGCGGCCGCGGCGGTGCGGGCGCGTCGACACTCGCCTGCGCCCTCGCGCTCGCGGCCGCCGGAACGGGGCGCCGCACGCTGCTCGTCGACGGCGACCCCCTCGGCGGCGGTCTCGACATCCTGCTCGGGGGCGAGCGGACCGAGGGCCGACGCTGGCCCGACTTCGCCGCCTCGAAGGGGCGGGTGGCCGGCGGAGCCCTGGAGGAATCGCTGCCGTCGGTGCGAGGCCTGCGGGTCCTCAGCTGGGACCGTGGCGACTCCGTCCTCGTGCCGCCCGAGGCCATGCGTTCCGTCCTCGCGGCGGCCCGCCGACGAGGCGGGGTGGTCGTCGTGGACCTGCCGCGCAGGCTCGACGAAGCGGTGACCGAGGCACTGGCCCAGGTCGACCTCGGCCTGCTGGTCGTCCCCGGAGAGCTGCGGGCCGTCGCCGCGGCCCACCGGGTCGCCTCCCTGGCCGGGATGGTGCTGAGGGACCTGCGCGTGGTCGCGCGCGGGCCGTACGCCGCGGGGCTGGACGCGCGGTGGGTGGCGGACGCGCTGCGGCTGCCGCTCGCCGGGGAGTGCCCCCATGATCCGGACCTCGCGGCCGCCCTCGACGCCGGCTCCCCGCCCGGCGCCGGGGCCCGCGGACCGCTGAGCCGGTTCTGCGCGGAGTTCTGGGAGCGGGCGCTGGCGACGGAGGGCGTGGCATGAGCGGCGACGGACGGCCCGTGAGCGGCGCCGGACTGCTGGACGCCGTCCGGCAGCGGCTCGCCGAGAGCGGTGCCGAGCCGACACCGGCGAGGGTGGCGGCGGCGCTGCGGGCCCAGGGGCGGCTGCTCGGCGACACCGAAGTCCTCGGAGCGGCCGAGGCCCTGCGCTGCGAACTGGTCGGCACGGGACCGCTGGAGCCGCTGCTCACCGATCCCGAGGTCACCGACGTGCTGGTGTCGGCGCCGGACCGGGTCTGGGTCGACCGGGGAGCCGGTCTCGAGCTCACCGGCGTCTCCTTCGCGGACGCGGCGGCGGTACGACGCCTGGCGCAACGCCTCGCGGCGGTGGCGGGCCGCCGTCTGGACGACGCCAGGCCCTGGGTGGACGCCCGGCTGCCGGACGGCACCCGGATGCATGCCGTGCTGCCGCCGGTCGCGGTCGGCTCGACGTGCCTCTCCCTCCGGGTCGTGCGCCCGAGAGCCTTCTCCGTGGCGGAGCTGACGGCGGCGGGCACGGTCCCGCCCGGCGGGGAGCGGGTGCTGCGGGCGCTGATCGAGGCCCGGGTCTCGTACCTGATCAGCGGCGGCACGGGCTCGGGGAAGACCACGCTGCTGTCCACCCTGCTGGGGCTGGTGGGGGCGGGGGAGCGCATCGTCCTCGCCGAGGACTCGGCCGAGCTGCGCCCCGACCACCCCCATGTGGTGCGCCTGGAGGCACGGCCGGCGAACCAGGAGGGCGCGGGCCTGGTGACGTTGCGGGACCTGGTGCGCCAGGCGCTGCGGATGCGGCCCGACCGGCTCGTGGTCGGTGAGGTCCGGGGCGGCGAGGCGGTCGATCTGCTGGCCGCCCTGAACACCGGGCACGAGGGCGGCTGCGGCACCGTCCACGCCAACACGGCGGCGGACGTCCCGGCCCGGCTGGAGGCGCTGGGGACGGCGGCGGGGCTCGACCGGGCGGCGCTGCACAGCCAGTTGGGTGCCGGGCTGTCGGCGGTGCTCCATCTCGTGCGGGACAGGGCGGGCCGGCGGCGGATCGCCGAGGTCCACGTCCTCGAACGGGACCGGGAGGGCCTGGTGGTGACGGTGCCCGCGCTGCGCTGGGACGTGGACGGGTTCGAGCGGGAGCGGGGCTGGGGGCGGCTGCGGTCGCTGATCGGGGGCGAGCGGTGGTGAGGGACCCAGGGGTGCCGGCCCAGGTGGCGGCCGTCCTGTGCGCGGTGGTCGTGCTGTGGAGGCTGTACGAACGCGAGCGGGGGCGGCGCCGGGTGGTCGCGGTGCTCGCGGGGATGGGGGCGCGGGGGAGCGGAGGCGTCGGCCAGGAGGCGGCTCCGGGCGCCGGGACGAGGGCGTGGTGGACGGCCGGTCCGCGCTGGTGGGGCCTGCTGCGGGAGCGGCGCGAGTGGCTCTGTCTGCCGGCTGCGGCGGTCGTCGCGCTGCTCGGGGAGTCACCGCTGCCGCTGGCGGCGGGGGCCGTCGCGGTGCCGCTGGTGGGGCGAAGGCTGCGCGCGGTGGCGCTGCGCGGACGGCGGGAGGAGCGGTCCGACGGGGCGGTGGCCTTATGCGGCGCGGTCGCCGGTGAGCTGAGAGCCGGTCGGCAGCCGGCCCAGGCACTCGTCTCGGCGCTCGGCGAGGCGGGGGCGGCCGGGGCGCTGGGCCCGCGTGAGGAGGCCGCGCTCCTCGCGGCGGCCCGGTTCGGCGGGGACGTGCCCGAGGCACTGCGCGAGGCGGCCCGACAGGACGGCGCGGACGGCCTGGCCGGGATGGCGGCCTGCTGGCAGGTGGCCGTGGACGGCGGGGCGGGCCTGGCCGCCGGGCTCGACCGGCTGGAGTCCGCGTTGCGGGAGCGCCGGGACCAGCGGGAGCGGATGAAGGCGCAACTGGCGGGCGCCTGGGCGACGGTGGCCGTCCTCGCGGTCCTGCCGCTCGTCGGCCTCGCGCTCGGCACGGCACTGGGCGCCCGACCGCTGCACGTGCTGCTGCACACACCGGTGGGCTGGGGCTGCCTGGCCGTGGGCGCGGTCCTGGAGACGGCCGGCCTCTGCTGGGCCGCGCGGATCGTCCGGGGAGGTGAGGAGGGGTGACCGACGTGACGGGGCCGTGGGCGGGAGCCCTGATCGCGGTGGAGTTCCGGGAGTTCGGGGGGTTCGGGGAGTTCGTCCACAGGCTGGGGACGGCGCTCCTGGTGGCCGGAGCTCTCGCCGGGGCGGTCACGGCCCTCGCCGAGCGGCGGCGCGGACGGCGGACGCGGAAGCGCCTCGCGGCGCTCCTGGGGGCCGGGTTCGCCACCGTACGGCCGCGAAGGACGGGCCTTCCGCCGTGGTCGCGGACGTGGGCCGCACCGCTCGCTGCCGCCGGCCTCGGATACGCATTGTTCGGCGGCGGCGTCGGCTGCCTGGTGGCGGTCGGGGCGGCGTACGGGCTGCGGAGGTGGTCGGCCCGTCGCGCGGCCACCGTGGGCGAGGCCGAGGAGGTGGCGCGGCAACTCCCGCTCGCCGCGGATCTGCTGGCGGCCTGCGCCTCGGCCGGTGCGGGGCCGGGGGAGGCGGCGGAGGCCGTCGGCCGCTCGCTGGGCGGGCCGGTGGGCGAGCGGCTGGCACGGACGGCCGCCGAGCTGCGGCTGGGGGGTGAACCGGCCGAGGTGTGGCGGAGGTTCGGAGCGATACCCGGCGCGGGAGGACTGGCCCGCTGCCTGGAACGGGCCGGTTCCTCCGGGGCGCCCGCCGCCGAGGCGATCGCGAGGCAGGCGGCCGGACTGCGGGCCGAACACGCCCGACGGGCGGCGACGCGGGCGCAACGGGCCCAGGTCCTGATCACCGCGCCCGTGGGCCTCTGCTTCCTGCCCGCCTTCCTGGCGGTGGGAGTGGCCCCGGTCGTGATCGGCCTCGCGACCGGACTACTGCGGAGCTGAGGGGCGACGCATGCCTCCGCCGCAGACGAAGAACAGCCAACGCAGCACAGAACAACGAACGCATCCCACACACACACCCACGGGGGTTGGCATGAAGAACACGAGGAACGGCGAGAGCGGGTCGGGCATGGCGGCCCTCCGGACCTGGTGGCGGGCCCGGAAGGCGGCCCGTTCGGACGCGGGGATGACCACGTCCGAGTACGCGATGGGGACGATCGCGGCGGCGGCCTTCGCCGCCGTGCTGTACAAGATCGTGACCAGCGGATCGGTCTCGGCGGCGCTGGAGTCGGTGATCGGGAAGGCGCTCGATGCGCCGTTCTGACCGGGGCTCCGTGCGGGACCGGGAGTTCCGGGACGGGGAGTGCCCGCAGGGGCGGAAGTCCGTGAAGGACCAGAGGTCTGGGAAGGGCCGGGAGACCCGGCGCAGGGGCGGGCATCCCTTGCGGGACCGGGGCCGGGACCAGTGCCAGGACAGGGGCTCGGTGACGGTGGAGGCGGCGATGGCCCTGCCCGCCTTGGTGGCCTTCACCGTGGCTCTGGTCTGGGCGCTCGCCGCGGCCGCCGCGCAGATCCAGTGCGTGGACGCGGCGAGGGCCGGGGCACGGGCCGTGGCCCGCTCCGAGCCGGTGACGACGGCCGAGGCGGCCGCCCGGGCAGCGGCCCCGGAGGGCGCCACGGTGGCCGTGGAGCGCTCGGGGGAGCTGTGGCGGGTGACCGTCCGGGCGCCGGCCCCCGGGCCCGGCGGGATGGGCCTCACGCTGCGCGCCGGGGCCGCGGCGCTCGCCGAGGACACGATCCTGGGCACGCTCCAGGGCACCGCCGGGGACACCACCGGTGGGACGGCCCGGCCGATGGCCTCGCTGGGAGACACGCCGGTGCGGGGTGCGTCGTGAGGGGCCTCGGGCTCGGGCGTGGTCCGGTGAAAGCCGGCCGAGGGCCGATGGCGCGCGTCGTGAGGGGCCTCGTGTTCGGGCGTGGTCCGGTGGGTGCCGGCCGGGTGGTGGCCCGCATGGCGAGGGGCCCCCGGCGGGCGGTGTGGACCCGCCGGGGGCGATCGGGGGGTGGCGACCGTGTGGACCGCGTTCGCGGCCTGTGTCCTGTGCGTCGTGTTCGGGGCCGTGCTGGCCCTGGGCCAGGCGGTGGCGGCGCGGCACCAGGCGGGCGGGGCCGCGGACCTGGCGGCCCTCGCCGCGGCCGACCGGGCGCTGTGGGGCGAGGAGGCCGCCTGCGCCGCCGCGGCCCGGGTGGCGGCCGCTCAGGGGGCCGAGGTCCTGCGCTGCTCGGTGCGAAGCGATGTCGCCGACGTGACGGCATCGGCGCGCCTGGGGCCGTATGCCCCGGCGGTCAGGGCGCGGGCGGGGCCTCCGCAGGCGCTGCCGGGGCTTCCCGGAGCAGTTCCGTGAGGAGCCGGACGGCACCGCGCTTGTGGAGCGGGTCGTTGCCGTTGCCGCACTTGGGGGACTGGATGCAGGACGGGCAGCCGGCCTCGCACTCGCAGGAGGCGATCGCCTCGCGGGTGGCCGTCAGCCACTCCCGGGCGGTGCGGAAGGCCCGCTCGGCGAAGCCCGCGCCACCCGGATGGCCGTCGTACACGAAGACGGTCGGCAGCAGGGTGTCGGGGTGCAGCGGGACCGAGACCCCGCCGATGTCCCAGCGGTCGCAGGTGGCGAAGAGCGGCAGCATGCCGATGGAGGCGTGCTCGGCGGCGTGCAGGGCGCCACCGAGGATCTCCGGGTTGATCCGGGCGGCGTCGAGCTGGTCCTCGGTGACCGTCCACCACACGGCCCGGGTGCGCAGGGTGCGGGGCGGCAGGTCGAGCTTGGTCTCGCCGAGCACCTCGCCGGTGATCAGACGGCGGCGCAGGAAGGAGACGACCTGGTTGGTGACCTCGACGGAGCCGAAGCAGAGCCGTCCCGCGCCCCAGGGGATCTCGGTGTCGGTCTCCAGGACGGAGATGGCGGTGGTGTCGCGGGCGGTCGTGGAGTACGGCGGGGAGGCCTCCTCGACCAGTGCCACCGAGTCCTTCAGGTCCAGGTGCTTCACCAGGTAGGTGCGGCCCTGGTGGAGGTGGACGGCGCCGTCGTGGACGGCGGTGTGGGAGGCGGCCTCGTCGACCGTGCCGAGGAGGCGGCCGGTGGCGGCCTCCACGATCTGCACCGGGCTGCCGCCACCGCCGCGGATGTCGGTCAGATCGGCGGCCCGCTCCCTGCGGGTCCAGTACCAGCCGCCGGTACGCCGGCGCAGCAGGCCGGCGGCCTCCAGCTGGGGCAGCAGGTCGGGGGCGGCCGGGCCGAAGAGCGCCAGGTCGGGGTCGGTCAGCGGGAGCTCCGCGGCGGCCGCGCACAGATGGGGTGCGAGCACGTAGGGGTTGTCGGGGTCCAGGACGGTCGACTCGACCGGCTGCCGGAAGAGCGCCTCGGGGTGGTGGACCAGGAAGGTGTCCAGCGGGTCGTCGCGGGCGATCAGGATCGCCAGGGCGCCCTCCCCGGAGCGCCCGGCCCGGCCCGCCTGCTGCCACAGGGAGGCGCGGGTGCCGGGGTAGCCGGCGATCAGGACGGCGTCGAGGCCGGAGACGTCCACGCCGAGCTCCAGGGCGGTCGTGGCGGCCAGGCCGAGGAGCTCGCCGGAGTGCAGGGCGCGTTCCAGGGCCCGGCGCTCCTCGGGCAGGTAGCCGCCTCGGTAGGCGGCCACCCGGCGGGCCAGGGAGCGGTCGACCTCGGCGAGGCGTTCCTGGGCGATGACGGAGATCAGCTCCGCGCCGCGCCGGGAGCGGACGAAGGCGACGGAGCGGACGCCCTGCACGGCCAGATCGGTCAGCAGGTCGGCCGTCTCGGCGGTGGCCGTGCGGCGCACCGGGGCGCCCTGTTCGCCGTGGAGCTCCGTCAGCGGCGGCTCCCAGAGGGCGAAGACCAGCTCGCCGCGCGGGGAGGCGTCGTCGGAGACCTCCGAGACCGGCAGCCCGGTCAGCCGGCCGGCCGCCACTGCGGGCTCGGCGGAGGTGGCGGAAGCGAGGAGGAAGACGGGGTCCGCGCCGTAGCGGGCGCAGACGCGGCGCAGCCGGCGCAGCACCTGGGCGACGTGGGAGCCGAAGACGCCCCGGTAGGTGTGGCACTCGTCGATCACGACGTAGCGCAGGGAGCGCAGGAAGGAGGACCACCTGGGGTGGCCGGGGAGTATGCCCCGGTGCAGCATGTCGGGGTTGGTCAGGACGTAGTTCGCGTACTGGCGGACCCACTCGCGTTCCTCGACCGGCGTGTCGCCGTCGTAGACGGCAGGCCGGATCCGGTTGCCGAGCGGGGCGGCCAGCTCTCGTACGGCGCGCCGCTGGTCGGCTGCGAGGGCCTTGGTGGGGGCGAGGTAGAGGGCGGTGGTGCCGCGCCCGTTCGCGGCCTCGGAGCCGTCCAGGAGGGCGGAGAGGACCGGGGTGAGGTAGGCCAGGGACTTGCCCGACGCCGTGCCGGTGGCGATCACCACGGATTCGCCGTCCAGGGCCCGCTCGGCGGCCTCTGCCTGGTGGGCCCAGGGGTGCTCGATGCCGGCCGCCTGGATCGCGCTGATCACTTCCGTACGGATGCGATGCGGCCAGACGGCATGGCGACCCGCCCGGGCGGGCAAGTGCTCCGTATGAGTGATGCGCGCTGCCCGGCTCTCGCCCTGGGTGAGCCGGTCGAGGACCACGCCGGGAGACGGGCGACTGCCCGGGCTTTCAGCGGGTCCACTGGGGCGGTGATTCTTGGCCATCGGCACCGAGTGTGTCACTGGCGTGACGGACAATGCTCCCAAGGCGTCGTGCATGGCTGCTGGTAAGTGATTGAATGCCATCGCGGCTGGCGATCCGTCCCCCGACTCCGCCCGGGAGACCCGAGGGGCGACCGCTCGATAGCAAGGTGCTGGAGGATCCGTGGACCTGTCCCTGTCGACTCGCAATGTGTCCGGCCCGAGTGGCGACCGTACGGTCGTCGAGGTCGGTGGCGAGATTGATGTGTATACCGCGCCCAAGCTGCGCGAGCAGTTGGTCGAGTTGGTGAACGACGGCAGCTACCACCTGGTTGTCGACATGGAGGGCGTGGACTTCCTCGACTCGACCGGCCTCGGCGTGCTGGTGGGTGGCCTGAAGCGCGTGCGCGCGCATGAGGGCTCGCTGCGCCTGGTCTGCAACCAGGAGCGCATTCTCAAGATTTTCCGGATCACCGGCCTGACCAAGGTGTTCCCCATCCACACCACGGTCGACGAGGCCGTCAACGCCACCGACTGAGGTCGGAAGAAGGTCGAGGAGAGCCGGGCCGGCCAGGCCCGGTCCTCCGAGTTGCCCGTCCATCGTTCCTAGGGGGACCGCATGGCCACCGTTGAACTCCGCTTCAGCGCCCAGCCCGAGCACGTCCGCACGGCCCGCCTGGTGGCGGCCGCGGTGGCACGCCGGGCCGGGGTCGACGAGGCGGTTCTCGACGAGGTCAGACTCGCCGTCGGCGAGGCGTGCTCCCGGGCGGTCGGGCTGCACCGCGGCCATGGCGTGACCACCCCGGTCCGCGTCGTGCTGACCGAGGAGGAGAAGAGCTTCTCCATCGAGGTCGGCGACGAGGTGCCGGGCGCGGGGGTGGCGGCGGCCGACGCCGCCGGTGTCCCCGGCGCGCGGTCCGCGGCGCCGGTCGAGGAGTTCGAGGACCCGGACGGTGAGGACGAGATGGGCCTCGCGGTCATCCGCGGGCTCGTCGACGACGTCGAGGTGAGCGCCGGCGAGCAGGGCGGAGTGATCCGCATGAGCTGGCCGACGACCGCGACGGCCGTGCTTCCCTGAAGCGGCGAGAACCGAAAAAGAGGCCCTGCTGAGCAGGGCCTCTTTTCATTTCTCTAGATCATGGATCATGTGTTCATGCTTTTGCCCCATTACTGCTTCCGGTGGGGAAGTGTGAGGCAATGGGGAATTCCATTTGCGGCGCCCTGTTTTGATCGGGTTCCGCTCCCTACAATCCGTCCACATCTTGAGCTCGCAACGTCAAGGAGGACGAATGGCGGGGCTCTTCAACCCAGAACTGGCCGGACACCCCACTTCTCTCGCCGCAGCGGTACTCACCGACGGAAACCGGACGATCGTGATCGTCATCGCGGCCGTCGCGCTCGCGGCCCTGCTCGTCGCCCAGCTACTGGTCCGCCAGGTGCTCTCCGCAGGTGAGGGCACCGACGCGATGAAGAAGATCGCGGCCGCCGTACAGGAAGGCGCGAACGCCTATCTCGCGCGGCAGTTGCGCACTCTGGCGATCTTCGCCGTCGTCGTGTTCTTCCTGCTGATGCTGCTCCCGGCCGACGACTGGTCGCAGCGCGCCGGGCGCTCCCTCTTCTTCCTGGTGGGTGCGCTTTTCTCCGCGACCACCGGATACATCGGTATGCGGCTCGCCGTACGGGCAAATGTGCGCGTGGCCGCCGCCGCGCGTGAGGCGACCCCGGCGCCGGGCGAACCGGAAAAGGATCTGACGGCCGTCTCGCACAAGGCGATGAAGATCGCTTTCCGCACCGGCGGAGTGGTCGGCATGTTCACCGTGGGACTCGGCCTGCTCGGCGCCTCATGCGTCGTCCTGGTCTACGCCGCCGACGCGCCCAAGGTCCTGGAGGGCTTCGGCCTGGGCGCCGCCCTCATCGCCATGTTCATGCGTGTCGGCGGCGGCATCTTCACCAAGGCCGCCGACGTCGGAGCCGACCTCGTCGGCAAGGTCGAGCAGGGCATCCCCGAGGACGACCCGCGCAACGCCGCCACCATCGCCGACAACGTGGGCGACAACGTCGGCGACTGCGCCGGCATGGCCGCCGACCTCTTCGAGTCGTACGCGGTGACGCTGGTCGCCGCCCTCATCCTCGGCAAGGCGGCCTTCGGCGACCTCGGCCTCGCCTTTCCGCTGATCGTCCCGGCGATCGGCGTGGTCACCGCGATGATCGGCATCTTCGCGGTCGCCCCGCGGCGCGCCGACCGCAGCGGAATGAGCGCCATCAACCGCGGATTCTTCATCTCCGCGGTGATCTCCCTCGCGCTCGTCGCCGTCGCCGTCTTCGTCTACCTGCCCTCCTCCTACGCCGACCTCAAGGGCGTCACGGAGCCCGGGATCCAGGCCCACGAGGGTGACCCGCGGGTCCTCGCGCTGGTCGCCGTCGCCATCGGCATCGTCCTGGCCGCGCTCATCCAGCAGCTCACCGGCTACTTCACCGAGACCTCCCGGCGCCCCGTCAGGGACATCGGCAAGTCCTCGCTGACCGGCCCCGCCACGGTCGTCCTCGCCGGCGTCTCCATCGGTCTGGAGTCCGCCGTCTACACCGCCCTGCTCATCGGGCTCAGCGTCTACGGCGCCTTCCTGCTCGGCGGCACCTCCATCATGCTGGCCCTCTTCGCGGTCGCCCTGGCCGGCACCGGGCTGCTCACGACCGTCGGCGTGATCGTCGCCATGGACACCTTCGGCCCGGTCTCGGACAACGCCCAGGGCATCGCCGAGATGTCCGGCGACGTCCAGGGCGCGGGCGCGCAGGTCCTCACCGACCTCGACGCCGTCGGCAACACCACCAAGGCGATCACCAAGGGCATCGCCATCGCCACCGCCGTCCTGGCGGCCGCCGCCCTCTTCGGCTCCTACCGCGACGCGATCGCCACGTCGGTCGCCGAGGTCGGGGCCAGGGCCACCGAGGCGAACCTCGTGATGGACATCTCCCAGCCCAACAACCTCTTCGGGCTGATCCTCGGCGCCGCGGTCGTGTTCCTCTTCTCCGGGCTCGCGATCAACGCCGTGTCCAGGTCGGCGGGAGCGGTCGTCTACGAGGTGCGGCGGCAGTTCCGCGAGCACCCGGGGATCATGGACTACTCCGAGCAGCCCGAGTACGGGCGCGTCGTCGACATCTGCACCAAGGACGCGCTGCGCGAACTCGCCACGCCAGGGCTGCTCGCCGTGCTGGCCCCGATCGCGGTCGGCTTCTCCCTCGGCGTCGGCGCCCTCGGCGCCTACCTCGCCGGGGCCATCAGCACGGGTGCGCTGATGGCGGTCTTCCTGGCCAACTCCGGCGGCGCCTGGGACAACGCCAAGAAACTCGTGGAGGACGGCCACCACGGCGGCAAGGGCAGCGACGCCCATGCCGCGACCGTCATCGGGGACACCGTCGGTGACCCGTTCAAGGACACCGCGGGACCGGCGATCAACCCCCTCCTGAAGGTGATGAACCTGGTCGCCCTGCTGATCGCACCGGCCGTGGTGCAGTTCAGTTTCGGCGACGACGCGAGCGCCGGACTGCGGACGCTGATCGCGGTCCTCGCGATCGCCGTCATCGTCGGCGCGGTCTACGTCTCCAAGCGGCGCTCGGTGGCGATGGGTGACGAAGACAACGCCGACGACCGCTCGGACACCCCTTCGAGCGCGCCCCTCGTTCCGTAGCACCTGGTCAAGGAGAAGGCGGACGGCACGTCCTGACGTGCCGTCCGCCTTTTTACGTGCGGACGTGAGGCGTGTCTCCCTTGGTGCAAAAGGCTGCAATACGGGATGAACCAGTCCCACGAAAGGTGGATGTCGCCCGCTTGGCGTGTATGTTCCGGGGCCGAGAGCCTTGGAAGGGACCGATCCGGTGAACAAGAAGCTTGCGGCCGCACTGTCCGGCGGCGCGGTACTGGTACTCGCGCTGTCCGGGTGCAGCGACGACGGCGACAAGGTAAACGACTGGGCCAAGACGGTCTGCGACCAGGCGAAGCCCCAGATCCAGAAGCGGGCCGACGCCCAGCAGCTGATCATCTCGACGGCGGCGGACGGAAAGCCCGCCGACATCCAGGCCGCCGACTCGAAGGCGTTCCAGGACATCGCCGACGCCGACCGGGCGCTCGCCAAGGCCATCGACGGGGCCGGTGCGCCGCCCGTCGACAACGGCGAGAAGGTCCAGCAGGACGCGATCAAGGAACTCAACGCGACCGCGGTGGCGTACGAGGGTCTGAAGAAGCAGGTCGACGCGCTCGACCCGAACAACCAGCAGAAGTTCGCGGACGGGCTGCAGGGCGTCGCCGACGGTCTGAAGAAGATCGAGAAGATGGACCAGGACGCGCTGGCGAAGCTGCAGGGTGGTGAGCTGGGCACGGCGATGGCGAAGCAGCCCGGCTGCCAGAAGGCGAAGCCCTCGACGCCGGCCGCGAAGCCGGGCTCGAAGCCCTCGAAGCCGGCCGCCACGGCGGCAACGACCGCCAAGCCGTCGGCGACCGCGAGCAAGAGCGCGGAGTAGCGGGAACGCGGAGCCGCGAGCGAGAACGCTGAACGGCGAGAACGCTGAACGGCGAGCGGGAGCGCGGAGGGCCGATGGAGCGGAGCCGGGCCGGAACGCGGGGGCCGTGCCCGCCCCGTTCCGGCCCGGCTCGCTCATGTCCGGGGCCGTGCCCGGCCGTTCTCGCGGACGTCGCCGCGGCCGTGCCCAAGCCGCCCCCGCCATCCGGTCGTCGTCGGCCGGGAGTGACGGGCCGGGGTGCGCCACGCGCGTGCCGCCGGGCGTGGGGATTGTCGGTGGGGGCGGTCACAATGGGCGGGTGAGTACGACCAGCCTGACCACCAGCCTTCCGGTGCCCGCGCACGCCGCCCGACTGCGCGAGGCGCTGCTCGCCGCCGACTTCACCGCCGACGGGCTGCTCGAGCTCCTCGGCGCTTCCGCCTACGCCGCCCTCGCCCGCAGCGAGACCGTGCCCGCGCTGAGGGCCACCCGCGGCGACTCCCCGCTGGAGACGCTCGTACGGCTCTTCCTGCTCCAGGGCTCCGTCCCCGGCGAGCGGGCCGCCGCCGCGCTGCCGCTGAAGGAGGCGCTGGCCGACGGCTGGATCGAGGAGGCGGGCGGCGGGATCCGGGCGACCGTCGACGTACGGCCGTACGGCGGGCCCGAGGGCGAGGACTGGTTCATCGTCTCCGACCTGGGCTGCGCGGTCGGCGGAGCCGGCGGCATCGGCAGGAAGGACGAAGGGGTCGTCCTCGGCGTCGGCGGCGCCTCCACGACGCTCGCGGGCATCACCGTCCGTACGCCGGTCGCCTCCGCGCTCGACCTTGGTACCGGCTCCGGGATCCAGGCCCTGCACGCCTCCCAGCACGCCACCCTGGTCACCGCGACCGACCTGAACCCGCGTGCCCTCGAGTTCACCCGGCTCACGCTCGCCCTCTCAGGGGCGCGCGAGGCCGAGCTGCTCCAGGGCTCCCTCTTCGAGCCCGTCGACGGCGACACGTACGACCTGATCGTCTCCAACCCGCCGTTCGTCATCTCTCCCGGCGCCCGGCTGACCTACCGCGACGGCGGGATGGGCGGCGACGACCTGTGCCGCACGCTCGTGCAGGAGGCCGGGGAGCGTCTCAACGACGGGGGATACGCCCAGTTCCTCGCCAACTGGCAGCACGTCGAGGGTGAGGAGTGGCAGGACCGGCTGCGCTCCTGGGTGCCGCGCGGCTGCGACGCGTGGATCGTGCAGCGCGAGGTCCAGGACATCACCCAGTACGCCGAGCTGTGGCTGCGGGACAGCGGTGACCATCGCGAGGACCCGCGGCGGTACACCGATCGGTACGAGGCGTGGCTGGACGAGTTCGAGGCCCGCGGGACCAAGGCCGTCGGCTTCGGCTGGATCACCCTGCGCAAGAACGCCGCCGTGGCCTCCGGCGCCGTGGAGCCGTCGATCGTTCTGGAGGAGTGGCCGCACCCGGTCGAGCAGCCGCTGGGCGACACCGTGCGGGCCCACTTCGAACGTCAGGACTATCTGCGGACCCGGGACGACGCCGCCCTGCTCGCCGAGCACTTCGTCCTCGCCCCCGAGGTGGTGCAGGAGCAGGTCGGGCTTCCGGGCGCGGAGGACCCGGAGCACGTGGTGCTGCGTCAGAACCGCGGCATGCGGCGCGCGACCAGGGTGGACCACGTGGGGGCCGGCTTCGCGGGCGTCTGCGACGGGTCGCTCAGCGCCGGCCGGATCCTGGACGCGATCGGGCAGTTGACCGGCGAGGACCCGGTGCTGCTGCGGGACCGCACTCCCCAAGCGATCCGGCTCCTCGTGGAGGAGGGCTTCCTGCTGCCCGTCGCCGAGGCCGGCGGCGCCTGATCCGGCGGCGCCGCCCTGAAGGGGCGTCAGCGGGTGGGCTCCGCGGCGGCCGGCGAGGGGCTCGCAGGCGCGGACCGGTTCCGTTTCCGGTTGGTCGCCCGACTCGTCGTGGCCGGCGGCGCGACCTCCCGCCGCGCCCTGCCCCCGCAAACGGCCCGGCCTCCGCTTCTCGCAACGCCGCTGGTCAGGGCGCCGACCCAGGTCTCCTGCCCGGCTTCCCCCGGCCGAAGGCCGGGCCTCGCCGACGACCCGTTCCACCCCGGCGGCGCCGCCGACCTCGCGGCTTCCGCCTCCCGCGCGTCCGCGGCGACGACCGGGCCGCCCCTGACCACCGCGCCGCCGTGCCCCCGCGCGTCCGCCAGGGGGCGGCGCTGCTCCCCTCCGAGCCCGCGGTGCCCGCCGTGGCGCTTCTCACGTCCTCCGGAGGACAGACGGACGGACGGACAGACGGACAGACGCACGGCCCGAGGCCGGACGCCACCGCCGGTCCGCCCACTCGGCGCGATGTGACGAACCCGTCCCAGGGACTCGCTCCGCGCCCGCTCCGACCGGCCGGACGGCCTTCCCGGTCAGCCGCTCGGCGCCCGCTCCGACCGTCCGCACGTTCCGGCCGGACGCCATCGCCGGTCCGCCCACTCGGCGCGATGTGACGAACCCGTCCCCGTCAGCCGCTCCGCGCCCGCTTCGATCGGCCGGGAGTCGTTCAGTACCGGCCATCTTCGTGAACCGGGGCGGCCGCGCCCGCGCCGTTCACCCGGAATTCGCGCCCTCGACGCCGGAAGGTGCCAGCCTCTGCGAAGGGATGACCGGGGCATGACGGACGAACGGGGTACGGGCATGGAGAGCGGGCCTGCGATCTTCGCCGGGACGGCGTTCGCGCTGTTCGGGGCCGCGCTGCTGCTGTGGACGGGGGCGCGGGTGCTCCAGAGCGAACCCGTGGCGCACGGAGTCGCGCCGGGCACGGCGGCCGTCCTCACCACCCTCTTCGGGGCCGTCTTCCTTCTTCTCGGGGTCTGGTGCTTCGGCCGCCTCTGAGCGCGCCCCGCCCCGCCCGGCCGGAGGTCCGGGCGGCAGGAATGCCAGGAGTCGGGTTACCGTTCGAGTGGCCGTTGCGGGCTTTCGCCGTTTGACACGGGGGCGGGTTGTACCGTCACACTCCGCAGCGACGACAGCGTCAGCGTCACCGTGACGTGCAGCTGCCGTGTGTGCCAGGGCCAGTGCCGTACATGCGTACGTGCCACCGAGCGTCGACCGGAGAGAAGAGCGAAGTTGTCCCCGACCAGCGAGACCGCACAGGGCGGCCGCCGACTCGTCATCGTCGAGTCGCCTGCCAAGGCGAAGACGATCAAGGGCTACCTCGGCCCCGGATACGTCGTCGAGGCGAGCGTCGGGCACATCCGCGACCTCCCCAGCGGCGCGGCCGAGGTGCCGGAGCAGTACACCGGCGAGGTGCGCCGCCTCGGAGTCGACGTCGAGCACGACTTCCAGCCGATCTACGTCGTCAACGCCGACAAGAAGGCCCAGGTCAGGAAGCTCAAGGAGCAGCTGGCCGGGGTCGACGAACTCTTCCTCGCCACCGATGAGGACCGCGAGGGCGAAGCCATCGCGTGGCACCTCCTCGAGGTCCTGAAGCCCAAGGTCCCGGTCCACCGGATGGTCTTCCACGAGATCACCAAGGACGCGATCCAGGCCGCCGTCGCCAACCCGCGCGAGCTGAACAAGCGCATGGTCGACGCGCAGGAGACCCGCCGCATCCTCGACCGGCTCTACGGCTACGAGGTCTCGCCGGTCCTGTGGAAGAAGGTCATGCGCGGCCTGTCCGCGGGCCGTGTGCAGTCCGTCGCGACCCGTCTCGTCGTCGAGCGGGAGCGCGAGCGCATCGCCTTCCGCTCCGCCGAGTACTGGGACCTGACCGGCACGTTCTCCACCGGCCGCGCCGGTGACGCCTCCGACCCGTCGTCGCTGGTCGCGCGCCTGGCGACGGTCGACGGGCGGCGGGTCGCCCAGGGCCGTGACTTCGGCGCGGACGGGCGGCTGAAGTCCGAGCAGGTGCTCCACCTCGACGAGCAGAGCGCCCGGGCGCTCGCCGCGGCGCTGGCCGAGACCTCGTTCAGCGTGCGTTCGGTCGAGTCGAAGCCGTACCGCCGCTCCCCGTACGCCCCGTTCCGGACCACCACCCTCCAGCAGGAGGCGAGCCGCAAGCTGGGCTTCGGGGCCAAGGCGACCATGCAGGTCGCCCAGAAGCTGTACGAGAACGGCTTCATCACGTACATGCGTACGGACTCCACGATCCTCTCGGACACGGCCGTCGCCGCTGCCCGGGCGCAGGTCACGCAGCTGTACGGCGCCGACTACCTGCCGGAGAAGCCGCGGGTCTACGCGGGCAAGGTCAAGAACGCGCAGGAGGCGCACGAGGCGATTCGTCCTTCGGGTGATCGTTTCCGCACTCCGGCGGAGACCGGCCTCACCGGCGACCAGTTCCGGCTCTACGAGCTGATCTGGAAGCGGACCGTCGCGTCCCAGATGAAGGACGCGACCGGTAACTCGGTCACCGTGAAGATCGGCGGCCGGGCCGCCGACGGCCGCGACGCGGAATTCAGCGCCTCGGGCAAGACGATCACCTTCCACGGCTTCATGAAGGCGTACGTCGAGGGGGCCGACGACCCCAACGCGGAGCTGGACGACCGTGAGCGCCGGCTGCCGCAGGTCGCCGAGGGCGACGCGCTGTCCGCCGAGGAGATCACCGCGGACGGCCACGCGACCAAGCCGCCGGCCCGCTACACCGAGGCCTCGCTGGTCAAGGAGCTCGAGGAGCGCGAGATCGGCCGCCCGTCGACGTACGCGTCGATCATCGGCACGATCCTGGACCGCGGCTACGTCTTCAAGAAGGGCACGGCCCTCGTGCCGTCCTTCCTGAGCTTCGCCGTCGTCAACCTGCTGGAGAAGCACTTCGGCAGGCTCGTCGACTACGACTTCACGGCCCGGATGGAGGACGACCTCGACCGCATCGCGCGGGGCGAGGCCCAGGCCGTGCCGTGGCTGAAGCGCTTCTACTTCGGCGAGGGCAGCCAGGACGCGGCGTCCGGCGGCGCGGCCGACGCCGGCAACGGCGACGGCGACCACCTCGGCGGTCTGAAGGAGCTGGTGACCGACCTGGGCGCGATCGACGCCCGGGAGATCTCCTCCTTCCCGGTCGGCGACGGCGTCATGCTGCGCGTCGGCCGCTACGGCCCGTACGTCGAGCGGGGCGAGAAGGACTCCGAGGGGCACCAGCGGGCGGACGTCCCCGAGGACCTGGCTCCGGACGAGCTGACCGTCGCCTACGCGGAGGAGCTTTTCGCCAAGCCGAGCGGCGACTTCGAACTCGGCGTCGACCCGGTCAGCGGGAACCGGATCGTGGCGAAGGACGGCCGGTACGGCCCGTACGTCACCGAGATCCTGCCCGAGGACACCCCGAAGACCGGCAAGAACGCGGTGAAGCCGCGGACCGCCTCGCTCTTCAAGTCCATGGCCCTCGACACGGTGACCCTCGAGGACGCGCTCAAGCTGATGTCCCTGCCGCGCGTGGTGGGCACGGACGCCGAAGGCGTCGAGATCACGGCGCAGAACGGCCGCTACGGCCCGTACCTGAAGAAGGGCACGGACTCGCGGTCGCTGACGGACGAGGAACAGCTCTTCACGATCACGCTGGAGGAGGCGCTCGCGATCTACGCGCAGCCCAAGCAGCGTGGCCGGGCGGCGGCCAAGCCGCCGCTCAAGGAGCTGGGCGTCGACCCGGTGAGCGAGAAGCCGGTCGTCGTGAAGGACGGGCGCTTCGGCCCGTACGTCACCGACGGCGAGACGAACGCGACCCTGCGGACCGACGACAGCGTCGAGACGATCACGCCGGAGCGCGGCTTCGAGCTCCTCGCGGAGAAGCGGGCCAAGGGCCCGGCGAAGAAGGCCGCCAAGAAGGCGCCGGCCAAGAAGACGGCGGCGAAGAAGGCGACGCCCGCGAAGAAGGCGGCCACGGCGAAGAAGACCGCGGCCAAGAAGACGACGACGGCGGCGAAGAAGACGACGACCGCGTCGGCCGCGGCGAAGAAGACCGCGACGAAGAAGACGACGACGGCGGCGAAGCCGGAGTAGCGCCCGCGGGCGCGAACCGATCGAGCGCCACGAAGGGGCGGGGGCGGAAGCCTCCGCCCCTTCGGCGTTCCCGGGCCGGGGCCCGGCCGATGCGATGCACGGGTGCTCGCCGGTGCTCGCGGGTCGGGTTCGGGGTCGGGCCGGTGCGTTTCCCGCCCGCTCCGGGGCCGGGGGCCGACCGGTCCGCTTCCGTCCGTTCCCGGGCGGGGCCCGGCCGGTCCGTCCCCCTCACTGTGCGACCGTCCCCTCCTCTCTCCCCCGACGTTTGTTCGGGTGGAGGCCACGGGGAGTGAAGGCGTCCGGATAGGGTGGACGGATGACGCGAGCAGAGCAGCCAGACTCCGACGTCGCCCTTGTCGCGGACTCCCGCGAGCGTGCCGTACGCGCCCTTCTTCGCCATCAGCCCTTGCGACGCTTGTGGAGCGCGCAGTTGGCCGGGAGTACGGGCGACGCCCTCGCCCTCTTGGTCCTGGTGCTGTTGGGGTACCAGGCCGCCGTATCCGAGGGCGCCCTCGGCGGCGGGTACCGGGGGGCCGCGTTCGCCGTCGCCGCCGTCGTCGGCGCGAGACTGCTGGCCGCCGTGCTGTTCGGGGCCGTACTCCTGGGTCCGCTCACCGCGCTGACCGGGCCCGCGGGCCCGCTCGACCGCCGCTGGACCATGATCGGCGCCGACGGCCTGCGGGTCGCGCTGCTCGTGGTGGCGCCGCTGTGGATCGTCTGGACACCGGACAAGGCCCTGTGGTTCGTGCTCGGGACCGTCTTCGTCGCCGGCGCGGCCGAGCGGCTGTGGACCATCGCCCGGGAGGGCGCGGCCCCCGCGCTGCTGCCCGCGCCGCCGCCGGAGGGCGCCGCCGTCCGGCCGCTGCCGGACCACATGGACGCGCTGCGCCGGCTCTCGCTGCGGACGGGGTTCCTCGCGGTCCCGGCGGCGGCCGCCGTGCTGCTCGTCGCGACGCTGATCGGGAACCTGCTGGCCACCGGCATCGACTGGTTCTCGCTGCACCAGGCCGCACTCGGCGCGTACGTCGCCGCCGGCCTGTTCGCCGCCTCCGTCTCCGTGCTGTACGTCATGGAACTGCCCGGCGGACACACCCCGCGGCCGCGTTCGCCCCTGGAGGGCCTGCGCCGGCCCGCCGCGGAGAAGGGACGCACGGGCGCCGTCCCGCTGTTCGTCCTCGCCTGCGCCACCGTCGCCGGAGCCGTCACGGCCGCCGCGGCCGTCGCCGTCCTGCACGCACATGACCTCACCGGCGGGCCCGTCACCTTCGCGCTCCTCATCCTCGCGCTGAGC
Source organism: Streptomyces sp. NPDC036822 (assembly GCF_055609145.1). Taxonomy (NCBI): domain Bacteria; kingdom Bacillati; phylum Actinomycetota; class Actinomycetes; order Kitasatosporales; family Streptomycetaceae; genus Streptomyces; species Streptomyces sp. NPDC036822. Next base: position 540,685 of record NZ_JBVJPY010000003.1, read on the forward strand.
GGCGCCACCGCCGTCGGCATCCGCACCGGCGGCTCCGTCGTCCCCGCGCTGTCCCGGCGCCGACTCCTCGCCCTCGCGATCACCGTCACCGGCATCGCGCTGCTCGCGGCGGGCCTCGTGCCGGACACCGCGACGGTGCTGCTCCTCGCCGTCCTCGTCGGATACGCGGGGGGCGTCGCCGCCCACACCGGCCACACCCTCCTCGACCAGGAGACGGAGGAGGCCCGCCGCCCCCGGATGACCGAGCACCTCCAGGCGGTCGTCCGGGTCGCCATGGCGGTCGGCGCGCTCGGAGCGCCGCTGCTCGCCGCCGCGATCGGCCCGCACCGGCTCGCCTCCGGCGACTTCGTCTTCGCGCACGGCGGCGCCGCCTTCACCCTGATGCTGGCCGGCGCGCTGCTGCTGCCGGTCGCCGCCCTGGTCCTCGCCAAGACCGACGACCGGGCCGGCGTACCGCTGCGGCGCGATCTGCGCGACGCGCTGCGTGGCGCCGACCCCGTGCAGGCGCCCGCCTCGACCGGCTTCTTCATCGCCCTGGAGGGCGGCGACGGAGCCGGCAAGTCCACGCAGGCGAAGGCGCTCGCCGAGTGGATCCGGGCCAAGGGCCACGAGGTCGTCGTCACCCGCGAGCCTGGGGCCACCCCGATCGGCAAGCGGCTCCGCTCGATCCTGCTCGACGTCTCCTCGGCCGGGCTCTCGAACCGCGCCGAGGCGCTGCTGTACGCCGCCGACCGCGCCGAGCACGTCGACTCGCTGGTCAAGCCCGCCCTGGAGCGGGGCGCGGTGGTGATCTCCGACCGCTACATCGATTCGTCCGTGGCCTACCAGGGCGCCGGGCGTGACCTGTCGCCGACCGAGATCGCCCGCATCAACCGCTGGGCGACCGGCGGCCTCGTCCCGCACCTGACGGTGCTGCTCGACGTCGCGCCGGAGACGGCGCGGGAGCGGTTCACCGAGGCGCCGGACCGGCTGGAGTCGGAGCCGCCGGAGTTCCACGCGCGCGTGCGGGCCGGTTTCCTCGCGCTGGCCGCGGGCGACCCGGGCCGTTACCTGGTCGTCGACGCCGGCCAGGAGCCGGAGGCCGTCACCACCGTCGTACGCCACCGGCTCGACCGCATGCTTCCGCTCTCCGAGGCCGAGGTGAAGGCCCAGGAGGAGGCCCGCCGGAAGGCCGAGGAGGACGCCAGGCGCCGGGCCGAGGAAGAGGCCGCGCGCAAGGCGGAGGAGGAGCGACTGGAGCGCGAGCGCCAGGAGCAGCTCGCCCGGCTCCGTGCCGAGGAGGAGGAGCGCAAGCGCCGCGAGGAGGAAGAGGCGCGGCAGCGCGAGGCCGAACGGCAGGCGGCGGAGGCGCGTCGGCGTGCCGAGGAGGCCAGGCTGGCCGCCGAGGAGGAGCGCAAGCGCCGCGAGGCCGAGGAGAAGGCCCGCCGCGAGGAGGACGAGCGCCGTCGCAAGCAGGCCGAGGAAGAGGCCCGGCTGCGTGAGGAGGCCGAGGAGCGCCGCCGCGAGAAGCAGCGCAAGGCCGAGGAGGCGCTGGTCAGGGCCGAGGAGGCACGGCGTCTGGCGGAGGCCGCCGCGGCGAAGGCCGCGGAGGAGGCGGCGCGGAAGGCCGCCGCGGAGGCGGCGGAGAAGGCGGCCCGGGAGGCCGCGGAGCAGGCCGCCGCTCGGAAGGCGGCCCAGGAAGCGGCGGCGGAGAAGGCCGCTCAGGAGGCCGCCGCTCGCGAGGCCGCCGAGGCCGCCGCGGCGGAGCAGGTCGCCGCGCGCGAGAAGGCGGCACGGGACGCGGAGGCCGCGAGGGCGGCCCGCGAGGCCGCCCGGCAGGCCGCCGAGGTCGCCGAGGTGTCGCCGAACGAGGTCACGGTCGCGACGCCGGTCGTGCGGCCCGAGGAGCCGGGGTCCGACGACGTCACGCAGACCGTGCCGAAGGTGTCGCCGAACGAGATCACCGTCCCCACGCCGATCGTGCGGCCGGAGCCCGAGGACGTTCGGCCCGAGGAGGAGACGACGGTCCTGCGGCCGGTGCGGGACGCCGGCCGGACCGCCGTACCGCCGCCGGTGCGGGACGCCGACGAGACCGCTGTGCTGCCGCCGGTGCGCAGGGACGCCGACGAGACCGCCGTGCTGCCGCCCGTACGGGACGCGGGTCCGGCCGACCGGGTGCCGCCGGGCTTCTTCCGGGACGAGCGGCCCGCGGCCGACTCGCAGGGCGCGAACGACCGGACGCGTGAACTTCCGCAGCTCGACGAAGAGGGCCGGCCGCGCCGCCGCTCGGACTGGGCGGAGGAGACGCCGCTCGACGACCTGCCGACCCTGGCGGACGAGCTGCTCGGCCCGCACGACGACGAGGACGACGGCCGGCGCCGCCGCCGCTAGGTCGTGCCTGTCAAGGGAACGGGTTCCCCAGGGGGGCTCACGAGGGGGCCGAGCCCTCTCGTGAGCCCCCCGTCCGCTTCCCGCCCGTCAGGGGTCAGGCGTACGGGAACCGGTGTCAGTCGGGTGCTCCACAATGGAGGGCGTACCTGAGGAGGGCACATGGCCGTATGGGACGACCTGGTCGGACAGGCGAAGGTCGAGGAGCAGCTCGCCGCCGCCGCGCGCGACGCCGACGCGCTCGTGACCTCCCATGCCGCCGGTGAACCGGACCCCGAGGCCTCCAAGATGACCCACGCGTGGCTGTTCACCGGCCCCCCGGGCTCCGGGCGGGCGACCGCGGCGCGTGCGTTCGCCGCGGCGTTGCAGTGCGTCAGCCCCGACCGGGCCCTGGGCGGAGCCCCGGGGTGCGGATTCTGCGACGGCTGCCACACCGCCCTCGTCGGGACGCACGCGGACGTCGAAGTGATCCGTACGGACCTCCTCTCCATCGGTGTGAAGGAGACCCGCGAGCTCGTCCGCCGCGCCCAGCTGTCCCCCGCGGGCGGCCGCTGGCAGGTGATCGTCCTGGAGGACGCCGACCGCCTCACCGAGGGCGCGGGCAACGTCATCCTGAAGGCGGTCGAGGAGCCCGCGCCGCGCACGGTCTGGCTGCTCTGCGCGCCCTCGCTGGAGGACGTGCTGCCCACCATCCGCTCCCGCTGCCGGCACCTGACCCTGCGCACGCCCCCGGTGGCCGCGGTCGCCGACGTCCTCGTCCGCCGCGACGGCGTCGAGCCGGCCGCCGCCCTGGCCGCCGCCCGGGCCACCCAGGGCCACATCGACCGCGCCCGCCGCCTCGCGACCGACGAGCGGGCCCGGTCCCGCCGCGCCGTCGTCCTCAAGCTGCCGCTGCGCGTCGGGGACGTCGGGGGCTGCCTCAAGGCCGCCCAGGAGCTGATCGACGCGGCCGGCGAGGACGCCAAGGAGGTCGCCGAGGAGATCGACGTCAAGGAGACCGAGGAGCTGAGGGCCGCCCTCGGCGGCGGGCAGGGCTCGCGGATGCCGCGCGGCACCGCCGGCGCGATGAAGGAGCTGGAGGAGCGCCAGAAGCGGCGCAAGACGCGTACCCAGCGCGACAGTCTGGACCTCGCCCTCACCGACCTGACCGCCTTCTACCGCGACGTGCTGACGCTGCAGCTGCGGGCGAGGACGCAGCTGGCCAACGAGGACGTACGCGACGCGGTGGAGCGGATCGCGCGGGACACCACCCCCGAGCGGACCCTGCGCCGGATCGAGGCGGTGCTGGCCTGCCGCGACGCCCTGGAGCGCAACGTGGCACCGCTGCTCGCGGTGGAGGCGATGACCATGGCGCTGCGCGACTGACACGGCCATGACGGCGGCCGGCACCGGGACGACGACCGGAGAATCCCGGCCACGACGCGGCCGGCACGTCGCGACGGCCCGGAGAATCCCGGCCATGACGGCGGCCGGCACCGGGATGACGGCCCTGAGGTGCCCACCGTCGTCACACCGAAGACGCCGGACGACAGTCCCGGAACGTCCCACAGGCGCCCCGTGGTTGTCCACAGGATGAAGTCCGACTGGACACGCTCCGTACGCATGCGGATACGCTCCGGTCATGGACTCCAGGCGTTTCCTCCGTACGTCCGCCACGGCCCTCGCGGCCGCCGGCCTGATCCTCTCCGGCTGCACGGGCGGGAGCGACGCCGCCGCGCCCGGGGCGGCGCCGGCCCCCCGGGCGTCGGTCGCCGGTCTGGAGGGGTTCTACGCCCAGAAGCCGGTCTGGCGCGACTGCGGGGTGCCGAAGTTCGAGTGCGCCACGCTGCGGGCCCCCCTCGACTACGCCCGTCCGGACGCCGGTGAGATCGAGCTCGCCGTCTCCCGGGTCAGGGCCACGGGCCCGGGCAAGCGCCTCGGTTCGCTCCTGGTCAACCCGGGCGGGCCGGGCGGCTCCGCCGTCGGCTATCTCCAGGGGTACGCGGGCATCGGCTACCCCGCCCCCGTCCGCGCCCGCTACGACATCGTCGCCGTCGACCCGCGCGGGGTGGCCCGCAGCGAACCCGTCGAGTGTCTGACGGGCCCGCAGATGGACGCGTACACCCAGGTCGACCAGACCCCGGACGACGCGCGCGAGACGGCCGCGCTCGCGACCTCGTTCAAGACGTTCGCGGCGGGCTGCGAGAAGCGCTCGGGGAAGATCCTGCCGCACGTCTCCACGGTGGAGACGGCCCGCGACATGGACATCGTGCGGGCCGCCGTCGGCGACCGGAAACTGACCTATGTCGGGGCCTCCTACGGCACGTTCCTCGGCGCCACCTACGCCGAGCTGTTCCCGGAGCGGGCGGGGCGCCTCGTCCTGGACGGGGCGATGGACCCCTCCCTGCCGGCCGTGGAGCTCAACCGCGACCAGACGGCGGGCTTCGAGACCGCGTTCCGGTCCTTCGCCGCGGACTGCGTCGCGAAGCCCGACTGCCCGCTCGGCACGACGTCCGTCGCCGCCGCCACCGACAACCTCAAGGCGTTCTTCCGTGCGGTCGACGCCCAGCCGGTGCCGACCGGTGAGAGCCGCAGGCTCGGGGAGTCGCTGGCCACGACCGGCGTGATCGCCGCGATGTACGACGAGGGGGCCTGGCCGCAGCTGCGGGAGGCGCTGACCCGGGCCATCGGCGGCGAGGGCTCGGCCCTGCTCGCCCTGGCCGACAGCTACTACGAGCGCGAGCCGGACGGCTCCTACGCCAACCTGATGTTCGCCAACGCCGCCGTGAACTGCCTCGACCTCCCGGCCTCCTTCTCCGGACCCGCCGAAGCCGAGGGGGCGGTGCCGTCCTTCGAGAAGGCCTCCCCGGTCTTCGGCGCGGGCCTCGCCTGGGCCGCCCTGAACTGCACCTACTGGCCGACTCCCGCCACCGGCCGCCCCCACCGCATCACCGCCGCCGGCGCCCCGCCGATCGTCGTCGTCGGCACCACCCGCGACCCGGCCACTCCGTACAAGTGGGCCCGCTCCCTGGCCGATCAGCTCACCTCGGGCACGCTGCTGACCTACGAGGGCGACGGCCACACGGCGTACGGCCGCGGCAGCGACTGCATCGACACCGCGATCAACACCTACCTCCTGGAGGGCGCCGTCCCGGAGGAGGGAAAGCGCTGCTCATAGGGGTGGTCGGAGCACCCCCGGAAACTGTGTAGACTTGGCGAGGCCGCTGCGCCCACCATGGGAACGCACGGCATGCCGCCTTAGCTCAGTTGGCCAGAGCAACGCACTCGTAATGCGTAGGTCTCGGGTTCGAATCCCGAAGGCGGCTCGGATCAGCCCCAGGACTCACTCGCCGTGACCTGGGGCTTTTTCATGCCCGGGACGTGCCGGGCATGAGCGACGGGATCTCGCCGGCCTGCGTGAGCGAAGGGGCCCGTAAGGCGCCCGGGGCGGGCCCGGCCGCCGTCGCCGGCGCTCACGTCGCGTAGTCCTCCACGTAAGTGGCGATCAGGCCGAGCAGGGCGTCGGCCCGGTTCCGGTCCTCGTCGTGGGCGCGCAGGGTCGCGTCGGCGGCGCGGAGGCGGGCCAGGGCGGCCGGTTCGCCGTCGACCACGTCGTCGACCAGCGGCGAGGTGACCAAGTCCAGGCATTCGGTGAGCAGACGACGCGTGGCCGGGGACGGGGGGCTCGCGTCGGGGACGGTGTACGCGGCGGTGAGGTACCGCGCCGGGTCGGTGAGGCTCCAGCCGACCACGGCGCCGTCCTTGACGAGCAGTGCCACGTCGGGGGCGATGCCGACGCGGGCGTCCAGGGGGCCGTCGAGGACGTCGAGGTCGCGCAGGCAGGCCAGCTCGGCATCGCCGGGGGCCCGGCACAGCACCGTGCACATCTCCTGGCGGAAGTCCCGGACCTCGTCCGCGCGGAGCCCGCCCGGGCGAACCGCGGGCAGGACGGGGATGCGGGGGACGGCCTCGGCGTCCGCGGACACGTACGGCATCCGGAACTCGGTCCCGGCCAGTTCCCGGGTGTCCGGGTCGAACCGGAGGGCGTCGAGGGTGTCCCACAGCAGGTCCTGGCTGCCGAAGGTGCCCGAGAGGAACCGCTCACGCTCCTCCCCGTCCGCGTAGCGGGCCACGTCCACGGAGTCGCCCGTGAAGCGGGGGGTGATGCGCAGCGGGTCGTCCGTCACCGTTGCGCGCCAGTCTCCGTCGAACGACAGTTTCATGGCCACTCTTGCCTCATCTGATCTGCCGCGCCGGGGCCAGGAAGCCGCCGTCGGTCGGGATTCTGCCCTGCACGATGTCCTCGTGGGTGACCGGCTTGCCGGGGTCCGTCGGTTTGCCGCCGAGCGCCGCCGCGCCGGAGTCGCCCTTGATGCCCGAGTCTCCGTACGCCGTGATGGCCTGGCCCTGCTTGGACCCGGGGCCGTAGGCCACGACGATGTCGTTGTCCTTGCGGAAGACGAAGTTACCGGCCTGGCCCGAGGACTGGTACACGGCATCGGGGTTCTTAAGGATCTCCAGGACCCGCTCGTCGGTGAAGCCGTGCCGCGTGTCCCCGTGGTACTTCGGGTGCTTGTTGATCTCACCGTTCTCCGCCCTCTCCGCGATCCCGTCCAGGATCTTGTCGATCCGCTGCTGGGCCTTCTCCTCCTTCGTGTACTTGGGCATGAGGCCGTGCGGGTCGTACCCGCTGAGCGGGTTGTCCACGTAGGCCACGGGGTTCGGAGCGGGAGCCAGACCGAGGGGGTCCGGGGAGGTGTAGCGGCCGGTCTCCGGGTCGTAGTGGCGGAAGTGGTTGTAGTGGAGGCCGGTCTCGGGGTCGTAGTACTGGCCGGGGAAGCGCAGAGGCGTGTAGGCGCCGCTCTCCCGGGTCCAGGCCGTGGTGCCCCAGAGCGTGCTCCGGGTGCGCCAGGCGATGTCGCCCGCCTCGTCGACGAGTTCGGTCGGCGTGCCGATGAGGTCGGTGGCGATGGCGAAGAACCGCCGGTCGATCTCCTTCTGGCGGTCGTCGGCGGTGAGGATGCGCTCGGTCTGGGTCAGGGGGACGTCGTGACGGTGGTCCCAGGTGAGGGCGACGGTGTTCGGCTGGTCCGGCCGGTGGGTGGTCTGCTCGCACAGGGTGAGGCCGTCCCAGGTGAAGCGGACCTCCTCCACGACGCTCTCGCCGCCGGCCGCGAGGCGCTGTTTGGCGGTGCGGCGGCCCAGCGGGTCGTAGCGGTACGTCCACCGCGTCCCGTCGGGGGTGGTCACCGAGGTGAGGCGGTTCTCCGTGTCCCATGTGTAGCGCCAGGCGTCGGGCTTGCGGGAGAGACGGGTCTTCTGCCGCAGGGTGACACGGCCGAGGGCGTCGTGCTCGAAACGGATGCCCCCGGCGCGGGTGAGCGTGGTGCCGGAGTAGGCGCGCGGTCCGGTGGCCTCGTGGCCGGGGTGGTGGGACGGCCATGACGCCGAGCTCTGGTTGCCCGCGGCGTCGTAGGCGTACCGCTCCGTCCAGCCGCGCGCGTGGACGGCGGTGACGCGGCCCACGCTGTCGAGGTCGAAGGTGCGGGTGCCCGACAACCGGTCCGCGACGGACGTCAGCTGACCGTCGGCGCGATAGGAGTAGGCGCGGCTGTTGACGGCGCGCGCCCCGGCGGTGATGTGCTGGGCGGAGAGCCGTCCGGCCTCGTCCCAGACGGAGGTCATGGTGATCGTGTCGCCGATGGCCCGGGTCAGTTCGCGTCCGGCGGCGTCGTGCGTGAAGTCGACGCGGTGGTCGCCGGTGGTGAGGCGACGGGCCCGTCCGTCGGCGCCGTAGGCGTAGGAGGTGACGTGACCTGTGGGGGTCGTCCGGCGGGTACGACGGCCCAGGACGTCGTAGGCGTAGGCGAGGGGGCGGCCGTCGACCAGTTCGGTCTTGACCTGGCCCCGGCGGTCGTACTGGTAGCGCAGCTCGCCGTCCGGCCCGCACGCCTCCAGCAAACGCCCGGCCCGGTCGTAGGCGTAGGTCGTCACGCGGCCGTCGACGTCCTTGCGGACGACCTGGCCGAGCGGGTCGCGCGTGAACGAGACGGTCCCGCCGAGCGCGTCCGTGCGCGCGGCGAGCCGGCCCGCGGGGTCCGTCCGGTAGGTGAGGGTGCGGCCGTCGAAGTCGGTCTCGGCGACGATGTGGCCGGCCGCGTCGTAGTCGTAGGTCCAGGACAGGCCGTGCGGGTCGACGACGCGGGTGAGGCGCAGCTCGTTGTCGTGCTCGAACTCGTAGCGGGCGCCGTCGGGCCGGGTACGGGCGGTCAGCAGGTCGAAGTGCGTGTACTCGAGGCGGGAGACGCCACCGGACGCGTCGGTGTGGGTGAGGAGGTTGCCTTCGCCGTCGTAGGTCCACGACTCGGTGGCGCCGTTCGGGTCCGTGCGCCGGGCGAGTTGCCCGTCGGCGTGCCACTCCATGAGGGTGACGCCGCCCGTCGGGTCGGTGACGCGGACCGGCCTGCCGAGGAGGTCCCGCTCGGTGCGGGTGACGGCGCCGCCCGGGTCGGTCACCTCCACGGGCAGTCCCGCGGCGTCGCACACCAGCCGTGTCGTCGCCCCGAGGGCGTCGGTGACGGAGGTGAGGCGGCCGCGGTCGTAGGTGTAGTGGGTGGTGGCCCCGGCCTCGTCGGTGACCGCCGTACGGTTCCCGAAGGCGTCGTACGCGTGGACCCTGCGCGAACCGTCCGCCGCGACGACCTCGACGGGGAGGCCGAAGGGACCGCGCAGGGTGCGCAGTTCGCTTCCGTCGGGGCGGGTGGCGGCCACCACCCGGCCGTCCTCGTCGTACGAGAAGGCGGTGGTGCCGCCCAGCGGGTCGGTACGGGTCAGGAGGTTGCCGCGGGCGTCGTAGGTGAAGCGGGTGGTGTGGCCGAGCGGGTCGGTGAGGGCCAGGAGGCGGCAGCCGGGACCGAAGAGGTGGCGCGTCGCGTGCCCGTCGGCGGTGGTCAGCGTGGTGGTGTGGTGACCCGTCAGCGGGTCGGGCTCGGTGTAGGTCAGGGTGAGCTGGACGTGGCCGGCCTCGCCGCCTTCGGCGACGACGCGGTCGCGTTCGTCGTAGACGTAGTCGTAGCGGCTGTCGTTCGAGTCGATCCAGGCGACGACGCGGCGGCGGTCGTCGTAGACGTAGGTGGTGGTGGCGCCGGACGGCTTGGTGACGGTGGTGAGATCGCCGTTCTCGTAGCCGTAGGACATCAGGGGCACGCCGGCGCCGCTCTCGCCCGTGCGGGCGAGGGTGAGGCCGGTGACCAGTCCGCCGGCGGACGACAGCGTCACCTGGTGGCCCGCCGAGTGGACCAGGGCCAATGGCAGGCCGTCCTCGCCGCGGTCGATGTGGATCGTGTGGCCGTTGCGTTCGGTCACCTCCGACAGCCAGGCGACACCGTCGTCCCCCGGTTCGCCCCCGGACGGCGCCCTGAAGTGGAAGGTCACGCCGCTGTCCGGGACGGTCACGGTGTAGTCGCCGTCGGCATCGCGGGACAGCAGGGTGCGGAACCTGCCGGCCGTGGGCGCGGTGGGGACGCCGGGGGCCGGGTGGGGGTACGCGACCAGGAGCCCGTCGGCGGTGACGTGGAGGACGCCGACGGCGTCGATCTCCAGCCGCTCGTCGACGGTGGAGGTCCAGGCGGGGCCCAGGAAACGGCCGACCGCGCAACCGGACTCGGTGCGGCGGGTGAAGACCAGCGGCAGGACACCGGGCAGGTCCACGTCGGTCTGCGGCAGGTACATCCGGCCCGTGGCGAGGTCCACGGGGTCGCCGCCGGCGGTGCGCTCGCCGTCCGGGGTGTCGTGCGTGCCGTCCGGGGCGTCGTCGAGCAGCCTGCGCGCCTTCGCGGCGTCGGCCATGTCGGCGGCGACGCGCACGCCCTTCACCGCGGCGCCGCCACCACCGGTGGCCACGGTCAGCGCGGCGTCGGGCAGCAGACGGCCGAAGCCCTCGTAGGGGTCCTTCATGAAGTCGTCGATCATCTGCTTGCCGGTGCCCACCGGGTCGTTGGCGGCGACCACGAGCCCGGCGGCCAGGCTGTTGAGGGACATCGCGTACTCGGCGGGGTGCGTGATGTTGTACGGGTCCGTCGGGTTGACGCTGCGGACGAAGTTGAGCAGCCCCGCCGTGCCCTTGATGACGCCGCCGCCGACGTGGTCCCCCATGATCTGGAGTTCCTGCAGCCCGTCGCCCAGCTGGTCGGCGTACGAGGGCTTCTCGGGCGCCTTGTCGCGGGCGGCGCGGACCGCCGTCCGGGCGGTCTCCGCGGCCGTGTTCCGCTGCCTGCGGGCCTCGGCGAGGAGGTCCTGCGCCTCCTGCATCAGCTTCTTGCCGGGGTCGTCGAACGTCGGGGCGGGACAGGGCGGCAGTGAGGACGGGTCGCGCTTGTCGGCGGGCTGGGCGTTGTACCGCTCGACGGCGCTCCGGTAACCGTCGATCTTCCTGCGGTGGGCGTCCGCGGCGTTCTCGGACGCCTTGACGCCCTCCTTCCACTTGTCGATCGCCGTCTGGGCCTGACCCTGCGCCCAGGTGACGGTGTCGGCGAACGCCTCCAGCGCGGCCGCCGCCTTCTCGCAGGCGTCGGCGCCGGTGTACCACTTGGGCGGCTGGGTGCTCACGGCGGTCCGCAACGCCTGGGCGGTCGCGCCCTCGAGCCGGGAGGCGTCGAGGCCCTTGAGGCCGTCGCCCGCGCTGTCGAAGGCGGTCTGGAAGGCGCGGAGCTTCGATGCGGTGGAGTGGAGGGTGCTCGCGCTGCCGTAGATCAGCTTGGTCTTGTCCTCGGTCTGCCCGAGGTCCATCTCGTCGACCTCGGCGCCCATCCGGTTGGCGACCGACCGGGACTGCTCGCGCACCCAGTCCGCGCCGGACTCCCAGCCGACGTCGTCCAGCCGGTCGGCGGTCCAGTTCCCGGCGTCCTCGACCCGGTTGCCCACCCACTCGGCGCCGTCCTCGACCACGTCCTCGACCGCGTCGGGCGTGATGTCGCTGATGAAGTCGCCGATGCCCATGCTCAGTTCCCCCCGGAATCGCCCTGGTGCTGCGCCTGTCGGGCACGCTCCTGCGGCGAGGGGCCGAAGGTGTCGTCGAGCGCCCGGTTCCACTGGTCGTCGGAGATGCCCAGCGCGTCGTTGAGCATCTCGGACCGCTGACCGCCCTGCCCCTCGGTGAGGACGGCGCGACCGGTGTCCTTCCAGGTCTGCTCCATCTCCTCCCCGGCCTTCTCGAACGACTCGGGGCTCCAGTCCGGGTCGAGGGCGTCCGGCGTGAAGACGTCGCCCCAGTCCTGCCGGGTGATCTCCTCCTCGGAGGCGTGCGGGTTGCCGCCGATCACGGCGTTGACGCCCACCTTCAGCGTGCCCTCGACGTACTGGTCGTGCTCCCACTGGGTGCCCGCCGCCAGACCGAGGCGGTCGGCGATCCCGCTCGCGTCCCGCACCAGGGCGCGCACACCCCACTCCCAGCGCTCGCAGAAGTCCTCGAAGTCGACCGCGAGGCCGTGGTGCCCGGCCTCCATCCCGGTCATCGACAGCTCGGAGAAGCCCTTGCCCATCACCGAACCGGTGGCGCCGCCGAGGTCGCCGAGCTGGTCGATGGTCGCGCCCACGCCCTGCGTGAACTTGACGACGGACGCCTTGTCGAGATTCAGGTCGGCACCGTCACCGCCCATGGCCCCGCACCTCCTCCGCGGCGCCGAGGTCGACGGCGACGGCGTCGGGGACGATGCCGGCGACCGGGGGGAAGAACATCGACGCGTCCTGCGTGGCGATGTCGACCGCGAGGCCGGCGGGCTCGCCCAGGGACGGCACGATCTCGTCCACGATCCGCGCGCCCCGCAGCGCGGCGTACTCCACGGGCCGGTCACCGGGCCCGTGGCGGAGGGCGAACCGGGCCAGCGCCGTCTCGTCGGTGAACCCGCAGATCCACCGCACCCCTCCCGAACGCACCGACCACAGGCCCCCGTCGGCCACCGGCACCAGGAGGATCGATCGCCGCATCTCGCCGACCAGCGCGCGGGGGTCGTCGCCTCCCCTTCTCCGCTCGGCGATCCGCTCGGCGAGTGCCGCCCTTGGCTGCCGCACGCTACCTCCCCGTCCGTCGTGGGTGACTGATGGCACCGTAGAGCAGGACACCCGGCATGGCACGGCCGGTTCCGTGCGGGGGCCGGGCTCCCGGTCCGTCCGCCAGGCGGGCGGCGGTGGCGGTCCGTGGGTGGAGGACGTGACAATCCCGGATCGAGATCATGGAACGGAAAGAACGAGGGGGCACCATGACCACCGCCGACGAGCGGGCGTCCGAGCCGGGAGAGCCGGACGTCACCGAGCGGACCAGGTTGCGGCGCATGCGGCACAAGGGAAGCCACCGGCGGGAGGACCTGGAGGCCGTGCTCGACGCCGGGTTCCTGTGCCATCTCGGGGTCACCGTCGACGGGACCCCGATGGTCGTGCCGACCGTCTACGGCAGGGACGGCGAGCGGCTGTACCTGCACGGGTCGGTCGCGAGCCGGAGCCTGGTGCAGGCGCCCGAACGGGCCGTCTGCGTCACCGTGACGCACGTGGACGGGCTGGTCCTCGCCCGTTCCGTCTTCGAGCACGGCGTCAACTACCGGTCCGCGATGATCTACGGCGTCCCGAGGACGGTCACCGACCCCGAGGAGAAGCTGCGCGGGCTGCGGGCGCTGACCGAGCAGTGCACGCCGGGGCAGTGGGAGTACGCCCGGCAGCCCAGCCGCAAGGAGCTCGCCGCGACCGCGCTGGTCGCGCTCGATCTCGCCGAGGCGTCGGTGAAGACGGCGAGCGGGCCGCCGGACGACGGGGACGGGCCCGACGCGGAACTGGGCCTGTGGGCCGGGGTCCTTCCGGTGGTCACCACGCTGGGGGTACCGGTCGCCGACCCGGTCCTGCCGCCCGGCATCGAGCCGCCGGCCCATGTGGTGGAGCGGACGGGGCAGATCATCGGGGGCGGGGCTCCGGCCTGACGCGTACAGATGCATGGACGGCGTTCGCGCCGCCTCGCGCAGAACCCGTCGGCCGAGCCGCCTCGTGCAGCGCCCCTGCGGCCGCGCCGCCCCGTCCCGCGCCCCGGCGTCCGCCCCGCCCCGCCCGTCCCGCGCCGACCGATCGCGCCGCCCCGCCCTGCCGCGACCTGACGAAGTCGGAGGCGAAGCGGCGGCCCGTCGGCCCCCGCGGGGCGCTCCGGGCCCTGGGGGCGGCGGCGGGGCGTCCCGGGGAGCCGCGCAGTTCCGGAGCGGTACCGCCATCCCGACCGGTCCGTTCGGCCTTCGCCTTTCGGCCCGGGTTTCCCGGAGCCGGGCGTGCACCACCTGATTGCGCACGGTCCCCATATCCGCTCCCGTCCTGTAACGTCGAACACCCAAAAGGGCACCCCGATCTCCGTACCGGGATCGACCATCCGGGGCCGAATGGTTCGGGGCGATCAAAGGATTGACCGACTTTCGATCCGTTGAGTGAGGATGGGTCACATGGGGGGCTTCGCCGACCCGGGCCGCGGTACCCGCGCGGATACGGACTTCTCGTCGCTCGCGGCGCTGATCGGCCAGGACGAGATCTGCGTCGACGTCTACCGCCTGGTGATCAGTGAACCGCGCTGGGGGCTCGCGGAGATCGCCAAGGAGCTCTCCGTCGAGGAAGCCGCGGTCCGGGTCAGCCTGGACAAACTGGCCGAGTTGTCGATGCTCTACCCCACGAAAGACGCGACGGATGTCGCCCCGATAAGTCCCGAAGTCGGACTCGCCGCCTACATTCACCGCCGGGAAACCGAAATCCATTCCCAGCAACTGGAGTTGGCGACAATTCGGGCGGCGACCGCCGAACTCACCGCGATCTACGCCGCCCAGCGCGCCCGGCACGGCAACGCCGGTCTCGAACAGCTCGAAGGCGTCAACGAGGTACGGGCCCGGCTCTCCGAACTCGCCCGGCACGCCGACACCGAGATCCTCGCCTTCATGCCCGGCGGCGCGCAGAGCCCCGAGGCGCTGGAGGCCAGCCGTCCGCTCGACGAGCAGAGCCTGTCCGCCGGCGTGAAGCTCCGGACCATCTATCTGGACAGCGTCCGCAACGACCGGGCCACCACCGAGTACGCCCGCTGGCTCTCCGAACTCGGCGGCGAGATCCGCACCATGCCGTCCCTGCCCCTGCGCATGCTGATCGCCGACCGGTCCGTGGCGCTGCTGCCGGTCAGCCCCGAGGACACGCGCGCGGGAGCGGTGATCCTGCGCGCCCCCGGCGTCGTGACCGCGCTCCTCGCGCTGTTCGAGCTGGTCTGGGAGCGGGCCACACCGCTGCACGGCCGGCAGCGGCCCGCCGCGGGCGCGCCCTCGGAGCAGGAGATCGAGCTGCTCCGGCTGTTGCAGAAGGGGCTCACCGACGAGGTCGCCGCCCGGAAGCTGGGCCTCTCGCTCCGCACCGCCCGCCGGATGATGTCCGCCCTCTCCGCCCGCCTCGGCGCACGCAGCCGCTTCGAGGCCGGTGTCCTGGCCGAGCGGGCCGGCTGGCTCTGAGTCCCTCGGCGGCTCCGAAGCGCCGCGAAGGGTCAGCCGTCATCAGCGCGCATGCCTCTGACGCTTTGTCATCGGAGCCGGGAGGCCCTTTGCTGCCATGGCACCAAGCTGCCCGGAGCGCGGGGACGTACCCCGTGAATCGGCTGGGATTCTCTTCGCCATGTACGCCATCCATCTCGAGGTCCCGTCCGGCGAATTCGGGTCGGCGCGGATCGATCCCGACGATCTGGCCAGAGTCGTCCGCCAGATCTCCAGCTGTCAGGTGGAACACGTCTATCTGCCCCGGCCGCCGGAACCCGATCGGCGCTCCGTCGTCTTCGTCTCCGCCGCCTCCGCCCCCGAGGCGGGGACGGGGGTCCTCGCGGCCGTCCGTTTCCTGCTGCGGCCCCCGTCGCAGCGGGTGCGGGTCGAGCTGAGGATGCCCCGGAAGGGGCGGGATCTCGGGCTCTGCCACGGGATCGTGTGCGTCGTCGACGACCGCGCGCCCTGACGCTGGCCACTTGCAGCCACTGCACCTTGGTGCCAGGAGATTCCCTTGAAGGGCCCCGCGGGCGGCTGACACATTCATGAAGACGCCGCCGGGTCCCGAGAGCGTCGGACTTCCTCAGAGTTTCGCAGGGTCCGCGGCATCCCGCGAGCGCCGCGCATCCCGGGAGTTACGTGCCGCCCGAGAATCCCGCGACATCCGAATCCTCCTGATCCACGACTGGGAAAGGCTCCACGTCTATGAATCCTGGTGCGATTTCCAGCGAATCGCTCGATGATTCGCTCACCCTGCACGAGAACTTCGAGCGGACCGCCGCGCGCTTCCCGGAATCCGTGGCCGTCACCGACGGCCGTACGCGACTGACCTACCGCGAACTCGACGTACGTGCCGAGCGGCTGGCCCGTACGCTGCGGGCGGCCGGCGCCGGGAGGGACCGCCGGGTCGGGCTCTGCGTGGAGCGCGGGACCGATCTCGTCGTCGGAATACTCGGCATCCTCAAGTCCGGTGCCGGATACGTGCCGGTCGACCCGGCCTATCCCGCCGAGCGCCGCGATTTCGTCCTGGCCGCCTGCGACGCGGGCGTCGTCGTCGCGAGCGGTGCCACGGCCGGCCTGCTGGACGGGCAGCGGGTCGTCCTCGTGGACGCCCCCGCCGAGACCGGCCCCGAGGGCGACCGGGCCCCGGCCGGCCACCAGGGCGCGGACGGGTCGAGCCTGGCGTACGTCATCTTCACCTCGGGCTCCACCGGCGAGCCCAAGGGCGTCATGGTCGAACACCGCAACGCGGTCCGGCTCTTCACCGCCACCGAGCCGGTCTTCGGCTTCGACGAGAGTGACGTCTGGAGCGCCTTCCACTCCGCCGCCTTCGACTTCTCCGTCTGGGAGATCTGGGGCGCGCTGCTGCACGGCGGGCGTCTCGTCGTCGTCGGTTCCGACACCGCCCGGGACCCGCGGGCCTTCCACGAGCTGCTGCGCCGCGAGCGGGTGACGGTGCTCAACCAGACGCCGTCGGCGTTCCGCAACCTCGTCCAGGCGGACGAGGCCGCCCCGGCCGACGACCCGCTCAGCCTGCGGTACGTCGTCTTCGGCGGCGAGAAGCTGGACCACCGCGCGCTGACGCCGTGGACCGACCGGCACGGCCTGGAAGCGCCCGCGCTGATCAACATGTACGGCATCACCGAGACCACCGTGCACGTCACCTGGAAGCGGATCTCCGCCGCCGACCTCGCGGGCGACGGCGAGGGCCGCAGCCTGATCGGCGAGCCCCTCGCCGACCTGCGGATCGACGTCGTCGACGAGCGGGGCCGCTCCCTGCCGATCGGCGAGGAGGGCGTCCTCCACGTCTCCGGCGCCGGTGTCGCCCGCGGCTATCTGGACCACCCCGCCCTCACCGCCGAACGGTTCGTCGAAAGGACCGCCGCCGACGGGACCACCGCGCGGTGGTACGACTCCGGCGACCGCGGGGTCCAGATCGCCCCCGGCACCTTCGCCTACGCGGGCCGCGCCGACCGGCAGCTGAAGGTCCGTGGCTACCGCGTCGAGCCCGGGGAGATCGAGGCCGTCCTCACCCGGCACCCCGACGTCCGGGACGCCGTCGTCCTCGCGGCCGACTTCGGCGAGGGCGACCCGCGCCTGGTCGCGTACCCCGTGACCACCGCCGAGCCGGAGCGGCTCGTCGCCGAGCTGAAGGACGCCGTCGCCGACGCGCTTCCGCGCTACATGGCGCCCTCCGCCTACCTCCCGCTGGACGAGCTGCCGGTCACGGTGAACGGCAAGCTCGACGAGGACGGCCTGCGCAAGCGGCTGGAGCTCCGGCTCGCCGCGACGTCGAAGACCGGAACGGGCGCCGTAGCCGGCGACGCGGTCACGGTCGCGGCCGGTTCCGGGGACGAGTCCGTCGAGGACGTCCTGCGTGACGTCTGGACGGAGGTGCTCGGCACCGACGGCATCGCGGACACCGACGAGTTCTTCGACCTCGGCGGCACGTCCTTCTCCCTGATCCACATGCTCAGCGTCGTCAACGAACGGTTCGAGACCGACCTCAACGTCGGGACGCTCGCCGAGGGCGCGAACATCGCCGCCCTCGCCGCCGCCATCCGCAGCCGGCTCGCCCTCACCTCCCGCTAGGAGCACAGCACATGACCACGCACGCCCAGAAGTCCCAGAAGTCCTTCGCCCTCTCCGACGAGGAGCTGGCCACCTTCCACCGGCAGGGGTTCATCGGCCCCTTCACGCTCTACCAGCCCGACGAGATGCGGGAGATCTGGCGCAAGACCCGGCTGCAGATGCTCGACCGCAGCCACGCCGTCTACCCCGACGACGAGCTGTCCGGGGCCACCAACATCTCGAACTACGACCGTCACCTCGACAACGACTTCCTCGCCGCCCACATCGGCAAGCGGGAGATCGTCGAGCGGGTCGCCTCCATCCTCGGCCCGGACGTCATCTGCTGGCGCACCGAGTTCTTCCCCAAGCACCCCGGCGACGAGGGCACCGACTGGCACCAGGCGGACACCTTCGCCAACGCCTCGGGCACGCCGCAGATCCTGTGGCCGGACAACGCCGAGTTCGGCGGGACGATCACCGTCTGGTCCGCGTTCACCGACGCCAAGGTGGAGAACGGCTGCCTGCAGTTCATCCCCGGGACGCATCAGCAGATGAACTACGACGAGACCAAGCGGATGCACTACGACCCGAACTCGATCAACGGGGTCGACAAGGACGGCGTGCGCCGCGGCTTCTTCGGCTACGACTACCGTGAGCTCCAGGTCGACCCGGACTGGAAGCCCGACGAGGACGCCGCCGTCTCGCAGGTCATGGAGCCGGGGCAGTTCATCATCTTCTGGTCGACGCTGATGCACGCGTCCCACCCGCACGAGGGCCTGACCAACGAGATGCGGATGGGCTTCGCCTCCCGGTACGTCCCGTCCTCGGTCTCCGTCTACCCGGGAAGCGACCACATCGAGGAGTACGGCGGCCGGATCAGCCTGGAGCGCTACGGCAGCGTCCTGGTCAACGGCGCCAACAACAACCCCTCCAACCGCATGGTCACCGAGACCACGCGCGGGAAAAAGTTCTGAGATGACCACGACGACCCTGAGCGTGGTGGAGGCGCTGGAACTGTGCCAGCCCCTCCTGGGATCGGCCCGCGAGACGCTGCGCGTGTTCCCCGCGAACGGCCGGGGCGGCGACGCCCTCGGCCCGCGGGACGTCGAGCGGTGCAACGAGGTCCTGGCCGGCATCGGCGCCTCGTACGGGCTGACGGTGCCCCGGTTCGTCTGGCCGGCCCCGGACAAGCCCTCCAGCCTGGAAGTGGCGCTCAGCAACTTCCTCGACCTGGAGCCCGGGGCCTGGCGGCCGGTCGCCGACCGCTCGGGGGAACCGTCCGGCGGCGCGGCGGGCCTGGCCGGGCTCGCCGCCCTCCCCGGCCGCCGCCGGGTCCGGACCGAAGGGCTGCCGTCCTTCGACTCGTTCTCCTCGGGGGCCGCCTCGCCGGACGGCGAGGCCGTCGTCCTCGTCCTGCCCTGCGGCGTCCCGGCCGCCCTGTTCCGCCCCTGGCTGGACGAGCTGTCCCGGGACCGGCAGGTCGTGACGTACGAGAACCCGTACCTCTTCGGCGACTGGGAGTCCCTGGACACCCCGGACGGCGACTTCGGCGAGGAGGTCGCCCTCGTGGGGGCGGTGCTCGCGGAGTACGGCCTGCGGCGGGCGCAGCTGATCGGGATCTGCGGCGGCGCCCCCGTGGCGCTCGCGGCGGCCGCCGAGTTCGGGGACCGGGTGGAGACCCTGACCGTCCTCCACCCCGACCTGAACTTCGGCGAGGGGGTCATGCGCACCCCGTTCCAGAAGCAGTTCCAGGGCCTGCTCGCCGGCGCGGCCTCCGGCCACCGCCGGGCCCGGGAGGTGCTCGACCTGTTCCTCGACCCGAACATGCTGTTCGGCGTGCCGACCCGGCTGGCGCCCTACGTCCTCTATCCGTACGGCGACCTGGAGCTGTTCCACCGGTACGCCCGGCTGAACAACGCGCTCATGGCGTACGACGCGAACGAGTCCGCGCGCCGGATCGGGCAACGGGTGCTCATCGCCACCAGCCGTACCGACCGGATGACCCACCCGGAGACGGCCCACCACTTCCACGGGCTCGTGGCGGGGGCGGCCAGGGTCGCGGAGCGGGAGTCCGGCAGCCATCACGACGTCCTGATCCCGGACCAGGAGATCTACGCCATGATCCGGGAGTTCGTCGGCGGTGGTGCGTGAGCGCCGAGGCGGAGCCGGAGCGGGGCCCGGGGGCGGAGCGCGTGGCCGTGGTCACCCATGTGACGCGCTACGCCGGGCCCGGCTGCGTCGAGGCCCTGCGCAAGGCCGGCTACACCGTGCTCTGCCACGACGAGACCTTCCTCGACGAGGCCGCGCGGACCGCGTACGAGGACGGCCGCGACGGGGCGGTGGCCTCCCCGGCCAGGACCGCGACCGGCGCGGTCGGGCAGGCCGTGAAGCGGTACGGGCGGCTCGACCTGGTCGTCAGCAACGACGTCCACCCGGCCCGCTACCTGCCGGTCGACCAGGCCGATCCGGCGGAGCTGCGGCAGGCGGCGGAAGCGCTGCTCGTCACTCCGGCGGCGGTCCTCGCCAAGGCCGCCGCGCACATGAAGCGCCGGGGCGGCGGACACATCGTGCTGATGACCTCCGCGGCCCCGCTGCGGCCCGAGGCGGGGTTCTCGACGTACAGCTCGCTGCGGGCCGGAGCCTCCGCCTACGCGCGGGCGGCGGCCCGGGAACTGGCGCCGCACGGCGTCACCGTGCACGCCGTCGCGCCGAACTTCCTGCGCAGCGAGACCTACTACCCGCCCGAGCTGTGGGAGACGGAGGAGGGCCGGGCCCGGCTGCGAGACCTGCTGCCCGCCGGCCGCCTCGGTACGGCGGAGGAGATCGGCGACCTGGTGGTCTTTCTGGGCAGCGGCTCCGCCGACTTCCTCACCGGCGACGTCCTGCACTTCACGGGCGGCTGGATGTAGCACCGCCGGGCCCTGACCGCCCGAGCCCCGCGCCCGGCCCCGTCACCCGTCCGACCGATCCGCCCGAACCGATCAGAAGGAGAGTCCCGCTGTGAGTGCTCGGCAGACAGCACCCGAGGAGAGCGAGGTCACGCCCGGGCAGAGCCTGGTGGAGCAGGCCCTCGTCGAGATCTGGAAGACCACGCTCGACCGGCCGTCGGTCGGTCTCGACGACGACTTCTTCGCCACCGGGGGCGACTCCCTGCTCGCCCTGGTCACGATCGAGCAGATCAACCAGCGCCTTGGCTGGTCCCTCAACATGGGCGACCTGCTGCGCCACCGGACCATCCGGGCCCTGAGCGCCCACAAGGCGCTGCTCCAGGCCGCCAACACCGAGCGGTCGGTGATCCGGATGAGCAACCAGGGCTCCCGCACGCCGCTGCTGTTCATCCACCCCGGTCTCGGTCTGGTCGACGGATACGCCCGGCTCGTACGGCTCCTGGGGACGGACCGCGGGTGCTTCGGTCTCCAGTCCCCGCACATCAGCGCGGTGGACGTGCCGGACGACATGCGGGCGATCGCGGAGCAGTACGCGGACCTCATCGAGGACGAGTTCGGCGAGGACGACTTCCACCTCGTGGGCGCCTGCGCCGGCGGCGTGATCGGCTACGAGATCGCCCGGATCGCCGAGGAACGCGGGCTCGGCCTGCGCAAGCTGGTGATCGTCGACGGCTACCTCGACGGCTCGGCCGACCCCGGGGACGCGGAGGACGAGGCCGCCCGGCTCGTCGAGTTCCGCGACGACGTCCTGCGGGTCGTCGACCCGCACACCACGCACCCGCCGCTCGCCCCGGCCGACGCTACCCGGGAGGGCGTCTACCGGGAGATCACCACCGTGCTGTTCGGGGCCGAGGCCGCCGGCGCGGGGGCGGCCACCCGGTTCGCCGAGCGCCTCCACAAGGCGTTCCGCACCACCGCCCGCGCCCTGGAGACCCACCGCCCCGAGCCGCTCGACATCGACGCGCTGATGCTCCTGGCGAAGGACAACGAGACGCTGCCGCACTGGCGGTCGGTGATCACGGGCGAGCTGACGACCGAGGTCATGGACTCCGACGAGCACGGGGTGCGGCTCTGCGTGACGGACGCGGCGCACATCGCCGCACGCATCGACGACTTCGTGGGCGAGGGATAGGGCGACATGGACCAGCCGAGCAGCAACCCCTTCGAGGACGAGTCGGGCGTGTACCGCGTCCTGGCCAAC
Organism: Streptomyces sp. NPDC036822; assembly: GCF_055609145.1. NCBI lineage: Bacteria > Bacillati > Actinomycetota > Actinomycetes > Kitasatosporales > Streptomycetaceae > Streptomyces > Streptomyces sp. NPDC036822. The sequence goes on from NZ_JBVJPY010000003.1 coordinate 562,278, forward strand.
GAGGCCGGCGAGCACTCGCTCTGGCCCGACGCCGTCGCGGTCCCGCGGGGCTGGGACACCGTCTTCGGCCCCGACGCCCGGGCCGCCTGCCTCGGGTATGTCGAGGAGCACTGGACCGCGCTCGCGCCGGCGGGCTCGCCGGGAAGGGACGGCCGCTCATGACCGCGCGGACGGAGAGCCCCGCCGGGCCCGGCGCCACCTGGACCTCCGGACTCGTCGCCCGGTTCGAGGAGCAAGTGGCCCTGGACCCGTCGGCGGTCGCCGTACGCGGGGAGGGCGCCGCCCTCACGTACGAGGAGGTGAACGAGCGGGCCAACCGCGTCGCGCACTGGCTGATCGACCGGGGGATCGGCCCCGAGGACACCGTCGCCGTCGCCCTGCCCTCCTCGCCGGACCTGGTCGCCGCCCTCCTCGGCACGCTCAAGGCCGGCGCGATGTACCTCCCGCTCGACCCCGGATATCCGACCGAGCGCCTCGCCTACATGACGGCCGACGCCCGCCCGCGCGCCCTGATCACGACCACCGCGATCGCCCCCGGCCTGGGCCCCGTCGACCCCTCCACCGCCCTGCTCGCCCCCTCCACCGGCCTTCTCCGGGGGAGCGAGGCGGCCGGGAACCCGGTGGACCGCCGCCCGGGCCCCGGCCAGGGGGCGTACACCATCTACACCTCCGGTTCGACGGGCCGCCCCAAGGGTGTGGTCGTCACCCACCGCTCGCTGGCCAACTTCCTGGCCTTCATGTCCGCGCACCATGGCGTGCACCCCGGGGACGTGGTGCTGTCCACCACCCCGATCTCCTTCGACATCGCGGGGCTCGAGCTCTACGTCCCCCTGGTCAACGGCGCCACGCTCCACCTCGTCCCGCGCGCGACCGCCGTCGACGGCGCCGCCCTGCGCCGCCGCCTCGCCGAGGCCCGGCCCACCCTGGTCCAGGGCACCCCCGCCCTGTGGCAGCTGCTCCGGGAGGCAGGCTGGACACCGGCCGACGTTCCCGCCGGGACCCGGCTGCTGTGCGGCGGCGAGGCGCTGCCGAAGGACCTGGCCGACTTCCTGTCCGCCGACGGCCACGCCGAGGTGTGGAACCTCTACGGCCCCACCGAGACGACCATCTGGTCCCTGGTGGCCCCCGTGCGCCCGGGCCGGCCGGTCACCATCGGCACGCCGATGTGGAACACCGGAGTCCATGTCCTGGACGAGCGCCTGGCGCCCGTGGCGCCCGGCGAGCCCGGCGAGCTGTACCTCTCGGGCGACGGCCTGGCGCGCGGCTACCACGGCCGGCCCGCGCTCACCGCCGAGCGGTTCGTGGCCTGCCCGTCCGGCCCTCCCGGCACCCGGATGTACCGCACCGGAGACGTCGTACGCCGCCGCGCCGACGGAGCGCTGGACTTCCTCGGCCGGGTCGACGAGCAGGTCAAGATCCACGGCTACCGCATCGAGCTGGGCGAGATCGAGGAGGCGCTGCGCCGCCTGCCCGAGGTCGCCCAGGCACGCGTCGTCGTCCGCGAGGACGCGCCCGGCGCCGGCGGGGAGGACCGCGCCCCCGGCAGCCGCCACCTCGCCGGCTACGTCGTCCCCGCCCCCGGGCACACCCCCGAGCCGGCCGCCCTGCGCGACGCGCTGCGCGCCTGGCTGCCCGCGCACATGGTCCCCGCCGGCATCGCCGTCCTCGACCGCTTCCCGCTCACCCCGGCCGGCAAGGTGGACCGCAAGGCCCTGCCCGCGCTGGAGTTCGCGCACTCCACCCCGTACCGCGCACCCGACACCGACCGCGAGCGGGCCGTCGTGGACCTCTTCCGGGAGGTGCTGCGCGTGGCCCGGGTCGGCGCCGACGACAGCTTCTTCGACCTCGGCGGCAACTCGCTGCTCGCCACCCGCCTCGTCGCCCGCTTCCGCTCCGCCCTCGCCGTCGAACTCCCCCTGCGCGCCGTCTTCGAGGACCGCACCCCCGCCGCTCTCGCCCGGCGACTCGACGGCGGCGCACCCGCCCGCCCCGCGCCCGGCGTGCGGGAGCGCGGCGCCCGCGTGCCCGTGTCGTACGCCCAGCAGCGCCTGTGGTTCCTGCACCGCCTGGAAGGACCCAGCGCCACCTACAACCTGCCCATCGCCGTCCGCCTCACCGGAGAGCCGGACCTCGACGCCCTGCGCGCGGCCGTCGACCACCTGCTCGTACGGCACGAGAGCCTGCGGACGTACTTCGCCGAAGGGCCGTCGGGCGCCGAGCAGATCGTCGTCCCGGCCGGCGAGGCGCGGGTCGAGATCACCCTCCACGACGTGTCCGAGGACGCCTTGCGCGCGGCGGTCGACCGGGCCGCCGGGCACCTCTTCGACCTGGCCGCCGACATCCCGGTCCGCGTCGACCTCTTCCGCACCGGCCCCCGCGACCACGTCCTGCTGCTGTGCATCCACCACATCGCCAGTGACGGCTGGTCCCTCGCCCCGCTCGTGAAGGACCTGTCCGACGCCTACACCGCCCACCGCGCCGGCACCGCCCCGGACGCCCCCGCGCTCGGCGTGCAGTACGTCGACTACACCCTCTGGCAGCGCGAGCTGCTCGGCTCCGCCGACGACCCCGGCTCCACGATGTCCCAACAGCTCGCCTACTGGCGCGAGCGGCTCGCGGGCGCCCCCGCCCTCCTCGACCTGCCCACCGACCGGCCGCGCCCCGCGCTCGCCACCTTCCGCGGGGACGTCGTCCGCTTCGACGTGCCCGCCGCGCTCACCGAACGGCTCCAGACGCTCGCCCGACGCGAACACGCCAGCCTCTTCATGGTGCTCCAGGCGGCGGCCGCGACCCTGCTGACCAAGCTCGGCGCGGGCACCGACATCCCCCTCGGCTCCCCGCTCGCCGGCCGCGCCGACAGCGCCCTCGACGACCTCGTCGGCTTCTTCGTGAACACGCTGGTCCTGCGCACCGACACCTCCGGCAACCCCGCCTTCACCGAACTCCTCGCCCGGGTCGGAGCGTCGAACCTCGGCGCGTACGAGCACCAGGACCTGCCCTTCGAGTACCTCGTCGAGGTCCTCGACCCGGCCCGCACCACCAGCCACCACCCGCTGTTCCAGGTCATGCTGGTGCTCCAGAACAACATCGAGCCCGACTGGCGGCTCGCCGGCCTCGCCGCCGTCCACGAGACCGTGCCCACGCACACCTCCAAGTTCGACCTGACGATCGAGCTGACCGAGCGCTTCGCGCCCGACGGACGTCCCGGCGGCCTGCGCGGCGAGATCGAGTACGCCACCGACCTCTTCGACCGGGAGACCGTCGAACGGCTCGCCCGCCGGTTCCTGCGCGTCCTCGACACGGTCGCCGCCGACCCCGACCGCCGCCTGGACGCCATCGACCTCCTCGACGAGGAGGAGCGCGCCACGCTGCTCGACGGGTGGAACGCCACCGCGCTCGACCTGCCCGACACGACCTTCCCCGCCCTCTTCGAGGCCCAGGTCGCCCGCACCCCCGACGCGCTCGCCCTCGTCCACGAGGACACCGAACTCGGCTACGCCGACCTCGACCGGCAGGCCAACCGCATCGCCCACTGGCTGATCGCCCACGGCATCGGCCGGGACGACGTCGTCGGGCTCTCCCTGCGCCGCTCGCCCGAGCTGCTCGCCTGCCTCCTCGGCATCCTCAAGGCCGGCGGCGTCTACCTCCCGCTCGACCCCGACTACCCCTCCGACCGGCTCGCGTTCATGGTCGAGGACACCCGGCCCAAGGCGCTCCTGACCACCGGCGACCTGCTCGCCAAGCTGCCCCCCGAGGCGGCCGACGTGCTCCGGCTCGACCTCGCCGACCCGGACGTACGCGCCGGGCTGGCCGCGCTTCCCGGCCACGCCCCCACCGACGCGGAGCGGCGCGCCCCGCTGCGGCCCGAGGACCTCGCGTACGTCATCTACACCTCGGGCTCCACCGGCCGGCCCAAGGGCGTCGCCGTCACCCACCGCGGCATCCCCAACCTGGCCCGCGGCTACATCGAGCGGTTCCGGCTCGACGCCGGCTCCCGCTTCCTGCAGTTCTCCTCGATCAACTTCGACCCGACGTTCTGCGAGATGTGCTGCACCCTCCTCGCGGGCGCGGCCGTCATCCTGACCTCCCCCGAGGAACTGCTCTCCCCGGACCGCCAGCGCGCCCTGACCGCCCGCTTCCGGCCCACCCACATCACCTTCTCGCCGACGATCCTCGGCTCCATGGCCGAGGACGCCCTCACGGACGTGCCGCACCTCATGGTGGCCGGCGAGGCCTGCCCGCCCGGGCTCGCCGCGACCTGGTCGCACGGGCGCACGATGATCAACGCCTACGGCCCGACCGAGGCGACCGTCGACTCCCTGTACTGGGAGTGCGGCAGCGCGGGCCCGGAGTTCGAGGCCGACTCGGTGCCGGTGGGCCGCCCGCTGCCCAACACCCGCGTGTACGTCCTGGACGCCGCGCTGCGGCCGGTCCCCCCGGGCGTCACCGGCGAGCTCTACCTCGCGGGGCACGGACTGGCCCGCGGCTACCTCAACCGCCCCGGCCTGACCGCCGAACGGTTCGTCGCCTGCCCCTACGGTCCGCCCGGCGGCCGCATGTACCGCACCGGCGACCTCGCGAAGTGGCGCACGCTCCCCTCCGGCCAGGGCGTCGTGGACTTCGTCGGACGCGCCGACGACCAGGTCAAGATCCGCGGCATGCGCATCGAACCCGGCGAGATCGAGGCCGTCCTCGACACCCACGAACGCGTCGCCCAGTCGGTCGTCGTCGTCCGCGAGGACACCCCCGGCCACCAACAGCTCGTCGGCTACGTCGTACCGAGGACGTCCGACGCGGCCGGCCGCGCCCGGGCCGGGCTCGCCGACGACATCGCGCACGTCGACAGGTGGCTGGAGATCCACGAGCAGGGCTACAGCGAGCAGGAGGACCTGGGCGTCGAACAGGACTTCACCGGCTGGAACAGCAGCTACGACAACCGGCCCATCCCGCTGCCGGAGATGCGCGAGTGGCAGGCCGCCACCGTCGGCCGCGTCCTCGGCCTGAGGCCCCGCCACGTCCTGGAGGTCGGCGTCGGCTCCGGGCTCGTCCTGTGGCAGGTCGCCCCGCACGTGGAGACGTACACGGGCGTCGACTTCTCGCCCTCCCTCATCCAGACCCTCGGTGCCCGGGTGAAGGAGTCGGACGCGCTGCGCGACCGGGTCGTGCTGCGCAGCCTCGCCGCCCACGAGATCGGCGACCTGGCCGGCCGGCGCTTCGACACCGTCGTCGTCAACTCGGTCGCCCAGTACTTCCCCAGCGTCGCCTACCTGGTCGACGTCCTCAGGCAGGCCATGGAACTGCTGGAGCCGGGCGGCCGGATCTTCCTCGGCGACATCCGCCATCTGCGGCTGCTCCACCCCTTCCTCACCGCGACCGCCCTGCACGGCGGCGCCCACGCGGACGACCCGGTCACCGCCGTACGCGACCTGGTCGACCACACCGTGCGGCTGGAGGGCGAACTCCTGCTGGATCCGGCGTTCTTCAGCCGGATCGCCGAGGAGATCGAGGACGTCACGGGCGTCGACATCCAGCTCAAGCGCGGCCACTTCCGCAACGAACTGACCGACTTCCGCTACGAGGTCGTCCTGCACAAGCGGGGCGCCGCACTCGTCTCCGTACGCGACGCGGAGGAGCTGGCCTGGCAGGATGCCACCGGCCCGGACGGACCGGACACGGCGGGTCTGGACGCTTCGGACGCCACCGGCCCGGACGGCCCCGGTACCGCGGGCCTCGACGCCCTGCGGGACCGGCTGGAGCGCACGCGCCCGGCCGTGCTCCGCGTCACCGGCATCCCCAATCACCGGGTCGCCGCCGAGGTGGAGGCCGCGCGCCTGATGCGCACCGAACAGTCCGCCCGCGTGCGCGACCTGGGCCTCGCCACCCGCGCCCGCCCCGGCGTCGACCCCGAGGCCGTCCACGCGCTGGCCGGGCGGCTCGGCTACACCGCCCGGCTGACCTGGACGGACACCCCGGGGGGCGACCGCTTCGACGCGGTCCTGCTCGCCGGGGACACCGCCCACCCGCTGCTGACGGACCTCTACGTCCCCCGGGCGTCCGACGGCCGGTCGCTGTACGACCACGGCAACGACCCGCGTGCGCAGGACCACGGCCGCGCCCTCGCCCTGGACGTCCGGCGCCACGCGGCCCGGACCCTCCCGGAGCACATGGTGCCCGCGGCCGTCGTCCCCCTCGACACGCTCCCGCTCACCCCCAACGGCAAGCTCGACACCCGCCGCCTGCCGGCACCGGACTTCACCCCCCGGGCCGCCCGGCCGCCGCGCACCGCACAGGAGATCACCCTCGCCCGCCTCTTCGCCGAGGTCCTCGGCCTGGAGACAGTCGGCGTCGACGACCGCTTCTTCGACCTCGGCGGCGACTCCATCCGCTCCATCCAGCTGGTCAGCCGGGCCCGGGCCGAAGGGTTCGTGATCACACCCCGGGACGTCTTCCGGCACCAGACCGTGGAGACGCTGATCGCCCACGCCGGCCGGCAGACCGCCACCTCCGCCCCGGACACGACGGAGGCGGCAGAACTGCCCTTCTGGCACAAGGTGCTGGAGACCCCCGACCCGGCGTACGGGACACCGGGCGGCGTCCGGGCCGAGTCGGTCCGCGTGCTCCCGGCGGACCTCGCGGAGGCGCTGCTGGGCGCCCTGCCGCGGATGTTCCACGCCCGGCCCGCGGACATCGCGCTCGCCGCCCTCGCCCCGGCGCTCATCGAGTGGCGCGGGCGGAGGATCCCCGAGGCCCTGTCGGCGCTCCGCGTCGACCTCGCGACGCCGTCGGTCCCCGACCCGGTCCCGGTCCGGCTCACCCCCGGCCTGGCCGACCTCGACCGGAGCCTGACCGACCCGCGCGCCCTCGCCCGCGCCCTGAAGCGGGTCAAGGAGCAGGTCAGGGCGCTGCCGGACGAAGGCCGCCGGCACGCCGCACTGCGCCGGGCGAGCGCGGACGCAACCGGGCCGGAAGGGGTGTTCGCGCCCTCGCAGGTCTGCTTCCGCTACGACGTGGACGCCGCGCCGGCCCCGTACCCCCTCCTGCTCGACGTCCGGCGGCGCGAGGACGGCGGGGCCGAGGCCGTCTGGCGGTGGGACACGGCGCTCTTCCCGGAGCAGGACGTCGCCGCGCTCGCCGAGCGGTGGACCGGGCTGCTCGCCGGCCTCGCCGGGCTCACCGACCACCCGGATCTCGGCGGGCTCACCCCTTCCGACGTGACGCTCCTGCCGCTCAAGCAGTCCACCCTCACCGCACTTGAGCGGACCTACCCCGGCCTCCAGGACGTCCTCCCGCTCGCCCCGCTCCAGCAGGGCCTGCTGCTGCACGCCATCGCCGCCGACCCGGAGAAGGGCGACGACCCCTACCAGGGGCAGACCCTCTTCGACCTGGAGGGCCCCCTCGACCCCGACCGGCTGCGGCACGCCGCGCACGGCCTCCTGGCCCGCCACGCCAACCTGCGGGCGAGCTTCGCCGTACGCGGCCTGGAGACACCCGTCCAGGTGGTGCGGGACGCCGTCGAGCCGCCCTGGAGCTTCCACGACCTCTCCGGGCTCACCCCCGGCGGGCAGGCCGCGGCGGCGGACCGGATCGTCGCCGAGGACGCGGCGCTCCGCTTCGACCTGGCGGCCGGCCCCATGCTCCGCTTCTCCCTGCTGCGCTTCTCCGACACCCGCCACCAGCTGCTCGTGGCGGACCACCACATCCTCCTCGACGGCTGGTCCATGCCCGTCGTCTGGCAGGACCTGTTCGACCTGTACGCGGGCCGCGCCGCCGACCTGCCGCCGGTCACCCCTTTCCGCGCCTACCTCGCCTGGCTGGCACGCCAGGACCGCCAGGGCGCGCTCGACGCCTGGCGGGAGTACCTCGCGGGCGTCGGGGGGCCGACCCTTGTCGGCCACCCCGGCCTCGCCTCCCACGTCCTGCCCGTCACCACCACCGCCGTCCTCCCGGCGGCACTGACCCGGGACCTGGAGCGGGCCTGCGCCCGCCTCGGCGTCACCCTGAACACCGCGCTCCAGGCGGCCTGGGGCATCCAGCTGGGCCGGCTCACCGGCACCACCGACGTGGTCTTCGGCACCACTGTCTCGGAGCGTCCGGCCGAGATCGACAACATCGAGTCCGTCGTCGGCCTGCTCATCAACACCGTGCCCCTCCGAGTGCGTTCGCAGCCCGGCGAGCCGCTCCGCGAGACCCTGCGGCGGGTCCAGTCCGCCCAGCTGGAGGTGTTCCCGCACCGCCATCTCGGCCTGACCGAGATCCAGCGGCTGGCCGGGGCGGGCGAAATCTTCGACGCGTACTACGTCTTCCAGAACTACCCTGACCAGACCGGCCCGTCCGCCGGTGCCGACGGGCCGCGCGTGCGCGAGCGGACCCAGGGCGCCAAGGGCGTCTCCCACTATCCGCTCGGCATCACGGTCATCCCGGGGGAGCGGCTGGAGATCCTGTTCGGCCACCACCCCGACCTGTTCGACCGGCGACGGATCGACACCATCAAGGAATCCCTCATCGACATCATCGAAGCGATCGCGGGGGAGGGGCCGGCGTGAAGAACCTGCTGACGCTCGTCCGTGAACTGCCCATCGCCGTCCGGATCCTGCTGCTGTGCGCCATGGCGCGCTCGGTCAGCTTCTTCGGCATCCTGGCCTATCTGCCGATCTACCTGAACGACTCGCTGGACATGAACGGCGCCACCGTCGGCTACGTCCTCGGCGTGTGCCTGCTCGTGGGCACGATGGTGAGCGTCTACGGCGGCTACCTCGCCGACCGGTTCGTGAAGGTCCACTTCATGATCGTCCTGGACGTCGTGCTGACCGTGCTCTACGCCGCTCTTCCGATGGTCGGCTCCCCGCTCCTGGTCGTCGGCATCCTGCTCGTCGCCAACACCGCCTCCTCCTCGATGAGCGTCACCGCCAACGCGCTCCTCGCCGACCTGCTGCCCTCGGAGAACCGGGCGAAGGTCTTCTCGCTGCGCTACTCCCTGCAGAACATCGGCGCCGCCGTCGGGCCGTTCCTCGGCGTGTGGACCGTGCAGGCAGGAACGGGAGGCCCGTTCCTGCTGGCCGCCGGCGTCATCTTCGCGGCCCTGCTGCCCCTGGTGATCTATCGCAGGCTGTTCACGGCGACCGACGCGCCCGAGGACCGGCCCGCCGACGCCGCCGCCTCCGACGAGGAGTCGATGAACTTCCGGGAGGTCCTGCGGGTCATGCGGGCCGACCGCCGGCTCGGACTCTTCACCCTCGGCGGCATCCTCAGCATCGTCGTCTACGGGCCCCTGCTGACCTACATGTCGCAGTACCTGGTCCTCGTCGAGTCCCGCGACTCCGCCTACCGGCTCGTCGCCTACATCTCGGCCGCCAACGCGATCGTCGTCATCTCCACGCAGTACGTCATCGGCAGCCGGCTGAAGGAGAAGACGCTGCTGCGCTGGCTGACCTGGGGGACCGGGGCGTTCGTCCTCGGACTCATCGGCATGGCCCTGTCGACGGAAGCGTGGATCATCGTCGCCGCGATCGTCGTCTTCACCATCGGCGAGGTCATCGTCGTGCCGGCCGAGTACATGTTCATCGACGCCATCGCCCCGAGCAATCTGCGCGGCAGCTACTTCGGCGCCCAGAACCTCGTCCACATCGGTGTGGCCATCGGCCCGATCATCTGCGGATTCCTCCTCGTCCACGCCTCCCCGGCCGCGATGTTCGCCGCGCTGATCGCCCTGGTGATCGCCGGCTGGTGGTTCTACGTCCTCGGCTGCCGGGCCGCCGTCCCCCCGACGGCCACCGCCGGCCTCCCCGACGCCCGGAAAGTGAACCCGTGAGGTGACCATGAGCTTCGACCGGATCGTCCAGACCACCCTGTGCCCGTTCGCCAAGCCGTCGAGGATGGGCCCGCCCCTGGCCGTGACCTCCGCCGACGTGGAGGCGGAGCTGCTCGCCCACCGCACCGCCCTCGCCGACTTCTTCCGCACCGCGCGGGCCGAGGAACGCGACGGCATGGTCCTCACCTTCGAGGACCCCACGCTGGGCGCCACCCTGGAGTCCCTGACCCGGCTCACCCGGCGGTTCTTCGAGGCGCTCTGCGCGATGTACCCGAGCGTCTACATCCAGGACTCCCCGGACCCCGACGAGACCTGGTACGCGATGATCGAGGGCGAGCGCTTCTTCGTCGTCTCCTTCGCGCCGTGCTACCCCGAGCACTCGCCGCGCCACAACCACGGCAGCCCGCACACGTACTTCCTGCTCCAGCCGGCCTCCACCTTCGAGCGCCACGCGCCCGCGATCGACAAGCGGCGCGAGCGCATCCACCGGGCCTTCTCGGCGGTCGGCAGGCCGTACGACGCCCACCTCGCCAACGTCGAGAACGACATGTTCAAGTCCGTCATGCCGATCGCCCCCCTCGACCGGCCCGTCCGGTGGTGGCAGGACGGGAGCGACGAGGACACCGGGGAGGTCGCGGCGACCGGGGCGGCGGAGGCGCACCGGGCGGGCCGGGAGGTCGCGGCGGCCGGGGCGCACCGGGCCGTCCGGTCCGTCGCGGCGGAGAAGGCCGGGTAGGAGGAGGGATGCTGGAGGAACTGCTGCCCCGGCCGGTCGCGACCGCCGAGGCGTTCGGCGACCCCGCGGGCCCGCCCGTCCCCTACCCCGGGGAGGAGCACCTGCTGCCCCACGCGGTGCCCGCGCGGCGACGGGAGTTCACCACGGCACGGGCCTGCGCCCGCCGGGCCCTCGGCCGGCTCGGCGCGCCGCGGGTCGCCATCCCCCACGACTCCGCATCGGCCCCGGTCTGGCCCGCCGGGATCGTCGGCGGCATCACCCACTGCGCCGGCTACCGCGCCGCCGCGGTGGCGCGCGCCGCGGACGTCGCCGCCCTGGGCCTCGACGCGGAACCGCACCGGGCGCTCGACCGCACCGGCGTCCTGCACATGGTGACGGACGCCGCCGAACGCGCGCACCTGGCCGAACTCGCCGCGCTGCGGCCCGACGTGCACTGGGACCGCGCGCTGTTCAGCGCCAAGGAGAGCGTCTACAAGGCGTGGTCGCCGCTCACCGGCCGCTGGCTCGACTTCCTGGAGGCCACGGTCGCCTTCCAGCCGCGTACGGAGACGTTCACGGCCCGGCTGCTCGTGGACGGGCCGCTGGTCGACGGCGTGCGGCTGGGCGGCTTCGAGGGGCGGTTTCTGGTCAGGGAGGGGCTGCTGGTCACCGCGACGACGGTGTGCCGGTCCCCCGGCGCGGGCCGCCGTGCCGACAATGACCCCGACCTGGCCCGATCGAGGGGAACTCCGTGACCCGTGCTGCCGATTCACCGCTCACCGCCTACGGGTGGGACACCGACTGGGCGGCCGCCTTCGCCCCGTACGCGCCGACGGGCCTGGTGCCCGGCCGGGTGGTGCGGGTCGACCGGGGCCGCTGCGACGTGGTCGTGGCGGCCGACGACGACCCACCCGGCACCCGTGCCCCGCTGCGTACGTTACGGGCCGAGAGCGATCCCGCGAGCGGCCTGTGCACGGGCGACTGGGTGGCCGTCGACACGGCGCCGCCGGCCGGCCCCGTGGTACGCGCCCCGCTGCCCCGCCGCACCCGCTTCACCCGCTCCACCTCCTCGGCCCGCTCCGAAGGCCAGACCCTCGCCGCCAACATCGACCTCGCCGTGATCGGCGTCTCGCTCGCGGTCGAGCTGGACCTCGGCCGGCTCGAACGGTTCCTCTCCCTGGCCTGGTCCAGCGGCGCCCAGCCGGTGGTCGCCCTGACCAAGACCGACCTCGTCCCCGACATCACCCACCTCGTCGCCGACGTCGAACAGGCGGGCCCGGGCGCCGGGGTCTTCCCCGTGAGCTCGGTCAGCGGAGCCGGCCTCGACGCCCTCGCCGCCGAGCTGTCGGGCCGTACCTCCGCCCTCCTCGGGCAATCGGGCGTCGGCAAGTCCACCCTCGTCAACGCCCTGTTGGGGACGGAGGAGCAGGAGTCGGGGCCCGTGCGGGGCAGCGACGGCAAGGGCCGCCACACCACCACCGCCCGCGAGCTGCTGCTCCTGCCCCGGGGCGGGGTCCTCATCGACACCCCCGGGCTGCGCGGGGTCGGCCTGTGGGAGGCCAACGACGGTCTCTCGCAGGTCTTCTCGGAGATCGAGGAGCTGGCCGTCCACTGCCGCTTCCACGACTGCGAACACCACGCGGAGCCGGACTGTGCCGTCCTCGCGGCGGTCGAGGCCGGCACGCTGTCCCACCGCCGGTTCGAGAGCTACCGCAAACTGCTGCGCGAGAGCGCCTGGATCGCCTCCCGCACCGACGCCCGGCTGCGCGCCGAACTGAGCAGGGAATGGCGGCGCCGAGAGGCCGCGGGGCGCGAGATGTACGAGCGCAAGCGTGGCGGGAAACACCGCAAGGCGTTCTGACGGTGGTCCCGCCACCACCCCCGCGGATACCCGTCTGGCCACTTGCAGCCACTGCACCTTGGTGCCACCGCAACTTCTTGTGACGCCCGTTCGGACCCTGACAGATTACCCATCGGCGGCCGGTGAAGGAGAGCCACACAAATGGCAGGCTCACCGGCCCGTCCGGGGGAGGGGAATTTCCTCCCGTCACTTCGACGGAATCGGACGAGAAAATGCGACGCAAGGCATTCGTCTACCTGATCTCCTGCGCTGCGGCCGTCACCACGACGGTCCTGGGAACCACCACGGCGCGGGCCGCGGACACCTACCCGGTGACCTCCGCGGCGCAGAGCGGCCCGACCACCGCCGCCACCGGTCCGAACGACGACGGCGACAGCTGGGGCTGGGACTGACACCCCCGGGCAGCAGGGGCCTCGGCCCCGCCCGCCCCGCCACCACCCACGCCAGAGAGGGCGAATTCCAGTGACCCATGACCAGGGCGTACTCCACTACGACTTGTCCACCGGCGAAGTCGCCCAGCTGGACGCGCTGATCGCCGAGCTGAAGGCGGGGGACTGCGACCCGGGCGACCCGCTCTTCCACGACCGGGCGTGGGAACTCGCCACGCGGCTCCCCGTCGGACTGCGCAGGTTCCTGGCCGATTTCCGCCGCGAGGACCCCGCCGCCGCTTTCAAGATCAGGGGATTCGTCGTCGACGACACCGCCGTCGGCCCCACCCCCCGGAACTGGGCGGAAGCCGCCCGGTCGGTCCGCACCCGCCGCGAGGAACTCTTCCTGTCGCTGATCGGCACATGCCTCGGGGAAGTGTTCAGCTGGCCGACCCTGCAATCCGGAAGAATGATCCAGAATGTGCTGCCGATCGCCGGCGAGGAGAACGAGCAGAGCGGCCACGGCAGCGATGTCCTGCTCGAATGGCACACCGAGGACGGCTTCCACCCGTACCGCTGCGATTATCTGGCGCTGTTCGGAATCCGAAACCACGACCGAGTTCCGACCACCGTGGCCTCCGTACGCGATGTGACCCTCGGCGAGGACACCCGCAAGATCCTTTCCGAACCGCGTTTCTACATTCTTCCCGACGACGAACACCTGCGGCAGCTGGCCGCCCAGCAGCCGGACCACCCCGGACTGGCGCGCATGCGGGCCATGCGCGAGACGCCGGAGCCCGTGGCCGTCCTCTTCGGCGCCCCGGACTCGCCGTACCTGCGGATCGACCCCTTCTTCATGCGCTGCGTCGAGGGGGACGCCGCCGCCGAGCAGGCCCTCAAGGAGCTGGTACGGGAGCTGGAGTCCGCGACCCGGGACATCGTGGTCGAGGCCGGCACCCTGCTCGTCGTCGACAACTACCTCGCCGTGCACGGCCGCAAGGCCTTCACCGCCCGCTACGACGGCACCGACCGCTGGCTCCAGAAGGCGATCATCACCCGGGACCTGCGCAAGTCGCGCGAGACCCGCGACACCGCCGCCGGCCGCGTCCTGATCTAGTACCAGCGGCCCCGTACCCTGCCGGCCGACCACGGCCGCGTCCTGGTCGGGACCAGCGGTCCGAGCGCGGCCGCGTCCTGTTCCACCGGTTCCACGCCAACGGCCGCCTTCGGCCCGTGGACCGACGACACCGCACGAGGCAAAGGGAGGTGAGGCGCGTGACGGCAGCGTCGACGAGTGTGCCGCTGGACGCGATCGTCATGGCGGACGTCGCCGTCGTCCTGCTCGTGGGCGCCCTGATGGTCGCCCTCGGCCGACGGCTGCACCAGCCACCGGTGGTCGCGGAGATCGCGGCCGGGCTGATGCTCGGCCCGAGCGTCCTCGGGCTGCTGCCGGGCGACCTGCCCGTACTGATCTTCCCGCCCGAGGCGCGGCCCGCGCTGTCGGCGCTCGCCCAGGTCGGCCTGGCCCTCTTCATGTTCCTGGCCGGATGGGAGCTGGACCTCGGCCGGCTGCGCGGCCGGACCCGGTCCGTCGGCTCGACCGCCGTCCTCGCGATGGCCGTGCCGTTCGCGGTCGGCGCGGGCGCGGCGGCACTGCTGTACCGCTCCACGGCCCCCGACGGCGTCGGCGCCGACATCTTCGTCCTCTACCTCGCGACCGCGTTCTCCATCACCGCGTTCCCGGTCCTCGCCCGCATCATCCGCGACCGCGGGCTCGGCCACACCCGTGTCGGCACCCTGGCAATGGCCTGTGCGGCGGCGGGCGACGTCGTCGCCTGGTGCGTCCTCGTCCTCGTCGTCGCCCTGGCGGGCGCCGGCGGCACCGGCGGCTTCTTCACCGTCCTCGCCCTGACCGCCCTCTACGCCGCGGTGATGGTCCTCGCCGTACGGCCCCTGCTGCACCGGCTGCTGCGCGCGGCCACCCCGGGCCGGCCCGAGACCGGCGTCCGGCTCGTCCTGGTGGTCGCCGGAGTGCTGCTCTCCTCCTACGCCACCTCGTGGATCGGCATCCACGCCATCTTCGGCGCCTTCGCCTTCGGCCTGGTCATGCCGCGACCGGAAGAGCCCCGCCTGCGCCGGCAGCTCGCCGCACCGCTGGAGAAGACCTCCTCCCTGCTGCTCCCGGTCTTCTTCGTCCTCACCGGCCTCTCCGTCGACATCGGCGACCTCGGCGCGTCCGGCTTCCTCGCCCTCCTGCTCGTCCTGGTGGCCGCCGTCGTCGGCAAATACGCCGGCGCGGCCATCCCGGCCCGCCTGTCGGGGATGAGCTGGCGCGACGCCGGAGCGTTCGGCACGCTGATGAACACCCGGGGGCTGACGGAACTCGTGATCCTCGGCGTGGGCCGTGAACTCGGCCTGATCGGACCGGAGCTCTTCACCATGATGGTGCTCATGGCCCTGGTGACCACCGCGATGGCCGGGCCCCTGCTGCGCCTGCTCGGCGTGGGGGACGCGGCCCCGCCGGCCGGGGGAGGCGACGGCGGCGACCAGGCCCACGACAGCCGCAAGCAAGTGATCGGAGTCCCCTGATGCCCGCGCCCGTCTCCCGGACCCGCCTCCTCGGCTACGAGCACCGCGCCGACGGCACGGTCGTCATCACCCGTGCCTGCCGGATCGTCGCGGTCGTACGCGGCGACGCCCGGGTCCTGCGCCTCCTCGACGACCTGGAGGACGGCGACGCACAGGACGTGCTCGCCCGCTGGGCGACCCTCACCGCCGCGGCAGCGCTCTGACGAGAGCCCCTCGGGACCGGCGGGGCTCTGACGAGAGCCCCGCCGGTCCCGAGGGGCTCTCGTCACACGGCTCATGGCACGGCCGAGCGCCGGGCGGCCCGGGCAGGTCCGGGCCGCCCGGCGCGGTCGAGAGGACGAGCGCCGTACGGAAGAGCCTCAGTCGCCGTGGCCGGGCCCGCCGCTGCCGAAGCCGCCGCTGGAGATCCCGCCCCACTTGCGCTTCTCCTCGGTGGGCGGTTCGGACGACGTCTCGCCCGAGTTCTTCAGCTGGTACGGCATGAGACGGTGCTCGCCGTCCGACTGCGGCACCTCGGCGGACGTGCGGTACTCCGACTCCTCGCCGGGCAGCCCCGCGTCGTCCGGCCGGTGCGGCTGCTCCTCGGGCGTCGGGGGCCGGGGCTCACGGTCGCGGATCCTTCGACCCCAGGCGAAGGCACCGATGAGCACGGCGACCACGACAAGGCCGCCCAGGAGCTGGCCCAGGCCCCGGTTCCAGACGCCCGCGGCCATCGTCACCTCTGCCGACTGCATCACGAAAGCGTTCATATGCGCCGAATACCCTCGTTCGGTCCGCTCAGACATTCCAGAGCCCGAACCTTTTTCCCCGGTACCTGAAACATTCCCCGGGGGCCGTCGCATCAAAGAGGTGTAGCGACGAGGACGAGGAAGGGGAGGGTATGCAGAAGTCCCGCGCGGACGAGTTCATGGAATTCGCGTCCGCCCGATCGGGGCACCTTTTCCGGTCCGCATGCCTCATGACCAGCGGCGACACCCATCTCGCCGAGGACCTGGTGCAGGAGACGCTCGGCCGGCTGTACGCCATGTGGGGACGGATGGGACGGATCGGCAACCCGGCCGGATACGCCCAGACCGTGCTCGTGCGCACGTTCCTCGGCCATCAGCGGCGGCGCTCGGCCACCGAGCGGCCCCTCGGGGAACTCCCCGACCGGGCCCCCGAGGGAAACGACGACCCCGCCCTGCGGATCGCCCTGCTCGACGCGCTGGCCGCCCTGACGCCCAAGGACCGGGCGGTCGTGGTGCTGCGGTACTGGGAGGACCGCAGCATCGAGGAGACCGCGGAAGCGCTGCAGGTCAGCTCGGCGGCGGTACGCACGCGGTCGGTCCGGGCCCTGGGCAAACTGCGGGACGGGCTCGGCGGCAGCATCGCCGCCTTCGCCTCCCGCTGAAGCCCCCGCTTCAACAGCTTCATCTCGAACCTTCGAACCTTCGAACCTTCGAACTTTCACTCTTTCACTCAGGACGGAGACGGTGATTCGGCATGCCTCTGAACGAGGGACCCGGCCGGCACGGACAGCACGAGGAATTCGAGGAGAGGCTCGGTGAGGCCCTGCGCCACACGGGTGACGGCTTCGCCGCGGACGACCGCCACGAGCTCGCGACCGGCGGCCTCCGGCGCGGCCGACGACGGCTGGCGCGCCGCCGCGCGGGCATGGTGACCGGCAGCGTGCTGGCCTTCGCCCTGGTCGGCGTCGGCGGCGTCTACGGCGGCGACCTGCTGGGCTCGGGCGACGGCACCGTGGAGGGGACGGCCACGGTCGGCGCGTCCAAGCCGACCGCGGCCGGCGCCGAGACTCCGGCCGAGCGCAAGCCGGACGAGGCGCGGATCCCGGTCGAGGACATCGCCGCCGTCGTGAAGGCGAACACCCCGGCCGGCACCTGGACCTTCCAGGGGCTGGAAGGGACGGGCCAGTCCGTCACCGGCGTCTACGACGACGGCCGCGGCAAGGCCGGCTTCTCCCTCGGCCTGTACCGCGCCGGGAACACCGGCGAGGCGGGCTCCGACCAGGTGGAGTGCCCGGACAAGACCTACGTCCCGTACGACGACTGCGTCAGCGAGCAGCTGCCGAACGGCTCCCGTCTGATGGTCCTCCAGGGGTACGAGTATCCGGACAAGCGCGTGGAGACCAAGAACTGGCGGGCGGTGCTGCTCACCAAGGACGGCATCCTCATCGACGCGAGCGAGTGGAACGCCGCCACGCAGAAGGACTCCCCGATCACCCGCGAGAACCCGCCGTTCGACGCCGCGCAGCTGAAGACGCTGGTCACGGCCCGGGGCTGGCTGCCGCTGATCAAGCAGCTGCCGCCGGACAGGAAGGCGGCCCCGGTCGACCAGGCCGACCCCGGCACCCCGCCCCCGGCGGCCGAACTCGGCAAGGGCGAGATCCAGGCGATCCTGGACGCACTCCTCCCCAAGAAGCTGCGGGTGGTCGGCCGGGGCGGTGACGTCGGGTTCGGCCATGTCGTCGTGAATGACGGCAAGGGCAAGAGCCTCGTGCAGATCAACGTGCAGCCCCGGATGGGCGACGTCGCCGGCGAGCTGTTCGGCAGCGGCGACGTCACCACCCTGCCCGACGGCCGGAAGGTGAAGCTCACCCAGCAGCCCGGTGAGAAGGGCGGCGCGGGCGTCGTGTGGTGGACGGTCGACACCATCACGCCGGACGGCTTCCGGGTCGTGGTCTCCGCGTTCAACACCGGCGCCCAGCACGAGGCCGCCACCCGTGCCGAGCCCGCGCTGACGATGGAGCAGCTCAAGACGATCGCGCTCAGCCCGAAGTGGCAGCAGCCGTCCGCCGGCTAGAACCGGCCGACAGGGCCCCACGCCCCTGAACGGGCGCGGGGCCTCGTCCGCCTCAGGACGTGGCCGCGTGCCCGGGACCGGCGTGGTGGCCGGTGCGTTGCGGTGCGGTGCGTTGCGGTGCGGTGGCCGGGACCGGGGCGCGGGGCCAGGCGGCCGGGTGGGCCGGGACCGGTGCGGTGGCCGGGACCCGGGCCCGGCCACCTGGCACGCCCCGGGCCCTTGCCCAGGGTCCTTGCCCGGGCCCCTGGCCTGCGCCCCGCCCCGCCCTTTCCCCGGCTCACTTCGCGTCCGAGTACCGCTCCACCGTCGCCGTCGTGAACGGGAACCGCACCGGCGTCACCCCGAACACGATCCGTCCGGCCTCGTCCCCCGCCGCGCGGATCGCCTCCGTCACCGCCTCCGCCTCCCCGGCCGGGCAATGCACGATCACCTCGTCGTGCTGGAAGAAGACCAGCTCCGCGCGCATCCCCGCCGTGGCACGGCGCAGCGCGGCGAGCACCAGCAGCGCCCAGTCGGCGGCGCTGCCCTGCACCACGAAGTTGCGCGTGAACCGGCCGCGCGCCCGTGCGTTCCCGGAGGCGTGACCGGGCGTGAAGTCGCCGCCCGCCCCCGGCAGGTCCCCGCCCTCCTGAGGGAGGCCCCCCTCCTGCGGCAGGCCGGCCTCCTCGTCGTCGCCCGCGCCCACCGCGCGCGGGCTCGTGCGGCCGAGCCAGGTCCGCACGAGCCGGCCCTCCTCGCCCGCCTTCGCCGCGTCGTCGACGTAGGCCACCGCCCGGGGGAAGCGGCGCCGCAGCGCGGCCAGGTTCTTCAGGCCGTCCCCGCTGGTCTGGCCGTAGACCGCGCCGAGCAGCGCCAGCTTGGCGTGCTCGCGGTCACCGGAGAAGGCGCGGTCCGACAGCCGGGTGTACAGGTCGTCGGGGTGCCCGGCGACCTCCATCAGGCCCGGGTCGCGGGAGATCGCCGCCAGCACCCTGGGCTCCATCTGATCGGCGTCGGCCACCACGAGCCGCCACCCCTCGTCGGCGACGACCGCCTGCCGTATCACCTTGGGGATCTGCAGCGCCCCGCCGCCGTTGGTGGTCCAGCGCCCGCTGACCGTGCCCCCGGGGACGTACTCGGGGCGGAAGCGGCCGTCCCGGACCCAGTCCTGGAGCCACGACCAGCCGTGCGCGGTCCAGATCCGGTACAGCTTCTTGTACGCGATCAGCGGCTCCACCGCCGGGTGGTCCAGCTCGGCCAGCTCCCACCGCCGGGTGGACTTCACCCGGATGCCGGCCTGCGCGAAGGCCCTGATGACGTCGGCGGGCAGATCGGGCCGGACACGGCGGCCGAAGGCGGCGGAGACCTCGTCGGCCAGCTCGGCGAGGCGGCGCGGCTCCCCGCCGCCCGCGTACCGCTCGCCGAGCAGGCCGTGCAGCACCTCCCGGTGCACGTCCGCCCGCCAGGGCAGCCCCGCCCGGTGCATCTCGGCGGCGACGAGCATGCCCGCCGACTCGGCGGCCGTCAGCAGCCGCATCCTCCCGGGATGCTCGGCCCGGTCATGGCGGCGCTGCTGCTCGGCGTACACCTCCAGGAGGCCCTCGAAGGGGACCTCGGCGGCCGGGGCGGGCTCGAAGAGCGAGTCCTGCGAGCCCGGCTCGGCGGACCGCTGCGGCGGGTCGGGCGGCACGGGGGCGTTCCGCAGCCGGGCGAGGGCGGCCGCCGCCGACCGCGGCTCACCCAGGCGCCCCTCGTGCCCGAGGAGGAGCTGCTCGGCGCCCTCGATGTCGTAACACCGCTCGACGCGCACCCCGGCGGCGAGGAGACGCGGATAGACC
The DNA here is from genome assembly GCF_055609145.1 of Streptomyces sp. NPDC036822. NCBI lineage: Bacteria > Bacillati > Actinomycetota > Actinomycetes > Kitasatosporales > Streptomycetaceae > Streptomyces > Streptomyces sp. NPDC036822. The sequence goes on from NZ_JBVJPY010000003.1 coordinate 582,238, forward strand.
TCCGGGGTCGAGCGCCAGACCCAGCGGGTGACGTCGGGCCGCGAGCGCACGGCCTCGACGAGGTCCGGCTCGTGTCGCACGGGCCCGGCGGGCAGCCCCTCGGGGCCGAGGGGGACGAGCCGCGCTCCGCCACCCTCCGCCTCTCCGGCCAGCGCCCACCTCTCGCTCATGGGCGCGAGTCTGGCACCCGCCACTGACAGCGGCAGGCGCCGACGGGACGCGCCGGGGGGCCTACGCCGCCTTGTGGAAGAGGGCGGCCGCCTCACCCCGTGACGCGACCCCCAGCTTCGTCAGGATGTTGGCGACGTGGAACTTCACCGTGGACTCGCTGATGTGCAGTTCGCCGGCGATCTGCCGGTTGCGCAGCCCGAGCGCCAGACGGGTGAGGACCTCCAGCTCGCGGGCGCCGAGAGCGGTCAGCGGGTCAGCCGCCCCGGCCGGCGCGTCCGGGGTCGCCAGCGGGGATCACGGCGGTGATCGTCGTGCCCCAGCCCGGCACCGCCTCCATGTCCAGGTGCCCGCCCAGGACCTCCAGACGGTCGGTGATGCTGCCCGCGCCCAGGTCGCACGGGTCCAGGCCGCCGGCCCCGTCGTCCCGCACGGCCGCCCGCAGCTCGTGCTCGGTCAGCTGCCAGCCGACGTGGACCCGGCGTACGGAGTCCTGCTCCAGGATCACCAGCAGCAGCGCCCGGACGATCGCCCGCGCGCTGTGCGCGACGTCCGCCGCGAGCGAGCGCTCGGTCTCCGGGGGGCCGAGTTCGAGCCGTACCGCGCTGTGCCGCAGCATCGGCCGCAGGTCGTCGGCGAGCCGGGCGAAGGCCTCCCGGGCCGGCTCCTCGGCGATCAGCCGGTCGCGCTTGGTCTCGGCCCGCATGTCGACCAGCGCGGAGACCGCCAGGTCGGTGGCGGTCGCCCGGGCGGTCGCGTCGTCCAGGGCGCGGCTGCGCAGCACCCCGAGGACCCCCGAGAAGGCAGCGGCGTGAGCCGTCGACAACTCCGCGATCACCCGCGCCCGGGTGTCGGCCGCCGCCCGGGAACGGGCGAGCGCCCCCGGCAGCGCCTCGACCGCGAACCGGTCGAAGTGGCTCGTCACCAGGTCCCACAGCGCCTGCACCACGGCCAGTCCGTCCCCGGCGACGTGCGCCGAGCCCTCGTCGCGCAGGAGCACGAGCACCGACCGGCGCGCGGTCGCGTCGCTCGTGACGGCGACGACCTCGCGTACGGCCCCGCCGACGACCACCCGGCCCTGCCACGGGCTGCCCGGGACGCCGGAGCCGAGCAGCGGGGCGAGGTCGGAGGCGACCAGCGGATCCGTCTCGCCGACGGCCTTGAACGGCGAGTGGGCGCAGTGGGTGGAGAGTTCGGCGGCGCCCCGGTGCGGGACGAGGGGCGCGAGGGCGGCCGAGAGCCGGGGGAGGATCTCGCCCAGCGGCTGCCGGATGATCTCGTACGCGGTGGTCAGCGTGGTCGCGTCCATGCGCTTCAGCGTAGTCAGCGGGCGGGGGAGCGGGGCTGGTCTTCCGGCCAGGTGGGACTGGCCGTCGGGAGGGCCTGGCGGCACCGTCCGGGATCGCACGCTTGAGCCGTCACCGGCGGACGGTGACGGAGGAGGGCGAGATGGAAGCGATCGTGTACGAGGAGTTCGGCGGCCCGGAGGTCCTGCGCCACGCGAGCGGGGTGGCCGTGCCGGAGCCGGGGACCGGCGAGGTACGGGTGAAGGTGGCGGCGGCCGGCGTCAACCCCCTCGACCACAAGCGTCGTCGCGGCTGGGTCGAGGCGTTCTACCCGACGGTCTTCCCGGCCGTTCCCGGCCTGGAGTTCGCCGGGACGGTGGACGCGCTGGGCGAGGGCGTCGTCGGGGTGGACGTCGGTGACGAGGTGTTCGGCTGGACGACGACCGGCGCCTACGCGCAGTACGCCCTGTCCTCGCTGTTCCTGCCCAAGCCCGCCGGGCTGACCTGGGAGCAGGCCGCGAGCCTGCCGGTGGCCGGGGAGACGGCGGCACGCGTCCTGGGCCTGCTCGGCGTGAAGGAGGGCGAGACGCTGCTCCTGCACGGGGCGGCGGGTGTCGTCGGCGCGGTCGCCGTCCAGCTCGCGGTCGCGGCCGGCGCGACGGTCGTCGGCACGGCCTCGGAGGCCAACCACGCCTACCTACGGGAGCTGGGCGCCGTGCCGGTGGCGTACGGGGAGGGTCTGGCGGGCCGGATCGGGGCGGCGGCCCCGGACGGCGTCGACGCGGTCTTCGACGCGGCGGGTCACGACACACTGCCGCTCTCGATCGATCTGATGGGCGGAGAGACGCGGCGGATCGTCACGATCGCGGCGCCGGACGCGGCGGAGCTGGGGATCGTCTTCTCGGGCGTCACCGCGCCCGCGCCCGAGGTCCGGGCCTGGCTGACGCACCACGCCCGCCTGGCGACGGAGGGCCGCCTGTCGGTCCGCCTGGCGCAGACGTTCCCGTTGAAGGAGGCGGCCCGGGCCCAGGAACTGAGCGAATCGGGGCACGCGCGGGGGAAGTTGATCCTGGTGCCGTAGGGGGCGGGGCTACGGGTACCGGGGCAGGTCGGCGGTGGAGATCGTCCAGTGGGCGATCGTGATGTCCTCGCCGTAGTAGAAGTCCTTGCGAGTGGCGTAGCGAGGTCCCTCAGGGGTGTCGTGGATGTCGGACAGGACGGCCCCGGAGCCGGTTCGCGGATCGAAGATCACGTACAGGGGGACTCCGAGGAGGGGGTAGTCGCGCACCTTGCCGACCCAGTCGTTGTCGGGGTCGGACCGCGAGACGACCTCGATTGCGGCGAGCAGGGTGCGAGGGTCGAACGATCCGTCGCCTTGGAGCGCGCGGGCGCGCTGGGGTTCTGGTTATCCATCAGGAAGGTCTTGCTTCCTCGGTGGTCAGGCCCTCGATCGGGATCGCTAGTCCCGGCCGGGGGCCGTCGTATGTCCGGAGCTGTCGGCGCGAGCATATGCCAGGCAACCGGTCCCCAATCCGGCCCAGTTGGCCCAAGTCGCCCATGTGAGTGACGCGGTCCGCCGGGGAGGCTGGGAGGGTGGGGTTGGTACTTTCCCTGGGTTCTTTAAAGCTTTTCCGTCGTGGGTCACCGGGGCGCGGCCACCCGTGTCGCGGCGCCCTCGGGGGCAGCCACCCAGGACGTGGGACGGCCGACGCGGACCGGGTCACCGCGCAGTGCGAGGACGGGGCGGTGACCCGGCTCCGACCCCGGTCACCGCCCCGTCCCACCACCTTCGCCGCTCAGCGCGTCAGGCGCCACGCGGGAAGGACCGCCGATCCGGCGGCGACCAGGGCGCAGATCCCCGCCGCCGCCCCGACCGCGTCCCAGGGAAGGGCGAGCGCGACCGGTGCGGACAGGGCCGCGAGGCCCGCGCCCAGGGCCGCGAGGTGCACCGCCGTCACCGCCAGTCCGAGGACCGTGCCGATCGCCACGGCCAGAGCCGCCTCGCCCGTCACCACCCGCAGGATCTGCCCGCGCGTGGCCCCCGCGAGCCGCAGGGACGCCAGCTCCCCGCCCCGTACCGACGTCGCCATCAGCAGCGTGTTGGCCAGCGCGATCACGGTGTAGACGAGGGCGATGCCCAGGACCAGGAGCAGCCCGAGCCGCGTCTGCGGGCTGGTCACCGGGTGAGTGGCGGCGGCCCACTCCTCGACGGTCCGCACCGTTCCGCCGGCCGCCGCCAGCGCCCGCGGGCCGTCCGTGCCGCGGGCCTCGATCCGGTCGACCACCGCGCCGGGGGCGTTCGCCCGGGTCACGTACGGCCCGTTGTCACCCGTGCCGCGCGCCAGGACGGCCACGACCCGCAGCCGTACCGGCCCGCTGCCGTCCGCGCGCCAGACGTCGACGTCCGCGCCGACACGGGCCCGCTCCCACTCCTCGTCGACCACGATCGACCGGTCGTCGAGAGCGGCCAGGTCCCCGGCGACCACCGGCAGCCGCGCCAGGTCCGCGAAGGCCGCGGGATCGGTCACCGCCCGCGCGCCGTACCTCACCAGCGCCTCGGCCCCGTCCCGTACGAAGACGGAGGTCGTCGCGCTCGCCGAGACGGTCGCGCCCGGGACGGACACCGGGCGCAGGTCCGCGCCGCTCACCACGTACCGGGCCGCCGTCTGTTCGCGTGCCTCGGCCGCCCGGGTGCTCGTCACCGTCGTGGCGGAGCCGAGCAGGGAACCGGCCAGCGCGACCGTCACGAGGACGGGCGCGGCGACGGCCGCGGTGCGGCGCACGGCCGCCGCGCTGTTCTCCCGTACGAGCATGCCGGTCACCCCGGGCAGCCGCAGGGCCCGCGCCACCGGGCGCACCAGCACGGGGGCGAGCAGGGCGACGCCGCTGATCAGGAGCATCGGCTGGGTCGTGTACGTCTTGCGCTTCATCAGCTCCGACGGCTCGGTCAGGCAGGTCCACACGAGCAGGCCGAGGCCCGTGACCAGCAGACCCGCGCCCAGCAGCGCCCGGCCGGGCGGCAGGACGTCCGTGTCGACGTCCGCGTCCCGCAGAGCCGCTGTCGGGCCGATCCTGCCGGCCCGGCGGGACGCGGCGACCGCGCCGGTCACGGCGACCGTGACACCCGTCCAGAACGCGGTGTGCAACGGCCAGGCGGCGCCTCCGATCGCGAACCAGTCGGGGGCGAGGCCCCCGTCGACGAGCACCCGCGCCAGCCGGGGAGCCCCCAGGGCGCCGAGCGCGCACCCGGCGGCCGAGGCGACGACGCCGAGGCCCACGGCCTCGGCGAGCAGCATCCGCCGTACCTGCCCGGGAGTCGCGCCGGCCGTGCGCAGCAGCCCGAACTCGCGGCGCCGCAGGGCGACCGCGAAGGCGAAGGTGGAGGCGACGACGAAGACCGAGACGAAGGTGGTGACACCGCCGGCGGTGCCGAGGAGGGCGTTGAGGGCGACGAGCGCCTCGGCGTCCTGCCGCGGCTCGGGGTCGGCGAGCCGCCGCTCGCCGCCGGTGAGCACCCGGGCGCGGTCGCCCACGACCGCACGGACGGCGTCGGCCGGGCCGTGGACCCCGACGGCGTCGGGGGCGCGGCCGGGTGCGGCGGTGTCCCGGCCGTCGGCGCCGCCGCCGCGTGGGCCGGCGGCGCCGGCCGTCCCCGTGTCCGCCGGTCCGTCCGCCGTCTTCACCGCCGCCGTGCCTTCGGCGGTGGTGACGGTCCAGCGGGCCTTCAGCTCGCGCAGCAGTTCGGTATCCACAGGCTGTGGACGGTCGAGTCGCTGCGACACCCGCGCGGTGTCCGGCCCCCGCCGTACGTCGACGGTGAGCGCGTCCCGCCCCATGACGACCACCGGTGCGGAGGCGAACCGCCGTGGCTCCCGCTCGGGGGCGTCGAAGGTGGCGGAGAGGCCGAGGCCCATGACGGTGAGCAGCCCGACCCCCAGGGCGAGGGCGACGAAACCGCCGAGGAACGCGGCCCAGCGGGCGCGCAGGCCGGAGAGGACGACGGTCAGCACGCCACGGCCTCCGTCTCCGGACCCGCCATGCGCGCGGCGACCCGCTCGACGGTGGGGGAGGAGAGCTCGCCCGCCACCCGCCCGTCGACCAGGAACACCACCCGGTCCGCGCGGGAGGCCGCCACCGGGTCGTGGGTGACCATCACGATCGTCTGACCGTCCCGGTCCACCAGCTCCCGCAGCATCGTCAGCACCTCGCGCCCGGTCGTGGAGTCCAGGGCGCCGGTCGGCTCGTCCCCGAAGAGCACCGCCGGGCGGGTGATCAACGCCCGGGCGATCGCGACCCGTTGCTGCTGTCCGCCGGAGAGCTCCCCCGGCCGGTGCTTCTCCCGGCCGGCCAGCCCGACCCGGTCCAGCGCCTGCCGCACCTCGGTACGGGAGGGGCGCCGCCCGGCCAGCCGCAGCGGCAGCGCCACGTTCTGCGCGGCCGTGAGCGAGGGCAGCAGGTTGAACGACTGGAAGACGAAGCCGATCCGGTCCCTGCGCAGCAGGGTGAGCCGCCGCTCGCTCAGCCCCTCCAGCGCGACCCCGCCCACCTCCACCCGCCCGCCGGTGGGCCGGTCGAGCCCCGCCGCGCACTGCAACAGCGTGGACTTGCCGGAGCCGGAGGGACCCATGACGGCGGTGAAGGTGCCGGTGCGGAAGTCCAGGTCGACCCCGTCGAGGGCGCGGACGTCATGGTGGTGGCGGTGGAGGTCGACGAGCCGAACGGCGCTTGAGGTCATGACGCAAGCCAACCGTCCGGCGGCCCCCCGATCACGACCCCTGGAGGGCGTCTCGGGGGTAGGGCCGGCCCTACCCCTTCCGTGCCGCCACCGCCCGTGACTCCCCCGATTTCGCGATCGTGTTCGGTGAGGACCATGCTGGTGGGGCGGTCGTGGTCGCACGAGGCGGGCACGCGAGGAACGGGACGCGAAGCGGTCGTGAGTACGCAGACGGTGACGGAGGCGCTGAAGGCGCTGTACGGGGACGACGACAGGGCGCTGGACACGGCGGCGTCGCTGCTGGCCGCCGACCCGGGGGCGGACGCGGAACTGGCCCGCCGGGGCGAGGAGTTCGTCCGCCGGGCGTGGGAGCGCGGCTGGCAGCCGGCGGATGTCGTACGGCTCGCCCGGCGGGACCTGGAGGAGGCGCACGTCCGCCTGCTCGGCGCGCTGGTCGTGGCCGAGACGGCGGGCTACGAGCGGCTGCCGGCGCGGTGGTCGGCGCAGCTCGCCGAGCTGGACGCGCGGCCGTGGAAGGCCGACCGCTTCTCGTACGCGACGGCGGTCCTGGAGCTCTACCGGCTGCTGGTCCGGCTGCCGTCCCTCGACCCGGTGGGACCGATGCCGGGCGACGCGCTGATCCCGCCCCCGGTGGCGGGCGAGCCGCGCATGCTGACCCGGATCCGGGCGCTGCTGGCCAAGGCGGAGGCCACGGGGTACCCGGAGGAGGCGGAGGCGCTGACGGCCAAGGCGCAGGAGCTGATGGCCCGGCACAGCCTGGACGAGGCGGCGCTGGGCGCGTCGGGTGCCTCGGGGACGCCGGGGGCGGAGACGCCGGGGGCGGTCCGGATCGGGGTGGACGCGCCGTACGAGCAGGCCAAGGCGATCCTGCTGGACGCGGTGGCGACGGCGAACCACTGCCGGGCGGTGTGGAACGAGCCGTACGGCTTCTCGACGGTGGTCGGCTTCGAGACGGACCTGGAGCCGGTGGAGCTGCTCTACACGTCGCTGCTCGTCCAGGGCACGTCGGCGATGACGCGGGCGGAGGCGGAGCAGCGGGCCGGGGGCCGCAAGCGCACCAAGTCCTTCCGCCAGTCGTTCCTGCTGGCGTACGCGAACCGGCTGGGGGCGCGGCTGGCGTCCACCTCGCGCCGCGTGGCGGCGGAGGCGCCGACGCTGCTGCCGGTCCTGGCGTCGCGGGAGGTGGCGGTCGCGTCCCGCACGGACGAGATGTTCCCGCAGACACGGACGACGCGGGTACGCGCGATGTGGGACGAGGCAGGCTGGACCCACGGCACCACGGCCGCTGACCGCGCCGGCCTCCACCCCACCCGCCCAGCGGTCCCCAGGCGCCCCTGAACCACCCGGTGGCGCGCCCAGCCGCCCCTGAACCACCCCGTCGCGGCGGACCCGCCTCGCCCCGTTGCGGGCATACGCTCCGCCGCCCTCTCCCGCCCACCCCGTTGCGGGCTTACGTTCCGCCGGGGCGGAACGGGTGGGCGCAGCGGACGGCGCCCTTGCCGGGCCCAGGCTCCCCGTGCCGGCGGTGCCCAGGGGCGCGGCGCGCCTCGTGAGGTGGGCCCACCCCGGCCGCCGCCACCCGGCGGGTGCCCACGGCTCCGCCCCCGCCCGGGCCCCGCCCCCGCCCGGGCCCGCCCCCGCCCGGGCCCGCCCCCGCCCGGTGGCGGGCCCCCCGACGACCCCCACCCAAGGGCGGTACGCCCCTTTCGTACCGCTTCGCCGATACGCTCGAGCGCATGAGCTGGCTCCGTGCCCTGAGGGAGACCGCCCGTTCCGGGTTCGCCGTCGAGCGGCGGCGGCTCGATCCTCTCGTCGCCGCCCGCGGCGCCCTCGGCCTCGCGCTCGTCGTCGGCGTCTCCCTCGCCCTCTTCGGCCCCGGCGTCGCCATCTCCTCCGCCTTCGGCGCCTTCCAGGCCGCCATCGCCACCTTCCAGCGCTCCTGGCGCCCCCGCCCCACCCTCGCCCTCGCCTCCGGCGCCAGCCTCGCCGTCTCCACCTTCCTCGGTTACGTCACCAACGCCGGCGCCCACCCCGCCCCCTTTCTCGCCCTCCTCGCCCTGTGGACGTTCCTCTCCGGGCTCGCCTGGTCCGCCGGCCCCACCGTCGGCATCATCGCCTCCTCCAACGTCGCGATCATGCTGGTCACCGTCACCCTCCCCACCTCCGTCGCGGGAGCCGCCGGCCACGCCGCCATGATCGCCGCGGGAGGTCTCGTCCAGGCCGCGCTCGTCGTCCTCCTGCCGATCCGCCGCTGGGGCGCCCAGCGCGACGCCCTCGCCGACGCGCTCGCCGCCGAGGCGGACTACGCCCGGCGCCTGCGCCAGGACCCCATCGCCTCCTTCGACCCCGTGCCGCTCATGACGGCCCGCAACGCCGCCGCCGTCACCTCCCGGCAGGCCCGCCGCCGCCCCGCCGAACTGCAGGGCCCCCGGGGTCTCGCCGAGCGGATCCGCCCCGTGCTCGCCTCCCTCGCCGACCCGGCCGTGGGCGTCCCCGCCGAAGGCCCCCAGCGCGGCCGGGTCCGCGAACTGCTGGCCGCCGCCGGTGCCGTCCTGGACGCCGCCGCCCACGCCATCCGCCGCGGTGAGCCGGTGGACCTCCCGCCCGCCGCGCTCGCCGCCCTCCGCACCCCCGACACCGGCGCGATCCTCACCGGCCCTCCCCGCAGGGCGGCCGTCCGGCTCGCCACGCTCCTCGACGACGTCGTGGAGACCGCCGACCCGCGTACGGAGGCGGCCGCCGAGGCCCGCTCGCTGCCCACGCTCCTCCGGCTGACGCCGGTGGCCCTGGCCCGGATGCGCGGCGAACTGCGCCACGAGTCCCCGATCCTGCGCCACGCCGTCCGTGTCTGTGCCGTCACCGTCGTCGGCTACGTCATCGGTACCGTCCTGCCCCTGGGGCACGGCTACTGGGCCCCGATGGCCTCCGTGATGGTCATGCGCCCCGACTTCACGCAGACCTACGCCCGTTCCGTCGCCCGCTTCGGCGGCACCCTCGTCGGCGTCGCCCTCGCCACCGGCATCGTGCAGGCCGCCCACCCCGGCATGTACGCCTCCGCCGCGCTCGCCGTCGTCAGCGCCTTCGGGATGTACCTGCTGATGCGCACCGGATACGCCGTCAGCCAGGTGTGCGTCTCGGCGTACGTCGTCTTCCTGCTCGGCGTGGGCGGTTCGGAGTGGACCCAGACCGTCCCCGAGCGGGTCGTCCTCACCCTGCTGGGCGGGATCCTCGCGATGATCGCGTACGCCGTCTATCCGGCCTGGGAGACGCCCCTGCTGCGCCACCGCCTCGCCGACTGGCTGGTGGCGGGCGGGAGGTACGCCGCCTCCGTCGTCGCCCACTACGCCGCCCCGGTGGGCGCCGTCTCCCCGGACGTCCGCGAGGCCCTCCTGGAGGCCAGGACGGCCCGGATCGCCTGGCAGGAGGCGGTGGACCGGGCCACCCACGAACCCGTGCGCCACCGGGGGCTGTCCCACGCGGCCGCGGACGAGGCCGGCCACGCCCTGGCGCAGTTCGGCCGGGTCGCGATGCTGATGGAGGCCCACCTTCCCGAGCGCGGCGCCCCGCCGGTCCCCGCCGCCGCCACGCTCGCCGAGGCGCTGCGCCGGGCGACGGAACGGGGCGCGAAGGAGGTACGGGAGCGCGGCGAGCCGGCCTGGGAGGACGTACGCGAGACGGTCGAGGCATGGCGCGCGGCCCCGCCGGACCACTTCCTCCTCCACAAGGGGGCCGAGCTGCTCCTGGACGCCCTGGACGACCTCACGGCAGCGCTGCAGGACTCCGCCCGGCGCTCCTGAAGGACCGCCGCGCCCCCGAGCCGGCCCCCGCGAGCCCTCCGCCCCCTTCCGAGCCCCCGGCGCCCCGAGCCCTCCGCCCCCGGCCCCGCGCGCCCCCGAGCCCCCGGCCCCCCCGCGTCCCCGTGCCCCCGCCTTCGTGCCGTCCTCCCCCCGGCCCGATTCCCGGGCCGTCTGCCCGCCCGTGTCATCCGGCTCCGCCCTGAAGGGAGTTGAGAGGAGTGGAGACCCACCCGAGGAGTGGAGACCCACCCGACACCCCAGGAGTCACCGGATGAAGAAGCACCTGCTGACCGCGGCCGTGGTCGCGGCGGCGTTCGTCACCGCCGCGCCCACGGCCGTCGGCGCGCCGGCCGCCCACCCCGCCGACGCCCGACCGGCGGCGAGCGCCGCCCCGGCCGCGCCCGCGCCCGCCGCCGTGTCCCCGTCCCCGATCGAGGTCGTGCGGCCCGATGAGCGGGTCGACGCGGGGAAGGGCTGGACGGTGTGGCTGACCCGCCAGGGCAAGCACTGGGCGGGGGAGGACGGCTATGAGAACTTCCGTAGCGTGGTCGACGGCAACATCGACCTCTCCGAGCCGGGAGTCAGCCACCAGTCGGAGGGCGACGCGAACGGGGCCTTCCACTCGGGGATCTTCTACGGGACCCACCGGGCGGGCCGGGTGGAACTCACCGAAGCGGACGGCACGAAGACCGTGGCGGCACTGCTGTCGCTGCCGGGCCGCCCGGGCTGGGGTGTCTGGTACGCGCACACCCCGCCGGCCGAGAGCGGCTCGGCGGTCGCGCTCTACGACCGCGAGGGCCGGCTCCTCGCCGACCTGCCGGCCTGGGACCGCTGACCGGACGCGACTGTTCCGCGGCGGTGGCGCAGTTTGCCCTGTGCCACTTCCGCAGCCGCTCCGCGGCGGTTCCGCAGCTGTCCCACGGCTGTTCCGCGGCGGTTCGGCGGCAGGGCCCGGCACGGGGCGGGCCCTGCCCCCGCCTTCCACCACCGAACGATCGTGAGGTCCCCCCACCGTGTCGCACGAGTTCGCCGCGCCGCACGAGTCCGATGCCGAGGACGACGGCTTCGCCGCGTTCGCCGTCGCGGCCTGGCCCCGCCTGGTGCGCACGGCCCAGTTGCTGACCGGCGACTTCCACGAGGCCGAGGACCTGGTGCAGACGACGCTGGCGAAGGTCTACAGCCGGTGGCGGAGGGTGCCGCGCTCGGAGATCGACTTCTATGTGCGCCGCGCCCTGATCAACAACAACCTCAGCCGGCTGCGCCGCAGACGGGTGGCCCACCTGCTCACCCCGGTGTTACCGGACTCGGCCCGGCACGCCCACGCCGGCCACGCGGAGGCGGTCGAACAGCGCACCGCGATCCTGGCGGCCCTGGCCGACCTCCCCGGCCGTCAGCGTGCCGTGATGGTGCTGCGCTACTGGGAGGACCTGAGCGAGCAGGAGATCGCGAACGTGCTCCACTGCTCGATCGGCACGGTCAAGACCCACGCCCGCCGCGGGCTCGCGGCGCTGCGCGCCCATCCGCTGCTCGCCGCCGCACCCGTCCCGCAGTTCCCCGCCTCCTCCGGAGCACGACGATGAACCCCTCATCCCCCCCCGAGCCCGAGCCCGTGCCGCAAGCGGCAGCGGAGGACGACGCGGTCGTCGCCGGGCTGCTGCGTCAGGCGTTCACGCGGGTCGCGCACGACGTCACCCCGAGCCCGGTGCCGCTGGCGGCCGTCCGGCGAGCGGGCCGCAGGCACCGCCGGCGCCGGACGGCGGCCCTGGCCGCGCTGGCGGTGCTCGGCGTCGTGACGGTCACGGCCGTGACCGTCGGCCGGCTCGGCCCCCCGGCCGTCCCCCGGGTCGCCGCCGCGCCCACCGCCGGACCGACCCCGACCGCCACCCGCGCGGTCACCGTCCCGCCGCCGGCGGCGAGCCCGGTCCGCGTGGTGCGCTCCGGCGAGCGGGTGGACGTGGGGAAGGGCTGGACGGTGTGGCTGACCCGCCAGGGCAAGCACTGGGCGGGGGAGGACGGCTATGAGAACTTCCGTAGCGTGGTCGACGGCAACATCGACCTCTCCGAGCCGGGAGTCAGCCACCAGTCGGAGGGCGACGCGGACGGGGCCTTCCACTCCGGGCTCTACTACGGAACCTCCCGGGCGGGCCGGGTGGAGCTGACCGGAGCGGACGGCCGGAAGACCGTTGCACAGTTGCTCGAACTGTCCGACCGCCCGGGGTGGGGCGTCTGGTACGCGCACGTCCCGCCGTCGCAGGACGGCCTCGGACTCGCGCTGTACGACCGCGCGGGCCGCCTCCTGACCGACCTGCCCCCCGTTTCCCGCGTCCAGGGCGTCCAGGGCGTCCAGGGCGCCCCCGGCGGCGCGCCGGACACGCCCTGAACCACCCCGGCCTACCTCCGCGCCCCGGGGGGACGGCCGGCCGTCCCCGTCACCACGACGCCTTCCGTACGCCCGGCAGGAACCCGGCGTGCGCCTGCTCCCTCAGGCGTACCCGGGAGATGCCGAACTTCCGCAGGTGCCCGCGCGGCCTGCCGTCCACGGCATCCCGGTTGCGGACCCGCGTCGCGCTCGCGTCGCGCGGCTGGCGCCGCAACTCCCGCAGGGCGTCGGCGCGTTCGGTGTCCGGAGTGGACGGCCGGCGGATGATCTCCTTCAGCTCGGCGCGGCGCGGGGCGTACCGCGCGACGACCGCCCTGCGCTGTTCGTCACGCGCGATCTTGCTCTTCTTCGCCATCAGACCGTCCCGCCCCGGGCGCGGATGCGGGCCACGGCGGCCTCGATCCCGATCCTGTCGACGGTCTTGATCGCGCGGGCGCTGAGCGTCAGCCGGACGTGCCGGCCCTCGCCGGGCAGCCAGTAGCGCTTGTGCTGGACGTTGGGGTCGAAGCGGCGGGACGTGCGCCGGTGGGAGTGCGAGACGCGGTTGCCGAATCCGGGACGGGCGCCGGTCAGCTGGCAGTGGGCGGACAAGGGTGACCTACCTCTCCGAGGGCTTATTGGCAATGGGAACCATGTTCATTTACTCTACACACCATGGCCCGCAACGAACTCCGCCCGATCGTCAAGCTCCGGTCCACCGCCGGTACCGGCTACACCTACGTGACCCGCAAGAACCGCCGGAACGACCCCGACCGCCTCACCCTGCGCAAGTACGACCCGGTCGCCGGCCGGCACGTCGACTTCCGAGAGGAGCGCTGAACCATGCGGAACGGCATCCACCCCCCGTACCGACCCGTCGTCTTCCGCGACAAGGCCGCCGGCTTCGCCTTCCTGACCCGCTCCACCCTCGGCAGCGACACGACGGTGGAGTGGGAGGACGGCCTGACCTACCCCGTCGTGGACGTCGAGATCTCCTCGGCGAGCCACCCCTTCTACACCGGCACCGCGCGGGTCCTCGACACCGCCGGGCGGGTGGAGCGCTTCGAGCGGCGCTACGGCCGTGAGCGGGAACGGCGCGAGGGCAACTGATGCCCCACCACCCCCACGACCCCCACCACCCCCACGACCCCCGCGAGCCCCACGACCCCTCGGGCTCCGACGAGCCCGCCCGCCCCCGCGCCTCCGACGCCCGCTCCGGCGCCTCCGGTGGCGACCTGACCGTCGCGCTCGTCGGGGGACTGCACGCCGACGCCCGCCGCGCCGCCGTGGACCGGCTCCTCGCCGCCGTCCCCGGCGCGGTGGCGCTCCACCACGACCTCGCGACCGCCCCGGAGACCGGGACGGTCGCCCGGACCGTGCGGGACGCCACCGGCGTCCTGTCCACGGGTGACACCCCGCTGGTCGACGACTGCGCCTGCTGCGCCCTGCGCGAGGACCTGGTCCCCGAGCTCCGCCGGCTCGCCGACCGTCCCGCCGGAGGTCCGCCCCGCCTCGCGGTCGTCGAGCTCTGGGACTCGGTCGAGCCCAAGGCGATGGCCGAGGTCGTCGCCGCGGCCGGGCTCCGGATCGGGGCGGTGATCACCGCCGTCGACCCGGCCCTCGTCCTGCCCTACCTCGGCAACGGCGACGACCTCGCCGACGCCGGGCTCGCGGCCGCCGCCACCGACCGGCGGACCGTGGCCGACACCTGGGCGCGCCAGCTGGAGTACGCACCCGTTCTCGCCCTTCTCGACGGCCCGGACGCCGACGACGAGGACCGCGCCCTCCTCACCCAGCTCCACCCCACCGCCCTGCGCGTGCCGATCGGCCGGGACGAGGAGCTGGTGGCCGCCGCCTTCGCCGGCTTCGACGTCGAGGCGGCCGGCGCCGCCCAGCATCCGGCCTGCGCCCTGTTGCCCCAGGAGGGCGACGCCCGCGGGGTCGCCACCCATGTCTGGCGCCGGCACCGGCCCTTCCACCCCGGCCGCCTGTACGCGGCCCTGGAGGAGCTGACCTGCGCCGCGGTCCGCAGCCGCGGGCGGTTCTGGCTCGCCGACAGGCCCGACACCCTGCTCGCCTGGGACGCGGCCGGCGGCGCCTTGTGCGTCGAGAGCGCAGGGCCGTGGCTGGCCTCGCTGCCCGACGCCGCCTGGGAGATGGTCCCGCCCGTCCGGCGGGCCGCCGCCGCCCTGGACTGGCATCCCGAGCACGGTGACCGCTGCCAGCACCTGGTCTTCACCTCGCCCGGCCTGGAGCCGGAGGCCCTGACAGAGGTCCTCGACTCCTGCCTGCTCGCCGACGCCGAGTACGCCGCGGGGCGCGAGGCGTGGAAGCGCCTGCCGTCCGCCTTCGACGCCTTCCTGGAGGTCTGAGAAGTCCCGCCGTGCCGTGCCGGCCGACACCGGTCGCCGCGTCCGGCGGCCGGGAGATGGCACCCTTGGGTACCCGCCGGTAGGGCGGCGGTACGCAGAGTCGCGTAGTCGACACAGCACCCCACGTGCACGTGCATCTGCTCATGCAGGGGCATATGAACACAGCTATGATCCGAGGAAGTTGACACGTGCACCAAGCAACTCGGGGAGCTACCAGTGCATCATGCGCATCATGCGTACAACGGCATGGCGGCCACGGAACTGTGTGGTGTCGTGTGGCAGAAGAGCCGGCACAGCAACTCCCAGGGTTCCTGCGTGGAGTTCGCCAAGTTGCCGGGCGGGAACGTGGCGGTGCGCAACTCCCGCCACCCCGACGGGCCCGCGCTCGTCTACACGCCCGCCGAGATCGAGGCGCTGCTGCTCGGGGTCAAGGACGGGGAGTTCGACCACCTCGTGTGAGACCCGCTCACGCGGGAGGAGGGCCCCGGCGTCCGCCGGGGCCCTCCTCCCGCGTGAGCGGGTCTCCTCGCGCCTCCCCCGCCCGTCGGCCGGGAGGCGCGGGCGGGCCTACTCGGGACCCAGCCGGAACAGCGCCCAGACCACCTTGCCCTTGAGCGTCCCGGCCAGCGGGTGCCATCCCCATCCGTCGCTGAACGAGTCGACGAGGAAGAGCCCCCGGCCCGACTCGGCGGCGCAGTCGTCGTCGACCTCGCGCGCCTCCGGGCTCTTGTCGCTGGGGTCGCGCACCGCGCACACCAGCCGCGAGGTCCAGCGCATCAGGTGCAGCCGGACCGGCGGATTCAGGCCTTCCGTGTGAGGTGCGTCCGCCGGCAGCGCGTGGCGCAGGGCGTTGGTGACGAGCTCGGAGACGACCAGGGCGACATCGTCGAAACGGTCGCCCAGGTCCCACTGCGAGAGCGTGGTCCGGGTGAACGTCCGGGCGCCGCGCACCGCGTCGTAACGGGGTGGCAGGGTGCAGGAGACCGAGGTGGAGACGGCGGCGGGGTCGATCGGCGGAAGCCCCTGCCGTAACGGCTCGAGCATGGTCGATCCATTCGTCCCCATGCGAGGCACTCCCGGAGATCGCGGCGAATCGCGGCTGTGGTGCGACGGCGTGGTGCTGGTGGTGCGACGACACGAGGTGGTACACGCGGCTGCGCGGGGTCCATGGTTCCGAAAGCGACCACCGGATGCAAGGGCAGATGCACGTGCACGCGGCGAAGCTGTCCCTCCCGTGCCGGATTCTGCGGAAATCTCCTGCCGCATCATTTCGCGCCGTTCCCCAACGGCCCCTGGACGTGGCCCCTTTCCGTAATCGAGTGTGTACGGGCCGAAGTGTTTAGTGGCAGAATCCGGGCCCGAGATCCCCGAACGGAAGGCTGGAGCCGTGACCGCAGGCGAATCGAGCGGCGCGAGCGGGAGCGTGGTGCGGCGCATCCTCCTCGGCTCGCAGCTGAGGCGACTGCGCGAATCGCGCGGAATCACCCGCGAGGCGGCCGGCTACTCGATCCGCGCGTCCGAATCCAAGATCAGCCGTATGGAGTTGGGAAGGGTGAGCTTCAAGGCCAGGGACGTCGAGGATCTGCTCACCCTCTACGGCGTCAGTGACGACATGGAGCGCGGCTCGCTCCTCGGCCTCGCCCGCGAGGCCAACGTGGCCGGGTGGTGGCACAGCTTCGGCGACGTCCTGCCCGGCTGGTTCCAGACGTACATCGGACTGGAAGGAGCCGCCTCCCTGATCCGTATCTACGAAGTGCAGTTCGTGCACGGTCTGTTGCAGACCGAGGCGTACGCCCACGCGGTCGTCAGCCGCGGCATGCCCGGGGCATCGCACGCCGAGATCGAGCGCCGGGTCGCGCTGCGCCTGGAGCGCCAGAAGATCCTCGTCTCCGAGCGCGCGCCGCACTTCCACGCGGTCCTCGACGAGGCCGCCCTGCGCCGTCCGTACGGCGACCGCGCGGTGATGCGGGGGCAGTTGAGGCATCTCATCGAGATCTCCGAGCACCCCGGCGTCACGCTCCAGGTCATGCCCTTCAGCTTCGGCGGGCACGCCGGCGAGAGCGGCTCGTTCACGATGCTGAGCTTCCCCGAGTCGGACCTGTCCGACATCGTCTATCTGGAGCAGCTCACCAGCGCCCTCTACCTCGACAAGCGCGAGGAGGTCGGCCAGTACGCCCGCGTGATGGAGCGCCTGCAGAAGGACAGCCCCGATCCGGCCGAAAGCCGTGATCTCCTCCGAGGCCTCCTCCAACTCAGCTGATACGTCAGTACGATGACGTCACATCAGTTGACGCCAGTACTACGTCCGTATCCGCGGGTTAAGGGGTCTCGTTCCATGTCCTACTTCACCGACCTGGCCCATCAGTACATCGACGGCGAGTGGAAGCCGGGCAGCGGCTCGTGGGACATCATCGACTTCAACCCGTACACGGGGGAGAAGCTCGCCTCGATCACCGTCGCCACCGCCGACGAGGTCGACCACGCCTACCGCGCCGCCGAGCGCGCCCAGACCGCGTGGGCCGAGACCAACCCGTACACCCGGCGGCTCGTCTTCGAGCGCGCGCTGCGGATCGTCGAGGACCGCGAGGAGGAGATCTCCGAGACGATCGTCGCCGAGCTGGGCGGGACGCGGCTGAAGGCGGCCTTCGAGCTCCACCTCGCCAAGGAGTTCCTGCGCGAGGCGATCCAGCTGGCGCTGCGCCCGGAGGGCCGGATCCTGCCCTCGCCGGTGGACGGCAAGGAGAACCGTGTCTACCGCCTTCCGGTCGGCGTCGTCGGCGTCATCTCGCCGTTCAACTTCCCCTTCCTCCTCTCCCTGAAGTCGGTCGCGCCTGCGCTCGCGCTGGGCAACGCGGTCGTCCTCAAGCCGCACCAGAACACCCCGATCTGCGGCGGCACGCTGGTCGCCAAGGTCCTGGAGGACGCCGGTCTGCCGGCCGGCCTGCTGAACGTCGTCGTCACCGACATCGCCGAGATAGGCGACGCGCTGCTGACCCACCCGATACCGAAGGTCATCTCCTTCACCGGCTCCGACAGCGTCGGCCGCCACGTCGCCACCGTCTGCGCGCAGAACTTCAAGCACGCCGTCCTCGAACTCGGCGGCAA
Source organism: Streptomyces sp. NPDC036822 (assembly GCF_055609145.1). Lineage (NCBI taxonomy): Bacteria > Bacillati > Actinomycetota > Actinomycetes > Kitasatosporales > Streptomycetaceae > Streptomyces > Streptomyces sp. NPDC036822. Next base: position 600,060 of record NZ_JBVJPY010000003.1, read on the forward strand.
CAGCGCCCTGATCGTCCTCGACGACGCCGACGTCGACTACGCCGTGGACGCGGCCGTCTTCAGCCGCTTCGTGCACCAGGGACAGGTCTGCATGGCCGCCAACCGGATCCTGGTGGACCGCTCGCTGGAGGAGGAGTTCACCGAGAAGTTCGTCGCCAAGGTACGGACGCTGCGCGTGGGCGATCCCGCCGACCCCGCCACCCACATCGGGCCGCTGATCAACTCGCAGCAGGCGGAAGCCGTCTCGGCGCTCGTCGAGCAGACGGTCGAGTCGGGCGCGACGGCGCTGCTGCACGGGACGGCGGACGGCAACGTCGTCTCCCCGACCGTCCTGACCGGCCTCGCGGCCGACGCGCCCGTCCTGAGCCAGGAGATCTTCGGCCCGGTGGCGCTGATCGTCCCCTTCGACGGCGAGGAGGAGGCGGTGCGGATCGCCAACGACACCCCCTACGGCCTGAGCGGAGCCGTCCACACCGGGGACGTCGAGCGCGGTGTACGGGTCGCCAAGCGCATCCACACCGGCATGATCCACATCAACGACGGCACCGTGCACGACGAGCCGATCGTGCCGTTCGGCGGCGAGAAGCACTCCGGCATCGGGCGGCTGAACGGCGACTCGATGATCGACGCCTTCACCACCCAGAAGTGGATCTCGGTCCAGCACGGCCGGAGCCGGTTCCCCTTCTAGGTCCAGGGCGCCTCCCGCGGGGGGCGCCTCTTCACGTGTCCCTCGGGGCATCCGGCGAGAGCCTCCCCGGCACCCACCGGCAGTTTCGTGCGTGTGAGCGCGGGTGTGAGAGCCCGCGCCGTGAAAGGCGGACATCATGGTTGCCCTTGTTCCCGCGGAGGCCCCCGGCGACGAGCGCGGAGCGTTCCTCAACTTCATCGAGGCGCAGCGGGCCGCCGTCCGGCGCGCGTCCCTCGGCCTCACCGAGGAGCAGGCGGCGAGCCGCCCCAGCGCGAGCGAGCTGACCCTGTCCGGACTGATCAAGCACGTTGCCGAGGTCGAGCTGAACTGGCTGCGGCTGGCGCAGGGGCGGCCGAACGAGCGGCAGCGGACGAAGGAGACCTGGGGCGAGGCGTTCGTCCTGGTGGGCGACGAGACCGTTCCCCAGGTGCTGGCCTTCTGGGAGGCGGTGGCCAAGGAGACCGAGGAGTTCGTCCGCGAGGTGCCGAGCCTCGACGAGACCTTCCCGCTGCCGCCGGCCCCGTGGTTCCCGAAGGACGGGCGGGTGTCGGTGCGCTGGATGCTGCTCCACCTCGTCCAGGAGATCGGCCGGCACGCCGGGCACGCCGACATCATCCGGGAGTCCCTCGACGGCCAGGACTCCTTCTCGCTCATCGCGCGGGAGCAGGGGGCCTAGGGGGCCGGGCCCGCGGGCCGGTCGCCCCGCTACGCTCGTCAAAATTGACGAGTGGAGGTGGTGGGGATGTCGGCGATCCGGCTCCTGGTCCTCGGCGCGGTCCGCCAGCACGGCCGCGCCCACGGCTACCAGGTCCGCAACGACCTGGAGTTCTGGGGCGCGCACGAGTGGTCGAGTGCCAAGCCCGGCTCGATCTACCACGCGCTCAAGCAGATGGCCAAGCAGGGCCTGCTGCGCGCGTACGAGATCGCGCCGAGCACGGCCGGCGGGCCGCCGCGGACCGAGTACGAGGTGACCGACAAGGGTGTGGAGGAGTACTTCGCGCTGCTGCGCGAGGCGCTGACCACGTACGACCAGAAGATGGACGTGCTGTCGGCCGGCATCGGCTTCATCGTCGACCTGCCCCGGGCGGAGGTCGTGGAGCTGCTGCGCCGGCGGGTGGCGGCGCTCGACGAGTGGCGTACCGCCGTCACCGAGTACTACACCCCCGAGGGCGGCCCCGAGCAGCTCGGGCACATCGGCGAGATCATGCACCTCTGGGTGCACTCGGCCGACGCGGGCAAGGAGTGGACGCTCGGCCTGATCGCGCGCATCGAGGCGGGGGCCTACTCCTTCGCCGGTGAGGGCGGTGAGCCCTTCGTGGGGGTTCTCGCGGAGGGGCAGGAGAACCCCTACGCGACGGGCGACGGGGAAGACGCAAGCTAATCAAGTTTGACTAACGAGGGTCGACCGGCTTACCGTCGATCGAGTGGTCAAGTTTGACTACTAGGGTGTTCCGGCTGGAGGAGACTGATGACCGACGCGATCGTCGTCGAAGGCGCACGGAAACGGTACGGAGACAGACAGGCCCTCGACGGCCTCGACCTGGTGGTCGGCGGCGGCACGGTGCACGGTCTGCTCGGGCCCAACGGAGCGGGCAAGACGACGACGGTACGGATGCTGGCCACCCTGCTGCGGCACGACGAGGGGCGGGTGCGGGTGGCCGGCTTCGACGTCCGAACCCAGGCGGACCAGGTGCGCCGCAGGATCGGCCTCCTCGGCCAGCACGCCGCCGTGGACGAGGAGCTCGGCGGCCGGCAGAACCTGGAGATGTTCGGGCGGCTCCACCACCTCGGCGCCCGGCGCGCCGGAGCACGGGCGGACGAACTGCTGGAGCGGTTCGGGCTCGCGGACGCCGGCCGCAAGGCGGTGAAGCGGTACAGCGGTGGCATGCGCAGGCGTCTCGACCTCGCCGCCTCCCTGATCACCGAACCGGACGTGCTCTTCCTCGACGAGCCCACGACCGGCCTCGACCCGCGCGGCCGGGGCGAGGTGTGGGAGTCCGTACGCTCCCTCGTCGGCGGAGGGACGACGGTCCTGCTGACCACGCAGTACCTGGAGGAGGCCGACCAGCTCGCCGACCGCATCTCGGTCGTGGACCGGGGGCGGGTCGTCGCCGACGGCACCGCCGACGAGCTGAAGGCGAAGGTCGGGGGCGACCGGATCGACGTCGTCCTGCGGGACGCGGGCCGGCTCGCCGAGGCGGCCCGGCTGCTGCCCGCCGCCGACGTGGCGGTCGACACCGACCTGCGGCGGATCAGCGCGCCCGTGACGGACCGGATGGGCGCGCTGTCCGAGACCGTCCGCGCCCTGGAGGCGGCCGGGATCGAGGCGGAGGACATCGCCCTGCGGCGGCCGACGCTCGACGAGGTCTTCCTGCACCTGACGGACGCGCCCGGCCAGGCCCCGAGCGAGAAGGAGATGGCCGCATGAGCGCCGCGTACGTGATGAGCGACTGCTGGACCATGACCCGCCGCGAGCTGGCCCACTGGGCCCGGCAGCCGGTCCAGGTGGTCGTCGGACTCGTCTTCCCGATCATGATGCTGCTGATGTTCGGCTATCTCGTCGGCGGCGGCCGGGGCGTCGAGGGGGAGTACGTCGACTTCCTCGTGCCCGGCATGCTCACGCTGACCATGGTCTTCGGCCTCGAAGGCACCATGACCGCCGTCACCCAGGACCTGAACAAGGGCGTGATCGACCGGTTCCGCTCGATGCCGATGGCCGACGGGGCGGTCCTGGTCGGCCGTTCGTCCGCCGACATGCTCCAGTCGGCGGCCGGACTGCTGCTGATGATCGGCGTCGGCCACGCCCTCGGCTGGCGGGCGACCGGAGGCGCCGCGGCCTTCCTCGGGGCGGTGGGACTGCTGCTCCTGCTGCGCTTCGCGATGCTCTGGATCGGGATCTACCTTGCCCTGGTCGCGGGCCGCGCGGAGCTGGTCCAGGCCGTGCAGATCCTGGTCTGGCCGATCGGTTTCCTCTCCAACGCCTTCGCCCTGCCCGGGAGCATGCCCGGCTGGCTGGGCACGGCCGTGGAGTGGAACCCGATGTCCGCCACTGCGACGGCGGTACGGGACCTCTTCGGGAACCCGGGCGGGGAGCCGGGGCACGTGATGGCGGCCGTGGTGTGGCCGCTGGCGCTTCTCGTCGTGTTCTTCCCGCTGGCGGTCCGCAGGTTCAGGCGACTGAGCTCCTGACGGAGGCGACCCGGACCGAGGTGGGGGGCGCCCCGGCCCGGGGCGCCCCCCACCTCGGTCAGTGGTGGAAGGCGGTGGCGGCCGCCTTGTCGTGGGTCGACGGGGCCGTCTGGCGGCGCAGTTCGGGAAGCAGCTGGCCCAGGTCCTCGATCAGCAGGTCCGCGAGGTCGGCCGAGAAGCCGTTGCGGCAGACCACGCGCAGCACGGAGAGGTCCTCCCGGTTGGCCGGGAAGGTGTAGGCGGGGACGAGCCAGCCCCGTTCGCGCAGCCGCCGCGAGACGTCGAAGACGTCGAAGTTCGTGACGTCCTGCGCGGTGGTGAAGGCGAAGACGGGCAGCTGGTCGCCGCGGGTGATCAGACGGAAGTCGCCCATGGCGTCAATCCGTTCGGCGATGCCGCGGGCGACGTCCCGGGCGGTCTGCTGGACCGCCCGGTAGCCTTCCCGGCCCAGCCGCAGGAAGGTGTAGTACTGCGCCACGACCTGGGCTCCCGGCCGGGAGAAGTTGAGGGCGAACGTCGGCATGTCACCGCCCAGGTAGTTGACCCGGAAGACCAGCTCCTCGGGGAGCTCGGCGGGTGACCGCCACAGGGCCCAGCCCACGCCCGGGTAGACCAGCCCGTACTTGTGGCCCGAGGTGTTGATCGAGGAGACGCGCGGCAGCCGGAAGTCCCAGACCAGGTCCTCGTCCACGAAGGGGGCGACCATCGCGCCGGAGGCCCCGTCCACGTGCACCGGGATGTCGAGGCCGGTGCGCTCCTGGAGGGCGTCGAGGGCGGCGCAGACCTCGGCGACGGGCTCGTAGGAGCCGTCGAAGGTCGAGCCGAGCACGGCGACCACGCCGATGGTGTTCTCGTCGCAGAGGTCGGCCGCCGCCTGCGGGTCCAGATGGAAGCGGTCACCCTCCATGGGCACGAGCCGGGCCTCGACCTCCCAGAAGTTGCAGAACTTCTCCCAGCAGACCTGGACGTTGACCCCCATCACCAGGTTCGGCCGCGCACCGCCCGGGTACCGGTCGGCGTTCCGCTGGGCCCAGCGGCGCTTGAGGGCCATGCCGGCCAGCATGCACGCCTCGCTGGAGCCGGTGGTGGAACACCCGACGGCGACCGAGGGGTCCGGGGCGTTCCAGAGGTCGGCGAGCATCGCCACGCACCGCCGCTCCAGCTCGGCGGTGCGCGGGTACTCGTCCTTGTCGATCATGTTCTTGTCGCGGCACTCGGCCATCAGGACGCGGGCCTGGGGCTCCATCCAGGTGGTGACGAACGTGGCGAGGTTCAGCCGTGAGTTGCCGTCGAGCATCAGCTCGTCGTGGACGAGCTGATAGGCGCTCATGGGCGGCAGCGGCCCGTCGGGCAGGCGGTGGCGCGGGGGTGCCTCCGCCATCCCGCCGACGGGGTCGGCCGCGCCGAAGAACGGGTTGAGGGCGAGGCGCCGGTCGGGCTCGGGGTCGTCGGGACCCTTGTGCAGCGGCATGGGGACTCCTTCCGGGCGGGCCGTCTCAGCGCAGGGAGGCGCCGGACGGCTCCAGTTCGAGCTGGGGGCGGCCGGTGACGACCAGCCAGGCGGGCAGCGAGGCGAGACAGAGCAGGGCGATGATCGAGGTCGAGGAGGCGAGGACGGCGGCGACGAAGAGGCTCACCCAGCCCTGCCGGGTGGTCGCGAGCAGGATGCCGAGCACGCCCGCGGAGACGGCGACGGCCGGCGGGATCTCCGGGACGAGCGCCTGGGCCATCAGGCCGAACGCGACGCCGATGAAGACGGCGGGGAAGATCCGGCCGCCCCGGAAACCGCAGGAGGCGGCGATCACCAGGGCGACCAGCTTGACCGCGGCCATCTTCGCCAGGTCGCCGGAGGACCAGCCGCCGACGTTCGAGGTGAGCTGTTTGACCTCCTCCAGGCCCTTGAAGAGGGTGAGCGGCCCCCCGAGGGCGCCGAGCAGACCGAGGACGACACCCCCCAGCGGCAGCATCACCATGGGGTGGCGCAGCCGGCCGAAGGCGCGGTGGACATGGGGGAAGGCGTAGCAGCCGAGGAGGCCGAAGAGCGCCGCGAGGGTGGCGATCACCAGCGCGGCGAGGAGGTCGCCCCACCCCGGGTGGGTCACCGGCGGCAGCGACGTCTCGAAGCTCGGGTGGTCGACCAGCCTGGTGGTCAGCGCCCCGGCCCCGGCGGCCGTCAGCGGGGCGAACAGCCGGTCCCACAGCGAGCCCTGCCCCGGACGCTGCACCAGGGCCTCGGAGATGACCAGGGCGGCGGCCACGGGCGTGCCGAACAGGGCGCCGATGGTGGCGGAGGAGGCGAGCGCCACCCAGGCCGCCGCCGGCGCCTGCGGGGCGACCTTGTGGCCGAGCCAGTAGGCGAGCGCGATGTTGGCGGCGATGATCGGGTTCTCCGGGCCGAGGCTGACCCCGCCGGCCAGCGCGAGCATGCTCGCCACCAGCAGTCCGGGCACCACCCCGGGTGGGAGCGGTGAGCCGCCGAGCCCCATGGAGGCCGGATCCGGGCCTGCGTGCCCGTACACCTTCCAGACCACGAGCCCGACGGCGATGCCGGTCGCGGTGAGCATCACGATCATCCAGAGCGAGGAGTACCCGCCGATGCCGAGGGCGTCCGGCAGGGTCGTCCACAGCACGTCCCGGAGCCGGTCGGCGGCCTTGCTGATCCCGACGTAGAGCAGGCTCGCCCCCACGCCGATCACGAGGGCGGGCAGGACCTGGGGGAGCAGGACGTGGACCGGTGTGGGCGGTGCGGGCGGAGCTGAAGGGGTATCAGTAGCCACGGACCTCACCATAAGTGCACAAAAGCCGCATAAGGCGCCTCGGTTCGGCGACGCGCGCCTCACCGCCGACGGAACGCGCTCCCGGACGCGCGTCCGGAGGGTTTCGCCGCCTCCGGCCCCGGACCGGCTCCGCTGTCGAGGAGCATCAGCTCCGGGGGCGATCACCGCCGCCGTGGCCGGCCTCAGCTCCGGGGGGCGATCACCGCCGCCGTGCCGTACGCGCAGACCTCCGTGCCCACGTCGGCCGCCTCCGACACGTCGAACCGGAACATCAGCACCGCGTTCGCGCCCCGCGCCTGCGCCTGCTCCACCAGCCGTTGCATCGCCTGGTTGCGGGTCTCCACCAGGGTCTTGGTCAGCCCCTTCAGCTCCCCGCCGATCATCGACTTCAGGCCCGCGCCGATCTGGCTGCCCAGGTGGCGTGAGCGCACGGTCAGCCCGAAGACCTCGCCGATCACCTGCCGGACCTCGTAGCCGGGCACGTCGTTGGTCGTGACGACCAGCACATCCGACTGCGGCCCCTGGCCGCCTCCGTAGTCCTCGATGCCCATCCGCATCCACCTCCTGCTGCCGGTCGGGTCGTCCCCCCAGCCTCGGGCCGGCGGGTCACGGCCGCATCCCGGAGCGGTCCGGGAGAGGGCACTGGAACCCGGGGCCTCGAGAAAGCGTTGATACTTTGGGGCAGCCGTCCCCCCTTGCCCCACCGACCGCAGGAGCCCGGAACCCGTGAATACGCTTGCCCTCGGACCGAGCTGGCTGGACCCGGACTATCTGATCCAGACCTTCGGTCTCATCGGTGTCCTGGTCATCGTCTTCGCCGAGTCCGGCCTGCTCATCGGGTTCTTCCTGCCCGGTGACTCGCTGCTCTTCACCACCGGCCTGCTGGTCACCACCGGCAAGCTCGACCAGCCCCTGTGGCTGGTCTGCACGCTGATCGTGGCCGCGGCGATCATCGGCGACCAGGTCGGCTACCTCTTCGGCCGGAAGGTCGGCCCGGCCCTCTTCAAGCGCCCCGACTCCAAGCTCTTCAAGCAGGAGAACGTCGAGAAGGCGCACGAGTTCTTCGAGAAGCACGGACCGAAGTCGCTGATCCTCGCCCGCTTCGTGCCGATCGTCCGTACGTTCACGCCGATCATCGCCGGTGTGAGCCGGATGAACTACCGCTCGTTCATCACCTTCAACATCATCGGCGGCGTCCTGTGGGGCGCGGGCGTGACGCTGCTCGGCGCCTCGCTCGGCAAGGTCGAGTTCGTGCACAAGAACATCGAGGCGATCCTGATCCTGATCGTCGCGATCTCCGTGGTCCCGATCGTGATCGAGTACCTGCGCGCCCGCTCCCAGTCCAAGAAGGCCGCCCGCACCCAGGGCGCCTCCGACGACGCCCCCGACGCCCCCGAGCGCGGCCGCCACGCCAAGCGCTGAAGCCCCGCCCGGTATGACCACGCCCCGGCCCCCGCCCTTCCGGCGGGGGCCGGGGCGTTTCTCCACACGCCCTAGAAGCCTCGGGTCCGCTTCGCCGCGCGGCGGGCCGCCGCCGCGGCCGGAGCCTGCATGAAGAGCCGCGCCAGCTCCCCGCCCAGGTTCACCCCGATCGCGATCGCCAGGGACAGCGCCGCCGCCTTCGCCAAGGACGCGAACCCCTGGTCCAGATTGTTCTGGGCGATCGCGAGGACACCGAAGTAGGTCGCCGAACCGGGCAGCAGCGGCCCGATCGCCGCCGTCACGTACGGCAGCGAGGACGTGTGCTGGTACCGCGCGATCAGCTGCCCGAACAGACCCACCAGGCCCGCCGCCACCGCCGTCGCCATCACCGTCGACCCGTCCGCCGTCACCGCGATCGACGCGTAGATCACCCACGCCACCCCGCCGTTCAGCGTCGCGAACAGCACCGTGTCCCGCGACTGCTGCAAAAGGATCGCGAACGTCGCGCACAGCACCATCGACGCCAGGATCTGCACCACCGGCCGCTCGACCGGGTCCAGCACACCCTCCGGATTCAGCTGAGCGTCGAACTGCACGGCCACGTACAGCACCGACAGCACACCCACCACGATCGCCACGAAGAAGTACCCGACCTCCAGCAGCCGGGCCGAGGCCGTGATGTAGAAGCCGGTCAGACCGTCCTGGACCGCCGCCACCAGCGCCCGCCCCGGGATCAGCGCGAACAGCCCACCCGTGATCACCGCCGACGGCAGCAGATCCGCGTGCAGCAGCGTCAGCAGCACGCCCATCGCCGCCGGCGGCATCGCCGCCACCAGGAACTGGTAGAACTCCGGCAGCCCGCGCCCCGCGCACAGCCACGCCAGCCGGTCACCGAGCACCGCGCCCAGCGCCGCCACGAAGAAGACCGTCGCCCCGCCGCCGAGCAGCAGCGACGCCGCGCCCGCCAGCACACCGGCCGCCGCCGTCAGCACCCAACCGGGGTACGGATGCCGGTTACGGCGGATCTCCGCCAGCCTCCGGTACGCCTCCTCCGGCGTGACCTCGTGCGCCTCCGCGTTGATGTCCGCGAGCAGCTGGTAGACCGCCGCCAGCCGCGTGTAGTCGGTGCCCCGCCGCCGTACCGTCCGGTTCGCCGTGATCGGATCGTCCACCAGCGACGGCTGGTACGTGATCGACAGAAGCGTGAAGGTGACCGTCGGCTCGCACCGGTCCAGGCCGTACGAACGGCAGATCGCGAACATGGCCGCCTCGACGTCCTCGGCGCCCTCGCCACCCGCCAGGAGCAGCTCACCGATACGCAGCGTCAGGTCGAGCACACGCCCCACCGACGGCCCGGTCTCGTCCTCCTTGCGCGCCGCCTCCGGCACCGGCCGCTCCCCGACCGGCAGCCGCAGCATGGTCCGCATCCGGTCCTGCCACGGCGCGTCCTTCGACAGCCTCACCAGCGGGATGCCGTGCGCGGGGGTGAAGACCGGCGGCGAGTGCTTCGCGGAGTACGTCGACGGCGGCGCGAACGCCGAACCCTCCTGCTCCGCCGGCGGCTCGGGCGCCAGCCCGTCGGGAAGAGCGAACTCGGAGGTCGGATGCTCCTCCTCCGGCGGCACGGGCTGCTCGACCCCGGCCGGCGGGGTGAAGGCGCTCCGTGCCTCGTCCGACTGCGGCTTGCGGTCCTCCGGCCCGTCTGGCTCCGCCACCACTGCGCTGGTCCTCATTCCCATTCGCCCCGTCTGCCCAGTATGGGCATGGGCATACGGCGTGACGCGAGACGGGCGGCGCACCCGAAGGTGCACCGCCCGTCACGACGTGGACGCGGACCCACTCAGTGGGCGCCGCCCTGCGCCTCCAGGCGCTTGTAGGAGGCCTCGATCTCGGCCTCGGCCTCGGCGCGGCCGACCCAGTCGGCGCCCTCGACCGACTTGCCCGGCTCCAGGTCCTTGTAGACCTCGAAGAAGTGCTGGATCTCCAGGCGGTCGAACTCCGACACGTGGTGGATGTCGCGCAGGTGCTCGACGCGCGGGTCCGAAGCGGGGACGCACAGCAGCTTGTCGTCGCCGCCGGCCTCGTCCGTCATGCGGAACATGCCGATCGCGCGGCACTTGATCAGACAGCCGGGGAAGGTCGGCTCGTCCAGGATGACCAGCGCGTCCAGCGGGTCGCCGTCCTCGCCGAGGGTGTTCTCGACGAAGCCGTAGTCGGCCGGGTAGCTGGTCGAGGTGAAGAGGCGACGGTCCAGGCGGATGCGACCGGTCTCGTGGTCGACCTCGTACTTGTTCCGCGACCCCTTCGGGATCTCGATGGTGACGTCGAACTCCACGGGTGGCTCCTCCTGAATCAACACATGTGAATGCCTGCGGCAACGCGCAGTGATTAAGTGTCCCTCACGCCTGTGTGTGATCGCGAAAGGGGCTGGTCAGCAATGCCGGAGCCGAGGACGTGGCAGCTCACGGCGTGCTCTGCGGTACTCGGTCTGGCACTGGCCGCCGGAGCGGTGGCCACCGCCGGCCCGTGGGACACCGGTCAGCGTAAGGCCGAGCGGGCCCGGGCAGCCGCCACCTCCCCCAACGGTGGCGCACATCACGCACCGCCGCCCCTCGCCGCCGCCCCGCCGCGCCCGGCCCCCGCCCCCAGCGCCGCCGGCGTGCTGCGCGCCCTCGGCGCCCCCGTCGCCACCCGTCCGGGGGACCTCGCGGCCGTCCTCGTCCCCCTCCTCGCGGACCCCGGCCTCGGCCCGCTGCGCACCGCGTCGGTCGTCGACACCACCACCGGCAAGCAGCTCTACGGCGAAGGCGCCACCACCCCCATGACCCCCGCCTCCACCGTCAAGATCGCCACCGCCGTCGCGGCGCTCTCCGCCCTCGGCCCCGACCACCGCATCCCCACCACCGTCGTCGCCTCCGCCGACGCCCGGACCGTCACCCTCACCGGCGGCGGCGACCCCACACTCGACCGTGCCCGCCTCACCGCCCTCGCCACCGACACCGCCCGCGCCCTGAAGAGCCGCGGAGTCACCTCCGTACGGCTGGCGTACGACACGAGCCTGTACCGCGGACCCGCCCGCCACCCCATCGGCCGCAACGACAACATCGCCCCCGTCAGCCCCCTCATGCTCGACGCCGGACGCCTGGACGCCTCCACCTACGGACCCGCCCCGCGCAGCGACGACCCGGCCCAGGACACCGCACGCGCCTTCCGCGACCTCCTCACCGGCGCCGGGATCACCGTCCGCGGCGCGCCCGCCCCCGGCCGCGCCCCGAAGACCGCGGGCCCACCGGCCGCCGACCCCACCCGCGTCCCCGACCCGAAGGCCACCGGCCCCCGACCGGCCGCCTCCGCCACCACCGACCCCAAGGCCACCGCCCCCCGCGCCACCGTCCTCGCCCGCACGCACTCCGCCCCCCTGGGCGACCTCGTCGAACGCACCCTGACCCACAGCGACAACGACCTCGCCGAAGCACTCGCCCGCCAGACCGCCCTCGCCCGCAAGCAGCCCGCCGCATTCGACGGCGCCGGCAGGGCCGTCCGGGCGGAACTCGCCGCCCTCGGCCTCCCCGTCGCGGGAACGCACTTCGCCGACGGCAGCGGCCTCTCCCGCGCCGACCGGGTCTCCGCCGCCCTCCTCACCGGCCTCCTCACCCGCGCGGCCGACCCCGCCCGCCCCACGCTGCGCCCCGTCCTCACCGGACTGCCCGTCGGCGGCTTCAGCGGCACCCTCGAAAACCGCTTCGGCACCGGACCCGCCGCCACCGGCGCCGGCCTCGTCCGCGCCAAGACCGGCACCCTGACAGGCGTCAACGCCCTCGCCGGAACCGTCGTCACCGCCGACGGCCGCCTCCTCGCCTTCGCGTTCCTGGCCGGCCGGACCACCTCCCCCACCACCGCCCAGTCCGCCCTGGACCGCCTCTCCGCCGCCCTCGCCCCCTGACACGGGCGCCGCACCGAGCCTGCCGGTCGCGGCGGCCCACCCGGCCCCGGCACCCCGACGCCCCACGGCTGACCCGCACCGATCGCGTACCGAACCCACCCCGATCACGCCCCGAGAACGTACGGTTGACGCATGACGAGCATCGGTGGTGCCGAGATGGTCGACTGGAATCTCGCGGTGGCGACCGCGACCCGCCTGGTCAAACCAGGCCCCGAGGTGAGCCGTGAGGAGGCCCGCGAAGTCGTCGCGGAGCTACGCCGGCACGCCAAGGCGTCCGAGGAACACGTGCGCGCCTTCACCCGGATGATCCCCGAAGGCCACGAACCACGGGACACCCCCGTCCTCGTGGTGGACCGCGCCGGCTGGATCAAGGCCAACGTCGCCGGCTTCCGCGAACTCCTCGCCCCGCTCCTCGACAAGATGCGGGAACGCCGCTCCACCACCCCCGGCGGAGCCGTCCTCGGCGCCGTCGGCGGCAAGGTCACCGGCGTCGAGCTCGGCATGCTGCTCTCCTTCCTCGCCTCCCGCATCCTCGGCCAGTACGAGACCTTCGCCCCCGCCACCCGCGACCTCCCCGCAGGAGAGGAAGGCGGCGGACGCCTCCTCCTCGTCGCCCCCAACATCGTCCACGTCGAACGCGAACTCGGCGTCGACCCCCACGACTTCCGCCTCTGGGTCTGCCTCCACGAAGAGACCCACCGCACCCAGTTCACCGCCGTCCCCTGGCTCCGCGACCACCTCCAGGGCGAGATCCAGTCATTTCTCGGCGCCACCGAGGTCGACCCCTCCACCGTCGTCGAACGACTCCGCGAAGCCGCCCAGGCCCTCGCCGGCGGCCGCCCCGAAGGCGAGGAGGGCGAACCCGGCCCCTCCCTCGTCGAACTCGTCCAGACCCCCGAACAGCGCGAGATCCTCGGCCGGCTCACCGCCGTCATGTCCCTGCTCGAAGGCCACGCCGACTACGTCATGGACGGCGTCGGACCCCAGGTCGTGCCCTCCGTCGCCGAAATCCGCGAGAAGTTCCAGCAACGCCGCGCCCGCGGCGCCTCCCGCCTCGACCTCGCCCTGCGCAAACTGCTCGGCCTCGACGCCAAGCTCCGCCAGTACCGCGACGGAGAGCGCTTCGTCCGCGCTGTCGTCGACGAGGTCGGCATGGACGGCTTCAACCGCGTCTGGACCTCCCCCAACACCCTCCCGACCAAGGCCGAGATCGCCGCACCGGCCGAATGGGTGGCGAGGGTGCACCGTAAGGCAGACTCGTGAGACGGGTGCGACGCACGACGGAAGAACACCGCCCCAATCACCCATCCGAGGGACCCTAGGCAAGGGGTGGGGCGTGCAATGCTCGGGTAACGGCCAGGTTCTGTCACCATCGACGCACTCTGAGTGACCGAACCCCCTCTTCCGACCGTTAAGACTCCGACCGAGGCACCCCACTCCTTCACGAAGGGCACCGGACATGGGTCCCCATCCTGCGGTCGCGGCGATACGCCTGGCGGTCCGCCGCGTACTCCACGACGTCCTCACCGAACACCGCACCCACACCACCGGACGCACCGACGAGCCACCCCTCGTCCTCGTCGCCTGCTCCGGCGGCGCCGACTCCATGGCACTCGCCTCCGCGCTCGCCTTCGAGTCCCGCAAACTCGCCGTCCGCGCCGGCGGCATCACCATCGACCACGGCCTCCAGGACGGCTCCGACCTCCGCGCCACCGAGGTCGCCGGCCGCATGGCCGCGCTCGGACTCGACCCCGTCGAAGCCGTCGCCGTCACCGTCGGCCGCGCCTCCATGGTCGGCGCCCACGGCGCCTCCTACGCCGGCGGCGAGCGCCGCGTCGGCCCCGAGGCCGCCGCCCGCGACGCCCGGTACGCCGCCCTCGACGCCGCAGCCGAACGCCACGGCGCCGCCGCCGTCCTCCTCGGCCACACCCGCGACGACCAAGCCGAAACCGTCCTCCTCGGACTCGCCCGAGGCTCCGGCATCCGCTCCCTGTCCGGCATGGCGGCCGTCTCCGGCGCCACCAGGCGCTACCGCCGGCCCTTCCTGGAACTCGACCGCCAGACCGTCCGCAAGGCCTGCGTCGCCCAGGAACTCGCCGTCTGGGACGACCCCCACAACGCCGACCCCGCCTACACCCGCTCCCGCCTGCGCCACGAAGGACTCCCCGCCCTGGAGAAGGCCCTCGGCAAGGGCGTCGTCGAAGCCCTCGCCCGAACGGCCCAGCTCTCCCGCGACGACGCCGACGCCCTCGACTCCTGGGCCGCCGACGCCGAAGCCTCCGTACGCGACGAGACCGGGCGCCTCGAATGCGCCAAACTCTTCGGCCTGCCCCCCGCCGTCCGCCGCCGCATCCTGCGCCGCGCCGTCATCGCGGAGGGCGCCCCCGCCGGCTCCCTCTTCGCCCGCCACATCGAGGAAGTCGACCGGCTGATCACCGGCTGGCGCGGCCAGGGCGCCATCAATCTGCCCGGCCGCGTCGAGGCGCGACGCCAGGGTGGCAGACTGGTCATTCGGCAAGGCTGACGCAAGCTGCAACGAAAGTGACCCGGGTGAACGAGAAGGACATGGGCACCGACCTCCAGTCGGTGCTCATCACCAAGGAAGAGATCGACGCGAAGCTGGCCGAGCTGGCCGCGAAGATCGACGCGGAGTACGCGGGCAAGGACCTGCTCCTGGTCGGAGTCCTCAAGGGCGCCGTGATGGTGATGGCGGACCTGGCGCGCGCGCTGTCCACCCCCGTCACCATGGACTGGATGGCCGTCTCCTCCTACGGCGCCGGCACCCAGTCCTCCGGCGTCGTCCGGATCCTCAAGGACCTCGACACCGACATCAAGGGCAAGCACGTCCTGATCGTCGAGGACATCATCGACTCCGGACTCACGCTGTCCTGGCTGCTCTCGAACCTCGGCTCGCGCGAGCCCGCCTCCCTCGAGGTCTGCACCCTGCTGCGCAAGCCCGACGCCGCCAAGGTCGCGATCGACGTGAAGTGGATCGGCTTCGACATCCCCAACGAGTTCGTCGTCGGCTACGGCCTCGACTACGCCGAGAAGTACCGCAACCTCCCCTTCGTCGGCACCCTCGCGCCGCACGTGTACGGAGGCTGACCCAGGGGAACCCGCGCCGCCCTCCCGCCGTTGAAGCAAGGGAAGGCGGCCGCGGGTGACAATGCTGGGGTACCGTCCGAAGAACAGCTTTTTCTCATAGCAGCATTTACCTACGGGCAGGAGGGACGGAGCGTTCTCGCTCCGTATGGATGGACGTGAAGCGATACTTCCGTGGGCCGGTCATGTGGATCGTGCTGGCCGTCCTCGCCGTGGTCGTGCTGATGCAGGTCGTCGGCTCGTCCGAGGGCTACAAGACGGTGGACACCAGCAAGGTCGTCCAGGCGATCAATGACAAGCAGGCCGACCAGGTCAAGCTGACGACCGGCGACGAGCAGGTCATCAAGGTCGAGCTCAAGAAGGGCGCCGACAAGGACAAGTACGGCGGCAGCACCAAGATCCAGGCCAGCTACATCGGTGACCAGGGCGCCAACCTGACCACCACGCTCCAGGACCAGGCCGCCTCCGGCGCCCTGGACAAGGGCTACACCGTCTCCCCGGAGCGGCAGAGCCCGTTCCTGTCGGTGCTGCTCTCGCTGCTCCCCTTCGTCCTCATCGTCGTCGTCTTCCTGTTCCTGATGAACCAGATGCAGGGCGGCGGCTCCCGAGTCATGAACTTCGGGAAGTCCAAGGCCAAGCTGATCACCAAGGACACCCCGAAGACGACCTTCGCCGACGTGGCGGGGTCCGACGAGGCCGTCGAGGAACTGCACGAGATCAAGGAATTCCTCCAGGAGCCGGCGAAGTTCCAGGCCGTCGGCGCCAAGATCCCCAAGGGCGTGCTGCTCTACGGCCCGCCCGGCACCGGCAAGACGCTCCTCGCGCGCGCCGTCGCCGGCGAGGCCGGCGTGCCGTTCTACTCGATCTCCGGCTCCGACTTCGTCGAGATGTTCGTCGGCGTCGGCGCCTCCCGGGTCCGCGACCTCTTCGAACAGGCCAAGGCGAACGCCCCGGCCATCGTCTTCGTCGACGAGATCGACGCCGTCGGCCGACACCGCGGCGCCGGCCTCGGCGGCGGCCACGACGAGCGCGAGCAGACCCTCAACCAGCTCCTCGTCGAGATGGACGGCTTCGACGTGAAGGGCGGCGTCATCCTGATCGCCGCCACCAACCGGCCCGACATCCTCGACCCGGCGCTGCTGCGCCCCGGTCGCTTCGACCGGCAGATCGCCGTCGACCGCCCGGACATGCAGGGCCGTCTGGAGATCCTCAAGGTCCACCAGAAGGGCAAGCCGGTCGCCCCGGACGTCGACCTGGGCGCGGTCGCACGCCGCACCCCCGGCTTCACCGGTGCCGATCTCTCCAACGTCCTCAACGAGGCGGCGCTCCTCACCGCCCGCAGCGACAAGAAGCTGATCGACAACCACTCGCTGGACGAGGCGATCGACCGCGTGGTCGCGGGCCCGCAGAAGCGGACCCGCATCATGTCGGACAAGGAGAAGAAGATCACCGCGTACCACGAGGGCGGACACGCCCTGGTCGCGGCGGCCTCACCGAACTCCGACCCGGTCCACAAGATCACCATCCTCTCCCGCGGCCGTGCCCTGGGCTACACGATGGTGCTCCCGGACGAGGACAAGTACTCCACCACCCGCAACGAGATGCTCGACCAGCTGGCGTACATGCTGGGTGGGCGCGCGGCGGAGGAGCTCGTCTTCCACGACCCGACCACGGGCGCGGCGAACGACATCGAGAAGGCCACGGCCACCGCCCGCGCGATGGTCACGCAGTACGGCATGACCGAGCGGCTCGGCGCGATCAAGTTCGGCGGCGACAACACCGAACCCTTCCTCGGCCGCGAGATGGCGCACCAGCGCGACTACTCCGAAGAGGTCGCCGCGCTGGTCGACGAAGAGGTCAAGAAGCTCATCGAGACCGCGCACAACGAGGCCTGGGAGATCCTGGTCGAGAACCGCGACGTCCTCGACAACCTGGTCCTGGCGCTCCTCGAGAAGGAGACGCTGAACAAGGAGCAGATCGCCGAGATCTTCGCCGGCATCGTGAAGCGCCCCGCCCGCCCCGCGTGGACCGGCTCCTCACGGCGCACGCCCTCGACCCGTCCGCCGGTCCTCTCCCCCAAGGAGCTGGCCCTGACGAACGGCGCGAACGGCACCAACGGCGCCACCCCGGTGGACACCGCCAAGACGCCGACGCCCGGCATCGAGGTCGCTCCGGAGGAGACCCCGGAGCCCTGACCCCGGCGACCCGGAATGGAAGCCGCGCCCCCACAGGTTTTAGCCTGTGGGGGCGCGGCTCATTTTCGCGTACATCAGTCAGACGGAACGAGGCACAGATGACCGACCCGGTGACGCTGGACAGCGAGGGCACGATCGGCGACTTCGACGAGAAGCGTGCCGAGAACGCCGTTCGGGAGCTCCTCATCGCGGTCGGTGAGGACCCGGACCGCGAGGGACTGCGAGAGACGCCGGCGCGTGTGGCGCGGGCCTACCAGGAGATATTCGCCGGTCTGCGCCAACAGCCCGAGGACGTCCTGACCACCACGTTCGACATCGGCCACGACGAGATGGTGCTGGTCAAGGACATCGAAGTCTATTCGACGTGTGAACATCATCTTGTACCGTTCAGGGGAGTGGCCCACGTCGGCTACATCCCCTCGACCTCCGGCAAGATCACCGGGCTGTCGAAGCTGGCTCGCCTCGTCGACGTCTACGCCCGGCGCCCGCAGGTCCAGGAACGGCTGACCACGCAGGTCGCGGACTCGCTCATGGAGATTCTGGAGCCCCGCGGCGTGATCGTCGTCTTCGAGTGCGAGCACATGTGCATGTCGATGCGGGGCATCCGCAAGCCCGGCGCCAAGACGATCACCTCTGCCGTACGTGGCCAGCTGCGCGACCCCGCGACCCGTAACGAGGCGATGAGCCTCATCATGGCCCGCTAAGGGCGTGGACGCTCCTCGGCTTCCCGTGCCCGGGCCCCCGAGGGGCTACGCCGCCGGGGACGTGCCCGGGGTGTCGTCGTCCTCCGGGAGTTTGCAGACGCGCTCCAGGAAGAGGGCCGCCGCGATCACGCCGATGCCCGCGAGGACCGCGAAGCCGGCGTAGATCGCCTGGTCGCGGCGGGCCGGGATGTCCAGGGAGCCGAGCAGGAAGACGCCCGTCCCGCCGTACATGCCGGAGACCAGCGCCGCGACCAGGGCGCTGGCCTGGCCGAAGACCACCGCGCGGGCCGCCATCAGCGGCTCGACGCCCTTCGCGCCGGGGCGGCGCTCGCGCTGGGCCTTGAGGCGGGAGCGGAGGGAGAGCGCCGTCGCCGTCAGGACGACGGCGATCGCGGCGAGGACGATCGGGGCGGCGAGTGGGACGCTCGGCAGGGTCCCCACCGCGTCCCAGAGCCGCGCGCCGCCCCAGGACAGGACTCCGGCGACGACGAACAGTCCGGCGAGCACCTTGAGCCGCAGTTGTTTCACCGGGTGTCCTTCGTCTCTTCGTCCGGGGGCAGTCGATCTCTGACGAGACTAACGACTACTCGGGCAGACGGAGTTCCAGGTCGGCACGCGGCACGACTCCTTCACGGCCGACCGCGGCGAGCAGCGCCGCGACCGTGCCGTGGCCCGGCAGCTGGGCCTCGGGGTCGACGTCGTGCCAGGGGGCGAGGACGAAGGCGCGTTCGTGGGCGCGGGGGTGGGGCAGGGTGAGGACGGGGTCGTCGGAGACGACGTCGGCATAGGCAACGATGTCGACGTCGATGGTGCGGGCGCCCCAGCGCTCCTCGCGGACGCGGTGGAAGGCCTCTTCGACGGCGTGGGCCCGCTCCAGGAGGGAGGAAGGCGGCAGGGTCGTCTTCACCAGGGCGACGGCGTTGAGGTAGGCGGGCTGGGTGCCGGGGTCGACGCCCCAGGGCTCCGTCTCGTACACGCCGGAGACGGCTTTGACCCGGAGGCCGGGGGTGTCCTCGAGGGCGTCCACGGCTCCCTGGAGGGTCTCCAGGCGGTTGCCGAGGTTGGCGCCGAGGGCGATGACGGCCCACTTGGGGTTGGAGAGGGTCACGTCGGCGGCGTCGACCGCCTCGACGACGGAGGCCGGTACGGGCTGCACGGTGGGGTCGCTGTGCGTGACGTTCATACTCGGCTCCGGGTGATGGTGATGGTCACGTCGTCGAAGGGGACCGTGATCGGGGCGTCCGGCTTGTGGACGCACACCTCGACCTCCTGGACTCCGGTGTGCTTGAGGCACTGCTCGGCGATCCGCTCGGCGAGCGTCTCGATGAGGTCGACCGGTTCTCCCTGCACGACGTCGACGACTTCCTCCGCGACGACGCCGTAGTGCACGGTCTTCGTCAGGTCGTCGTCGGCGGCCGCGGGGCGGGTGTCCAGGCCGAGGACGAGGTCCACGATGAAGGTCTGGCCTTCCTCGCGCTCCTTGGGGAAGACGCCGTGGTGTCCTCGGGCCTTGAGGCCGCGCAGCGCGACACGATCCACGCGAATCACTCCTGCTGTCGTAGTTCTTGCGGCCACGCAGCCGGGTGCGGACGGCCGGGTGTCCATCGTCGAATCTACCTGCGGGCACCGACAGCACGTGCCCACGGGGGCAGGAGGACCGGGCCGCAGGGGCTGGGAGCGGCCCCTACCCAGGCCTCGGAGTTCCAATCCGGATGGCACCCGAAAGGCGCACGATTCCGTCAGGCGCCTGGCTCCTCGTCCTCCTCGTCGTCGGATTCGGTGAGCACGGGGGAGCCGTGGTGGGACCAGATCCGCCAGCCTGCGGATGTGCGGCGGAACACATTGGTGGCGACGACGAGCTGGCCCACGAGGGGGCCCAGTTCGGCGCCGTCCTCGGCGGGTCCGCCGCTGAGGATGTTCTCGGTGCAGGTGACGACGGCCACGTCGCCGCCGAGGGAGACCTGGACGTCGGTGAGGAAGAACTGGATGTACTCGGTGTTCGCCATGATCAGGGCGTACGAGCGGAGTACCTCGCCGCGGCCGGAGAGGACCGGCCAGCCGGGGTGGACGCAGGAGATGGGGGTGGCTCCGTCGTCGAGCCAGAGGGAGGAGACCTCCTCGAAGTCGCCGCGCTCCATCGCCTCGTAGAAGGCGGTGTTGGCGGCCTCGACCGCGTCGGTGTCGGTCCGGGGGGTCACGCGGCTCCCTCGACGGCTCTGGCGACCCGTACGGCGTCGGCGGTGGCCCTGACCTCGTGGACGCGGACGGCCCAGGCGCCCTCGTGGGCGGCGATGGCGGAGACGGCGGCGGTGGCCGCGTCGCGTTCGCGTGCGGGGGGTGGGGCGGAGCCCTCGTGGGCCAGGACGTGGCCGAGGAAGCGCTTGCGGGAGGCGGCGACGAGCAGGGGCCGGCCGAGTGCGCGGAGTGCGGGGAGGTGGGCGACGAGGGCGAGGTCGTGCGGGGCGTGTTTGGCGAAGCCGAGGCCGGGGTCGAGGACGATCCGCTCGGGGTCGATGCCGCCGTCGACGACGGCTTCCATGCGGTGGCGCAGTTCGGTGACGACTTCGGCGACGACGTCCTCGTAGACGGCGAGGCGGTTCATGTCCTGGCTGAAGCCGCGCCAGTGCATGACGACGAAGGGGACGCCGGCGGCGGCGACGGCGGGGACCATCTCGGGGTCGGCGAGGCCGCCGCTGACGTCGTTCACGAGGGTGGCGCCGGCGGCGACGGCGGCGTGGGCGACGGTGGCGCGCATGGTGTCGACGGAGACGGTGACGCCTTCGGCGGCGAGGCCGCGGACGACGGGGACGACGCGGCGCAGTTCCTCGTCCTCGTCGACGCGGCTGGCGCCGGGCCGGGTGGACTCGCCGCCGACGTCGACGAGGTCGGCGCCTTCGGCGACGAGGTGGAGGCCGTGTTTGACGGCGGCCGTGGTGTCGAACCAGCGGCCGCCGTCGGAGAAGGAGTCGGGTGTCACGTTGACGACTCCCATGACCGCGCAGCGATCCCACTCCGGCAGGCCCCGGGCCGTGCCCCGTCCGCTCAACGTACTCATACGACCAGCCTAGGGCCTGTCGTTCGGATCTTGCCGGGCTGATCGGCACGACAGGCCCGAGGGGGTGCGGGTGGGGGTGCGGGGCTCAGGCCGCGCGGACCTCGTGTTCGGGCTGCGGGGTGACGATGTGGGCGCAGGGGCGGGGTGCGGGGGTGGTGCGGTGGCGGGCGAAGGGGCGGGGTGGGGCGAGGTTGACGAAGCCTTCCGCCTGCATGGCGGCGAAGCCGATGCGGGGGAGGTCGCGGCTCTTGCGGTAGACGACGAAGCGGGGTTCCCAGCGTGGCTGGAACTTGGCGTTGAACTTGTAGAGGGACTCGATCTGGAACCAGCGGGAGAGGAAGACGAGGAGTCCGCGCCAGAGGCGCAGGACGGGGCCGGCGCCGATCTTCTCGCCGCGGGCGAGGGCGGCGCGGAACATGGCGAAGTTGAGGGAGACGCGGGTGATGCCGAGGCGGGGGGAGTCCTGGAGTGCGGCGACGATGAGGAGCTCGTTCATGCCGGGGTCGGCGGAGCGGTCGCGGCGCATGAGTTCCAGGGACATGCCGTCGGTGCCCCAGGGGACGAAGTGGATGATCGCCTTGAGGTCGCCGTAGGGGCTTGCGGTCGTGTCGTCGTCGGTCTTGTGGGCGGTGGCTATCACCGCGTCGCCGTCGCCGGGGTCGCCGATGCGGCCGAGGGCCATGGAGAAGCCGCGTTCGGTGTCGGTGCCGCGCCAGTCGGCGGCGGCGCGGCGGACGCGTTCGAGTTCGCCGTCGGAGAGGTCACGGACGCGTCGGACCTTGGTGGTGTAGCCGTTGCGTTCGATGCGCTTCACCATTTGGCGCACGTTGCGCATCGCGCGCCCGGAGAGGGAGAAATCCGCGACGTCCACCACCGCCTCGTCGCCGAGTTCGAGGGCGTCGAGGCCGGTTTCGCGGGTCCAGACATGGCCGCCGGTCTCGGAGCATCCCATGACGGCGGGGGTCCAGGAGTGGGCCTTGGCCTCGTCCATGAAGCGTTCGATGGCGCCGGGCCAGGCTTCGACGTCGCCGATGGGGTCGCCGCTGGCGAGCATGACGCCGGAGACGACGCGGTAGCAGACGGCGGCCTTGCCGCTGGGGGAGAAGACGACGCCTTTGTCGCGGCGGAGGGCGAAGTGGCCGAGGGAGTCGCGGGCGCCGTGCTTGTCGAGCAGGGCGCGCAGCCGGTTCTCGTCGTCCTCGGTGAGCCGGGCGGCGGGGTGTTCGGGGCGGAAGGCGAGGTAGATGGTGGTGAGGGCGGTGAGCATGCCGAGGGCGCCGAGGGAGTAGCCGACGGTCCAGTCGACGTCGCCGGTGTAGCCGACGGGACCCTCGAAGCCGAAGAGTCCGTAGAGGACGTGTTCGAGGCGGTCGGTGAGGCTGGGGTTGCCGATGACGCGGCGGGGGTGGGCGCTGACGATGACGAGGCCGAGGGCGAGGGATCCGGCGCCCATGAGGACGAGGTTGGCGAGTGCCTTCCAGCGGCTGCGGGGGTCGGGGAGGGCGGCGAATTGGCCGCGGTGGCGCAGCAGGAGGGCGAGCAGTCCGAGGGAGAGCAGGGCGCCGAGGATCGAGTGGCGCCAGACGAACTGGGCGAGGGCGCCGAGGGGGAGGAGGATGACGGCGGCTCGCCAGGCGCGGCGCTTGTGGCGTTTGAGGCCGTGGGCGAGCAGGAGGAGGAGGACGCCGGCGCTGAGGGAGAGTGCGGCGGAGAGTGGTCCGAGGGTGCCGGGGAGGACTTCGGCGACGGCGTGCATGCGGCTGGTGCGGAACCGGGGGAAGACGCCCGCGGCGATGTCGATCAGGCCGATGAGTGTGCAGGCCGTGCCGACGAGCGAGGGGACCTTCTCCGGTCGAGGTCCGTGCAGAATCCGGCGTACCCGATCCGGAACCGATCGTGATTTGTCCCCATCTACCGTGACAGACATCGCTTCCCGTGCTTCCCGTGATCCGCGAAAGATTCTTTGGTCCAGCGGCCGCGTGGTGGTCAGGAGCGGGCCGAGCCGGAGGTTTTGCGCCCTCTAGGACGGCTCGGCGGCGATGCGGGTTCATTCGCGCACGGGAAATTCTCACGGAAGAAAGCTCGATCGACTCATGGGTCTCACCAGCAACAATGTTCTGGCGCTCGCCGTCGCGCTGGCGGTGGTGCTGTTCGCCGCCACGGTCTGGCTGTGGCCCCGGCTCGCCCGCGGGGGCTGGCGGGCGGTGCTGGGGAGGGTCGGGCTGCTGCTCGCGACGCAGCTCGCGCTGTTCGCCTCGGTCGGTCTCGCGGCGAACAACTCCTTCCTGTTCTACGGCTCCTGGGCGGACCTCTTCGGGCAGGAGCAGGACCTGGGGGTCGTGGTCGACCACTCGGCCGGCTCCAAGGACGTCAAGGTGGTGGGCACGCAGGCGCTGGACGTCCCCGGCGGCGGGCGTCCCGCGGTCGGCGGGCAGATCCAGAAGGTCGTGATCGCCGGCGAGACGTCGGGGATCGACTCCCCGGCGTACGTCTATCTGCCGCCGGAGTACTTCCAGCCGGCGTACGCGAAGAGCACCTTCCCGGCCTCGGTGGTGCTCACGGGCTACCCGGGTACGGCGGAGAACCTGATCAAGGGCCTGAAGTACCCGAAGACGGCGTTCCAGCAGGTCAAGGCGGGCAAGATGCGGCCGATGATCCTGGTGATGCTGCGGCCGACGGTGGCGCCGCCCCGGGACACCGAGTGCGTGGACGTCCCTGGCGGCCCGCGGACCGAGACCTTCTTCGCCGAGGACCTGCCGAAGGCGGTGTCGGAGACGTACCGGGTGGGGACCGAGGCGCGGAACTGGGGCTTCATGGGGAACTCGACCGGCGGCTACTGCGCGCTGAAGATCGCCCTGCACCATCCGGACCGGTTCGCCGCGGGCGCGGGCTTCTCGGCGTACTACAAGGCGGCCGAGGACGTGACGACCGGTGACCTCTTCCACGGTGACGACAAGGCGCGCAAGCGGGCCGACCTGCTGTGGAGCCTGGACCACGCGCCGCGGGGGAAGTCGTCGTTCCTGGTGACGACCTCCCGGCAGGGGGAGGGGAACCTGAAGGGGACCCTCGACTTCATCAGGAAGGTGAAGTCCCCGGCGAGGGTCTCCTCGATCACGCTGGACAGCGGCGGGCACAACTTCAACACCTGGAACAGGGAGATCCCGCCGGGCCTGGTGTGGATGAGCGGGCGGCTCAGCGCGAGCTGAGCCCGGGGGCGCGCTCCTGTTCCGTGTCCGTGCCGGGGTCCGCCGTGGCGGCCGCCACGGGGGAGGCCCGGCGCAGCGCCCGGTGGACGGCGGCCGGGGTGAGCACGCCCGCGTACCGGCCGCCGTGGGCGGGGTCGGTGACGGGCAGCCAGCCGGTGTCGTCCTGGAGGAGCGCGGCCAGTGCGTCCCGGAGGGAGGCGCCGAGGGGGACCGGCCGGGGGGCGGGGCGGGTGCCGCCGGACGTGCCGCCCGTCGTACCGGCGGGGGAGGGCACGGGTCCTGGGGCGGCGGTCCAGCCCTCCAGGTGTCCTTCCGCGTCGAGGACGACCGCCCAGGGCGCGTCGAAGCCGTCGCCGGGGCGCCGTACACCGGCGGGTGTTCGAGGTGGCCCGCCTCCACGGGTGTGACCGAGAGCCGCTTCAGGCCGCGGTCCGCGCCGACGAACTCGGCGACGTACGGGGTGGCGGGGGCGCCGAGCACGGCGGCCGGCGTGTCGAACTGCTCGATCGTCCCGTGGCCGTAGACGGCGATCCGGTCGCCGAGGCGGACGGCCTCCTCGAGGTCGTGGGTGACCAGCAGCACCGTCTTGCGGACCTGCGACTGCAGGCGCAGGAACTCGCTCTGCAGACGCTCGCGGACCACGGGGTCGACCGCTCCGAACGGCTCGTCCATCAGCAGGACGGGCGGATCGGCGGCCAGGGCGCGGGCCACGCCCACCCGTTGGCGCTGCCCTCCGGAGAGCTGTTCGGGGTAGCGGTCGCCGTACTTCCGCGGATCGAGGCCGACGAGGTCGAGGAGTTCGGCGGCGCGGGCGCGGGCCTTGGCACGCGGGGCGCCGAGGAGGTGCGGGACGGTCGCGGTGTTGTCGAGGACCGTCCGGTGCGGGAAGAGGCCGACCTGCTGGATGACGTAGCCGATGCGGCGGCGGAGGCGGACCGGGTCGACGCCGGCTATGTCCGTGCCGTCGAGGAGTATGCGCCCCTCCGTCGGCTCGATGAGCCGGTTCACCATCTTCATCGTCGTGGTCTTGCCGCAGCCGGACGGGCCGACGAGCGTGACCAGTTCACCCTCGGCCACCTCGAAGGAGAGGTCCTTGACGGCGGTGGTGCCGTCCGCGTAGCGCTTGGTCACGTGCTCGAACCGGATCATGGTTCCCCATTCTGGCCTCTTCCGGCCGGGTGCGTGTGAAGGGCGTGTTGCCGGAACGTGGCGGTCCTCGGAGATTGTCGGTGGCGGGGGCTAGGGTCGATCCATACGTACGTTCGGGCATGCGGAGGGCCGGGGGAGGCACATGAGCGCGGCGAACTGTCTGGTGACGAACGACTGGATATGCGGCGAGTATCTGCGCTCCCGCAGCCAGGAGTTGACGGACGCGACGGTCCAGCACGTCGGCACGACACTGGTGTCCGTGCTGATCGGGGTCGCGGTCGCCTTCCCGCTCGCCCTGCTCGTCCGGGCGCGGCCGCGGCTCGCCGGGCCGGTCCTGGGGCTGACGACCCTGCTCTACACGATTCCGTCGCTGGCCCTGTTCTCCCTCTTGCTGCCGTTCCTCGGCCTCTCGTCGGCGCTGGTGGTGACCGGCCTCGTGCTGTATTCGCTGACGATTCTCGTACGGAACATCCTGGCCGGGCTCGCGGCGGTGCCCGCCGAGGCGCGGGAGGCCGCCCGGGGCATGGGGTACGGCCCGGGACGGATGCTGTGGGAAGTCGAACTTCCGTTGTCGCTGCCCGCCTTGATGGCGGGCATACGCATGGCGACGGTGTCCACGATCGCGCTGACGACGGTCGGGTCGATCGTCGGCCGGGGCGGGCTCGGCAATCTCATCGAGGACGCGCTGCCGACCTTCTTCAAGGCGCAGGTGCTGGCCGCCTCGGTGCTGTGCGTCCTGCTCGCGGTCGCCGCCGATCTGCTGCTCCTGGGGATCCAGAGGCTCCTCACGCCGTGGACACGCCTACGGACCGCGCCGGGGGGTGAGTGAGGTGGGGGTCGTGACGGACGCTTGGGCCTGGCTCACCACCGGCGCGAACTGGGCGGGGGACGGCGGGATAGGGCACCGGCTCGCCGAGCACGTGTACGTGAGCGGGATGGCGCTGCTCATCGCCTGCGCGATCGCGCTGCCGCTCGGACTGTGGCTGGGGCACCTCGGCAGAGGCGGGGCGCTCGCCGTCAACGTCTCCAACGTGGGGCGGGCGGTCCCCGTCTTCGCCGTCCTCGCCCTGTTCATGGTGTCGCCCCTGCGCACCGCCGGCTATGTGCCGACCGTGATCGCCCTGGTGCTGTTCGCGGTGCCGCCGCTGCTGACCAACGCCTATGTGGGTATGCGGGAGGTGGACCGGTCGGTGGTGGAGGCCGCGCGGGGGATGGGGATGTCTGCCGGGCAGCTCTTCTCCACGGTCGAGCTGCCCCTCGCCCGGCCGCTCGTCATGACGGGTCTGCGGTCGGCGGCCGTGCAGGTGGTGGCCACCGCGACCATCGCGGCGATGGTCGGCCAGGGGGGCCTCGGCCGGATCATCACCGCCGGATTCAACACGTACAACACCCCGCAGGTGGTGGCGGGCGCCCTGCTCGTCGCCGCGCTCGCCCTCCTTGTGGAGGCCGTACTGGTGGGAGCGGACCGGCTGCTGGGCCGGCGCGCGTGAGACGACCGAAGAACGACTGGGATGGGTGATCTCGTGAGCAGGACCTCGCGTATCGCGGGTGCGGTGCTGGGCGTGGCGGCGCTGACCGCCGGGCTCGCCGCGTGCGGCGGCGACAGCCTGGAGAAGGAGAAGGCGGGCGGCGGCGACTCCGCGGGCTCGGGGAAGGGCTCGCTGGTCGTCGGCGCCGCCGCGTTCACCGAGTCCAAGGTGCTGGCCGAGCTCTACGCCCAGGTGCTTCAGGACGCCGGATACTCCGCGACCGTCACCACCGTGAAGAACCGCGAACTGTACGAACCCTCGCTGGAGAAGGGCGAGATCGACGTCGTCCCGGAATACGCGGCGACGATCGCGGAATTCCTCAATGCGAAGGTGAACGGGCCGAAGGCCCCCGAGGAGAAGCCGGTCGCCTCCGGTGACGCCGCCGCCACGGTGGGGGCGCTGAAGAAGCTCGCCGAGCCGCGCGGTCTGAAGGTGCTCGCCTTCGGCGAGGCCGTCGACCAGAACGCCTTCGCGGTGTCGAAGGAATTCGCCGCGAAGAACAAGCTCACCAGCCTTTCCGATCTCGGCCGGGCCAAGCTCAAGGTGAGGATCGCGGCCGGTGACGAATGCACCGTACGGCCGTTCTGCGCGCCCGGCCTGAAGAAGACGTACGGGATCGACGTCACCGGTGTCGACCCCAAGGGGGTCGGTACGCCGCAGTCCAAGCAGGCGGTCAAGGACGGCGTGGACCAGCTGGTGCTGACCACCACCACGGACGCGACGATCGACAGCTTCGGACTGGTCTTCCTGACCGACGACAAGAAGCTGCAGAACGCCGACAATGTGCTGCCGGTCGTCCATGCGGAGGACGCCGGATCGCCCGAGATAGCCGCGGCCCTCGACAAGATCACAAAGGTCCTGACGACGGCCGATCTCGCCGAACTGAACCGCAAGGTGGACGCCGAGCGGGCGAAGCCGGAGGACGTGGCGAAGGACTATCTGGAGTCGAAGGGGCTGGTCAAGAAGTAAGCCTCCGCTAAGGGGGCTCGTCCCTCCCCGGCGGGGGCGCCGGGGAGGGACGGCGACGACGGCGAGAAGTGGCCAAGAGATTGCCGGGCCGACCCCCCATGGAGCGCCTACGCACGGTAAATTTCAGGCCATGCCACGTGGACGCCACCGCCATTCCCCGCCCCTGCACAAGCTCCTGCCGCCCTCCGCGGTCGCCGGAGCGTCGGTCGTCTGTGCCGCGGGCGCCTGGCTGCTCGCCGATCCCGTGGCACTGCGCGCGCTCGTCGCCGCCGCGGCCGCCGCCGCGGTGACCGGCGCCGTCCTCATGCGCAGTTGGGACCGCGGCGCCGGCCGCCAGGTCGCCGAGCTGACCCGGGCGCGGTCCGCGGACCAGTGGAAGACCGAGGAGCGGATAGCCGAGCTCGAGTCCGACATCGAGGAGTCCCGCGAGCTGCGCGCCAAGCTCGACGCCAAGCTGCGCGCCAAGCGGGTCGAGCTCGCCGGGCTGCGCGGCGAGCACGCGGAGCTGCTGCGCCGGTACGCCACCGCCGAGACCGAGCGGGCCAGCGCCCTGGAGGGCCGCAGGCAGCTCGCCCTGGAGGCCGGCTCGCCCGCCGAGGCCCTCCCGGCGGTCGGAGCCACGCCGACCCCCGAGCTGTACCGGCAGGCCGCGGCCGCGCTGCGCGACCTCGCGCGTAACACCGCGGCCCAGCAGGCCCGCAGGACCGTCGAGGCCGCCCGCAGCCGGGATCTCGCCGAGCGCGCCCGCGAGACGGAGGAGCCGCAGGGGAAGCACGCGGCGGCCGCCGGGGCCGAGCAGCACGCTCGCCCGTCGACCGCCGCCGTCGCCACCGTCCCGGCCGTCTCCAAGGCCCCGGCCGTCCGCGCCGTCCCGGCCGCGTCGGCGATCGTGCCGTACGCCGCCCGCCGGCCCGCCCCGCGCCCTGAAGGGGGCTTCGACTTCTTCGGCATGCAGAAGGCGGCGGCCGCGATCGAGGCGGTGCAGAACACGGACCTCGCGGACGTGGTGGGCGAGGAGGTGCTGGCCGCGGTTTCCCGGCCCGCCCCCGAACAGCGGGCGATCGGCCAGGTCATCGACCTCACGGCGCACGACGAGACCGAGCAGCTCGACGTGGCGGAGCTGCGCGGCGCCGTCAACTCGTGACCCCGCCGGCTACTTGTCGATGTCGCCGACGACGAAGAAGAGCGATCCCAGGATCGCCACCATGTCGGCGACGAGCGTGCCTGGCAGCAGCTCGGTCAGGGCCTGGATGTTGTTGAACGACGCCGAGCGGAGCTTGAGCCGGTACGGCGTCTTCTCGCCCTTGGACACCAGGTAGTAGCCGTTGATGCCGAGCGGGTTCTCGGTCCACGCGTACGTGTGGCCCTCCGGGGCCTTGAGGACCTTCGGCAGCCGCTGGTTGATGGGCCCCGGCGGAAGGTCGGCGAGCCGGTCCAGGCAGGCATCGGCGAGGTCCAGGGAGTTGTGCGTCTGGTCGAGGAGGCACTCGAAGCGGGCCAGGCAGTCGCCCTCCTCGCGGGTGACCACCCGGAGCGTGTCCCGCAGCTCGCCGTAGGCCAGGTAGGGCTCGTCGCGGCGCAGGTCGAAGTCGACGCCCGAGGCGCGGGCGATGGGGCCGCTCACCCCGTACGCGTGGGCCGCCTCGGGGGTCAGGACGCCGACGTCCCGCGTACGGCCCCGGAAGATCTCGTTCCCGAGGACCAGCTTGTCGTACACGTCCATCCGCGACCGTACGTCGGCGACGGCGGCGCGGGCCCGGGCCTGCCACCCGGCCGGCAGGTCCTCCTTCAGGCCGCCGACCCGGTTGAACATGTAGTGCATCCGGCCGCCGGAGACCTCCTCCATCACGGCCTGGAGCTCCTCGCGCTCCCGGAAGGCGTAGAACACCGGGGTGATACCGCCCAGTTCGAGGGGGTACGACCCGAGGAACATGAGGTGGTTGAGCACCCGGTTCAACTCGGCGAGCAGGGTCCGGGTCCAAACGGCCCGCTGCGGGACCTCCATGCCGAGCATCCGCTCGACGGCCATCACGACGCCCAGCTCGTTGGAGAAGGCCGACAGCCAGTCGTGGCGGTTGGCGAGCATGATGATCTGCCGGTAGTCGCGCGCCTCGAAGAGCTTCTCCGCGCCGCGGTGCATGTACCCGATGACCGGCTCGGCGTGCCGGATGACCTCGCCGTCCAGGACCAGCCGGAGACGGAGCACACCGTGGGTCGAGGGGTGCTGCGGCCCGATGTTCAGCACCATGTCGGTGCTCTCCGCCGCCCCGCCGATTCCGACCGTCGTCTCCGTCATGGGGACAGTATCCCTGCCCACCCCCGCACCGTGGGAAGCCGTCCCGCCCGCCGGACCCACCCCGCCGCCCGGACCGCCCCTGGGCGCTCCCGCCCTCGGGCCCCCGTCGGCCTTCCGGTCCTTCCGGCACCCCGCCGGACCGCCCAGGGGCGGCTCCACCGCCCGGGCCCCCGCCGGACCGCCCGAAGGCCGTCCTGGCGTCCCGGCACCCGCCGGACCTAGCGCCCCGGCACCTCCTGCGTGAGCCAGAGGAAGTCCCCGAGCCCGCCCCGCGCCGTCAGCTCCGCCGCCTCGCCCGCCGAGGCGAGGGCCCGGACGTACGCCGTCGGGTCGGTCGACGCCAGCGTCAGCGGCGGCCTCTCCGCGCGCACGCCGAGCCCGTGCAGGGCCTCCCGCTGCGTGACCAGGGTGACCGGTTCAGCCGCCCCCTCGCCCCGATCCGCCACCGGGCCCGAGGGACCGCCGGCCTGCCCCGCCGCGCCCCCGCCCCGGTCCGCCTGCCGGCCCCCGACTTCGGACGCGATCGCCGCCGCGCCCGCCGCCGCCACCGCGTCCATCGCCACGTGCGCCGTCAGGTCGCAGGACCCGTCCGGCACCGGCTCGACCTCCCGCCCCGCCCGGAACCCGGTCAGCGTGCCGAAGGGCGGCCGGGACTCCCGTAGATGCGCGTAGTCCACCGCCACCGCGAGACCGGCCCCCATCGCGCCCACCGCCCGCGCCCACGCCTCGTCCCGGGGCCGCCCGATCTCCGCCCGCTCGCCCGGCTCCCGCAACGGCCACCACCGCTCAAGCCACCGCGCGTCCGGGCCCTCGACCACCCCGCCGAGGCGTTCCGTGCCGTCGACGCGCACCTCGACGTAGCGCACCGCCCCCGATTCGTCCGCCTGCGCCAGATCCACGGCCACGTTGTCGAGCCACTCGTTCGCGAACAGCAGTCCGTGGGCCCCCTCCGGCACCCGGTCCGTCCAGACGACGCGCGGGTCGAGCCCTTCGGGCCGGGCGGCGCGTTCCACCGCGTACGCGCGGACCGACAGCCCCGCCGGAGCGGCGGCCAGCACGCCCGTCAACAGCTCTCCCCGCCCCGCACCCACGTCCACCAGGGCGACCTCGTCCGTGTCGAGGGCGAGCGCCGCCCGTGTCAGCAGACCGGCGACGGCGCCGGCGAACAGCCGGGAGGCGTGCACCGAGGTACGGAAGTGGCCGGCCGGGCCCTCGGGGCGCAGATAGAAGCCGCCCGCCCCGTACAGCGCCCGCTCCGTGGCCTCGCCCCAGCGCCGCCAGCCCTGCCATTGACACGTCTCATCCGTCACGGGCCTCAGTCTCCACCTTGGGGAGTACGGGCCTCACGTCAAGGATCGACCCCACGGTTGACCCCTGCACCTATCCGCCTTCCCTACGCTGGGTCACGTGCAGCGCCTCTACGACTTCATCCGCAGACACCCCACGGGCGTCGACACCTTCTGGGCGGTCGTCCTCCTCGGGTTCTCCCTGCTGTGGGTCGGGTCGACCTATCCGGCGGTCGGCAATCCCGTCGCGTACGGCGTCGTCGCCGTGCTGTTCGGCCTGGTCGTCGCGCTGCGCCGCCGTGAGCCCGGGAAGATGCTGCTGCTCGCGCTCGCGTTGTCCCTGGGCCAGGTCGCCTTCGGGGTGGTGCCGTTCGTCGCGGACTTCGCGATCCTGGTGATCATCTACACGGTCGCGGCCCACGACGGCCCGCGCTGGACGTCCCGCCTGGCCCTGGCCGCCGGTCTGAGCGCGGCCACCGTCTCCATGCTCCGATGGCCGTCCGACGCACCGGACTCCGCCCTCGCGATCGTCTTCTTCACGGTGATGATGACCGTGCCGTTCGCCCTCGCCTGGGTGCTCGGGGACTCCCTGCGCACCCGCCGCGCCTACTTCGCGCAGCTGGAGGAGCGGGCCACCCGCCTGGAGCAGGAACGCGAGGCGCAGGCCAAGGTCGCCGTCGCCGCCGAACGCGCCCGGATCGCCCGCGAGCTCCACGACGTGGTCGCCCACAACGTCTCCGTGATGGTCGTGCAGGCGGACGGCGCCGCCTACGTCCTGGACGCCTCGCCGGACACCGCCAAGCAGGCGCTGGAGACCATCTCCTCCACCGGCCGCCAGGCGCTCGCCGAGATGCGCCGCCTCCTCGGCATCCTGCGCACCGGCGAACACCAGGAGGCCGGGGAGTACGTCCCCCAGCCCGACGTCCAGCAGATCGAGGACCTGGTGGAGCAGGTCCGCAGGTCCGGCCTGACCGTCGACTTCAGGGTCGAGGGCACGGCCCGGCCGCTGCCCAGCGGCGTCGAGCTCACCGCGTACCGGATCGTCCAGGAAGCCCTCACCAACACCCGCAAGCACGGCGGCCCGGACGCCGGGGCCAGCGTCCGCCTGGTGTACTTCGACGACGGCCTCGGCCTGCTCGTCGAGGACGACGGGCGGGGCGCGACCACGGAGATGTACGAGGACGGCGGCGCCGACGGCCGGGGCCACGGCCTGATCGGCATGCGCGAGCGGGTCGGCATGGTCGGCGGCACCCTGGACGCGGGGCCGCGCCCCGGAGGCGGCTTCCGCATCAGCGCCCTGCTCCCCCTGAAGCCCGCCCACTGACCCGCCGCCATCGGCCACTAGAGGACCTGAGGAAACACATGTCCATCCGCGTGATGCTCGTCGACGACCAGGTGCTGCTGCGCACCGGCTTCCGCATGGTGCTCGCCGCCCAGCCGGACATGGAGGTCGTGGCCGAGGCGGGCGACGGCGTGGAGGCCCTGGAGGTGCTCCGTTCCACCACCGTGGACGTGGTGCTGATGGACGTACGGATGCCCAAGCTGGACGGGGTGGAGGCGACCCGGCGGATCTGTTCGCAGCCCGGCGCGCCCCGGGTGCTGATCCTGACCACCTTCGATCTCGACGAGTACGCCTTCTCCGGTCTGAAGGCGGGGGCCAGCGGCTTCATGCTGAAGGACGTGCCGCCGGCCGAGCTGCTCGGCGCGATCCGCTCGGTCCACAGCGGGGACGCGGTGGTGGCCCCGTCGACCACGCGCCGGCTCCTGGACCGTTTCTCCCCGATGCTGCCGTCGTCGGGGAAGGAACCGCAGCACAAGGAGGTCGACCGGCTGACCGACCGTGAGCGCGAGGTGATGCTCCTGGTCGCGCAGGGGCTGTCGAACGGTGAGATCGCCGCGCGGCTCGTGCTCTCCGAGGCGACGGTGAAGACGCACGTCGGCCGCATCCTGACCAAGCTGGACTTGCGCGACCGCGTGCAGGTCGTGGTCCTCGCGTACGAGACGGGCCTGGTCCGGGCGGGCGGCGGGGCGGGCTGAGAGCCGTGCTCCTGTGGATCAACGGCCCGTTCGGCGGCGGCAAGACGCAGACGGCGTACGAGCTGCGGCGACGGCTGCCGGGCAGCGTGGTGTGCGACCCGGAGCACATCGGCTTCGGTCTGCACCGCACGCTCCCGGCGCGGCTGAGGGCCGACTTCCAGGATCTGGCGGCCTGGCGGCACGGCGTGTACGAGGTCCTCGACCTGGCACTGCGCGAGCATCGGGGCGGCCCGGTGATCGTGCCGATGACGCTGGTGGAGCCGGCGTACTTCACCGAGACCGTGGGCCGGCTGCGCGAGCGGCACGGCGCGGACCGGGTGCGGCACTTCGCGCTCCTCGCACGCCGGGAGACGGTGCTGGGGCGGCTGACCGAGCGGGGTCTGGGGCGCGGCCTGAAGCGCGAGAGCTTCGCCGTGGCGAAGCTGGACCTCTGCCTGGAGCGGCTGGAGGGGCCGGAGTTCGCGCATCACGTCCGTACCGACCGCCTGACCGTGCCCGAGGTCGCGGACACGGTGGCGGCGGAGGCCGGGCTGACGCTCCTGCCGAACAGGGACGGGCCGCTTCGGCACCGTCTGCGGCGCGTACGGGTGGGCCTGGCCCACCTCCGTCTGGACTGAGCCCGGCCGGGCCCGAGGGGCGCCGCTGCGGCTATCGCTCCACGCTCTCGGCCACGCTCTCGGCCGGTCGGCGCACCCGTGCCAGGAAGGCGCCGACCGCTTCCCGCACGTCGTCCCGCGTCCAGGCGAGACCCGGTTCCCCGACCGTCACCTCCGTCATCGCCACCCCCGGCGGGCCGCCGGCGGAAGGCGGGGACCACCGGCGGAAGAGCACCGTGTCCGTCTCCTCCGTCAGCGCCAGGGACGCCGCCGTCAGCTCTTCGTGGGAGTACGGGAGCCAGACCTGGAACTGGTGGGTCTGCGGGGTCTCGGGGTGGACGCGGAACCACGGGACCCCCGCCTCCTCGAACCCGGCCCGCAGGCCGTCCGCCACCACGCGCGCGTGGGCCACGTACGAGGGCAGCCGCGGCAGCTCGACGGCGAGCCCGCGCAGCGCGGCCACGGCCGCGGGGAACTGCTGGAAGAGCAGGCCGCCGTAGCGGTGGCGCCACACCCGGGCCTCCTCCATCACGTCCACCGGGCCGGCCAGCGCGGCCCCCGAGATCCCGCCCAGGGACTTGTAGAAGGACACGTACACGCTGTCGGCGAGCCCGGCGATCTCCCGCAGGTCGCGCCCGAAGTGAGGGGCGCACTCCCACAGCCGCGCGCCGTCGACGTGCACCACTGCGTCCCGCTCGCGGGCCGCCGCCACCACGTCCACGAGTTCGTCCCAGGTCGGCAGGACGAACCCCGCGTCCCGCAGCGGCAGCTCCAGCATCAGCGTGCCGAAGGGCTCGGTGTGCCCCCGTACCTCCTCGGCCGTCGGCGGCCGCGGCTCGTCCGTCAGGTGGACCGTCCGCAGTCCGCTGACCGTGCCCAGCGCCCCGCCCTCGTGCACCTCCGGATGGGCGAGCGGGTGCAGGGCGACCACCGGGCTGCCGGTCCGCCCCGACCAGCAGCGCAGAGCCACCTGCTGGGCCAGCGTGCCGGTCGGGAAGAACACCGCCGCGGGCAGGCCGAGCACGTCCGCGACGCGCTGTTCGAGCTCCTCGACCGGGCCGTCGCCGTAGGCGTCGAGCGGCAGGTCCGCGCAGTCGTCGGCCTCCGCCCAGTCGGCCAGCTCCCGCAGCCGCCGCCCCACCGTCGCCTCGACCGGGGAGTACGACAGCCGCCGACGGGCGGCGCCCCACACACGTGCCCGGTGCCGCCGGGCCTCCTGCTCGCTCATGCTCCGATCATCACACCGTCGTCCCTGCCCTGTGGACAGTCACGGAGACGGACGAAACGCTGGCGTAGCATGACGAGAAATCGTCCGGTACCCCCCGCGGACTGGAACGGAAGGCCGTTGCCGCGTGAACCAACCAGCAGAACCCCGAGCGGAAGACCGACCCGCGCGACTCACCGTCGGAGTCGTGGGAGCCGGCCGTGTGGGGCCCGCCCTCGCCGCCGCCCTGCGGCTCGCGGGGCACCGCCCCGTCGCCGTCTCCGCGGTCTCCGACGCGTCCGTGCGCCGCGCCGCGACCCTGCTTCCCGACGTTCCGATCATGGCGCCGGCCCAGGTGCTGGCCCATGCCGACCTGGTCCTGCTGACCGTTCCCGACGACGCCCTGCCCGCCCTGGTCGAGGGCCTGGCCGAGACCGGAGCCGTACGCCCCGGACAGATCCTGGTGCACACCTCCGGGCGGTACGGCGTCAAGGTCCTGGAGCCCGCCCTGCGCGCCGGCGCCCTGCCGCTCGCCCTGCACCCGGCCATGACCTTCACCGGCACCGCGGTCGACGTCCAGCGGCTGGCCGGCTGCTCCTTCGGCGTCACCGCGCCCGAGGAGCTGCGCCTGGCGGCCGAGGCCCTGGTCATCGAGATGGGCGGCGAGCCGGAATGGATCCGCGAGGAGGCCCGCCCGCTGTACCACGCGGCCCTGGCCCTCGGCGCGAACCACCTGGTCACGCTGGTCGCCCAGTCCATGGAGCTGCTCCGCACGGCCGGGGTCGCCGCCCCCGACCGGATGCTCGGCCCGCTCCTGGGCGCCGCCCTGGACAACGCCCTGCGCTCCGGCGACGCCGCCCTGACCGGCCCCGTCGCGCGCGGTGACGCCGGCACGGTCGCCGCCCACGTCGCCGAGCTGCGCAAGCACGCGCCGGGCACCGTCGCCGGCTATCTGGCGATGGCCCGCACGACCGCCGACCGGGCGCTCGCGCACGGCCTGCTCAAGCCCGAGCTGGCCGAGGATCTGCTGGGCGTGCTCGCCGAGGGGGAGTCCCGATGAGGTCCGCGTCCGTCCCGCCCGAGGAGGCCGGGGCCTCCGGCCCGTCCGGAGCGTTCGCGCCCGTGCGCACGGCGGGCGAGCTGCACGCCCTGCCCGGCCGCGGCAGGCGCGCCGTCGTCATGACGATGGGCGCCCTCCACGAAGGTCACGCCACCCTCGTCCGTACGGCCCGCGCGTGCGTCGGCCCCGACGGGTCCGTCGTCGTCACCGTCTTCGTCAACCCCCTGCAGTTCGGCGCGGGCGAGGATCTCGACCGGTACCCCCGCACGCTGGAGGCCGACCTCGCGACCGCCCGCGCGGCGGGGGCCGACGCGGTCTTCGCGCCCTCCGTCGACGAGGTGTACCCCGGCGGGGAGCCGCAGGTCCGGATCACCGCCGGCCCCATGGGGGAGCGCCTCGAAGGCGCCTCCCGCCCGGGGCACTTCGACGGCATGCTCACCGTCGTCGCCAAGCTCCTCCACCTCACCCGCCCCGACGTGGCGTTCTTCGGCCAGAAGGACGCCCAGCAGCTGGCGCTGATCCGCCGCATGGTCCGCGACCTGAACTTCCCGGTCGAGATCGTCGGCGTGCCGACCGTCCGCGAGCCCGACGGCCTCGCCCTCTCCAGCCGTAACCGCTATCTCTCCACCGCCGAGCGGCACACCGCCCTCGCCCTGTCCCGGGCGCTGTTCGCCGCGAGCGACCGGCTCGCCGCGCAGCAGGCGCTGTGCGCGCGCGCCGCCTCGCTGCCTGGTTCGGAGAGCCGGGCCGAGGCGCTGTCGCGGCTCGGCGAGGCCCGCGCCGCGGCCGACGCGCACGCCGTCGCCCAGGCGCCGGACGGCACCGGGGCCGCCGCGGTGCGGGCAGCGGCACGCTCGGTCCTCGACGACGCGGCGAAGGCCGAGCCTCCGCTCGCCCTCGACTACCTCGCTCTGATCGACCCGGCCGACTTCACCGAGGTAGCCGACGACCACGACGGCGAGGCGATCCTCGCCGTCGCCGCGCGGGTCGGCGCCACCCGGCTGATCGACAACATCCCGCTGACCTTCGGAGCCACCAAGTGACCGGAATACGGCTGCACGCGCCCGCACCCGGCTGGGCCATCGACGCCGATGTCGTCGTGGTCGGCTCCGGCGTCGCCGGACTGACCGCCGCCCTGCGCTGCACCGCCGCGGGACTGCGTACGGTCGTCGTCACCAAGGCCCGCCTGGACGACGGTTCCACCCGCTGGGCCCAGGGCGGCATCGCCGCCGCGCTCGGCGAGGGCGACACCCCCGAGCAGCACCTGGACGACACGCTCGTCGCCGGCGCCGGGCTGTGCGACGAGAAGGCCGTGCGCGCCCTCGTCACCGAGGGCCCCGACGCCGTCCGCCGGCTGATCGCCACCGGCGCCGACTTCGACAAGGACGCCGACGGGGAGATCGCCCTCACCCGCGAGGGCGGCCACCACCGGCGCCGCATCGCGCACGCCGGCGGCGACGCCACCGGCGCCGAGATCTCCCGCGCCCTGGTCGAGGCCATACGGGACCGGGCGGTGGCCACCGTCGAGCACGCCCTCGTCCTGGACCTCCTCACGGACGCCGAGGGCCGTACGGCGGGCGTGACGCTGCACGTCATGGGCGAGGGTCAGCACGACGGTGTCGGCGCGGTCCACGCCCCGGCGGTGGTGCTGGCCACCGGCGGCATGGGCCAGGTCTTCTCCGCCACCACGAACCCGGCCGTCTCCACCGGTGACGGCGTCGCGCTCGCCCTGCGGGCCGGCGCCGAGGTCTCCGACCTGGAGTTCGTGCAGTTCCACCCCACCGTGCTCTTCCTGGGCGCGGACTCCGAGGGGCAGCAGCCGCTGGTCTCCGAGGCGGTGCGCGGCGAGGGCGCCCATCTGGTCGACGCGGACGGGGTCCGCTTCATGCTCGGTCAGCACGAGCTGGCGGAGCTGGCCCCGCGCGACATCGTCGCCAAGGCGATCATGCGCCGGATGCGGGAGCGGGGCACCGAGCACATGTACCTCGACGCCCGCCACTTCGGCTCGGAGATGTGGGAGCACCGCTTCCCGACGATCCTGGCCGCCTGCCGCGCCCACGGGATCGACCCGGTCACCGAGCCGATCCCGGTCGCCCCCGCGGCGCACTACGCCTCCGGAGGCGTCCGCACCGACCTGCGGGGCAGGACGACCGTCCCCGGCCTGTACGCGTGCGGCGAGGTCGCCTGCACGGGCGTGCACGGCGCCAACCGGCTCGCCTCGAACTCGCTCCTGGAGGGGCTGGTCTTCGCCGAGCGGATCGCCGAGGACATCGCCGCCCACGCCGGGCGCGCGCCCGGCGTCCCCGCCCCCGACCCGGCGCCCGTCGTCGTGCCGCTGCTCGACCCCGCCGCCCGGACCTCCGTCCAGCGGGTCATGACGGCGGGCGCCGGCGTCCTGCGGTCCGAGGCGAGCCTGCGCGAGGCCGCGGACGCGCTCGACGCCCTGCACATCGGCGCCGTCGCCGACGGGACCGCCGACCGGAAGTCCGCCGAGCCCGGCACGGAGTCCTGGGAGACCACGAACCTTCTCGCGGTCGCGCGCTTCCTGGTCGCCGCCGCGCACCGCCGCGAGGAGACCCGCGGCTGCCACTGGCGCGAGGACCACCCCGAGCGCGACGACACGGCCTGGCGCCGTCACCTCGTCGTCCGCCTCACCCCGGAGCGGACGCTCGACGTCCGGTTCACCGACAGCCAAGACTTTCCCCCCACCGCCGCCGACGCCCCCAGGGAGCCGTAACCGTGAGCACGCCGAGCACCCCCGAAGAAGAACGCCCGCAGCCCGTGGACGTACCCCTGATCCAGATCAGCGCGCCCGCCGAGAGCGCGGGCGGCTGCGGCGAGGGATGCGGCTGCGCCGACGGCGACGAGGTGTACGAGTGCGGTCTGGACCCCGCCCTCGCCCAGCTGCTCGCCGACGCCGGTCTGGACCCCGTGCAGGTCGAGGACATCGCCCACCTGGCGATCGAGGAGGACCTCGACGGCGGCGTGGACGTGACCACGGTCGCGACCGTCCCCGAGGACGCCGTCGCCACCGCCGACTTCACCGCTCGCGAGGCCGGCGTGGTGGCCGGCCTGCGGGTCGCCGAGGCGGTCCTGTCCATCGTCTGTACGGAGACCTTCGAGGTCGAGCGGCACGTGGAGGACGGCGAGCGGGTCGAGGCCGGCCGCAAGCTCCTGTCGGTCACCACCCGCACCCGCGACCTGCTCACGGGCGAGCGCAGCGCGCTGAACATCCTGTGCCGCCTCTCCGGCATCGCCACCGCCACGCGCGCGTGGGCGGACGCCCTGGAGGGCACCAAGGCCCGGGTCCGCGACACCCGCAAGACGACGCCTGGCCTGCGCGCCCTGGAGAAGTACGCGGTGCGCTGCGGCGGCGGCGTCAACCACCGCATGTCGCTGTCGGACGCCGCCCTGGTGAAGGACAACCACGTGGTGGCCGCCGGCGGTGTGGCGCAGGCGTTCAAGGCCGTGCGGGAGCTGTTCCCCGAGCTGCCGATCGAGGTCGAGGTGGACACCCTGCCCCAGGTCCGCGAGGTCCTGGACGCGGGTGCCGACCTGATCCTGCTCGACAACTTCACCCCGGAGCAGACCGAGGAGGCCGTCGCCCTGGTCGCCGGCCGGGCCGCCCTGGAGTCCTCCGGCCGGCTCACGCTGGAGAACGCGGCGGCCTACGCCGCGACGGGCGTGGACTACCTCGCGGTGGGCGGTCTCACGCACTCGTCCCCGATCCTGGACATCGGCCTCGACCTCCGTGACGCCTCGGAGGCGGCGGTCTGATGCTTCTGACCATCGACGTCGGCAACACGCACACCGTCCTCGGGCTCTTCGACGGCGAGGAGATCGTCGAGCACTGGCGCATCTCGACGGACCCGCGCCGCACGGCCGACGAGATGGCGGTCCTCCTGCAGGGCCTGATGGGCATGCACCCGCTGCTGGGTGTGGAGCTGAGCGACGGCATCGAGGGCATCGCGATCTGCGCGACGGTCCCCTCCGTCCTGCACGAGCTGCGCGAGGTGACGCGGCGGTACTACGGCGACGTTCCCGCCGTCCTCGTGGAGCCGGGCGTCAAGACGGGCGTCCCGATCCTCACGGACAACCCCAAGGAGGTCGGCGCGGACCGCATCATCAACGCGGTCGCCGCGGTCGAGCTCTACGGCGGTCCGGCGATCGTGGTCGACTTCGGCACGGCGACGACGTACGACGCGATCACCGCGCGCGGTGAGTACGCCGGCGGCGCGATCGCGCCGGGCATCGAGATCTCGGTCGAGGCGCTGGGCGTCCGGGGCGCCCAGCTCCGCAAGATCGAGCTGGCCCGGCCGCGCAGTGTGATCGGCAAGAACACGGTCGAGGCGATGCAGTCGGGCATCGTCTTCGGCTTCGCGGGGCAGGTCGACGGCGTGGTGGCCCGGATGAAGCGGGAGATCGTGGGCCGGGGCGGCGACCCGTCGGACGTGACGGTGATCGCGACGGGCGGTCTGGCCCCGATGGTGCTGGGCGAGTCGACGGAGATCGACGAGCACGAGCCCTGGCTGACCCTGATCGGGCTCCGCCTGGTGTACGAGCGCAACGTGTCCCGGATGTAGGGCACGCGCGCCGACGGGCCGGGGGCCGGGGGAGCCCCGTCGGCACGGGGGCGGGGCGCTGCGGCGGCCGGTCGGAGGCAACGCGCCCGGGGGATGATCGGTAAACGAAATTTGTCCGATTAGCGCGTATTGTCACCTCATGCCCACGCCATACGGATCCCGCGGCGGCATGGCGTTCAGCGCGGACGAGCTGCGTGTGCTCCGCCGCGCCCTTGCCACCGCCCTCAACCCCGCCCCCCTCCAGGACGAGGACGTCCAGGACTGCCTGCGTCTCGCCGAAGCCGTGGACGACGCCGTCCGCGAGGCCGGCCGGCTGCGCGCCTTCCTCCTGGCCGACCTGGCCCGCTACCGCGAGGCCCTGCCCGGCTCGCTCCCCGGATACCTGGAGCTCCTCCAGGACGCCCTCGCCGCGGGCTACGACCCCGCCGTCGACGATCTCGCCGCCCTGCGCGCGCTGCGGGCCAACCCCCGCGCCGCGGTGCTCCTGGATCGCTGCCAGGTTCTCGCGGAACGCTCCGTACGCGCCCGCCTGGCCCGGGTCACGCAGACGGCCGTGGCCACCACCCCCCGCCCGCGCGTCCGGCTGCTCGCCCTGCCCGGCGGCCGCGCCGCCGACGAGCCCAAGCCGGAGCCCACGCCCCCGCCCGCAGAGCGCCCCGTCCCCAAGCCCTCCGAGGTCTTCCCGCCGCGCCGGCGCCCCGTCCCCCCGCCCCCGCCCGAGGAACGCGCCGCCGGCTAGCTACCCTGGACGCCATGGACTACGTATCCGCGCTCGTGCCCCCGGTCGTGATGGCCGCGTTCTTCATCGCTCTCGTGGTCACCATCGTCAAGAGCCAGGGCGGCCCGAACAAGGCCAAGGAGGACGCGGCCGTGGACGCCGCCCTCGCCCGCGCCGAGGCCGCCCGCCAGGCGGACGGCCCCGCCGCCTAGCCCCCGCGCGGTCGCGTGACCCCGTTTCCGTAGCCCGCGCCACCGAGGACGTACGCCCGCTTTAGCGGCGTACGTCCTTTTTGTTGCGTTTCCTACGTCAATAACCGGCCCTTCCCGCCTCGCCCACTATGGTGGCGATGTGCCCCGTCAATTGGGAGAGCTCGAAGACGCCGTCATGACACGCGTCTGGCAATGGAACCGCCCGGTGACCGTCCGGGAAGTACTGGAGGATCTCCAGCAGGAACGGTCCATCGCCTACACCACCGTCATGACCGTAATGGACAATCTCCATCAGAAGGGCTGGGTGCGGAGGGAAGTCGAGGGCCGCGCCTATCGATATACCGCCGTCTCCACCCGCGCCGCCTACTCCGCCGCCCTCATGAACGAGGCCTGGTCC
Organism: Streptomyces sp. NPDC036822; assembly: GCF_055609145.1. Classification (NCBI taxonomy): domain Bacteria; kingdom Bacillati; phylum Actinomycetota; class Actinomycetes; order Kitasatosporales; family Streptomycetaceae; genus Streptomyces; species Streptomyces sp. NPDC036822. The sequence goes on from NZ_JBVJPY010000003.1 coordinate 642,377, forward strand.
CAGAGCGACAACCCGGCCGCCGCCCTGGTCGCCTTCTTCGGGATGATGTCGTCCGAACAACGCGACGCGCTCAACGACGCCATCCGCGTCGTCGGCTACAACAGCGCCGACGCGCCGCCCGCACCGGCCGAGGGTGCCGACGGGACCGAGGCCCCGGGGCGATAACGTCCCCCCATGCCGTCGTCCCGCGCCTCCGCGCCCCTCTCGAAAGCCGTCACCGTACGCAGGGCCCGCACCAGCGACGTCGCCGCGGTCCGCCGCCTCGTCGATCCGTACGTCGGCCGGGGCATCCTGCTCGACAAAGCGACCGTGACGCTTTACGAGGACATCCAGGAGTTCTGGGTCGCCGAACGCGACGAGGACGCGGTCGTCGTCGGATGCGGCGCACTCCACGTCATGTGGGAAGACCTCGCCGAAGTGCGTACTCTCGCCGTCGATCCCGAGTTCAAGGGCGCCGGCGTCGGACATCACGTGCTCGACAAGTTGTTGCACACCGCCCGATGGCTCGGGGTGCGCCGCGTATTCTGCCTGACCTTCGAAGTCGACTTCTTCGCGAAGCACGGCTTCGTCGAGATCGGCGAGACTCCGGTCGACGGAGATGTCTACAGCGAGCTCCTGCGTTCCTATGACGAGGGTGTCGCCGAGTTCCTGGGTCTCGAACGAGTGAAGCCGAACACCTTGGGCAACAGCCGGATGCTTCTGCACCTGTGACCGTAACGGCCAACCGGATCCCTATGTCCGAATCGCGCACGTTTCCCGCGTTCCCGGGCTTCTGAACCTCTGCCAGGGGTTTGTGTTTTTCCGGGAAAAGCGGTTTCCTTTCCGCGTACTGCATTTTCGATGAAAGGAAATCCGGTGGCACAGAAGGTTCAGGTCCTTCTTGTCGATGACCTCGACGGTGTCGAGGCGGACGAGACCGTGACGTTCGCGCTGGACGGCAAGACCTACGAGATCGACCTCACCACCGCCAACGCGGACAAGCTCCGTGGCCTGCTCGAGCCGTACACGAAGAGCGGCCGGCGTACCGGTGGCCGCAGTGCCGGCACGCGCGGCAAGGGCCGGGTCGCCGCCGGCGGAAGCCCGGACACCGCGAAGATCCGCGCGTGGGCGAAGGAGAACGGCTACAACGTGAACGACCGCGGCCGGGTGCCCGCGGAGATCAAGGCGGCCTACGAGGACGCGAACCGCTGACCCGTCAGCTGCCTGGACGCCTGGCCACGCGTCCGGGCGCCCAGCAGCCGCGCCCGGTGGCACTCCCCGGCCGCGGCGGCCACGAGCCGTACGAGACAGGGGGCGCCCGCATCGCCCCGCACGGCGGTCTGCAGGGCCGGCAGCGAGGATTCCACCTCGCGGCCGGGCTCGGGAGCCCGCAGCCACACAGCGGCGCCCGGCGCGCCGGAACCGCTCCATCCAGGGGGGATGGGGGCGGTCATCCGGCCGCCCGCGCCCAGCATCGCGAGATCCAGCGTGATGCCGCCCCACTCCAGCCAGTCGAGCAGTCCGGGAAGCTCCTCCGCGCTTCCCGGGGCGACCAGTAGCCGCATCCTGCGCCCCATGAGGGCCACCGGCCCCACGGCGCCACCCATCCTTCGCAGCACCTCACGACCGGCCACGGCGGGCATTTCCAGGACGTCGAAGCGCAGCCCCGTCACCAGCTGCACCGGCGGGCCCTCGACGGTCGCCCAGCCGAGCTCGTGCGCGTACCACCGCGCGGGGCCGTCTTCGAGCGGCGAGCGGGGAAGCGGGACGGTGAAGGCCATGCCCGGGGAACTCCCGCCGGGAGCCGTTGGTTACGCCCGAAGCTGACACAGCGTTCCCGAACCACTGCGCGGAGTGTCCCTGATGGGGGCGTACGGGTGCATTCGAGAGCGCAAGGGTGTTCGCCCGTAGCGGAGGGAACCGGGGTGTGCTGCATGGAGTGTCAGTGCTTACGGGTAAGACATTCCTAGTGGGGAGGGGCGACTCGCGGGCTTTGGCGTCTCACGTTCGCCATCGGCGTACAGAAGCCGGGGCTAACAGCTTGGCCTGCGGGAACATCGTCTCGCACCATCGGGTTGGAGCATTTGTCGGCTGTTCGGCAGCAGGTCTCCCCGCCAGAGAGGGGGTGATCCGGACGGATGTCGGCAGTTGGAATGAGCGGTCCCCGCTTGCGGGACTAAGCTGCGGAAGGACAGGGAGGGGATCGACCCCTAACTGACTGACCGCTCTGAGGAGCGATTAACGATGTTCGAGAGGTTCACCGACCGCGCGCGGCGGGTTGTCGTCCTGGCTCAGGAAGAAGCCCGGATGCTCAACCACAACTACATCGGCACCGAGCACATCCTCCTGGGCCTTATCCACGAGGGTGAGGGTGTCGCCGCTAAGGCCCTGGAGAGCCTCGGGATTTCGCTCGAGGCGGTCCGCCAGCAGGTTGAGGAGATCATCGGTCAGGGGCAGCAGGCCCCGTCCGGGCACATCCCCTTCACCCCGCGTGCCAAGAAGGTCCTGGAGCTTTCGCTCCGCGAGGCCCTCCAGCTCGGCCACAACTACATCGGCACCGAGCACATCCTGCTCGGCCTGATCCGCGAGGGCGAGGGCGTCGCCGCCCAGGTCCTCGTGAAGCTGGGCGCCGATCTCAACCGGGTGCGGCAGCAGGTCATCCAGCTGCTCTCCGGATACCAGGGCAAGGAAGCCGCCACGGCCGGCGGTCCTGCCGAGGGCACCCCCTCGACGTCCCTGGTCCTCGACCAGTTCGGCCGGAACCTCACCCAGGCCGCTCGCGAGTCCAAGCTCGACCCCGTCATCGGGCGCGAGAAGGAGATCGAGCGGGTCATGCAGGTGCTGTCCCGCCGCACGAAGAACAACCCGGTCCTCATCGGCGAGCCCGGCGTCGGCAAGACCGCCGTCGTCGAGGGCCTGGCGCAGGCCATCGTCAAGGGCGAGGTGCCCGAGACCCTCAAGGACAAGCACCTCTACACCCTCGACCTCGGCGCGCTGGTCGCCGGTTCCCGCTACCGCGGTGACTTCGAGGAGCGCCTGAAGAAGGTCCTCAAGGAGATCCGCACCCGCGGCGACATCATCCTGTTCATCGACGAGCTCCACACCCTCGTGGGTGCGGGCGCCGCCGAGGGCGCGATCGACGCCGCCAGCATCCTCAAGCCGATGCTGGCCCGCGGTGAGCTGCAGACCATCGGTGCCACCACGCTCGACGAGTACCGCAAGTACCTGGAGAAGGACGCCGCCCTCGAGCGCCGCTTCCAGCCCATCCAGGTCGCCGAGCCGTCGCTGCCGCACACGATCGAGATCCTCAAGGGTCTGCGCGACCGGTACGAGGCCCACCACCGGGTCTCCATCACCGACGAGGCCCTCGTCCAGGCCGCGACCCTGGCCGACCGGTACATCTCGGACCGCTTCCTGCCGGACAAGGCGATCGACCTGATCGACGAGGCCGGCTCCCGGATGCGCATCCGCCGGATGACCGCGCCGCCGGACCTCCGCGAGTTCGACGAGAAGATCGCCGGTGTCCGCCGGGACAAGGAGTCCGCGATCGACTCCCAGGACTTCGAGAAGGCGGCGTCTCTCCGCGACAAGGAGAAGCAGCTGCTGGCGGCGAAGGCCAAGCGGGAGAAGGAGTGGAAGGCCGGCGACATGGACGTCGTCGCCGAGGTCGACGGCGAGCTGATCGCCGAGGTCCTCGCGACCGCCACCGGCATCCCGGTCTTCAAGCTGACCGAGGAGGAGTCCTCGCGTCTGCTCCGTATGGAGGACGAGCTCCACAAGCGCGTCATCGGCCAGATCGACGCCGTCCGTGGTCTGTCGAAGGCGATCCGCCGTACGCGTGCCGGTCTGAAGGACCCGAAGCGCCCCGGTGGCTCGTTCATCTTCGCCGGCCCGTCCGGTGTCGGTAAGACCGAGCTGTCCAAGGCGCTCGCCGAATTCCTCTTCGGCGACGAGGACGCGATGATCTCCCTCGACATGTCGGAGTTCAGCGAGAAGCACACGGTCTCCCGTCTCTTCGGTTCTCCCCCCGGATACGTGGGCTACGAAGAGGGCGGTCAGCTCACCGAGAAGGTGCGCCGCAAGCCGTTCTCCGTCGTCCTCTTCGACGAGGTCGAGAAGGCCCACCCCGATATCTTCAATTCTCTTCTCCAGATCCTGGAGGACGGTCGACTGACCGACTCCCAGGGCCGGGTCGTGGACTTCAAGAACACGGTCATCATCATGACGACCAACCTCGGGACCCGGGACATCTCGAAGGGCTTCAACCTCGGCTTCGCGGCCCAGGGCGACACGAAGTCCAACTACGAGCGGATGAAGGCGAAGGTCAGCGACGAGCTGAAGCAGCACTTCCGCCCGGAGTTCCTGAACCGTGTGGACGACGTCATCGTCTTCCCGCAGCTCACCCAGGACGACATCCTCCAGATCGTCGACCTGATGATCGGCCGGGTGGACGAGCGCCTCAAGGACCGGGACATGGGCCTCGAGCTCTCCCAGTCCGCGAAGGAGCTGCTCGCCAAGAAGGGTTACGACCCCGTTCTGGGCGCCCGGCCGCTGCGCCGGACGATCCAGCGCGAGATCGAGGACACGCTCTCGGAGAAGATCCTCTTCGGCGAGCTGCGCCCCGGTCACATCGTGGTCGTGGACACCGAGGGCGAGGGTGAGGAGAAGAAGTTCACCTTCCGCGGCGAGGAGAAGTCGGCTCTGCCCGACGTCCCCCCGATCGAGCAGGCGACCGGCGGAGCCGGCCCCAACCTCTCGAAGGACGCGTGACGCCGCACTGAGCGGCTGAAGGGGCGGCCCCGGACTCGCAGGAGTCCGGGGCCGCCCCTTTTCCGTGTCCGGGCCCGCCCCCTGGCGCGGACGTCTCCGGTCAGGTCACGTCCGGACCTCCCCGGTCAGGTCACGTCCGGACGTCGACGGTGGCGGGGAGGCGCTCGGCTCCGGTGATCGGGACGTGGGAGGCCAGCACGGACGCGAGGCCGGTCACGCCCGCGAGGGGCGCGAGGTCCTGCGCGGGACCGTGCGGATCGATCCCGATGAGGTGCAGGTGGCGGAGGCCGGGGAAGGTCCGGGCGACCAGGTCGCCGAGCCGCACGCTCCGGCTGTGGTTGTCGACGAGCACGTAGAGGGAGTCGACGCCGGGGACGCGGACCGTGTCCGGGCAGCTGGCGGGTGTGGCCCCCTCCAGGAAGAGACTCCGCAGGCCGCCCAGGGCCGCGATGCCGCTCCAGTCGTCCCCGGTCAGTCCTCCGACGGGGCCGAGGATGAGCACCTCCAGCTGGGCGAAGGCGCTCAGGATCCCCAGTCCCCGCGGGGGGCGGGAGTCCAGGCGGAGGGAGCGGAGCCGGTCCTTGCCGGGTATCGATTCCAGGGCCCAGCCCATGCCGGCCCCTAGCGCGAGGATCCTCGCCTCCGCGAGGAGCGGGGCCAGCTGGGCCACGCCGTGATCGGAGAGGGCGGGCCGCAGATCGAGTGACTGCGGTCGCAGCCCCAGGCGCACGAGTTCGGCGGCCTGCGCGTCGGAGCGGACCGTGAAGTCGAGCCCGGTCGGATCGAGTCCGGCGATGATCTCCTCGCCGTACGCCGCCGGGTCGAACCGGGACCACCCCCACACGAGCTGGGAGCGGACGCGCAGTTCCGGACGGCGGGTGAACCGCCTCAGGTAGGGCAGCGCGGCCTCGTGGGTGACGTGGGTCGCCGTGGTCACCGCCATCAGGGCCGCCTCCTCGTCCAGGCCCTCCGGTCCCGGGAGTAAGTCGAGCACCGCCCGTCCCACCGATGCCAGCTCCCGCGCCTCTCCCACGTCGCGGGGCGGGATCACCTCGGCCGTGCGCGCCAGAATCCGTTCTCGGACGTCCGGCGACACCTCCGTCGCCTCCTCCAGGGCCGTCGCCGCCACGACGAGGATGCGGAGCTGGGTGCGGCGGTCCTCCGCCGCGTCGGCCGCCTTCAGCAACTCGGTGAAGATCTCCTCGCCTTCGCGCGGGCGGGCGTGGCCGACCGCCATGCGGACGACGTCCTCCCACTGGTCGTCCGCCGCGTGCCGGACCAGCACACCGATGTCCCAGCGGTCGACGAGGGCCTTCGCCGCCAGATAGTCCTGGAAGGTGCGGTGCACGAAGTCGACCGTGTCCGCGGTCGGTTCACGCAGGAGGCCGCTGCGGTGGAGGAGGTGGGTGAAGACCGCGCCCGGCTCGTACCCGGCCGCCTCGGTGACGGCCGGCACCGCCTCCTGCACGACCGACTCCGCGAGCGAGCGGTCCATCGTCGTCCGGCCGTTCAAGGTCAGCCAGTACGCGATCCGCTGGATCAGCTGGATCTGAGGGGCCTCGCCGAGCTCGATCCCGTACGGCGCCCCCATGTCCCGCTCGCGGTCCCGTCGGGTGAGGAGCATCGACAGGGCGGCGTCGTACAGCGCCTTGCGGCCGCGCGGCAGAAAGCCCCGGCGGTTGCGGTGCAGGGCGCAGATCAGGCCACACATCAAGGGGTTCGTGGCGAGCTGGGCGACCTCGGCGGTGGTGCGCAGGGCGTCGAGGAGGGGCCGTTCGTACGGTGCGGCCGTCGGCCCGGCCGCCTTGTGCCAGCGTTGGACGAACGCCGAGACCTCGGCGGTGGACATCGGCGCGAGAGTGAGCTCGGCGAAGCCGTCGGAGGCCAGCCAGTCGTCGCGTACGGCGGTGGGGCGCGAGGTCACGAGCCAGCGGTTGCCGCCGTAGGAGTCGAGAAGGTCGCGGAGCCAGCGACGGGCGCGCTCGCGCTCGACCTCGGGGATCTCGTCGATGCCGTCGACGAGGACCAAGCCGCGGCCGGCGGCGAGGACCCGGTCGGCCCAGCCCTCGGGAGGGGTGAGCGGGCAGCCGGCGGCGGCGAGGAAGCGGTCGGGGTTCGGGAGCCGCTCGCCATGGCGGGTGAGGGTCCGCAGCGGGAGGACGAAGGGGATCCGGTCACGGAGGTACGCCATGTCGTGCGCGAGGTCCTCGCGGGTCGCCGATACGGCGAGCCACTGGACGAGCGTCGTCTTGCCGGAGCCCGCCAGGCCGCGGAGCAGCACCTTGTCCTGCCGGGCGAGGGCCTGGTCGGCGCGGCCACCCGCCGCGTGGGCGTCGAAGGCGCGGTGCTGATCGGGAGGCAGCGCGGGCAGAGCGCCCTCGGGACCGGAATCCGGGTACGCCCGGTGGCGGATGCGTCCGGCCTCGGCCCACGGGCCGGCGTGGGCACCGGACCGGCTCCCCCGGCGCGGGGCGGTCGCTTCCTGGGGCCATGTGCGGTCCATCGCCGCCGTCGCCTCCAGTGACAGGTACGCGACGTCCAGAGGCCACTTCTCCGGCGCGTCCTCCAGGTCCACCCCGTAGATCGTGACGCTGCCGTGCTTCTTCGCCACATACGACAGATAGCGCCGCTCGAACTCGGTGTCCTGCCCGTCCGCCCTCGGTGTACGGGTGATCAGCGTGTCCACCTTGGCCGTCAGCTCGGCCTGGCCCCGCGTCTGCTCCACCAGCGTCCGCGCGACGAAGGTGGTGCGCTGGGTGAAGAACTCCAGGATGTGCAGGCAGGCCCACTCGGTGAGCGAGCCGAGGAAGAGGACGGAGTCCGTCGAAAGGCCGTCGGGGGCGGGTGCCGCGGCGCGCAGGCGGCGGGCCAGGTCGCGGTGGCCGAGGCGGACGGCCTGGACGTCGTCCATGTCGAGGTCGCCCAGGGCCAGGAGCGTGCCGGCCAGGGTGTCGGCGACGGCCTCGGCCTCGTCGGCGGGGAAGGGGGGCTCACCGGGGCCGGTGCGTGCCCGCTCGACCAGGGTGGCCGCCAGGGTGCGGACCTCCTTGTCCGTGAGCGTGCGCTGCTCGCCGCGGAAGGAGACCAGGCGGGAGAGGCGGATGCGACGGGCGGTGCCGGTCAGGCCCGCGCCGGGGCCGTCCTGGACCAGGAGTTTCCTGAGCAGCGGTCCGATCACGCCGGAGGCGAGCCGTGTGCCGATGAGTGCTGGTTCCACTTCCGTCCCCCGATGCAGCCGCGCCCCGAACCGTGCCGTCAGCGTAGTCAGGGACGGGCCCCGGAGGCCCTCGGTTGCGTGACCCAGGTCGCAATGCGGGGGCGGCCGCCGTGACAAGGCGCACAGGCGATTTCGGGTGTACTAGCCGGAATAGTGATGACGTTTGCGGTCGATTCGGGACGTTCAGGGGCGGGGGCGCGGGACTTTCGTCCTGCTGTGTCCCGAACCGTACGAGATATGGCCTCTCGGGCCCTGGGGGACAGGTCGGACGTGCGGGTAAACAGCTTCGCTTGGGCAGGTTTGTCCGTTTTTCGAGAGGGGTCCTCCAGGTCGTCAAGACCTGAACTTCCCCGGAGATCGCTACGACGACATGTCGTAGATGGGGGGTTTGAGCCGGGATGGGCGTCCGGGTTACCAAGGTGGAGCAAGCCCGGCGCACCCCCCGCATCGGGTCCCGCTCAACCCGGAGGTTTTCCCCCGTATGTCGAAGCGCGTTATGAACCCCGCCGCCCGCGTCACCGCCGTTGCTCTCGCCACCGCGGGTCTGGGAGCGTCGCTGGTGGCCGGAGCAGGGTCCGCCTTCGCCGCCGAGGGCAAGGCCACCATCGCGTCCGTCGCCGCGACCGGTGCGTCCGCTGCCGTCGCCGCGCAGGCCGACGCTCAGGCCCAGGCCGCCGCCCATGCCGCCGCTGTGAAGAAGGCGGCCACCGAGGCCGCCGCCGCCAAGCAGACCGCCGCCAAGGCCGCCGCCGTGAAGAAGGCGGCTCCGAAGGCCGCCAAGAAGAACGCCGCCTGGGTCAAGCCGGTCAGCTCCTACACCCTGACCGCCAGCTTCGCCCAGGGCGGGGCCATGTGGTCCCACAAGCACTCCGGCCAGGACTTCGCCGTGCCGGTCGGCACCGCGGTCAAGGCCGCCGGCGCCGGCACCGTCGTGAAGGCCGGCCCGAACGGCGGCGGTGACGGCCCGGCGTATGGCAACGCCATCGTCGTCAAGCACGCCAACGGCAAGTACTCGCAGTACGCCCACCTGTCGAAGATCAACGTCGGCATCGGCCAGAAGGTCGCCGCCGGCCAGAAGATCGCGCTGTCGGGCAACACCGGAAACTCCTCCGGCCCGCACCTGCACTTCGAGATCCGCACGACCCCGAACTACGGCTCCGCCCTCAACCCGTCCGCGTTCCTGCGTTCGGTCGGCGTCACCCTCTGACCGGTTCGGACCGGCCGGGACTCCACCGACCGCCCTACGGGGCGCGGTGTGCCTGAGCGATGAGATCGAGGGCGACCTCGAGGACGGCTTCGTGCTTCTCCTCGGGGTCGCCCTCGACGTTCTGCATGAAGAACATCCCGGCGTGCATGGTGAACATCGCGCTGACGCAGCGCACCCGGTCGGTCATGGAGAAGTCCGGCTCCTGGATCAGCCCGGTCAGTTCGAGCATGCGCTCCTTGAAGGTCAGGCCGATGCTCAGCTCCCGCACGGTGGCCTGGTTCTCCTGCATGAAGCGGAACAGCGGCGCCGCCCCGACCAGCGCCTCCTGGTAGCGGCGCAGGATCTCCTGCTTCGTCTCCAGCGTGCGCGGCTGCTCCCGCGCCCAGTCGATCAGCTCGTCCATGGGCCGCGTGAGGTCGTGGAAGATGCCGATGATGATGTCTTCCTTGGTCTTGAAGTGGTAGTACAGCGCCGCCTTCGTGACCTCCAGCCGCTCCGCGATCTCGCGCAGCGAGGTCTTCTCGTATCCCTGCTCGGCGAAGAGTTCGAGAGCGACGTCCTGGATGCGCTGGCGGGTGTTGCCTCTGGCCATGGTCTGCTCGCTCCCACCGACTTTTACTTACTTGACGCCCGGCTAGTGACGGGTCTACCTTCCAAGTCTAGTAACTAGCCGGGCGGCAAGTAAGCGCCCGGGCGGGTGTACGGAACGGACCGGGGAGACGGGGACATGGCGACGACCGAGACAGGCGGCATACCGGCGGAGGGGGCCGCGCCACCGGCGGACGAGAAGACGGGGCGGCAGCGCAGCGTGCGCGTCGTCCTGCTCGCCCTCATGATCGCGATGCTGCTCGCGATGCTGGACAACATGATCATCGGCACCGCCATGCCGACGATCGTCGGCGAACTGGGCGGCCTGGAGCACCTGTCCTGGGTCGTCACCGCCTACACCCTGGCGACGGCCGCCTCCACGCCCATCTGGGGCAAGCTCGGCGACATGTTCGGCCGCAAGGGCACCTTCCTGATCTCGATCGTGATCTTCCTGATCGGCTCGGCGCTCAGCGGCATGGCCCAGGACATGGGCCAGCTCATCGGCTTCCGCGCGGTCCAGGGCCTGGGCGCCGGCGGTCTGATGGTCGGCGTCATGGCGATCATCGGCGACCTGATCCCGCCCCGCGAGCGCGGCAAGTACCAGGGCATGATGGCGGGCGTGATGGCCCTCGCCATGATCGGCGGACCGCTCGTCGGCGGCACCATCACGGACCACTGGGGCTGGCGCTGGTCCTTCTACATCAACCTGCCGCTGGGCGTCGTCGCCCTCGCCATGGTCACCGCCGTCCTGCACCTGCCGAAGAAGAAGCGCGACCGCTCCACCCGGATCGACTTCCTCGGCGCCGGACTGCTGACCGTCGGCATCACCGCGATCGTCCTCGTCACCACCTGGGGCGGTACGGAGTACGCCTGGGGCTCCGCCACCATCGTCGGACTCTCGGTCGGCGGTGTCGCCGCGCTCGCCGCGTTCCTGTGGGCCGAGACCCGCGCGGCCGACCCGATCATGCCGCTGCACATCTTCCGCAACGGCAACTTCACCCTCATGTCGGTGATCGGCTTCCTCACCGGCTTCGTGATGTTCGGCGCGGTCCTCTTCCTGCCGCTGTTCCAGCAGTCCGTGCAGGGCGCCTCCGCCACCAACTCCGGCCTGCTGCTCCTGCCGATGCTGCTGGCGATGATGGTCGTCTCGCTGGTCTCCGGCCGCATCACCACCAACAGCGGCAAGTACAAGATCTTCCCGATCATCGGTACGGCGCTGATGGTCCTCGGCCTGTTCCTGCTCGCCCAGATGGACACCGGCACCTCCCGGCTCACCTCGGGCGTCTTCATGGCCGTGCTCGGCGCGGGCATGGGGTTCCTGATGCAGATCACCATGCTCGTCGCGCAGAACAGCGTCGAGATGAAGGACATGGGCGTCGCCTCCTCCGCGACCACCCTCTTCCGGACCCTCGGCTCCTCCTTCGGCGTCGCGATCATGGGCGCGCTCTTCACGAGCCGCGTCCAGGACGAGATGGCGGCCCGCGGCGGCTCGGAGCTGACCCAGCGGTCGGCCCAGCTCGACGCGGCCTCGCTCGCGAAGCTGCCGGAAGCGCTGCGCGAGGCGTACCAGCACGCGGTGGCCGCGGGCACCCACTCCGCCTTCCTGGTCGGAGCGGCGGTCGCGGTGAGCGGCTTCGTCCTCTCCTTCTTCGTCAAGGAGGTGGCACTGCGCGGCGCCGGCCCGGAGCGCAAGCCCGCCGCCGCCGAGGGCGACGCCCCGAAGGTCGCCGAGACGGTCTGACCGGCACGGAGACACTCCCCTACGGGATACGGAAGCGGCCCCGGCGTTCTCGCCGGGGCCGCTTCGCCGTGCCGAAGAAGGCCGGGGACCCAGGACACGGGGCCCGTCAGGGGCAGGGCCGCCGGGAGCCGGGGCGTCGAGGGACAGGGCCGTCGGGAGCCGGGGCGTCGACGCGCTCCGAGGCCGTGCCCTCAGTCCGGGAAGCTGATCATCGGGAAGCTGCCGGTGTTGGTCGGCGCGTGGTCCGGGAGCCAGAGCACCGCGATCGCGCCGCCCGCCCCCTCGGGGGTGCCCTCCGGGGCCGCGTTGCGGAAGGTCAGCCGCGCGCCCAGCACCCTGGCCTGTCCCGCCGCGATCGTCAGCCCGAGCCCGTGCCCCTGCCCGGCGCGGTCGCTCGCACCCGTACGGAACCGGCTCGGGCCCTCGCGCAGCAGCGCCTCCGGGAAGCCGGGGCCGTGATCCCGTACCCGTACCACCCGGCCCTCGACCGTGACCTCGACGCCCGGCTTGCCGTGCTTGGCCGCGTTGGCGAGGAGATTGCCCAGGATCCGCTCCAGCCGCCGCGGGTCGGTGCTGACCCAGGACTCGTGGACCACGTGCACGGCCACCGCCGGGTCGAGCGCCCGCACCCGCCGCTCGACGAACTCGCCGAGCGCGATCTCCTGGAGTTCGGCCCGCTCCGACGCGCTGTCCAGCCGGGCGACCTCCAGCACGTCCTCGACCAGGGTCCGCATCGCCTGCGCCCGGTCCCGTACCAGCTCGGTCGGACGCCCCGGCGGCAGCAGCTCGGCCGCGGTCAGCAGTCCGGTCACCGGGGTGCGCAGTTCGTGCGCGATGTCCGCCGTGACCCGGCGCTCGGCCTCGATCCGCTCCTGGAGCGCGTCGGTCAGGGCGTCGACCGCCCGGGCGAGCTCGTCCGTCTCGTCGCGCACCACGCCGCCGATGGCATGGCGTACCCGTACGTCCGTGTTGCCCTGGGCGACCTTGCCGGCGGCCGCGGCCGCCTTGCGCAGCCGGCGCGAGAGCTGGCCGCCGATGAGCACACCGAGCGCGCAGCCTCCGACGACCACCGACACCGAGCCGATGATCAGGGCGCGGTCGAGGTCCTTCATGATCGCCGCGCTGCGGTCGGCGAACGGGATGTGCAGCGACAGCACGTCGCCGTTGGCGAGCGGCACGGCCGCCCACACGTCGGGCGGACCACCGTGGCGGTGCTCCTGGACGAAGGTGCCGCGCCGCCTGTCCCGCATCAGCTGGTCGAGCTGCGGCGGCAGCATCGGGTCGTTGATCTTGGTGCCGAAGCGCGGTTCCTTCGGCTTGGAGCCCTCGTACATGCGCTGCGCGAAGAGCAGCCGCTCCATCTGCACCTCGCGCGCGTTGTCGAGCATCGAGACGCGGGCCGAGTTGTGGACGACCAGGCTGAGGGTGACCGCGATGAGCGCGCCCACGGCGGCGATGGCGACGGAGATCTTCCAGCGGACCCCCGTACGCAGGGCGACCCGCCTCATCGCTCGGACCTCATCGCCTGGACCTCACTGCTCGGACCCCACCCCTGGACCGCATCGCCCGGTCCGCGTTCCCCGCTCGTCATCCCTTGAGCTTGTAGCCGAAGCCGCGGACCGTCTCGATCCGGTCCTGGCCGATCTTGGTGCGCAGTCGCTGGACGTGCACGTCCACCACCCGGGTGTCGCCGCCCCAGCCGTAGTCCCACACCCGCTCCAGGAGCTTGTCCCGGGACAACACCGTGCCAGGGGCGGAGGAGAACTCCAGCAGCAGCCGCATCTCGGTGGGGGTCAGCGACACCGGCGCCCCGCCCCTGAGGACCTCCATGCCGTCGGTGTCGACCTCCAGGTCGCCGAAGACGAGGACCCCGCCCCCGGCCCCGTCGGTCCGCCCCGCCTCGCCGGTGGCGAGACCGCCCGCGTGCCCGAAACGGCGGAGCACCGCGCGGATGCGCGCCACCAGCACGGACCCGTCGAAGGGCTTGGTGACGTAGTCGTCCGCCCCGGCCTCCAGGCCCAGCACCACGTCGATCGAGTCGGCCCGCGCGGACAGCATGATCACCGGCACAGTCGACTCGTCACGGATCCGCCGGCACAGGCTGACGCCGTCCATCCCCGGCAGCATCACGTCGAGCAGCGCGATGTCGGGCCGGTCGGCCCGGAACGCGTCGAGACCGGACAGCCCGTCCGGCATGGCGGTCACCGTGAAGCCGTCCCGCTCCAGCGCGAGCTGGGTCGCCTCGCGGATGACGTCGTCGTCCTCGACGAACAGCACGTGGGTCTCTGCCATCGCGTGCCTCTCCGTTTCCGTCAGTTGCCGTCCGGGCCGGTGGGCGCGGGGCCGTCGATGCCGCCGTCGCCGACCGCGCGGCTGTAGTCGTTGTGCACCCAGTCGTGCTGGGTGAACTTGTTTCCCGACCAGCGGTACGTGATCACGTCCTCGCCCGAGGGGTACGTCACCGGGTCGCCCTCGGCGTACACCTGCTTGGTGACGACCAGGTCGCCACGGTCGATCGTGGCGTAGACGGCCGCGTCCTCGGCCATGAAGACGTTCGTGTACCGGTCGTTCTCCTCGCGGTACACGTACGTGCCGATCCCCACCGCGTCGCCGCACGTCATCACGTTGACGACGACGTCGGGCGAGGTCCCGCCGGTGAGGTTCCCGTAGGAGGTGTCCACGGGGTAGGCGTCCGCGACGCAGGGCTTCAGATCGTCCTTGAGCCGCTCGCCGATCTTCGGGTCGGACTTGATGAGCGCGATCGGGTCGACCCTCTTGGCCGACGGCGGCCCCGGGGACGCCGAGGGGGAGGCGGTCGAGGGGGCGGAGGCCACCTCGTCCGCGCGGGCGGCGCCCTCGTCGCGGGAGCCGGTGCCGCCGGTCGAGCAGGCGGTCAGGGACAGACCGACGGCGACGAGCCCGGCCAGTGCCGTGGTGCTCGCCGCCCGGATCGTGCGCTCCGCACGCTCCCTGTGGTGGTCGCGGTGGTCGCGGTCGTGGTGGGTGTCGGATCTGGCGCTCAGGCCGCGCACCGCTCCCGCCCCCGTTCGTTGCCTCGTGCCGTCGCCCGCTCGGTGCTCCGCTCGGTCGTCCGCTCCAGAGCGCGGGCGTCGGCGACACCGCGGCTCTCCAGTTCCTGACGAAGCCGGGCCAGGGCCCGGTGGAGCGTGCTCTTCACCGTACCGGTCGACATGCCGAGCGCCGCCGCCGTCTCCTCCGTGCTCATCTGCTCCCAGTGGCGCAGGACGACGACACTGCGCTGCTTGGGGGCGAGGACCCTGAGGATGTCCATGAGCAGGGCGCGGTCGGCGTGCTGCTCGGTGGCGTCGTCGACGGAGGCGTCGGGCAGCTGCTCGGTGGGGACCTCGTCGAGCTTGCGGGCGCGCCACCACTCGGTGCGCGTGTTGATCATCACCCGCCGGAGGTAGGCGTCGGCGAGCGACTTGTCGGCGATCCCGTCCCAGCGGCCGTACGTCCGGACGAGCGCGGTCTGCAGCAGGTCCTGCGCGTCCACCGGATCGGGCACGAGGCGCCGCGCGCTGCGCAGCAGCGCGTCCTGCCGAGTGCGTACGTACTCCTCGAAGTCGAGCACCTCGCCGTGCGCCATCCCGAACCGCCTCCGAACCCCGTGACCTGCCTGTTTGCGTGACGTCGACGACGCTACGGAGCGGTTGTCACGGGGTTGTGCGGGGCAGCCGTCGACGGACGCACGGCTGTCCATCGGTTGTGTAACAGACGGCCGGAGGCGGGCCGCCGGGCCCGGGGCGGCCGGTGCCCCGGGCCCGGCCGTCAGGACATCGGCAGGCGGTAGAAGCCGTTCTCCAGGGGTTCGACCAGGCCGTCCGCGACCAGGCCGTCCAGGGCGCGGGCCCGCTGGACCGGCTCGTGCCAGACCGCGTCGAGCGCGGACTGCGGCACGGCCGCCACCGCCTCCCGCAGGACGGCCAGCAACTTGCCGCGCACCTGGCGGTCCGTGCCGGCGTACGTCTGGCCCCGTCGCGCCGGGCCGTCGTGCGCCGGCTTGCCGGCGAGCCGCCAGACGCACCGCGCCGCGATCGGGCATCGCCCGCAGTCCTCGTTCTTCGCCGTGCAGACCAGCGCGCCCAGCTCCATCGAGGCCGCCGCCCAGCGCGCCGCCGTCGCCTCGTCCTGCGGCAGCAGCTCCCGCGCCAGCCTGCGCTCCGCGGCCGTCGTGGCGTTCGGCGGGTACTGCACCCCGGCCGCCGCGCGGGCGAACACCCGGCGGACGTTGGTGTCGAGGACCGCGTGCCGCTGCCCGTACGCGAACGAGGCGACCGCCGCCGCCGTGTACTCACCGATCCCCGGGAGCGCGAGCAGCTGGCCGTGTTCGCTCGGTACGTCCCCGCCGTGCCGTTCCTTTATGGCCACGGCCGCCGCGTGCAGCCGCAGCGCGCGCCGCGGGTAGCCGAGCCTGCCCCAGGCGCGCACGGCCTCCCCGGGCGCCTCCGCGGCCAGGTCGGCCGGACGGGGCCAGCGCGCGAGCCACTGCTCGTACACCGGCAGGACCCGCACGACGGGCGTCTGCTGGAGCATGAACTCGCTGACCATCACGCCCCAGGCCCCCGCCTCGGGGCGGCGCCAGGGCAGGTCGCGGGCGTGCCGGTCGAACCAGGCGAGGACCGGCGCGTGCAGCTCGCAGGGCGCGGCGGCCGGGGGAGCGCCGGCGACGGAGCTGTCGGCGGCGGGCCCGGCCGTGGAGGCGGCGACGGAGGTGTCGGCGACGGGGGCATCGGTGTCGGGAGCGTCGGTGGAGGGACCGTCGGTGAAGGGCGCGTCGATGGAAGTCATGGCACCTCCGATCCTGGCACGTTCAGTGCGCGCCGTGGCGCACGCCCTCGGGGCGTGTGGAGGCGTGTGGGCGCGGTCCACGCCCCACGCACCACACCACCGCGCCGGTCCGGCTCGTGCGGACGCCGTCGACCAGCACCCGGACGGGCCGGGTCGCGGCCTTGACGATCACCCACGCGATCGCGCCCCCGAGCAGCAGACCGACCGTCACGTCGTGGGGGTAGTGGACGCCGACGAAGACCCGGGACAGGGCCATGAGCAGGGCCATCGGAAGGGTCAGCAGGCCGAGGCCGCGCCAGGAGAGCGCGAGCGCGACCGCTCCGGCGCCCGCGATCGCCGCGTGGTTGCTGGGGAACGACCAGTCGCCGGTCGGCGGGCACGGGACGAGGGAGGCGACCGCCCCCGCCACCGCCCGGCACGGCCGCTCCTCGTCCACCAGCGACTTGAGCGACTCGCTCACCACGTAACCGAAGGCGGTCGCGAGGGGCGCGAGCAGGGCGAGCGCCATCAGTTCGCCCGACCCGGATCTGGCCCGCCACCAGCCGGCCACGAACAGCGCGCCGAAGAGCAGCAGCCCCAGCTCGGTCCACACCTCGGCGAGCTGCTGGAACCAGTGCGGAGTGGAGTGGGCGAAGTCCGTGACGTCGAGGTACAGGTCGCCCGAGATGTCCGAGGGGGCCGACAGGGCCGTGGGGTCCGGAAGGGGCGCGGGGGCGGAGAGGCTGTCCATGGCGGATGACGCTAACGGGCCTCCGGCGGGCGGCGCCCGCGGCGAAGGACCACGACGACCCCCGACGAAAGTGGGGGGTGACCGGGTCCCAGGTGTGATCATCGGCAAAACTTGTTGCCTGAGGCGGCGGGTGGGGCGGGAGTTGGCGTCGATCTCTCGTAAGGTTCGTGGCGTGGGATCACTGCGCAATCCGGTCGGGCCGCTTCCCTCCTCCATCTACTGGCGACGGAGGGCGGTCGCGCTGTGCCTGATCGCGCTTGTCGCCCTGCTCGCCCTGTGGGCCGTCACCTTCGGCGGCGGCGGGAAGAAGACGAACGACGGTGCCAACGGCGCCTCCCCCGCCCCCTCGATCACTCCCGGGCCCTCCGGGTCCGGTCCCGCGATCAGCCAACAGCCGGGCGGGCGCGACGAGTCGGGCGGCACCGACTCCGCCGGCAGCTCCGGGGAGAACTCCGGCGGCGACTCCGGCGGCGGTACGAACGCGGGCGCGGCCACCGGCGGTGAGGGCGTCGGCAAGAACGGCGACACCGACGGAGCGGGCGGCGACGGCGGCGCCGGGACGAGCGCGGGGCAGCAGGTCCCGGCCAACTCCCCCCTGCCGAACTGCGCCTCCGGCGCGCTCCAGTTGACGCTCAAGAGCGTCAAGGTCTCCTACGAGCCGGGCGAGAAGCCGCGGTTCCAGCTGGTCGCCAAGAACACCTCCGCCGTCGACTGCAAGGCCGACCTCGGCCCCAGGAACGCCGTTCTGACGATCAGTGACGCCAAGGACGACGCGGTGTGGTCCTCCCAGGACTGCCCGCGCCCGGCCACCGGAGTCCTGCTCCGGGTCCCCGCCCGCGCCACGGTCACGCACACCGTGGAGTGGGACCGCGCCCGCAGCGCCCCGCGGTGCGCGACGGCCCCGGTGGGCCCGGTGGGCCCGGGGACGTACCTGGTGGAGGCGGCGATGCCGGGCGTGAAGGTGCTTCCCGCGTCGTTCACGCTGGCGAAGGACTGACGGCTCCGTACGCCGTAGCCGGAGGTGGGCCGCGGGGGAGCGGTCCCGCCGCATTCGCCGCCGTGCGGCGTCGTCCTACACGTACCGCTCGAGGATCGAGGACTCGGCGAGCCGGGACAGGCCCTCGCGGACGCTCCGCGCCCGGGCCTCGCCGACACCGTCCACGGCCTGGAGGTCGTCGACGCTCGCGGCCAGCAGCTTCTGCAGCCCGCCGAAGTGCTCGACGAGCCGCTCGATGATGGCGCCCGGAAGCCGCGGGACCTTGGCGAGGAGCCGGTAGCCGCGCGGGGAGACCGCGGAGTCCAGGGTCTCGGGGGAGCCGCTGTAGCCCAGGGCCCTCGCCACTATCGGAAGTTCCAGCAGCTCGGCGTGGGTGAGCGCGTCGAGCTCGGTGAGCGCCTCGGAGACCGTACGGGACCGCTTGGCCGTCGGCTCGGGTACGTAGTCCCGGATGACGAGCTCGCGCTCGGGCTCGACGCCCGCGATCAGCTCGTCGAGCTGGAGCGACAGCAGCCGGCCGTCGGTGCCGAGCTCGACGACGTACTCGGCGATCTCCGTGGCGATCCGGCGCACCATCTCGAGGCGCTGGGCGACCGCGGTCACGTCGCGGACGGTCACCAGGTCCTCGATCTCCAGGGCGGAGAGCGTGCCGGCGACCTCGTCGAGGCGGAGCTTGTACCGCTCCAGGGTCGCGAGCGCCTGGTTGGCACGGGAGAGGATCGCGGCCGACTCCTCCAGCACCCGGCGCTCGCCGTCGACGTACAGCGCGATCAGGCGCATCGACTGGGAGACGGAGACGACCGGGAAACCGCACTGCTTGGAGACACGGTCCGCGGTCCGGTGGCGGGTGCCGGTCTCCTCGGTGTGGATGGACGCGTCCGGGACGAGCTGCACCCCGGCCCGCAGGATCTTGGTGATGTCCTTGTCGAGGATGAGCGCGCCGTCGAGCTTGCACAGCTCGCGCAGGCGCGTCGCGGTGAACTCGACGTCCAGCACGAAGCCGCCCGTACACATCGACTCGACCGTTTTGTCCATGCCGAGGACGAGGAGACCACCGGTGTTGCCCCGGAGGATGCGCTCCAGACCGTCGCGCAGGGCGGTGCCGGGGGCGACGGCGCTGAGCGAGGCGCGCATGAGCGCTTCGACGCCGGAGCCCGCGCCGGACTTTCCGGGAGCTGCTGCCCCGTCCTTGGCTGCCACTGCACTCCTCCGGCTCGTACGGATGGGCGAGACCAGGGCAAAGTCTAGCGACACGACCCGAGGCCCCTCTGCCGCGCGCCGCGCGACCCCGTGCGGGGCCTGCCCCGCCGACGGGTGCGCTACACCGCCGCACGGGCCCCGTGGCCAGGTCGTGTCCTGCGCGTCCGCCCGGCCGGACCCGCGATCCGGACCTGCGGCGATGCCCGGAAAGTCCCCCTTCCGTGGCCCCGGACTCCGTCCTCGGCGCCGCACCTGCTCCCGTCGGGGGGCCGCCGGCTCCGGGAGCGCCGCCCCAGGGCGCTTGTCTCCTCGCCCCGTGGCGACCCCCTGGCCGTTCCCGCCCTCGCCGCCTCCGAGGCTCCCCGGAGCCTTCCCCGGAACGCCTCTCCCGGTGCTGCCGGCCCTCCCAGCCCTCTAGCCCTCCTCGGCCTTCGCGCCCTTCGCGGCGGACGGGCGGCGGGTCCGGGGCAGGACCTGGAGCGCGTCGCCCATGTCCGCCACCTCGGTCACCTTCATGCCGGCGGGGACCCGGCCCGGGTCCGTCGGGACCAGGGCATGGGTGAAGCCGAGGCGGTGCGCCTCGGCCAGGCGGCGCTGGACGCCCGTCACCCGCCGGACCTCGCCCGCCAGACCGACCTCGCCGATGGCGACCAGGTTCTTCGGCAGCGGGGTGTCGCTGGCGGCTGAGGCCAGGGCGAGGGCGATCGCCAGGTCGGCGGCCGGTTCGGAGAGCTTCACCCCGCCTACCGTCGCCGAATAGATGTCCCGCTTGCCGAGCGCGGTGATCCGGCCGCGCTGTTCGAGCACGGCCAGCATCATCGAGACCCGGGAGGTCTCCAGACCCGAGGTCGTGCGCCGGGGCGAGGGGATCTGCGAGTCCACGGTCAGCGCCTGGACCTCGGCGACGAGCGGCCGGCGGCCCTCCAGGGTCACCGTCAGGCAGGTCCCCGGCACGGCCACGTCGCGGCGGGTCAGGAAGAGACCGGAGGGGTCGGCCAGCCCCGTGATCCCCTCGTCGTGCAGCTCGAAGCAGCCGACCTCGTCCGTCGCCCCGTACCGGTTCTTCACGCCCCGGACCAGCCGCAGGCGCGCGTGGCGGTCGCCCTCGAAGGAGAGCACGACGTCGACGAGGTGCTCCAGGAGCCGCGGACCGGCGATGGCGCCGTCCTTGGTCACATGGCCGACGAGGAGCGTGGACATGCCCCGCTCCTTGGAGGCCCGGATGAGGGCCCCGGCGACCTCGCGGACCTGCGCCATGCCGCCCGGCGCCCCGTCGATCTCCGGCGAGGCCACCGTCTGCACGGAGTCCATGATCAGCAGCGACGGCTTGACGGCGTCGAGGTGCCCGAGGACGGCCGACAGATCGGTCTCGGCCGCCAGGTACAGATGGTCGCTGAGCGCGTTGATCCGGTCCGCCCGCAGCCGGACCTGGCTCGCGGACTCCTCGCCCGTCACGTACAGCGTGCGGTGCTCGTCGCTCGCCGCCTTCGCGGCGACGTCGAGCAGCAGCGTGGACTTGCCGACGCCCGGCTCCCCCGCGAGCAGCACGACCGCGCCGGGCACCAGCCCCCCGCCCAGGACCCGGTCCAGCTCGTCCACGCCGGTGGAGCGGGCGGTGGCCTGCCGGCCGTCGACCTGACCGATGGGGAGGGCGGCCGTGGAGACGCGGCCGGCGGCGGTGGTGCGGACGGCGGGCGCGCCGTACTCCTCGACCGTCCCCCAGGCCTGGCATTCGGGACAACGGCCGAGCCATTTGGCGGTCGTCCAGCCGCACTCCGTGCAGCGGTAGGACGGCCTGTCCTTGGCGGATTTCGTACGGGCAGCCATGGACCGAACCGTAGCGGTCCGCACTGACAACCCGTTCCCGGCGGGTCGCCGTCACCGGCTCACCCCACGGAATGAACGATTCCTGTCCCCTTTCGAGGGATACCTTCACCCGTACGGATTAAAAGTGTTCAAGGGGTGCGAAGAGGTCGCTCCGCCTTGCCTACGGTCGCCCAGTGACGAGCAGCAGGCTGGAACCCCCTACCCACACCACCGGCGCACACCGGGCGCACCGCCGCGCGCCGTCCCACGCCGCCGGGAACGCCACGTCCGGCACCACGTCCGGCGCGAGGGCGGCCGCCACGACAGGCGCCAGGGCCGACGCCCGTACCGGAGCGGCGGCCGGCGCGCACGGCGACGTCCTCGCCGGCTCCCGGACGACCCTCGGCCGGCCGTCGGCCCGTTACGAGCCGTATCTCGACGGCCTGTTCACCTACTGCCTGTCCGTGCTCTGCGAACACGACTCCGCGACCGCCGTCCTCGTCGACGTCCTGGCCATCGCCGAACGTCACCACGGCCGCTGCCCCTCCGACGAGGACGGGCGCGGGGCGTGGCTGTACGCGCTCGCCCGCTGGGCCTGCCTGCGGACGCTCGGCGAGCAGCGCCGCAGGCGCCAGGGCGCGCACAGCGGCCGCCCCGCCGCCGGGACACGGCCGGCCCGGGGCGCCGAGGGGACCGCACCCGAGGACGGTTCCGGTGGGGACTCCGCCCGCCGCCGGGCCGAGCTGGCGTCGCTCGCCTGGCCGGAGGCCGCCGGGACGACCCCCGAGCAGCGCGAGGCCCTGGAGCTCGCCGTCCGCCACGGCCTCGGGCACCGCGGGGTCGCCGCCGTGCTCTCCCTCGATCCGCTCGCCGCGCGCGAGCTGCTCTCCTCCGCCGCCTGCGAGGTGGAGCGGACCCGGGCCGCGCTCGCGGTGGTCGAGACCGGCGGCTGCCCCGCCGTCGCCCGGCTCACCGGCGACCACCAGGTGCTGCTCTCCGCCGCCCTGCGCGCCGAACTCGTCCGCCATGTCGACGACTGCCCGCGCTGTCGCCGCGCCGCCGAACGCGCGGGCGCGGGCGGCCCGTGGCCCGGCGCGACCGCGGCCTCCCAGACGAGGCTCCCGCTGGTCGAGGCGCCCCGCGCCGCCGCGTACGCGGCGGCGGCGCACGTCTCCCGCGCGCGTGCCGGCGCTCCTCGCTTCGGCCCCACCGGGTTCCCCATGGACCCCAAGGACCACGCCGCCCGGCGGGACCGGATGCGGGCCCGCGCGGTCACGACCACGGTCGTCGCCGCCGTGGTCGCCGCACCGGTTTTCGCCCTGTGGGCTTCCTACCGCGGCGCCCCGGCGACGGGGGAGGACCGGGCCGGAGCGCCCGTCTCCGCGCGCGAGGCGGACGGGTCGGACCTGGACGGCGCCCCCAACGACCGTTACGAGAACACGGGCAACGCACGCACCACCCCCGACCCGCGCTTCACCCAGGGCAGCCGGGCACCCGACGTCTCGGTCGAGGTCATCAGCCCGGGCGGCCCGGTCGGCCCGACCCTCCCCGGACAGCCCGGCCCCGGCCGGATCACGGTCGCCGCCCAGGGCCACGGCGACACCACGGCCCTCACGCTCACCAACAGCGGCGGCTCACCCGTCGAGTGGTCCCTGTGGACGGACGGCCCGTGGCTGTACGTCTCGCAGGCCTCCGGCACCCTGCGGCCCGGGGAGTCGGTGACGGTCCGCGTCTTCGTGGACCACGCGCACGAACCCGCGGGCGCCTGGTCGGCCCGTGTCGGAGTGAACCCCTCCGGTGCGGTGGTCCGGATCGGCGGCCGCGGCGCCACCACCCCGCCGCCGACGACCGAGGAACCCGCGCCGACCACGGACCCGACGACCCCGCCACCCACCACGGACCCGACCACGCCGCCGCCGGCCACCGAGGAGCCGCCGCCGACGACGGATCCCACGGACCCGACGAGCCCCCCACCGACGACGGAGGAGCCGCCCCCGACGACCGGGGAGCCGGCCCCGTCCACCGAACCGGGGACCCCGAGCGGCCCGGAATCCCCGCCACCGTCCTCATGAGGTCAGGGGCGGAGGCCGCTCCGGTCGGGGTCGCTCACGTCGGAGGCTCCCGGGTCGGCGCCGCCCTCGGAGCGGGCGGTCACGCGGGTCGGAGGCACTCAGGCCGGGGTCACCGGGTCCGCCGGGTGCG
The DNA here is from genome assembly GCF_055609145.1 of Streptomyces sp. NPDC036822. NCBI lineage: Bacteria > Bacillati > Actinomycetota > Actinomycetes > Kitasatosporales > Streptomycetaceae > Streptomyces > Streptomyces sp. NPDC036822. Next base: position 665,623 of record NZ_JBVJPY010000003.1, read on the forward strand.
GGGCCACCAGCGGAAGCTGCGACGACAGCCGGGCCTCGCACAGCCCCACGAGCACGTCGTACGCCGCCTTGCCCATCAGCTCCGTCAGCTCGGGCCGGTACGTCACGTAGACCGGCTCCCCGGCCCCGTGCGCCGAGGTCGCCGAGGTGCACCACCAGTGCAGGTCGTGCCCGCCCGGGCCCCAGCCCCGGCGGTCGTACTCGCCGATCGACACCTGAAGCACCCGGGTGTCGTCGGGCCGGTCGATCCAGTCGTACGTACGCCGCACCGGCAGTTGCCAGCAGACGTCCGGCTTGGTCTCCAGCGGCTCCTTGCCCTCCCTGAGTGCCAGGATGTGCAGCGAGCAGCCGGCGCCCCCCGCGAAGCCCGGACGGTTCTGGAAGATGCAGGACCCCTCCCAGCGGCGGGTCTGCCGGTCGCCGTCCTCGTCGAGCTGCGTCCAGCCCGTCGCGGTCCCGACGTCGTGGAACTGCCACAGCTCGGGCGTGAGCCGGGCCACGTGCGAAGCGACCCGCTTCTCGTCGTCCTCGTCGGAGAAGTGGGCGCCCAGGGTGCAGCAGCCGTCGTCGGCGCGGCCGGCCTGGATGCCCTGGCATCCGCTGCCGAAGATGCAGCTCCAGCGCGAGGTGAGCCAGGTCAGGTCACAGCGGAAGACCTGCTCGTCGTCGGCCGGGTCCGGGAACTCCACCCACGCGCGCGCGAAGTCCAGGCCCTTCTCGTCGGGTTCGGGCGAGGGGCCCTGCTTCGTGGGGATCGCGGGCTCCTTGGAGGCCTTGCGAGCCTTGAGCGGGGTGGTGGCGCTGTCGCCGCCACTGGCTTTGTCCGGCTTCGCCTTTTTCGTCTTGGGCACACCCCCAGCGTATGCGCGCGGGCGCAGTAGCGTTCCGCCCATGAGACTCGGAGTCCTCGACGTCGGTTCGAACACGGTGCACCTGCTCGTGGTGGACGCCCACCACGGGGCGCGGCCCCTGCCCGCCCATTCCCACAAGGCGGAGCTGCGCCTCGCCGAGCTGCTCGACGAGCACGGAGCCATAGCGCCCGCCGGGGTCGAGCGACTCATCGCCACGGTCGTGGACGCGCTCCAGGCCGCGGAGGACAAGGGCTGCGAGGAGGTGCTGCCGTTCGCGACCTCGGCCGTGCGCGAGGCGACGAACGCCGACGCGGTCCTCGCCCGGGTCAAGGAGGTGACCGGCGTCGACCTCCAGGTCCTCACCGGTGAGGAGGAGGCACGTCTCACCTTCCTCGCCGCCCGGCGCTGGTTCGGCTGGTCCTCCGGAAAGCTGCTCCTGCTCGACATCGGCGGCGGTTCCCTGGAGATCGCGTACGGCATCGACGAAGAGCCGGACGCGGCCGTCTCGCTTCCGCTGGGCGCGGGGCGGCTCACGGCCGGCTGGCTCCCCGGCGACCCGGCGGACGCCGCGGACGTGAAGGCCCTGCGCCGCCACGTCCGCGCCCAGATCGCCCGTACGGTCGGCGAGTTCACCCGCTTCGGCAAGCCGGACCACGTGGTGGCCACCTCCAAGACCTTCAAGCAGCTGGCCAGGATCGCCGGGGCGCCCGGCTCCGGCGAGGGGCTCTACGTCCAGCGCGACCTCAGCCGCCGGTCCCTGGAGGAGTGGGTCCCCAAGCTCTCCGTGATGACCGTCCAGGAGCGCGCGAGCCTCCCCGGCGTCTCGGAAGGCCGCGCCTCCCAGCTGCTGGCGGGCGCGCTGGTCGCGGAAGGCGCGATGGACCTCTTCGGCGTGGACGACCTCGAGATCTGCCCCTGGGCGCTCCGCGAGGGCGTGATCCTCCGCCGCCTGGACCACCTCCCGGAGGGCTAGAGCCAGAGCCCTGGGCGCCCGGACGTACGCGGCCCCCTGGCCCGAACCCCCGCCCCGGCAGGCGACCCCCGCACGCCCCCTCCGCGCCCCCCCGCGCGCCGCCCCTCCCACCCGCCCGGGTGTGTGGTGTGCGCCACGCGCGCGGGCACCCGTTCGTCCCAGGTGAACGCCCGGGACGCCCGCCACGCGCGCGTGCCCGGTGCCGGGGAGGGCCGCCGTCGGGCGCCCCACGTGACCGGAACCACCTCCCCGGGGCCCCGGCCCGCCCCGTACCCTGTCCTTCGTGGCAGAACCAGTGGTGCGCGTCCCGGATGCGAAGGTCGCCCTGTCGACGGCCTCGGTCTATCCGGAGTCGACGGCGACGGCCTTCGAGATCGCCGCGCGCCTCGGCTACGACGGCGTCGAGGTCATGGTCTGGACCGACCCGGTCAGCCAGGACATCGAGGCCCTGCGCCGGCTCTCGGATTACCACCAGGTCCCGATCCTCGCCGTCCACGCCCCCTGCCTCCTCATCACCCAGCGCGTCTGGTCCACCGACCCCTGGGTCAAGCTCCAGCGCGCCCGGGCCGCCGCCGAGAAGCTCGGTGCCTCCACCGTCGTCGTCCACCCCCCGTTCCGCTGGCAGCGCCAGTACGCCCGCGACTTCGTCACCGGCATCTGGCGGATGGCCGGTGAGACCGACGTCCGGTTCGCCGTCGAGAACATGTACCCGTGGCGCTACAAGGACCGCGAGATGCTCGCGTACGCCCCCGAGTGGGACGTCACCAAGGACGACTACCGCCACTTCACCGTCGACCTCTCCCACACCGCGACCGCCCGCACCGACGCGCTCGCCATGGTCGACCGCATGGGCGACCGCCTCGGCCACGTCCACCTCGCCGACGGCAGGGGCTCCGCCAAGGACGAGCACCTGGTCCCCGGCCGCGGCACCCAGCCCTGCGCCGAGGTCCTCGAGCGCCTCGCCCTCACCGGGTTCGACGGGCACGTCGTCATCGAGGTCAACACCCGCCGCGCGATGTCCGCGGCCGAGCGCGAGGCCGACCTCGCCGAGGCCCTGGCCTTCACGCGCCTCCACCTCGCCTCGGCGACCGCGAAGCCGACCCGGGTCCCCCGCTCATGACCGCACCGGCCCCGCGCCGGCGCGGCCGCCCCTCCCGGTCCGCCGAGGACGCCGGACCGGGAGCCCGGCAGCGGATCATGGAGGCGGCCCGTGAGCAGTTCGCCGAGCGCGGCTACGACAAGACGTCCGTACGCGGTATCGCCAAGGCCGCCGGGGTGGACCCGGCTCTGGTGCACCACTACTTCGGCACGAAGGACGAGCTGTTCGCGGCCGCCGTCGAGGTCTCCTTCGAGCCCGCCCTCGTCGTCCCCGCGGTCCTCGGGGGCCCGCTCGACGGCATCGGCGAGCGCCTCGCCCGCTATTTCATCGGCGTCTGGGAGAACCCCACGACCCGCGCCCCCCTGCTGGCGATCATCCGCTCCGCCCTCACCCACGAGGCGGCGGCGAAGGTGCTCCGGGGCTTCGTGCTGCGCCGGCTCCTGGAGCGCGTGGCCGCCGACCTCCAGGTGCCGGATCCCCGGTTCCGCGCGGAGCTGGCCGCCTCGCACATGATCGGCATCGCGATCCTGCGGTACGTCATCCGGGTGGAGCCGCTGGCCTCCGCCGACCCGGAGGACATCGTGGCCCAGGTGGCCCCGACCCTCCAGCGGTACCTGACCGAAAGCTGAACAGCCGGTCCGGCATACGGACACTCTGTCCAGATCTTGGAGCGTCGGCGTACGCTCGAAAGCAAGCACACCCATCACGAGGAGCGAGCGACGATGCCCGAGCTGAGGTCCCGCACAGTCACCCACGGCCGCAACATGGCGGGCGCACGCGCCCTTATGCGCGCCTCCGGTGTACCCGGCGCGGACATCGGCCGGAAGCCGATCATCGCGGTGGCCAACTCCTTCACGGAGTTCGTCCCGGGCCACACCCACCTCCAGCCGGTCGGCCGGATCGTCTCCGAGGCCATCACGGCCGCCGGGGCCATCCCGCGCGAGTTCAACACGATCGCCGTCGACGACGGCATCGCGATGGGCCACGGCGGCATGCTGTACTCCCTGCCCTCCCGCGACCTGATCGCGGACAGCGTGGAGTACATGGTCGAGGCGCACTGCGCCGACGCCCTGATCTGCATCTCCAACTGCGACAAGATCACCCCCGGCATGCTGATGGCCGCCCTGCGGCTGAACATCCCGACGGTCTTCGTCTCCGGCGGCCCGATGGAGTCCGGCAAGGCGACGCTGGTCGACGGCACGGTCCGTACGCTCGACCTGGTCGACGCGATCTCCGACGCCGTGAACGACAAGATCTCCGACGAGGACATCCTCCGCATCGAGGAGAACGCCTGTCCGACCTGCGGGTCCTGTTCCGGCATGTTCACCGCCAACTCGATGAACTGCCTGACCGAGGCCATCGGCCTCTCCCTGCCCGGCAACGGCTCGGTCCTCGCCACCCACACGGCCCGCAAGGCGCTGTACGAGAACGCGGCCCGCACGGTCGTCGACATCACCCGCCGGTACTACGACGAGGACGACGACTCGGTCCTGCCGCGCTCCGTGGCCACCCGCGCGGCCTTCGAGAACGCCATGGCGCTCGACATCGCCATGGGCGGCTCGACCAACACGATCCTGCACCTGCTCGCCGCCGCGCAGGAGGCCGAGCTGGACTACGGCCTGTCCGACATGGACGAGGTCTCCCGCCGCGTCCCGTGCCTGGCCAAGGTCGCGCCGAACGTGGCGCCCGGCGGCACGTACTACATGGAGGACGTGCACCGCGCCGGCGGCATCCCCGCCATCCTGGGCGAGCTGTACCGCGCGGGACTCCTCAACGAGGACGTCCACACCGTCCACTCCCGCTCCGTGAAGGAGTGGCTGGAGACCTGGGACGTGCGCGGCGGGTCCCCGTCCGAGGAGGCCGTCGAGCTCTGGCACGCGGCGCCCGGCTGCGTCCGCTCCGCGACCGCCTTCTCGCAGTCGGAGCGCTGGGACTCCCTCGACACGGACGCCGCCGGCGGCTGCATCCGCGACGCCGCCCACGCGTACTCCAAGGACGGCGGCCTGGCCGTCCTGCGCGGCAACCTCGCCGTCGACGGCTGCGTGGTGAAGACGGCCGGCGTCGACGAGTCGATCTGGACCTTCGAGGGCCCGGCGGTCGTCTGCGAGTCGCAGGACGAGGCCGTCGAGAAGATCCTCAACAAGCAGGTGAAGGACGGCGACGTGGTCGTCATCCGCTACGAAGGCCCGCGCGGCGGCCCGGGCATGCAGGAGATGCTGTACCCGACCTCGTTCCTCAAGGGACGCGGCCTGGGCAAGACGTGCGCGCTCGTCACGGACGGCCGCTTCTCGGGCGGTACGTCGGGTCTGTCGATCGGCCACGCCTCGCCCGAGGCGGCGTCCGGCGGCACGATCGCCCTCGTGGAGGACGGCGACCGGATCCGTATCGACATCCCCACCCGCGCGATCGAACTCCTCGTCGACGAGGACACGCTGGCGGCCCGGCGCGAGGCGCTGGGCGGGGTCTACGCCCCGAAGAACCGGGAGCGCAAGGTCTCGGCGGCGCTGCGGGCGTACGCGGCGATGGCGACGAGCGCCGACAAGGGCGCGGTGCGGGACGTGACCCGCCTGGGCTGAGGCCGGGGCGAAGGACGACGTACGACCGGCGCGGGGAGTGAGCGAAACGGCTCGCTCCCCGCGTTCGTACGTCAGGAGCGCACGGAACCCCCGACGAACCGATCCCGCGCCGGAGCCACCGCCGGGACCTCGCTACGGACCCGCACGCAAGCGCTCGGCCCCACTCGTGGCTCCGCCCGCGGCTCGTCCCCCGAGCGGCCCTCCACCAGGCGCCCGGACGAGTTCTCATCCGGCTCTCCCCGGATCCGCCCGCGTCCCGCGCGCGGCTCGTCCCTCGAGCGGCCCTTTCACCAGGCGCCCGGCTCAGCCCTCGTCCGGCCTACCGGCTCCCGCCTGCCGCCTCACCCGCTGAGCGGCCCCTCACCACGCGCCCGGGTCCCGCCCGTCCACGGCGAAGACCGAGCCGTCGGGCGCGGTCGCGAACACCCGGCCCCCGGCCACGACCGGCGCGGGCACGGCCATGGCGTAGGCGAGCCTGCCGTCGCGGAGGCGCGGTTCCGTCTGGCCGAGCAGCGCGCCGCGCACCGTGTCGACGGCGAGGAGCCGCCCGTCGGACGCGGACAGGTACAGCCGGTCGCCGTCGGCGGCGACGACGGGCGCGGAGACGTTCCCGGCGGCGGTCTCCAGCTCCCACAGCACGCGCCCGCCCGGGGCGGCCGTGTCCAGGGCGGTCAGCTGGCCGTTCCGGGTCAGCAGATAGACGGTGTCGCCCCGGACCGCGATCGTCGGCTCGTCCAGCCGGAACGGCAGCGCCACCCGGCGGACCGCCCCCGGCCCGCCGGTCCCGGGGTCGTAGCGGACGATGGCGTCGATCTGCGAGTCGCTGTTCGCCGAGCGCAGGAACACCGCACCGCCCGGGCCCGTCCCCACCGGCACCAGATCACCGTCCAGCCGCTTCTGCCAGACCAGCTCGCCGGTGCGCGGCCGCAGCGCGCCGACCCGCGTCTGCGTCCCGCCGTCCGTCGTCTCGAAGACCGGCAGGAGCCCGGTCGCGCTGTCGTACGGGCCGAAGCGGGGAGCCGTGAAGCCCTTCAGGCCGTGCCGCCAGCGCTGCTTGCCGGTCTCGCCGTCGACCGCCCTGACGGCTCCGGTCGAGGTGAGGAAGAGGAAGGTGTCGCCCGCGGGAGTGGCCCCTTCCTGGCGGGCGGCGGCGCCGGTGTCCCAGCGCGCGGTCCCGCGCTCGCGCTCGTACGTGCGGAGCGTGCCGTCGGCGGCGACGACGCCGAGCAGGCCGCCGGCCGGCATCGGCCCCGCCACCGGATCGTCGGCGCCGGTCGGGTGCGACCAGGCGACCCGGCCGGTCAGCGGGTCGAGCCGCGCCAGGCCGATGCCGCGCGCGGAGCAGAACAGGGCGCCGTCGAGGTGCGCGCAGGCGGGGGCGGTGGGCTCGCCCGCCTTCTGCAGCACGGTCTGCCAGCCGCTGAAGGCCGTGGCCACCGCGGTCTCGCGCGGCTCGGGCACGGGGGAGTCGTCCCCCGCCCCGAAGGCCCCGAAGAGGCCCCCCGCGGCGAGGACGGCCAGCGCGGTGACGACGACCGGCCGACGGGACAGCCGGGCCAGGCCCGACGGACGACGAGGCCGGGACGGCGCGGTGACCCGTACGGGCGTGTCGGCGTCCCAGGAAGCGGGAGGACCGGCCGCCGGTTCGGGCAGGACGAGCGGCCGGCGCTGCGCCGGTATGAACGCCGCCGCCTCGTAGGAGGGCGGGAGCAGCGCCGCCATGATCTCGGCGGGAGTCGGACGCTCCGCGGGCTCCTTGGCGAGGCACCGGGCGACCAGCGGCGCGAGCTCGTCCGGCACCCCCGACAGGTCGGGCTCGTCGTGCACGACCTGGTACGCCACGATGTACGGGCTGTCGGAGTCGAACGGACCGTGCCCGGTCGCCGCGTGCACCAGGACCGCGCCGAGGGCGAACACGTCCGCCGCCGGCCCGACCTCGCGGGGCCGCTGGAACTGCTCGGGCGCCATGAACGGCGGCGATCCGATCAGCTTCCCTGTCTCCGTGTGCAGATCGCTGTCCACCGGCCGGGAGATGCCGAAGTCGATGACCTTCGGCCCGGTGTCGGTGAGCAGTACGTTGCTCGGCTTGAGATCCCGGTGGACGACCCCCGCCCGGTGGATGTCACGCAGCGCCTCCGCGAGCCCCGCCGTCAGCCTGCGCAGCTCCGCCGGGGAGAGGGGCCCGTTCCGCTTCACCTGGTCGGCGAGGGTGGGGCCGGGGACGTAGAGCGTCGCCATCCAGGGGCGCACGGCATCGGGATCGGCGTCCACGACGGGCGCGGTGAAGGCTCCGCTCACCCGCCGGGCGGCCGCCACCTCCTGCCGGAACCGCGCCCTGAACTCCGGGTCCTCCGCGTACTGCCCGTGCACGACCTTGACCGCGAGCCGCAGCCCGGAGGCCGAGGTGGCCAGATGCACCACGCCCATCCCGCCCGCGCCGAGACAGGCCTGGAGGCGGTACGCGCCGGCGTATTCAGGCTCTTCCGCTTCCCGGTCGGCGCCGGTGCTGCGCAACGGCGGCATAGCCCACCCCCGTGTGGTTCCCCGTCGTGTTCGCGCGCGTGCGCGACGCACGGAGCCTAGTCGATGGCATCCGTACGACCGAGGGGGCTTGCTAGCCTGCGCGCGTCGCGGAACGTGACGGTCAGCGGAGCGCTTCGTGCGCCGAACGGGGGAGGACGCCATGGGCGTGGACGAGAAGGACCGGATGAACGAGAAGATCCGGACGGACGAGGACGGCCGGGGGGACGGGGGCCACGCGGCGACGGCCGTGGCGGAACCCGCGGTCGTCTCCCTGGACGTCGCCGCGGGGGAGGTCGCGGCACTCGACGGGGTGGCCACCATGAGCGTCACCCGCTACCCGGTCGCCCCCGGCTACCGGGTCAACGTCCGCTCGGGCCCGGGCACGCAGTACCGGATCGTGCGGACCCTGGCCCTGGACGTACGGGTGGCGATCTACTGCCAGACGCCGGGCGAGTGGATCTCCGGCCCGTACGGCACCACGAACATCTGGGACAACATCGCCACGGGCGAGTTCATCTCCGACGCCTACGTGAAGACGGGCTCCGACGGCTACGTCGCCCGCCACTGCGGCTGAGGCCCGGACCGGGCTGCTCGTCGAAGGCCCCTCGATCGTCCCCTCGGCCGTGCCGCCGAGGGGACGAGCCGGGGATAATCGGTCCTGTGAGCGACGACGACGGTACCGACCGGCCCGAGAACCCCCGCACCACCGGCGCCGCCGAGGGCGCGGCCGACGGCACTCCCGCCGGGCCGCGGCCCGAGGAGATCCGTTTCTTCGGCACGAGCTGGGTCGACCACTCCGGCCACTACGGCCTGCGCCGCGCCGGCCTCGCGGTCGGCGCGCTCGTCGCGGCGGCGGCCGGCTGCCTCGTGCTGCGCTTCGGCTACCAGGGCCTGGAGATCGCCGACGTCGGCGGCTTCGTCAACATCCTGGTGATCGTCATGTTCGCGATCTGCAGCGCCATCGCCTTCCGCGGGACATGGGAGGGATTCGACCGGCGCCCCGCCGACCCGGCCCGCGAGGACTCCCTGCGCAGCCTCAAGGCGATCGGTTTCATCGGCTCCCTCCTCGCCTACGCCTTCCGCTGCCTCAAGGAGGCGCCGGGCGAGAAGCTGCGGCGCACCGAGTACGAGACGGCCCGCGCGCGGTACGAGAAGCGGCGCGGGACCCGCACGGGCAACCCGGCGGCCCGCAAGAAGCCGAAGCGGAAGTAGCCCCGCCGCGCCGGTCGAAACCGGCGCGCCCGAGCCCGCAGCGCTCTCCCGGGGCCCGCCCCCCGGCCCACGCCCCGCCCAGGCGCGCGCCCGCGTCCCAACGCTTGACGCCCTCCGCCCCGCGCGCAATATTCATCGCATGGTGAATTACCCCGAGCGTGTCCCGGAACAGCTCGCGGAACCGGCCGCGGAACAGGCCCCCACCGCAGCGATCGTCGCCCGCGGCCTCACCGTCCACCGAGGCGACCGCACCGTCCTGCGCGGCCTCGACTTCGACGTACGGCCCGGCCGGATCACCGGCCTCCTCGGCCCCTCCGGCTGCGGCAAGTCCACCCTGATGCGCGCCGTCGTCGGCACCCAGGCCAAGGTCACCGGAACCCTCGACGTCCTCGGCCGCCCCGCCGGCGACGCCACCCTGCGCTCCCGCATCGGCTACGTCACCCAGGCGCCGTCCGTCTACGACGACCTCACCGTCGCCCAGAACCTCGACTACTTCGCCTCCGTCCTCCTCCCCGGCCGCGCCCACCGCGAGGAACGCCGCACCGCCGTGACCCGGGCCATCGACGACGTCGACCTCGCCTCGCACGCCGGCTCGCTCGCCGGCCGGCTCTCCGGCGGCCAGCGCAGCCGCGTCTCCCTTGCCGTCGCCCTCCTCGGCACCCCGGAACTCCTCGTCCTCGACGAACCCACCGTCGGCCTCGACCCCGTCCTCCGCCGCGACCTGTGGAACCTCTTCCACCGCATCGCCGACCGCCGGGGCGCCACGATCCTCGTCTCCTCCCACGTCATGGACGAGGCCGAGCGCTGCCACCGGCTGCTCCTCATGCGGGAGGGCGAGATCCTCGCCGACGACACCCCCGAAGCCCTCAGACGACGCAACGACACCGCCACCGTCGAGGACGCCTTCCTCCGACTGGTCGACGCCGCCGCCGCCCGCGCGGACGCACGCACCGAGGAGCCCCAGCGATGACCGACGGCCCGTCCCCCGCCACCCCCCTGCCCCGACCGAGCCGAGCGGCCGCCCTCTCCCTCTCCTTCTCCCGCGCCCTCGCCACCGCCGCCCGCGTCCTGCGCCAGCTGCGCCACGACCCGCGCTCGATCGCCCTGATGCTCGCCGTCCCGTGCCTGATGCTCTTCCTGCTCCGGTGGGTCTTCGACCGGAGCCCGGCGACCTTCGACGGCATCGGCGCCTCACTGCTCGGCATCTTCCCGCTGATCACGATGTTCCTCGTGACCTCGATCGCCACCCTGCGCGAACGCACCTCCGGCACCCTGGAGCGGCTGCTCGCCATGCCCCTCGGGAAAGCCGACCTCATCGCCGGCTACGCCCTCGCCTTCGGACTCCTCGCCGTCGTCCAGTCCGCCCTCGCCACCGGCCTCGCCCTGTGGTTCCTCGGCCTCGACGTCGTCGGCTCCCCCTGGCTCCTCCTGCTGGTCGCCCTCCTCGACGCGCTCCTCGGCACCGCCCTCGGCCTCTTCGTCTCCGCCTTCGCGGCATCCGAGTTCCAGGCCGTCCAGTTCATGCCGGCCGTGATCTTCCCCCAGCTGCTGCTCTGCGGACTGTTCACCCCGCGCGACCGGATGCAGCCCGCCCTGGAGGCGATCTCCGACGCCCTGCCCATGTCGTACGCCGTGGACGGCATGAACGAGGTCCTCCGCCACCCCGAGGTCACCGACGCCTTCCTCCGCGACGCCCTCGTCGTCGCCGGCTGCGCCCTCCTCGTCCTCGTCCTCGGCGCGGCCACCCTCCGCCGCCGCACCGGGTGACCGCCCCTCGGACACCCGAAGCCGCGGCGCCCTCACGGTGCGAGGATGGCGGCACGTACCCCCTCCGGCGAGGTGAACAGAGCCATGACCCAGACCGTCGCAGTCCTCGGCACCGGCAAGATCGGTGAAGCGCTCCTCAGCGGCATGATCCGAGCCGGCTGGCGCCCCGCCGACCTCCTGGTCACCGCCCGCCGCACCGAACGCGCCGAAGAGCTGCGCGCACGCTACGGCGTCGAGCCGGTCACCAACGCCGAGGCGGCCAAGCGCGCCGACACCCTCATCCTCGCCGTGAAGCCCCAGGACATGGGCCGCCTCCTCGACGAGCTCGCGCCGCACGTCACCGCAGACCGCCTGGTCGTCAGCGCCGCCGCCGGCATCCCCACCTCGTTCATCGAGGACCGGCTCACCGCCGGCACCCCGGTCGTCCGGGTCATGCCCAACACCCCCGTCCTCGTCGACGAGGGCATGTCCGTGATCTCGGCCGGCAGCCACGCCACCCCCGAGCATCTCGCGCACACCGAGGAGATCTTCGGCGGCGTGGGCAAGACCCTGCGCGTCCCCGAGTCCCAGCAGGACGCGGCCACCGCCCTCTCCGGCTCCGGCCCGGCCTACTTCTACTTCCTGGTCGAAGCCATGACCGACGCCGGCATCCTCCTCGGCCTGCCTCGCGCCCAGGCCCACGACCTCATCGTCCAGGCCGCCATCGGCGCCGCCGTGATGCTCCGCGACAGCGGCGAACACCCCGTCAAGCTCCGCGAGGCCGTGACCTCCCCGGCCGGCACCACCATCAGCGCCATCCGCGAACTGGAGAACCACGGCGTCCGCGCGGCCCTGATCGCCGCCCTGGAGGCAGCCCGCGACCGCAGCCGCGAGCTCGCCTCCGGCAACGGCTGACCCCCTCGCCCCGCCGCCAGGCGGCCAACACCCAAGGGTGCGCGCAGGCGTCGTCATACCGACGGTGCGCGCCCCCAGGGCCGGGGTTGACACGGGATTGACCGGTCCGTAGTGTTCTCCGAGTTGTCCGACGTGAGCACCGACCCCGGTCGGCCCCGGACAGCCATTCCGCAAGAACCACTCAAGCTGACGGCGCTTCATCGTGCCGTTCTTCTTTCCGTGCGTTTTTGCGAAATGAGGAATCCACGTTCGAAGGTTTGAGCGTGCGCCGCCCGATTAGCGTCGGGGGCGGGGAATCCGCTAAAGTCTCACTCGTCGGAACGGCCCAACAGCCGCGAGGACAACCCCCTCTGACTGGGAATCAGGCCCGAAAGGATCTGATAGAGTCGGAACCGCCGGAAAGGGAAA